>CAYMWL010000081.1:0-30566 GCA_964394305.1 uncultured Pirellulaceae bacterium
CTGAATGCCCGCATCGTTCGCTACGCCATCGAAAAAGGGGTAACGGCGTAAGGTGGCACCCCGCCGCCTCATAATGCTCGACGATCGCCTGGACAACGATCCGCAGCTCAGGCCGCAAAGCGGACAACTGCTCGGGCATGATTGGCGGCGACGTCATGCCGACGGTTTCGCCAATTTTCGCCTCGGCGCGAAGAGCAATTCACGCCAGGCCGTGAACGGTTACAAAATACGAAATGGCTTCGGTAGATGACCGCAGGCAGAGGGGGCAATGCCCGTTGGCAATGCGGTGCATGCACAAGAGGTTCCTTGTCAGAGAGAAACGTCATGGGTGCTGCAAAAGTCGATCGTAGGTTGACAGGAGAAAAACAGCCAATCGTCATTAATGGTGGATTTTCCGCCGGTGCGCAAAACAGGTCACGTGTTGAAAAAATCGAGCCTCTCACGGCCCCAGAACCCTCGAATTTGCCGGGAACGGCGCTGGTCGCCCCCTGCGCAAAGCGTCGAATTATTCAACAAACAGGATGGAAATCAGGCCTGTGAAAATGGGCCTCAAGGGAAACCGGTAGTCGCCGCCGAATCTACCGAGCGAGCAGCGCTGGCCTCACCGCCCGCGGCGCCGATCAAGTTGCGAGGTCGGCCCGCGATTCTCACGCCCGAACGGCTCGAGCAGCTGTGCCAACTGCTCTCGTTGGGATTTTCGCGGGCTGCCGCTTATCTGGGTGTCGATCGGAGTGCGGTTACAAAGGCCGCCAATCGCGATCCCGAATGGAAGGCCGAACTGCAACGGGCCGAAGAAGCATGGCTTCGAGCTATGTGACCTGGGCCGGCTTGGCGGGGGCCTCGCCCTTCCAACGTCAGCGGACTAACCGATTTCGTCGAGGAGTCGGCTGAGGGCGACTTCCAACTTGGCGTCGGTGTCGTAGGTGCCGTTCTTGATTTGGGCGCGGAGTTCGGCCACGCGGTCCTGGCGGACTTCGGGCAGGTTATGCACCTGGCTGAGCATTTCGGCTTCGGGCGAAATGTCCAATTGGTCGACTCCGGACAAGCCGCGGGCTTGCGGCGCCTGGGTGGATTGCACGCCGCCGAATTTGTGCGGGGCGGCGATCGGCTGGGCCGAGTGAACGTGCGAGCTACCATAAATATACATTGTGTTTTCTCCCTCAAGTGGCCGGCTGGATCCCGAGTTTGATTCCCGGACGGGTCGACGAGGTTTTCCGGCCACAAAATGTTCCTGCGCTGGGTTTTCGACGGTTGGGAGAAACACGGGCTGTTCAGATCATTGAACAGTTGCTGCGTGGTCCAGCGAGTGCTGAACGGCGGCGGCAGAATCCCCAACTACGTCACTTCGGATCAGCAGGCGTCGCACTTTCCGTGTCGGGGAGCCAATCCATGTCTTGATGAGACTTGGCGAACGCTAGCACGTTATTACACCCCAAGATTATCGGCGCGGGCGCGACAGCCCTTCGATCTTTATTTCGCAAACCTCCTGTAGCGAATGCAAGCTTCCTGAACGGCTGTGCCTTTTGTGCTGCGTTCTCACAGAACTGCAGGGGCAGGGGCCGTTTCAATCCTATGTACGCCGGTCAGATTCCGCGGGTTCGGCAGAGATTGCCAAAATCTCTGGTTGCCCAAGCTGGCAACGGAGCGCGCGGAACGCCCGACCGGCAGGAAGTTTAGCCGGAGGTGAAAATCTCAACAAGATCGATGCAAACAGGCGACCTGGCGAAATTGGGCGGATATGATGCGCGGCGGAACCATTCTGCCAGCAGCGGGTTAAGTTGGTTGGATGCACAGCCTCGTTTACCGGAGTTCAGACATGCGTAAGTACCTTTTGGGTTTCGCCGCGTCGATTGCGGCCGTCGGCATTTCGCCGGCAGTATGGGGACAGGAAGCCGAATTGTTCGACAAACTCGACGCCAACAAAGACGGTGTGGTGACCAGCGATGAAGTGCCCGACGACAAGCAATCGATCTTCGAACGGCTGCTCCGCGTCGGCGATGCCAACGGCGATAAGAAACTCAGCAAAGACGAGCTCGTCGCCGGATTGAAGAAGGCGGCGCCGCAAGCGGAGGCTGGCCGTCCAGCCGCGGGGCCGCCGGGCGGCTTTGCCAACATCGCGCCGAAAGCGATCTTCGAACGGCTCGACAAAGACAGCAATGGCAAGATCGAAAAGGATGAAATTCCCGAGCGAATGAAAGAGAACATCGGCCGCGTCGATGGCAACAGCGACGGCGCGGTGGATCTCGCTGAATTTGAAAAGGTAGCACAGTTCTTCGGCGGTCGTCGTCCCGAAGGTGCGCCGGCTGGAGCACCCGAAGGGCGGCCCGGTCCGGGGCCTTTTATGGCCGTTGTTCGAGCACTCGATGCCGACGGGGACGGCGAACTTTCGGCGAGCGAAATTGCCGATGCAACCAAGGCTTTGGCTAAGCTCGACAAGAACGGCGATGGGAAATTGTCGCGTGACGAAATCGGTCCGCCGCCGGGCATGCGTCCCGAAGGTCGCCCCGCCGAAGCAACGCCCACAGCTCGTCCAGGTGGTGGTGCATTTGCCGAACAATTCCTCGCGCGGCTGAAAGAGGCTGACAAAAACGGCGACAAGAAGATCAGCAAAGAAGAAGCGCCGGATCGGCTCAAAGAGAACTTCGATCGCCTCGACAGCAACAGTGATGGTCAACTCGACGAGAGTGAGTTGAAAGCGATGTTCGAACGGATGCGAGCGGCAGGCGGCGATCGGAAGAATTAGGAGTAAATCGAAGGCCGGATCCTTGCTGTACTCAGCGCCGATCCAGCGGTTCTATGGCTGAAGAAATACCCTCTCCCCTGTGTACAGTGTACAGCGGAGTGGGAGTCAGCGTTGACTTACTTTCGCTTGTCGCGCATCAGTCGGCTGTATTGTTCCAGCGTGCGGCGTTCCTTGGCGGTGAGGCTGGCGTCGCCCTGCGTCGAAATTTTTGCCAGGATGCGATCTCCTTCGGCCTCGAGATCGTCATCCTCATCACGATAGGCAGCTTCCGAATGAACGCGCAAGTCGGGCCGTGATTTGAACCAGCCTTTCACCTTGCGTAGCCAGCCGCCGGGAATGTTGAACCAGCGCATGCGACCGAAGTCGATTTTGAGGCCCCAGACGGCCAAGGCGAACACCGCACCCGCCAGGTGAGCATCGAAAGCCGACCGCGGCGCGTTGGCCTCTGTTTTAAAGTCAATGCCGGCGAGGTTCATCAAGACGATTAACAACCCCGCTGCCCACGCCGGCATCGGGAAGAACATCATCAGGATACGGGCTTGGGGATAATACAAGCAAAACAGAATGATGACGGCCGTTACACCGCCCGAGGCGCCGACACACCAGCCACGCTCATCGCCAATCAGGAAAAAATGACGGGCCGACCAGACCAGACCGCAGAAGACAATGGACACCAAATAATACCTCAGCAAGCCGAGGCCGCCCCAACGTTCCTCAAGCATCTGGCCAAAAAACCACAGGCCCAGCATGTTGAACAAAATGTGCTGAATGTTTCGCCAGTCATGCGTAAAGCCGTGCGTCAGCAGTTGATAGAAATTCCACGGGTTGACCCACCAATCGGCGTGCAGGCCCAATTGTCGCGTGACGGTGTGGTTCTCGCCACCAAAGAACATGTCGACGAGATAGACGATAGCCGTGACGATAATGATCTTGGTCGTCATCGACAGCGAGCGAATCCCGAGCGGATCGTTGTTTTCGTCGTCCCGATAGTAATCGCGTTCCTGATATCCCATGCGGGCATTTTAGCAGGCTGGGCAATTGCGTTGGAGTCCCGGCTTCAGCCGGCGGAATGCGGTTGCCGAAGAAATCGCCGGCTAATGCCGGGACTCCAACCATCTAAAAGCCAGCGGCAGAACCCGGCACGCGCGGATCGTGCACACCGATGAACTGTCCGGTCGCAGGATCCGCGCCAACTGCCTGACAAACACCGATGCCGGCGGTCACTTCCAATTGGTGACCGCGGTCGCGCAAGGCCGCACGGGTTTCGGCGGGTAGCGAATCCTCGACCCGCAATTCATCCGGCCGCCATTGATGATGTACCCGGGGCGCTGCCACCGCCGCAGCCAGCGGTTGCTGAAGATCCAGCACCCGCACCAGCACTTGCAGTACCTGTGTGATGATCGTGGGACCACCCGCGGCGCCGACGGCGAGTACCGGTTGCTTGTCTTTCAGAACAATGGTCGGACTCATGCTCGAAAGAGGCCGCTTACCCGGTTCCACCGCATTTGCTTCGGCGCCGATCAGGCCGAATGCATTCGGCTGTCCTGGACTGATCGAGAAGTCGTCCATCTCGTTGTTCAGCACGAGGCCGGTGCCAGGAACAATGACCTTTGAACCAAAGGTTGTGTTCACCGTGGCAGTAATGGCAACCCAATTTCCTTCCGCATCGGCCGCAGCGATGTGCGTCGTATGTTTGGCCGCAGGATTGTGCTTTTCCTGCGTGAATACATTTTCGGCCGCGCGGGGCGGTCGGCCGTAGGTCTCCACTTTGGCAGCCTGCTCCAAATCAATCTTAGCTGCCAGTGCGCGGGCGTATTCCTTTTCGATCAAGCCCCGCGGCACCTTGGCGAAGTCAGAATCTCCGAGCCAATGGGCTCGATCCGCGAAAGCGAGTTTCATTACCTCGGCGAGTAGATGCTCGCAGGTGCCGTCCGCTTTTTGATGCAGAGAGGCGGGTTTGAATTGCTCCAGCATGTTCAGCATCTGCGCGACATGCACGCCACCAGAACTTGGCGGCGGAAAACCGACGATCTGCCATTCGCGGTAAGTGGTTTCCAGTGGTTGGCGAACGATCGGCTTGTACGCGGCAAAATCTGCAACAGTCAGCAGTCCCGCATTTGATTTCATCCAATCCGCAATGCGAGTCGCAAACTCGCCGCGGTAAAACCAATCGCTACCTCTCGCGGCAATCTGTCGATACGTGTTCGCCAAGTCGGCCTGCTTCAGAACTTCGCCGGCAACGTACGGCGATCCATCACTCTTAAGAAGTGCCGCCGCAGAGCCGGGGAAGAGCTTCAGTTTCGCCGCGGTGGATTTCAACTTGCGGGCATAATTACGATCGAGCGCGAAACCATGTTCCGCCAACTCCGCAGCAGGGCCGATGACGGCGGCCAGCTTCAGTTTGCCTGCTTGACGCTGTGCGAGTTCATAGGCTGCAAGCGCACCTGGAGTTGCCACCGCGAGCGGACCGGTTTGACTCAGTTCAGCCTGCACCTTGCCCTCACGCAGGTACATATTTCGCGAGGCTTTGGCTGGAGCGGTTTCGCGGCCGTCGATCGCCAGAAATTTACCGTTGGCCTGGCGGATCAGCACGAAGCAGCCGCCGCCGAGTCCGGAATTGTGCTGATCAACGACACCTAAAGTCACCGCTGCTGCAATGGCGGCATCGACCGCGTTGCCGCCACGCCGAAACGCCTCGATCCCCGCAGCAGTGGCCAGGGGCTGAACGGTGGCGACGACGCCATTCTTCCAGGTTTGCTGTTCAGCGGCAGTCAAACTACCGAACGCTGCGAAACCACCCGCTGCAGTCACGGATTGAAGAACTTCGCGGCGGGTGAGCATGATGGGAACTCATGAGAGGCGTGTTGCCGAATGAATGAAGTCTTTTCCGGGGCAGCCCCTCTCCCCAACCCTCTCCCCGGAATACCGGGGCGAGGTTGTCCGATATCTCAAAAACTAAGCGTTGAGTTTCACATCAGCACTATCGGCGATGTTCACCCAGCAATGCACGTGCGGCACGCTGCGGAAATTCCACACAAATGCCGGCCCTTCCAGCCGCCAGTTGTCCCAGACTTTATCGTTGCCCAGGTCGTGGTCGGTAAAGAACGCCAACGAGCACTTGTCGAGACCACCCTGCATCTTCAAGCAGGCAAGCACTTCATCCCGATCGCTTTGGCGGTAGGGTTCAATCAGCTTCTGCAACACTTTTTGCATCGCTTCCTTCTGATCGGAACTCATATCGGCTACGGGGATACCAGCGAACGTTCCCTTGTCGCCTTGCAACTGCACCTGACTCTCGGGCCAGGTCTTGGAGACTTCGGCCTTGGCCCGTTGCTTGCCGTCGAGCATCTCGTAGACCTTATTGGCTTCGAGTGCTTGTTCCCAATACACGTTGCCAGGGTGACCAGGCTTTTCGTTAAATCCGCTCGCCGCGTGACCGTAGAAAATCGGTCCGCCGAAGGCCATGTGCTCAGTGCTGTTGCCGTCGCAGCGAATCGTCATGTGACGGCCAGTCATTACGAGTTCGAACTTGCCGGTGCCCGGTTCGCCAAAGATCGCAATATTTTGGCTCGTTCCCCAACTCTTACCGCCGTTGTCGTCCTGAAGCTGCTTGTCGACTTTTTTGTGCCAATCGGAACTGATGATCCCTTCGTAGATCGCGCGCACCATTTCTTGCTGATCTTTGGTGTAGTAGTCGCTGCCGATGATCGTGGGCGAAGTGATGTGCCAGTTGTTCGAGATGCGCGTGCGGAGCAAGCCGAGCTTCTCATCCTTGTGATCCCACGGAAAGCAAACTTCTTTCCGCTGATCCTTGCTCATCGATTCGAAGAGCTTCTTGACCAAAGTTTCGGGAGTTTCTTTACTGCTGGCCGGTTTGTCATCGGCAAGCAGCGGATGTCCAGCGAGCGCGGCAGCAGCGACACTTGCACTCGTCACGCGCAAGAAATCACGCCGAGCCAGAGGCGGCGAATCACACTCGGGGCACGCCCGAGGAGCGGGGTTGCGACAGGAACGCGAGTCAGTCATATCAAACTCCTTGCGAGCGAATGAGTGCGAGCCGAACCAATCCAGCTCTACTGATTGAACTCTGGCGCACTCAATATAGGCCGGTGCGCAAGGAGAAACTACTAGATCGTCCTCTTCCGGAGGGCGCCGCGCGGCCGCCTTGATTGAGAACGGCAGCCGCGTAAGTGAATACCGCGTCGCAAGTGGATTACTCTGGTACACCGCCCATCGGTGTGCGGCCTTTCTTCGCTTGTTGCTTTTCGATGCGCCCGTCGAGTGTCAAAACGATCGCATCCAACGCGGCGTCGAGAGCCGCTTCGAGGGAATTGGCAACCTTAGTAACGGCCAGTGGGTCAAAACCAGCGACGCGTACTTCGAGCGTACATTGCTTGTCACCTTCGGCCGTCTTATGGCTATTGAGATCGGACAGAAAGACTTCGGAGCGAGTCAGTTGCGGCGAAAACCGCTGCAGCGCACCTTCGACCTCGGCCCGAACCCATTCTTGCAAACGGGAACCACCATCAATGTGATTGTCGGTCTTGATCTGAACGAGCATGAAAGACTCCTGATAAGAAAGAGAGGGAAATCAAGTTGCTATTTGCTCTACGTGCTCGGGTGCCCATTCCTGCACTTTGTGTACCGAAATATTTGCCGTTTATTCACTGTTCGCCAGCCGCGAATGTGCGTTGCCTGCTGAACCGACTTTGCGAACAATTTAGCGGCAGTCCGCGGCGGAAAGAATATGTTGGCCGCGAAATGCCTTCCTGTTCAGCTGCACGAAGAGAGAGGATGATAGCATATGAAACGATCGAGCCACGGCAAAAAAGCGACCGTCTTGCCCGCAGAAACACCAACGCCGCCAGATTTCAATATCGAAACGTCGGTGGTTGAACAAGATGCACTCGCGCACATTCGTGAAAGTGCCTACTACAAATGGCAGGCGGCTGGCTATCCCGCTGGGGACGGATCGGAGTTTTGGCTGGCCGCCGAACGAGAATTTCTCGACGCCCACGCGATGCCCGATCCTTCGGGAACCGGCGACATTGTGCAAGAAGCGTCCGAAGAATCATTTCCCGCCAGCGATCCACCGGCGCGGACGATTTCGCCGCTCCCTGCACCTGCAATGTCGGCCTAGCGGAGCCTCAGGCATTCATGTGCCCGAGACCACCGTGAAGTAGCTCGGCACGACGCGATCGAAATACTCCGGCTTCATTTCGACCGGCAGCGCGTTGTAGACGCAAAAGTTGCGCACCTGATTGAGCAAGTCGCGCGGCTGACAACGACGGAGCGGCCGGCGGGCCGGCTTGTAATGCTTTTCGATCAAATGATCGACCACTTCCGGTTTGAACTCGCAGTTCAAACCTTTGCAGCAGATTTTGAACAACAGGTGGAATTCTTCGCGGCCTGGATCCTTCACTTCAATCTTGTAGGGAATTCGGCGGAGAAACGCTTCGTCAGCCAGATCTTTCGGCTGTAAGTTCGTGCTGAAAATGATCAACTGCTCGAACGGCACTTGAATCTTTTTACCCGTCGCCAGTGTGAGGAAGTCGAAGCGATTTTCGAGTGGCACGATCCAGCGGTTGAGCAACTCAACCGGAGCCATCCGCTGCCGCCCGAAGTCGTCGATCAGCAAGCTGCCGCAGTTGCTCTTCATCTGCAGCGAGGCTTCGCTGACGTTGCTCACGGGATCGTGACGAATTTCGAGTGCATCCATTGTCAACTCACCGCCGACGATGACCGTCGGCCGGCGAATCTTGACCCAGCGGCGATCGTAGTCGGCTGATTTGAGCAGCGAACTGCCCGCTTGATCGATCGGCTCGTGAAACGCCGCATCGAACAGCTTGATGTATTGTCCATCTTCGGTGATAGCGCGGGGAATCCAAATTGTCTGCCCGTAACAGGCTGTGATCCGCTTGGCGAGCGTTGTCTTGCCGTTACCTGGCGCGCCATACAAGAACAAACCGGCGCCGCTGTTTACCGCTGGGCCCAGCATATCAAGCATCTGCTGTTCAACGGTGATGTCGGCGAACGCTTTTTGCAGTTGCCGTTTCTGCGGCGCTTCGGCGCGAATGGTTTGGGCTTCGACCGAGACGATGTAATCATCGAGCGGCACCGGCGCGGCGCCGGTGTAGGCATTCTGCTCCATGGCCGCTTTGGCTCGCGCGCGGCCTTGATCGGTGAGCGTGTAGATATAGTCGTTCAACTGGGCGCTGCCGCCGTGGATGATCAATTGCCGCTGCCGCAACGAATTAAAAATCGGCTCCAAAATCAGGTAGTTGATGCAAACCTGCTCGGCCACTTGCCGGCCGCTCGCCGAACCGAGCAGCGCCAGATACTTGAGGATCAGCGTTTCGACCAGCGCCGCGGTCAGTCCGGTTTCTTCAATCTTTCGCGGCTCGGCGGGGCGAAAACTTTCTTCCGAAAGAATGGAAGCCAGCAAATTACCCGCAGCAGATGCAGGAGGAGTAGCGACAGCCGTCATGTGAAACTTTCAACTTCAAGAAGGAATGTTCTCTGAACTCTAGGCCACAGGGGTCGATCGAGCGGACGGCCGCATATCACCAAGCCCATCGCAACCAGTCCAACCGGCCGGATTAAGACGGCTGAATCGATTCTGCAGGCGGTAGTGAAGGGTCGACAAATCTCGTAAATTCGCGAGTAGCAAATTTGCACGACGCTCTCAGCTCAAAAGGAGATTTCACCATGAAGGCTGCCTATATCGAACAAACGGGCCCGCCCGAAGTCATCAAGTACGGCGAATTGCCAGAGCCTCAAATCGGCCCCGGCCAGGCGCTAGTGAAAATCCGCGCGGTCGCGGTGAACCCGATCGACACCTACATCCGCAACGGCGCCAACTATTGGCCGCTGCCGAAACAGTTCATCATCGGCGCTGACTTCGCCGGTGAAGTCGTGCAGATCGGCGCGGATGTGAAAGACTTGAAAATTGGTGACCGCGTGTGGGGAAGTAACCAAGGCTTGATGGGACGGCAGGGCTGCTTTGCTGAGTTCGCTGCCGTTGATGCAGACTTGCTCTATCCGACACCGAATGAAGTCACCGACGAAGCCGCCGCGGCGAGCGCGCTCGTCGGCATCACTGCACATCTCGGTCTCTTTCAACGGGCCCAACTGAATGCGGGCGAAACGATCTTCGTGAACGGCGGTTCCGGCGGCGTTGGTTCCGTCGTGGTGCAAATGGCGAAAGCAACCGGTGCGAAAGTGATCGCCACCGCCGGAAGTGCCGAGAAAGTTGCCGCTGTGAAAGCGCTCGGTGCTGATTTGGTCCTCAACTATAAAACCGATGACATCGCAGCTGCCGTGCAGAAGTTCTCACCGGGTGGCGTGAATGTCTATTGGGAAACCGTGCGCGAACCTGAATTCGAAAAGCTCGTGCCGCTGCTCGCCGAACGGGGCCGCATCATCCTGATGGCCGGCCGCGATGCGAAACCAACATTCCCGGTCGGCCCGTTCTACGTCAAGGGTTGTTCACTCCTCGGCTTTGTTATGTTCAAAGCATCACCAGCCGAACAACGCGTCTGCGCCGGCGACATCAACCGCTGGCTCGCCAACGGCATGCTGAAAGCCCACATCGGCAAAGTGCTGCCACTGTCTCAAGCGGCCGAAGCTCACCGTTTGCAGGAAGAGAACACGCTGCGGAAGAGTAATACGCTGTGTGGCAAAATAGTTTTGAAGCCGTAGGCTTCATCTCACTCCCTCTCCTCGGTACTCCGGGGAGAGGGTTGGGGTGAGGGCTGAACTGCGAGTGAGTCTTCAAATGGAAAGTCCATTCCCCTTACTACGTGCGGGGCTCCTTCTATCCCGCCCCAACGCCCCGATCAAACGCATCCTGATCGCGCAGGGTCAGCGCCAACTCCGATTCAAATCGCGAACTACTAACCTGCCACGCCGGTGTTTCATCGGTGTGGGCATTGCAATGCGAGACCAGCAGCTTGTAAAGAAACTTGAAGAGCCGCCGCGGTACGCGCAGGCTGCGGAACGATTCGATTAAACGCTGTTCTGTGATGCTGGGCTCGAAGAGCGATTTCAAATTGGGTGTCTTCGTGCCATCGAGCGCACAAGCCTGCACGCGGGCATTGGCGACGTCATAGAGTGCTTCCCCGGTCCATTCGAATGAGGGAATCACGTTCTGCTTATCGAGCCGGGCACGCTGATAGAAGTCGCGCTCTTCGCGTTCGGTGAATCGCCACAGTTCGATCGGCAACATCAGCTTGATGCCAAGCCCCGGGTGCTTGAGAAACTTGTTGTCGAGCACGGGCCAAACCAGCGCTTTCATCAGTTCGGCCTGGCCATTGATTAAGTGCGGTTCATCAACGCGATCAACCAGCACGACAATTCCCGGATAACCAAGCGTTTGCAGAATCGCTTGCAGCTTCATCAGCAGTTCGTAGCGATCGTCAGTGCTGTCCTTATTCGGCAGTGGCTGCGAAGCGAGTTCCGCTGGCGTGAACTGCATGAATACTTTTCGCAAGTCGCTCGTTTGACGGATGCCGACCCGCATGCGACTGAGAATGCCACGGGAAAGCCAAAAGTTCTTCCACGCTTTGACGAGCCAGGGGACCCAACCGACCAGAATCAACGGCAGGCAAACCCACCACGGCGGCAGCCAATCGATGCCACCATTGAAATAAATGCCCGCGAAGAGCGCGATCATGCCGATCATCGCCGTCCAGCCGGCCGCGAGTTGCCAATAGCTCTTCCAAGTATTGAACTTTAACCGCTTCCGCAATCGGTTCCAGCGATCTTTGAAATTCTCCGCGGTGGCCTGGTCATAACAGGCTGTGAGCACTAACAGGTCGCGCGCTTGATGTCGGTCGAGTTGATCAACTTTGCTTTGCTCGATTTTGCAGATGACGCTGGTGCTGGGTTGCCGCGTTTCCAAAATGCGATCGACCAGGCCGGTGATGCTGAGCGTGAGGATTGCATCCATGTGATCCCAGAGTTTCCAGTTCTGCAGCACCTTATCAGGCCGCCGATTGCGGCTGCCAAGGCGATCGCGGAAGCGGTCGAGAAACGGATTGAAGTCGTCGTAATGCACGACGAACAGACGCTTCACCGGCGATTGATCGTTGAAGGCTTCCAGATGCCGCGCGAGTTGCAGCCGCATCGCCGTTTTCCCGGAGCCCTTCTCGCCGAAGACGATCGAGCTCGCCGGCTCATGCGGATCGCCGTAGACCTTGTCCCAGGTGGGATGGTACGTGCTGTCGATGCAATGCTCTTTGAAGACCGGATCGGTCTGGGCATCTTCCTCGGCAAAAGGATTGCGCGCGATGCCGTGATGTTCGAGAAAAGGTTGAATTTTCATGGTTGCTTCATCACTCGTTGAATCACGTCGGCGTCGAAATAATTGATGCTCATGCCGGCATCGACGATCAAATTCTGAGCCTGAATGCCAGACGACCGCGGGCTGAGCAAAAACACGGCCACGCTAGCGGCTTCTTCGGTTTGCAAGGCCTCTTTGCGGGGAATGATCTGCTCGGCATACAAATACGAATCGATGTAGCCTGGGATGCCCGCCGACGCACTCGTCTTCAGCAGGGAAGGCCCCACTGCATTGAAGCGCACCTGCGAAAATCGGCTGAACGACTTCGCCAAGAACGCCAGCGACGACTCAAGCGCCGCTTTAATCGGCGCCATGTAGCCGTAATTTTCGCTGGCCATCCGAGTGGTTGAAATGGAAACGGTCACGACACTCGCGGTCGGCGTGAGCAGGTCCTTCAAAGCGTTGCTGAGTGCCATCAGCGAGTAGCAGGAAATATCCATCGCCCGCAAGAACGCCCGTTTCGGCGTTTCATGAAAGGGCTTCATGCCGTCGCTGTAATCAGCAAAGGCGATCGAATGCAAAAGTCCGTCGAACTTTTCGCCAGCGGCAGTCAGATCATCGCGCAGCTTCTGAATTTGCTCTTCGAATTCAACGTCGCAAACCAAGACGGTTCGTCCAGCAAGCAACTTCTTCACACTTTCGCGACGCTCTTCACTCCGCACCACATAAGTGACGATCGCGCCGCAGCTTTCCAGGCCGCTGGCAACTTGCCAGGCCACACTTTTCTTATTGGCCACGCCAAAGACGAGAAAGCGTTTGCCGTTGAGGTTCAGAAAATCGTTCACTTGCTCCGGCATTACCGATCCTCATCGTCATCTTCGTATTCTTCGCCGTCGTCTTCAAAGTCATCGTGCTCGTCTTCGTCCTGGGGGACTTCGTTTTCGGCCCAATAATCTTGGTTGCCGAGGACTTCTTCGATGATCTTCTTGTCCTTCAGAGCGACCACCTGCGGCACGCAAGTCAGTTCGTGATACGAGTGCATGCCTTCGATTGTGATCTCGTCGGTGTCGCGCGGAATGAACCAGCCGTCGAGATAGACGTACTCTTCGCCCACTTCGATTTCGCTGCACAGTTCCTGCATCGCCTCAACCCAATCGGCGACATCGTCTTCCGTCGGTTTGAAATCCTTGCCGCGATTTTTCAAGTCGCGCAGCGCGGTGGCTTCCCAGGATTCATCCATTTCGACGGCGACTGCAAACGTGAATGCCTTGCGGCAGTTCGCGCAGCAGAACAACCAGCCGCAGCCACACCAAGGGCAATCCATTTGCGGTGGGAATGTAATCGGCGCGTCGTCGCACGTGCAATGGCTGATCAGCTCATTGCTGGCCTTTTTCAGATAGAGATGTTTTTGGGGCATGGATGAAAATCGATTGAACTATTGTTTGAGAGTTAATTTGACGACGTAGCTAAGCGTGCAAACGGTTTTGCCTTCGTGCGTGATTTTGCTCGAAAGAAAGTAGGCGTCACTCACCGTGTCGTCGTGATTGGCTTCGATTTCGACCGTGTCGCCGGGGCGAATGATCTTCTTGAACTTCACGTCGTTCAGCCGGCCGACGAGCGGCATGTAAACGCCTTGCCGCGAGGGATCACTGATCAGCACTGCGCCGGTCTGCATTGCCGCTTCGCACAGGATCACTCCGGGGACGACCGGCTCGCCCGGATAATGCCCTTGAAAAAAGAACTCGTCCGCGCGAAACGTTTTACGGCAAATGACCTGGCCGGGCGCACGCTTGACGATCTCGTCGATCAGCAGCATCGGCGGGCGATGAGGAATCGCCGCGAGAATTTCGTTGAGTGACATGCAGAGGAAGAGGCTGGATTCGGGGGACTAGAGACCAGCGGTTGATTGTCCGCGAGAAAGGCTGTTTCTGGTAGGCCGGCAAAGCAGTGGTAACCGTCGGCTCGACCTATTCTTTCGGCAGTCGCCCACGTTGGCAATTCGGGCAAAAAAACGTCGCTCGCTGGGCCTGGACAATGCGGACAATTGCCTGCTTCGCACACAAGCGGCAAACTTCTCCCTCACGGTCGTACACGCGATGCTGATTCTGGTACCCGCCGGCCTGATTGAGCGCATTGCGGTAAGTGCCGTCCGAAAGCGTCGAGCCTTCGTGCTCGATCGCCAGTTGCAACACTTCCAAGAGCCGCAAATGAATCGCTTGCCAATCGGCGGCTTTTAGTTTTTTGCAGGCCTTGCCCGGATGAATACCGGCGAGGTGCAGAATTTCGGAAGCATACAGATTGCCGACGCCGGCGACCGCCTTTTGATCGAGCAAGGCCACCTTAATGGCTCGCTGACTGTTGCCGAGACGTTCCTGTAATTGTGCGGCGGAAATGACGAGCGCATCGGGACCAAGTTTGTTGCTGCTGAGCTCTGCTGCCAGTCGATCATTACTTAATAACCGCACGCTACCAAGGCCCCGGCGGTCCCAATAGAAAATCGACTTCACGGCGCAGCCGGTCAGATCCAAACGAAAGCGCAGATGCACCTCGGAGGGCGGATCGGCCAGCAACACCAGGCCCGTCATTCGCGGTTCGAACACCAACGATTGATCGCCAGCAATTCGCACGACCACGCGTTTACCGAGGCGATCGACGGCGAGCACTTTCTTCCCCGTGATCGCCGCAGCCAGTTCATCGGCGGCAGGCTCCAATCGAATCGGCTTGCGAGGGCAGGGGAGGGGGGTCGCGTTTTTTATCTTGCCCCCAACAATGCCCAAGATGCCGCGGCGCATCGTTTCGACTTCTGGCAGTTCAGGCATGGGCGATTGGCTGAGGTGAGAGAATGTGAAGATCGTTGCATTCTATCGCAGGAGAGTGCGGAATGCGGATTGGCGAATGGGGAACGGAGAGAAAAGCTCGTTGCTTCGCAATTTTCACCGCGCATTCCGCACTCCCCATTTCGCATTCAACGTCGTTCGTCACCTTGTCACCCGGTGCCTCGGTAACGACAATTAAGGTTTGCCTCCGCTCCGCCTTCCGCAATTTTCCCCATGAGTAACGCTTCCACTTTGCAGTCTGTTCCCGATGCCGCGGGGCGGTTTGGTTCGTTTGGCGGGCGTTATGTGCCCGAGACGTTGACCCGAGCCCTCGATGAATTGACGGCCGAATATGCCAAGGCTCAACAAGACCCGCAGTTTCAAGCGGAACTGGACGACTTGTTTCAGAACTTCGTCGGCCGGCCGTCGCCGTTGTATTTTGCAAAGCGACTGACCGAGCGCTGCAAGGGGGCTCAAATCTGGCTGAAGCGCGAAGACCTGAACCACACCGGCGCGCACAAGATCAACAACACGCTGGGCCAGGCGTTGCTCACGCTGCGGATGAAGAAGAAGCGGGTGATTGCAGAAACCGGCGCCGGGCAGCACGGTGTCGCAACGGCCACCGCTTGTGCTCACTTCGGCATTCCCTGCGTCGTGTATATGGGCGAAGAAGACATTCGGCGCCAGGCTCCAAACGTGAACAGTATGAAGTTGCTCGGCGCCGAAGTGCGACCGGTGACCAGCGGTTCGCGAACGCTCCGCGATGCGATCAACGAAGCGATGCGCGACTGGATGTCGTCGGTCGATACCACCCATTACATTCTGGGCTCCGTCGTTGGCCCGCACCCGTTTCCGCGCATCGTGCGAGATTTTCAATCGGTCATCGGCCGCGAGACGCGAGCGCAATCGCTCACACGCATCGGCCGTCTGCCCGATTGTGTGGTAGCTTGCGTCGGGGGCGGCAGCAATGCGGCGGGCATGTTCTATCCATTTGTCGGTGACGCCAGCGTGAAGTTGATCGGCGTCGAAGCCGGCGGCCGCGGTTCCAAGGCCGGCCAACATGCGTCGCCACTGAGCTACGGCACTCCCGGTATTTTGCACGGCAGCCTTAGCTATGTGATGCAAGACGAAGACGGTCAGACGTGTGATGTGCATTCGATCTCCGCTGGTCTCGATTATCCGGGCGTTGGGCCGGAACACAGCTATTGGAAAGACGCCGGCCGCGTGACCTATACGGCCTGCGAAGACGACGACGCACTGCGCGGCTTCGATGCGCTCGCACAATGCGAGGGAATTCTTCCCGCACTCGAGAGTTCGCATGCGATCTCGTTTGCCATGAAACACGCGGCAACGATGAAGCCTGACCAAACGCTGGTCGTCTGCCTCAGCGGCCGAGGCGACAAGGACGCGGCAGAGATCACGCGGTTGCGAGGATAATGCCTCATCTCCGCGTCGCATCGGTACACACACTTCGACTTTCCCTCGCCTGCTCATGACCAACATCGATACCCTCTTCGCTCAACTCCGCACCTCCGGCAAGAAGGCGCTCATGCCGTTCGTAACGGCGGGCGATCCCGATTTGCAGTTCACGGCTGACGTGATTCGCGAGCTCGATCGCCGTGGCTGCACCATGTGCGAGGTCGGCGTCCCCTATAGCGACCCGATCGCCGACGGCCCCGTCATTCAGGCGTCTTACACACGCGCGCTCGAGCACAAGATCAAGGTCAAGGACATTCTTGCGATGCTGGCCAAAGTGTCGAAAGAAGTGAAGATGCCGCTAGTGACGATGATCAGTTATGCAATCATTCACCGTTACGGTTTGGAACGTTTTGTTCAGGATGCGAAATCCGCTGGCGTCAGCGGCGCGATCGTGCCCGACCTGCTTGTCGACGAAGCCGAGAAGTTTTCCGCCGTCTGCCAAGCCGCTGATTTCAATCTGATCCAGCTAGTCACTCCGACCACGCCCCGCGAACGAGCGCTGCGGATCGCCAATTCCAGCAGTGGATTTCTCTACTATGTTTCGATCGCCGGCATCACGGGTGAACGAACGCAACTGCCGGCCGAACTGGTCGAAAATGTCGCCTGGCTCAAGTCGCAAACCAAACTGCCGATTTGCATCGGCTTCGGCATCAGTAACGCCGATCACGTCAAGCTGCTCAAGCCGGTTTCCGATGGCTTGATCGTGGGCTCGGCGATCGTTCGCCGCGTGGCCGAAGCCGCGACGCGCGACCGCAGCGAAGTGCTCACAGAAGTTGGACAATACGTGACTTCTCTCCTCGCCGCGCTAGAATAAAAGTGCAGGGCAATCCGGCACACGGCTTGCTATCGCTATCCTGCAGTTTTGGCATTTTTTTGAGCATTGCAGCCCGAATTTTTCGACCTTGACCGCTCAAAGCTGCCGAAATTAGAGTTAGAGAAGTAGGTTTCGGATATAGGTTTCACAGTCGTGCGCACCGCCGACTGCGGACGACCCACGTGGCGTCTGGAACGAAACCGGGCGATCGTTCCACCCTCTCCGTCACGCGAGTGCCGTCCAGCTACAGGCTGGTGCGGAAGCTCAGCGGCAGCATTGCCGACGGAAAGGGTGTTTCCACATGACGGCGTTCGCTCCCCGGTCGACAGTCTCTCGGTATTTTGCGGGTCTCTGCGAGTCAACGTTTCAAACGCGACTCGGCGTCGCCGATCCACCGCTGATCGACTATCTCAGCGAGTTGCTGATCCGCTTCATCCGCACCGAAACATTGCACCGCATCCGCAATCTGTCTGGTCGCCCGGCGGTCGAAGTGGTCGACATGCTGGCCGAAGCCGACAACCGCATCGGCCTCGCCAAGCGCGAAGTCCATCGCCACATCGGCGACGTGACACTCTTCTGGACCGGAGTCTATCCCGAGTCCCTTCGCGAAATCCGCTCGGCGGACAAGAAGGACTTCTTTGTCGATTACCTCCATCAAGGCAAAAAGGCCTATCACATCGCCAGCACCATCAAGACCGATCGCACCGAAGACACTCCTGACGAAGTGCTGCAGCAGTTGAGCGATCGGTTTGAAATGTGCGCTTTCGGCCTCGGTGAAGTCCGCCGCGAATGGGAACGGCGTGATGACGGCGAGATGCGGATCTTGCTGACGGAGTAGATGCATCCAACAAGCTTTCCCTGGAAGGGCGAGGCGGGCGAGGCTCCCGCCGAGCCGCCGCGGCGATCGAAGGAAATTTGCCGCAGCTGGCGCCACGGGAGATTGTTATTCCGCACAAAGCACTCCGCAAAGCTATCAAGCATTCATCGCGCGTCGCACTCACAGCGCGAGTAAGCAACTACCCACTCCTTCGCTGCAGAGTAATTCGATTTGCTGCGCCCCACCTTCAATCACTCACTTCCAACGATCGAAAGTGCGTGTCCAATGCTGCTTCATGTTGATCCATCGACATATCTCTTTCGTCGCCGAATTGCTCCGCGCGCATCTCGCTAGCAAAACACTTGCGGTAACTTAGCGAACCCTGGCAGACTCTTCCCCAAGTGCTGGTGTTGCTGAGGATTCCGCCTGTATTGGTCGAAGCAATGGTGTGGAAGCGCCCTTGCGGATTGTGCCGTGGGCAACGCCACGCGCTACCTGCCAGCGCCAGAGCTGCTATCAGCAACAGCTGGATGAGAAGGCCATCATGCTTGCATTCCGACAACACGCCCTGCGATCGCTGTTCTGCCTGGCCGCCGTCGTGCTGCCATTGGTGCTGAACTCGGTCGCGTCGGCGCAGCTCGAAGGTCGCCCCGTAGCGCAACCTTATTTCGACTTTCCCAACTGGGCTCGTTGGAGCAATTGCCGGCCACATCCACTGATGTGGCAGTTCGATCCGTTCGTCCCCTATGCTCAGACCGAACAAGCTGCGTGCAACAGCGGTGACTGCGGCGCCTGTCCGCCGCCGAGCAACAGCTGCGTCGAAGCCTTTGTCGCCCACCGGCCAAATGGTATTTATGCCATCGCCGATTTTGCTCCGCTGACTTACGACATCAATCACAGCGTCGACATCGCGCGACTGAATGGCGCGACCTTGTTGACTGCCGGCGATTTCCAAGGGCAGTTCGATGCAGGTTCGAAGCTGACCATCGGCTACGTTTATTCACCTTGCGTCCGCATCGAAGGGACCTACTTCGGCACGTACAGCTTTCAAACGAATAGCTCGGCGCGTAATCTCGATCCCAACGCGGGCTTGGGAAGCGATGGCAGCATCAACACGATCCTGTCGAACTTTCTCGATATCCCCGGTTTGGCCGGCAACAACTTCGTGACGCTCGGCGAGTTCAGCGCCTTCAATAGCGCCGAAGCCAACATCCGTTACTGGCTCGACATCGCTCCCGGCCCCTTCGATGTCTCGCTCACCTTGGGAGCGCGGCATGTGGTCACCCGCGAGCAGCTTGCGTTGCATAGCGAATCATCGGTTGGCGGTGGCACGGTCAACGATCTCAACATTCGCACCGACAACGATATGTGGGGCGGCCAACTCGGCTTTCAAATCGCCTGGCTGCAAAGTGCACATACCTGGCTGGAGTTCGATGCCAAAGGGGTGATGCTCCACAACAACGCCGCTCAAACTTCGCTCTACACCCAAACCGTCGCTGCCGTGCCGGCAGGGCCGTTCCCGACGAATGCTGCCGCCGGAGCACGAACCGCTTGGATGGGCGACCTGTCCGCCGCGTACAACATTCAGTTCCATCCCGGCCTGGTGCTGCGATTGGGATATCAAGCCATCTTCCTGAACGGCGTGGCTCTGGCAGCCGACAATATTCAGTCCGACAACAATCAACTTCGCCTCGGCCCCGGCCAACTCGACGACGCCGGCGAAGTAGTCTACCACGGCCCGTTCGTGGGCCTGATGTGGAATCGCTAGTTGCCGCCCTTAAGCCCTGTTTTTCCGGGTCTGATTTCCATCGTATTTGGTGAATAAATCAAACGTTTTCGACAGAAAATCATCGCCATTCCCGAGAAACACGATGACTTTCCCGTCGAATTATTCAACACGTGACCCGTTTAGCGCACCGGTAAAATCGACGCCCTTAGCAAAAACACACGATGACTTGCAGCCAAATTGGGATGCAGTTCTTGTCAAAATATCTACCGACTTGTCAATGATCAACTAACCCATCAGTATCCAGTAGCTGATTGACACCTTAGGTCATTGATCAAAATTCATTCATTGCGCAGCAACAAACAGGAAGTTTGTAGGTCAGGCTCCGCCTGACTGAATGGAGCTGGAGCGCATCGTCAGGCAGAGCCTGACCTAAATTTACTACATCTACATCTGCTACTTCGCAACGGATCAGCCATTCTGCAGCAGAAACAAAATCTGCTTGCGCAACTGATCCGGCGTGATCGAGACGTGCCGCAGCATATCGGGCACTTTACCGCCGCCTGTGTAACTCAATCCGAGCACCAGATGCTCGGTGCAAATGAAGTTGCGATTGAGTGGGCCGCGTTCCGCATCGGCACGTTCGACGGCGGCATCGACGGCAGCACTCCAGGGCAACGGCCCGGTTGGTGTCGCGGGTGTTGGTTGCGGAAGCGGCGGCAAGACCGACAAGAACAATTCGTGCGAAGCGCCCAATCGCCGGAGCGCAACGCCGCCGACGCCGGCTTCTTCACTGATAGCGCCCAAGAGCAAATGCTCGGGTTCGATCGTGGCCGAACCGAATTGCCGCGCGCGCTTCTCTGCCAGCCGAATCACCAGCTTCGCACGGTCGGTCATATTTTCGGTGCGCATCGTCAATTCTCGCTCGATCCCTCGGCAGCGGTCGCTCTGGCCAGTTTCGCCGGCAACCGTTACTCGGCAATCATACCGCAGCAATCACGGTGCCGTCACTGCAATGAACCGTGTGGTAGAGCGCACAAACGGAATAAACGTTACATGACAGCCCGTAACGCCCCTGCCAATTGCCGATTGTAGGTGAAGACGGGCAACCCGCCAAACTCTTATCCCTAGGGAACAGGTCGAGGCCGCTTCATGACGACCGAACGAGGTTGATAGCCGTACCTCGCATAAAAGCGAACGGCCCCTTCGTTGCAAACGAGCGCTTCTATGGCGACATCCTCGATCCCTCGCCCGGCAAACCACTGGAGCGTGACTTTCATCAGTCCATCGCCCACGCCCTGACTGCGAAACTGCGGAGCGACGAACAGCGAGTCGAGTTCTCCGCGCGCGTTGGCCTCGATGGTGCTGATGCCATAACCGACGTCGCGACCGTCCACGCTCGCGAGCGCGATCAGATGACCGTGAGTCCCCTTGGCGATCAAGGCCAGGCGACGATCGGCAAACTCCCAGGTCATTCCCTTCTTCCACTGCGGCGCCAGAGCGAAATGAAAGTCCCGCTGCTGATTCCACAGCGGCTCCACGCGACCAAGGAGTTCCCAGCCACCCTGGATGATTGTGAGACTTGGCAAAATGGATTGCGTTATTGGTGCATCGGTCATGTTCGGCATCGATCCGTGAGTCGCGGGAGTACTGGACTGCAATCGGACACTCGATTGGCCGGCTTGGTTCACGCGCTCCAAAGGCAATACCAGACCCAACCGCTGAGCACCAAAAACAGCAGGCCACCGATGACGAACCCGCGTGGCGAACGTGAACCCAACTCCATCGAGCGGAGTGCTAGATCCGACAAGAGAAAGCAGCTAACCGCTTTGGCAATCAAAAACCATCCCAAGACGGTCACAATCGTGCCCGGCCAACTCCACGAACCATGCCCAGCGACAATGATCGCTCCCGTCGCGAGACTTAGGACTCCGTTAATAAAAGCGCCAGGCCGGCCCCGGCCGCACCGATGCAACTGCCGAAAGGCTTCGCACCAGTCGCCGGGTCGCAACACATGCGATGCGCCGATCACGAGTAAGGTGATGGCGAGGTACCACTCTACGGCGATTTCCACATACAGTTCCTAAATGCACTCAATTTCCCGCAGCGCACCAGAAAACATCCGGTTGATACTAAAGTGATTTATGTAGACGTGTCATCATCTTCTTCATCACTATCATCATCGTTGTCGAGATCCTCTTCATCTATATCTTCTTGACCTGCGCGATTCAGCCGTTCAAAAAGCTCCAGGTCTTCATCAACTTCTGGCTGATACCGAGAATCGAAAATGGGGGTCCCAAAAAAGCCGACGATTGCAACAAGCACATCAAGAAGCTTGTATCTTAAATGCGCCGAAAACGCGATCGGTTCATCTTCGGCGTTCCCCAGTGATCCTTGCTCGGTGTCGGACTCTTGCACATCCATCCTTGTGTCGAAGCGAACCTCAAACTTGCATTAACTGCGAATAGACGAACCGAGATGGACCGCCAAGCGTTGTGGCACAATCTTCAAACCGAGAGTTTTTTCCGAGCAGCATCAGATCACCATCTAATCGCCGTTCGCCAGTCTTGCCGTCTGTATAGACATAATAGAAAGGCGCAACTGCCAACTGATCGACTTCCGCCACACCGGTGGGTTTGCCATTGCGCTCGTCCCACTCGACTCCAGTGTAAACTTGAATGGGAGAAGTATTGGAAATTGGCTTGCAGCGAATACTATCAATATCGCATGAACAGTATTCTTGCAGGAATCACTTAACTTCTCTGTTTCCGTCGATCAGCTCAAAGACATGCTTTAGCGTTACACCTGGCTCAATGTCAACGAATTGCGACAATATGCATAGCGATAGCCCTTCTAAGCTTACCCAAGAGTCACTCTCTGAGTCGTACGAGATGAGAAGTGATTTTGAGGGCGTAAGTCTGACTGGCATAGGTCCCTCATTTTCTTGAGTTTAGTTCTCGGCCGTCGGGCAACCGCTATCAATGGTAACTACTTCCCCTCCGCCATCGCAATTCGAATTCCCAACTCGCGCAGCTGCTTCAAATCCACTTCATTCGGCGCTTCGGTCATCAGGTCCGCGGCCTTTTGCGTTTTGGGGAACGCGATCACTTCGCGGATGTTGTCCAAGCCGCCGAAGAGCATGATGCAGCGGTCGATGCCGAGCGCGATGCCGCCGTGCGGTGGTGCGCCCATTTGCAGCGCGTCGAGCAAAAAGCCGAAGCGGTTCTTCGCCGTTTCGGCGTCGATGCCGAGCAGGCCGAAGACTTTGCTTTGCGTGCTGCTGTCGTGGATCCGGATGGTGCCGCCGCCGGCTTCGCTGCCGTTGATGACCAGGTCATAAGCCACTGCGCGGGCCTTGCCGGGGTCGGTCTCGAGCATTGGAATGTCTTGCGGCCGCGGCGCGGTAAACGGGTGGTGCATGCTGTTCCACCGCTTTTCTTCGGTGTCGTATTCGAACATCGGAAACTCGACGATCCACGAAAAGCTGTAGCTCTTCGGATCGTAGAGCTTGAGATCGACACCGACCTTCTTGCGGATGTTGTGCAACGCCTTGCAACTGACCGCCCAAGTGTCGGCAACAAAGAACATGATGTCCCCGGCCTTGGCGTTCATCCTTTCTTTGATCGCGGTTAGTTGTTCTTCGGTGAAATTTTTAGCAATCGGCGAGAACAGCTTGCCATCTTGCTCGACGCGAAACCAGGCCAGCCCCTTCGCTTCGAACTGCTTCACAAACTCCGTCAGTTCGTCGATGAGCTTGCGCGAGTAAAATGCCGCGCCGCCGGGAGCGGTGATGCCGCGGACCTTCTTGCCCGCTTCGGCAGTTTCCTTGAAGACGCGGAAGTCGCACTTGGCGGCGATATCGGTAATGTCGATCAGTTCGCAGCCATAACGGAGATCCGGCGCGTCGTGACCGAAGCGTTCCATGGCTTCGTCCCAGGTCATATGCGGCAGCGGCAGTTGCAGATCCAGCCCAAGGAACTTTTTTGCCAGGCGTTTCATCAAGCCGTCGATCATGTTGATGACGTCGTGATGCGTGACGAACGACATTTCGAGGTCGAGCTGCGTGAACTCCGGCTGGCGGTCGGCGCGCAGGTCTTCGTCGCGAAAGCAACGAGCGACCTGCACATAGCGGTCGTAACCGGCGACCATCAGGATCTGTTTGTAAAGCTGCGGCGATTGTGGCAGGGCATAGAACATACCGTTGTGAACGCGGCTCGGCACCAGGTAATCGCGGGCGCCTTCGGGCGTGCTGCGGCCGAGGATCGGTGTTTCGACATCCAGAAAATCGTTCTCGGCGAAATAGTTCCGCATTTCGAGAATGATGTCGTTGCGGAGTTTCAATGCCTTTTGCATCTCCGGCCGGCGGAGATCGAGATAGCGATACTTCAGCCGCAGGTCTTCGCCGGGAAGATCGGCTTGCGTCGGGCTGAACGGCGCGTTGTTCGATTTGTTCAAAAGTTCGAGCGAAGTGACGCGGAGTTCGATCTCGCCGGTGCCGATCTTGGCGTTGATCGTCCCTTCCGGCCGCTTGGCGACTTTGCCGACGACCTTGATCACGTCTTCGCCGCGGATCTTGCGCGAGTCTTCGAGCTGGGCAGCGCCACCTTCGGGGGCAAAGACGACCTGGGTTTTGCCGTAGCGGTCACGGAGGTCGATGAAGAGCGTTCCGCCGTGGTCGCGACTGGTGTCGACCCAACCACAGAGGGTAACTTCCTGCCCCACATGTTCCGCCCGCAATTGCCCGCAAGTATGAGTCCGCAGCAAAGGAACCTCCCCGGTTGTTTAATGGCTGGCCGGACGTCCGGCGGTTAATGGCCGGACGTCAAGGTATGCTTGGTGTAAAGTGAATCCGCCAGTGTAAACGTAAAGGCAAACGGCGCAAAGGTTCACTTTACTTACGAGAAGTGAATGATGATTTGCCAAATAATGCTGCACTTCGCGGTCTTTCCCTCGAAAAATCGCCCCGCTGAAACGGAATTTCCCCGCAGCAATTTTCGCAACCGCCTGCTACGATAAATACCTATCTCCCCGCCATTCGACCGCTCCTTTCTCGCCCAGTTGAGTTCCTTGCCGATGCCCCCACGTTTGCAACTGACGCACTGGTTCTGCGGCTGGCTGGCGGTGTGTGCAAGCGTTGCGATCGGTGCCGAGAACGGCCGGTTTTCGTTGTCGTTTCAGGGTGGCGAGCGGTTGGCGGTCGATGATCTGCCCGGTTGGCCGATACCGACGGCGGCGGATGTGAAGCAGATCGACGGGCGGAATGTTTTCAAAGTCGAAGCGCCGGTGCGGCTGATCCGCGATCAGGACGCCAAGCTCGAGCGCAAAGTGCCGCTGGTGATGCTGGCCAACGGTGACGTGCTGAATGGTCTGCCGCGGCAGTTGGCCGCAGCCGATGGCCGCCAAGGACAGGCCCAGCGAGTGCGCGTGCAGCTCGATGCTCCGCTGATGCCCGTCGATGGCGTCGGCGTGAGCGTGCGAACCGATCGCGTGCAAAGAATCGTCGGCCAGGAAGGTCGCCTCCGCAAACCGACGCCCGAGCCTGGCACCGTGTTGCTCCTTGATGGCCGCGAGATCAAAGGCTCGAGCATTCGCTGGCGAGAATATGGCCTGTCGATCTTAACCGCCGATGGCATCGTGCAGGCCGCATTCACAGAACTCGCCGATGTGGTTTTTCCGCAAGTCGATCAGCTGGCCGCCGTGGTGGAAGACAGTTTTGGCGCTGGCAGTCTCTCCGGCCCTGCGATCATGCGGATTGCCCTGCGCGGCGGCGCGGTGTTGACGACCTCGCGGGCTTCGCGCGAAGTCGAACGTTCGCGGGGTCGCAAGGGTTCCACCATCGAAGTGATGTATTACGTGCAGCCGGCCTGGTGCTCGAACCCCATCGCGATTTCCGAAGGGGATATCGCCTGGGTCGGTTATCGCCGCGCCGATGAAGTTCCATTGTCGCTTGTGCCAGCGAGCACTGCCATGAACACGCGGCTGATCGGCGAGCCGCGCGATTGGCTGCGGAATAGCTCGCAAAGTGGACCGTTGGTTGCTACAGGCCGCTTAGAAAGTGATCTGGGCCTCGGCACGCATGCCGATAGCCAGATTGTCTTTCAGCTTCCGGTTGGCGCGGTTTCGCTTTCCACGATGGTGGGACTCGACCGCATCTCAGGGAGTGGCGGCAGCGTACGCTGCCGTATCGCCGAGTGGAATGCGAGCCAAAAACAGCCGGGAAAAATTCTCTGGGACAGCGGCGTGCTGCTGGGAAGTTCCTCGCCGAAAACCACCGGCGATGTGGACGTGCGAACGCTCGATAGCATCGTGCTGATTACCGACAACGCTCACGAATTGCGCCCGCCGGGCGCCGATCCTTTCGATATTCGCGACGATGTCTGCTGGCTCGCTCCACTCGTGGTGATCGATCCGGTGGCAGCTGACGAAGCCCCGCTGTTTGCCAAAGCCTTGCCTGGACTGGACCAATGGGAACAACAGGGCGAGGGTTGGAAGCAAACTCGCATCGGCCATCGCTGGAACGAAGCCTCCGATCGCTGGGAATCGGTCCTGACGATTGCCGCCGATACGACGCTGCAACTCCGCCGCGTGGCGACGATCGACTCGAAGAGTGACGTGCTCGAATTCGTCACGGCCATTTCGCAGAACTACGGAGAGCAGCAACTCGAACTGAAAGTGAACGGCAGCGTGCTCGGTTGGCACACGAGCGAAGACCGCGCGGCGATGGCCACTCGGCAGCAGAAATACGTCGAGCCGTGGATCCGCCGCAACAACCGCTTCAGCGAAGGTCGCGAGGATTTGATTTCCGACTCGCTCGCGTATTGGTGGGACTTGCAAACGTTTCGCGGCCAGGAAGTGCAACTCGAACTGACGCTGACCGGCGGCCGCGGCTACAGCCTGGTTTGGGCCGATTCTTCACTGCGCTCGGCGATCGGCAATTTGCCGGCGAGTGGCGAGTTGCCCAAAGTTGACGTGCGATTAACAGATCTCCCCATTGCCGAGGCCAGCGATGTGCGTGGCCGCGGCGAGCCCATCAAGGACATGCTGCCTTACACAGCCAAGTATCGCGAGCCGATTCGCTTTCTCGGGCAAGTGCGGACCGGCGGCTACGGCATGATTCGCAACACCTACTACGGCGTCGAGCTAAAGCCCGAGTACAAAAAGTTCGTCGCCGTCGTCGGCGGCGTGAAGCTTGCAAGTGGACCGATGCGGGTGATGGTTGATGATCAGGTGCTGTGGGAAAAGCAAAAAGTCAGCGCACTCGCTCCGGCCGAGCTAATCGAACTGGCGCTCCCCACGGATGGCAAACGCCTCACGCTGCATTGCGGCAGCGACGGCAGTTACGACAGCGCTGCTGCCTGGAGCGATGCGGGGTTTGTGAAGTAGGCCGATGAAACTGCAAACGGCTAAGTTCGGTTGTAGCGCACTCTTCGCCGCTGTGGTTGCCATCCTGCTGATCCCTGCCTGCGGTTTCTGGATTCGCAGCTATTGGGTGGCTGACGATATCGGACTCCAACGCCCCGGCCGATTTACGCGCGTGTGCTCCAGCGGTGGCGGCCTGCTACTCGCAAGAGGGGCGTGGCCTGGAAAACCGAAAACTCGCACCACGTGGGAAAAATCTGGCGGCGCACCGCAATATCCATTCGCGACCACCAGGGTATCTACCTTTTCGCACCGCTGCGGATTTTTAGTTTCGGCCCGGGGCTTTGACCTGATGTTTGTCGTACCTTATTGGTCGATCATCGGAAGCCTGACTGCCATGTTGATTTTGAGTGTCGTGGTGCTCTGCAAGCAACCAACGCGACTGGAACAAGGTTGAGAGCTGCTGCAGCGCGTGGTTAAATAGAAGCATCGCCTGATCAATCCTGCGAAAGTTAACCCATGTCCACCGGAGCCATCCCGACGACGCTGCCACCGAGTGCTGAGCCACAGTTGCCGCGATTTCCTCCGCTGCAAACGGGCGATCGACTGAGCCGCGATGAATTCGAGCGCCGCTATCACGCGATGTCGCCAAAATTCAAATGCGAACTCATCGAAGGAATCGTGTACGTCATGGGCCCACCTGTCTCCGATCCTGGACATTCGCTGCCGCATTTTCGCTTCATCGGATGGCTCGCGTTTTACGAGGCAAATACGCCCGGCACTGCCGGTGGCGACAACGGCACCATCCGCTTGGACCTCGATAACGAACCGCAACCCGATACGTTCTTGCGAATTCTGCCCAGCTGTGGCGGCCAGACGCGCGATACGGAAGACAAATACATCGAGGGTGCGCCGGAACTGATCGCTGAAATTGCAGCCTCCAGCGTGAACTATGATCTGCATGAGAAGTTGAACGCATATCGCCGGAACGGCGTGCGCGAATACATTGTGTGGCGCACCTGGGACCGTGAGCTTGATTGGTTCAAGCTTCAGCAGGGGCAATTCATCAAACAAACGCCCGATGACCAGGGCTGGATCAAGAGCAGCATTTTTCCAGGGCTGTGGCTCGATGTGCGATCGCTGCTGACAGGTGAATCGAAACAAGTGCTAACCGTTGTGCAGCAGGGTATCCATTCACCGGAACATGCCGAGTTTGTGGCCCAGTTGGAACAGCGAAAGCAATAGGCACTACTCCGCCCGTTTGATTCCCAATCGTTTCTCGTCTGCTTCCAGAATTGCATCTTGCCGACGAGCCTGCTCCTCTTGCTTGGCGAGGAGCGCGTCCATCCTCCGCGAAAACCCTTCCTGTTCGTCCAGATACTTTTCGATGCGTTTGCCTTGTGCATCCTGCTCGTCCAGCATTTTCTTGGTGCGGACGTAATCCGCTTCTTGCTGCTCCATGAGCTTCAGTGCCCGCTGGCTGATGTCGTCTTGTTCGGTCGCCTGACGATTGAAGGTATCGAGTTGAGCCTGATAGGCTTCCGTAGAAGCGGCGTTTGTCCCGCTGGTCGAGGTTTGCTCGCAACCAAGACTGGTCAGCAAAACAGTCAACACACAGAGCGCCTTCGCAGTTTGCATCTTAGCAATTCCTGATGATTGATCTTTGAGCCATTACTTGCCTACAAACGTCAGCAACATCATCCTCGATTCGCAAGGCCCGATCCAGCGCAAGCAAAATGCAGACGAAAAAGGCCAGGCTGCCGCAGCAACCTGGCCTCGATCTAAAATCTGCGATCTTCAAACTGCGATCGAATTATTTATTCTTCTTACCGCCGCCGAGCTTGGCTTTTTCCTTTTGCTCGGCGGTCAGTACGTCGGCGACTGCCTTCGTGAAGGCAGCGTTGCAATCGCGGAGTTCCTTTTCGGCGTCGGCGAGGGCCTTTTCTTGTTCGGGCGTGAGCTTGAGTGCGGCCTTCACGTCGTCGGCAGCTTCTTTCCCCTTCTTGCCGGCGGCTTTGGCGGCAGCCATCGCTTCGCGGCGGGCTTTGGCTTGTTCCGGTGTAAGCGCCTTCGCTACTTTCTCACTGGCGGCTTTCAACTTGGGACCGTGCTCCGCCTTGACAGCGTCGATCTTGGTTTTTTGCTCGGCGGTCAGGTCGAGCCCTTCGAGCTTTTTGCTGATCGCTGCGGTGGGATCGGCGCCCTTCTTGTTTTTCTTCTCGTTCTGAGCGCTCGCGGTGAGCGAAAGAAACGCAAAGGAGGTGATACCGAGGGCGATGACACATTTAGCAAAGAACGATTTCATGCGGCGAATCTCCGAGAAGGGGACGAGAACGGCAGGAGAAGGGTCATACGAGATCTCCCTCGCCCCAGTACTCTGGGGTGAGGGAACAGGAAATTTGGGATTAAGAAAGGGCCTGGCGAATTATATGACCATCACGGACGATCATGATTGGCCGGCCGGTGTTGGTGTGGTATTCGTGCGTGTGGTCGATGCCCAGCGTGTGATAGAAGGTCGCAGCCACGTCGTCAGGAGTGATCGCGTCGTTCTTCGGGCCCATCGCCTTGTCATCGCTTTCGCCGATGACCTGGCCACCCTTCACGCCGCCGCCCGCGAGCAGCATGAACATGCAGCGCGGATAGTGATCGCGGCCGCCTTCTTCGCTGCGGCTGTTAATCTTCGGTGTGCGACCGAACTCACCAGTGACGAAGACAGCAGTCGAGTCGAGCAGACCCTTCTGTTGCAAGCCGTTGAGCAGAGCAGCGACACCGGTATCCAGCTGCGGCAGCAGCCGCGTCTTGAGGTTGGTGAAGTTGTTCTGATGGGTGTCCCAACCGCCCAGCGTGAGCGTGACGAAACGGACACCCGATTCGATCAGGCGCGAAGCCAGCAAGCAGCTCATGCCGAAGTTATCGGCGCCAAACGGCTCGGCAAACTTCGGCGATTCCTTGCTGACATCGAACGCATCGCGAGCGCGCTTCGACGTGATGATCGAGTGGGCTTGTTCCGAGAAGCGATCGAGACCGGTCAAAAGTTGACTGTCTTTCTCGACCTTGGCAAAGGTGCGATCGAGATCAGCCAGCAAGTTCTGGCGGCGTTCGACTTCTTCCACTGTCAAACCGTTCCCCAGCGAAATGCCGCGGACGCCATACGGCTGCCCTGGTCGGGGCGCACCCGTGGTGTTGAGCGGCGCGTATTGCACGCCGAGGAAACCCGTCCGTTGATTGCTGTTCGGAATCGCGACGAACGGCGGCAGATCCTTGGGCCCGCCGAGTTCCTTGGTGACGACGGCGCCGTATCCGGGATATTCGAGCGATTGGATCGGCCGGTTGCCGGTGTTCACATACTCGGTGCCCAGTTGGTGAGCGCCCAGCGTGTGCGACACGCCGCGAAGCACGCAGAACTTGTCAGCCTGAGCGGCCATCTTCGGCAGGTGTTCCGAAATCTCGACGCCCGATGCACAAGTCTTGATCGGGTTGAACGTACCGCGATACTCGGCTGGAGCGTCCGGCTTGAGATCGAACGTGT
>CAYMWL010000082.1:0-30525 GCA_964394305.1 uncultured Pirellulaceae bacterium
TCGTAACAAGGTAGCCGTAGGGGAACCTGCGGCTGGATCACCTCCTTTCTAAGGAATATCCGTTGTCTGTACTTTATGTCAGATAACACACGTGCACATAGACTCATGTTGTGAGAGGTCAGTCAGAAACAGCTCATTTGAGCCTATTTGACAATCCAACCAAATTGAATTGATAGACCCGCCCAGGTTAGCCAACCTGGGCGGGTTTTTTTATTTCTTGGGGCGCAACCCAAGACTGCTCTACATAGCTGCTATATTTTGGCACTTGGGCGGCGAACTTTTTCCTGCCGTGCCCATCGTTTCTCGTACCAACCGTTTTCTTTCCGTGAAACCTGAATTCTTATGTCCTTCTTCGCTGATCTCAGCTGGCGAGGCCTCGTCAATCAAACGACTGCGCCGGAATTTCTTCCCGAATGGCTCAGCACGGGACAACGAACCGTCTACTGCGGTTTCGATCCGACGTCCGACAGCTTGCACATCGGCAGCTTGTTGCCCGTGATGCTTTTGCGGCGATTTCAGAAGGCGGGACATCACCCGATTGCCTTGGTCGGCGGCGCCACGGGAATGGTCGGCGATCCGACTGGCAAAAGCGACGAGCGAAAATTGCTCGACGAAGAAACGCTGCGCGGAAATGTCGCGGGCATTCGCTCGCAACTGGAACGGTTCATCGACTTCGGCGACGGCAAGCCGGGCAGCGGCGATGCGCAGCTGGTCAACAATTTCGATTGGATGGGGCCGATCACGTACTTGGAATTTCTCCGCGACGTGGGGAAACATTTTCCCGTCAACGTGATGCTCAGCAAAGATTCGGTCAAAGGCCGGCTCGAGCGCGATAGTGGCATTAGCTACACCGAATTCAGCTACATGCTGTTGCAGGCCTACGATTTCGTCCTTTTGAAACGCAAATTTGGCTGCGAGCTGCAAATCGGCGGCAGCGATCAGTGGGGCAACATCACGGCCGGCATCGACCTCGCCCGCCGCATGGATGGTACGCAGCTCTACGGCATGACCTGTCCGCTGCTGCTGAAAAGTGATGGCACGAAGATGGGCAAAACCGAAAAAGGGGCCGTCTATCTCTCAGCATCGAAGACCAGCCCTTACGCTTTCTACCAATACTGGATCAACACTGCCGATGCTGACGCGGGGATGGCCCTGCGGTTTCTCACCGAACTTTCACACGAAGAAATCGACGCTCTCGACACACAGCGGACTAGCGAACCGCAAAAAAGAGAGAGCCAAAAGCGACTCGCGGAAGAATTGACGAAATTAGTGCATGGCGCCGAAGGGTTGGAAGCCGCCCGCAGTGCCACCGAGATTTTCTTCGGCGCAGAGATCCAAAAATTATCTGATCAGGAACTCACCGAGATTTTTGCCGAAGTGCCGAGCAAACAGCTGACGCGCGCCACGCTCACGGCAGCTGGCTTGCCGCTGATCGACGCTCTCGTCGAATCGGGCCTCTGCAAATCCAAGGGAGATGCGCGCCGCGTGATCGATCAAGGTGGTGCTTACGTTAACAACCGCCGGCAAAGTGGCGTTGATACTAAGTTGTCACTCACCGATCTCGCCAGCGAAACGGTGATGGTGCTGCGCAGCGGCAAAAAGAATTACGCGCTGCTGCGGTTTGTGTAAGTTGCTCGCATTTGCGAGGAAGGCATTCCATGGTTCGCAACGTCGGCCTCGTGCTCGTCTTGTGCTGCACCCTCCCGCTGCGGGCCGAAGAATATCAGCAGGAGCTAAAACTCTCGGCCGCGGAACTTTTCCGCCAGGCAGACACGCATCACGTGCGTTTTTCGCCAGAGCGACAAGCGATCGAACTCCACCGCGGGTTACTGGTCGAAGTTGATGGCAAAGCGGCCGGTTATTCGTATCAGCCCAACGAAGAAATTCTCGCCGAAGGAATTTCGATCTTTCAAACGCTGAAAGTCGAATTGCCGCGTGACGGTAACTTTCCAGAGAAGATCAAGTTTCCGGCGCGGGCCTTCTTGCTCGTGGGTCATACCGGCAAATCGCTTGAGGCAACCATCAACGGCAAGGAAGTGGCCCTCCGCGCGCACACTTTCGCCGGCAACTATTGGAAGCAGTGCGAAATTCCGCCCACGCTGCTGGTGGATGGCGAAAACGAAATCGGACTCACGGGCGAAGGCAAAATTTGGATCGCGCGCGAGGATGAACGCAACAGCTGGCCCAACGACAAAACCAAGCGAAAGCAACAAAGCATCAAAAAAGTGAAGCTGTCAGGCGTGCCCACTGCGACCGCCGGCTTAGGACCGAAGAACGACATCGCCGGCGAATACTATGTCCGGCTGTATCTCGATGGCTATCTCGACAGCGGTCTGTTTCACACCTACGAGTACGATGCCGCCAATCTTCTGGGCGACGCAATTCCGCCGCCCAATGTGCACGTGCAAAGCATTCATGTTGCCGGCAAGAGCAACAACAGCGTCAACAGCGGAATCGAATCCGCCAATCGCGAACGGACGGAATTTCAAGGCCGCAGTGCTGCGAATGGCGAATTCACCCTCAAAGCCGAAGAAGAAAAAGAGCCGTTGCCGCGTTATTTCTCACTCGATTTTTATCTGCCAGCCGGCGATACCACGGTTTCGCCGCAGCTCCAATCGGCCCGCGTGCGGACCGAGATCACAGCAGACAAAGGCTGGGGAGATAAGTTGAAACTTCTGGCCCGCGAAAATCCTAACATCCTCTATCCCGCAGAATCATTCCGCTTCGAAGATCTCAAACACCCTCGCCTCGCCACGTTTCGCAAGCAGTACGCCCTCGACGAAGTGGTCAAAGGCTGCACCACCGATTTACAGCGGATGGAAAAGCTCGCGGGGTGGACATCGCAGCAATGGACCAAAGGGCATCTCGGCAAGATTTATCCGAAATGGGATGCACTCGAGATTCTCAAGAAGCACGAAGACGGCACGCCGATCGGTGGATTCTGTCAGCAATACAACATTGTTTTTCTGCAGGCCTGCGAAAGCTTCGGTATGGTCGGCCGCTGCGTCTCGATCGGCTCGGGCGATCATGGCGTGAAGATTCGGAGCGGCCATGAAGTAGTCGAGATCTGGTCGAATGAACTGAGTAAATGGATGTATGTCGACGGCCAGGCTGCGTGGTATTTCGTCGACAAAGAAACCCGCACGCCGCTGAACTTGCTCGAACTGCGCGAACGGCAGCTCGCCGTGATTCTGGATAAGTCAGCCAGCAAAGATTCCAAACGGGAGGTCGATGTCGTCGTGCTCGCGAAGAGTCCATACGAATGGAAGGGCTTGCAGGACTGGCCTGCGTTCGCAGAACTGCGGATGATTCCGCATACCGAATTCCTTGATGGCATCGTGCCAGTGCCGCTGAATCAAGGCATGCGGGGCTGGTTCTGGACTGGCCATCGCGTCTGGACAGATGATCTTTATCCCGCGTCGGTGCTTTACAGCGATCGCGTCTCGAATGTGAACGATTGGAACTGGCCCATCAACCAAGCGAAAATCTGGCTGCAGCAAACCGCGAAGGATGGCACGCTCGACGTGCGGCTAACTCACAACATGCCGAGTTTTGCCAAATACATCGCACAAATCGACGGTTCCGCTGAACAGTCGGTCAAACAGGATTTCACCTGGCCGTTGCACGCCGGCGAAAATCGGCTGCAAATCCAAGCCGTCAATGTGCACGGCATCCGCGGTCCGGCGAGTTGGATCAAGGTGGAGTACAAGCCTTAGTCGTACGGTGGGGCGAACGTACTCGTGAGTCCCACCCTATATCCTGCCACCGCTCAACAGCTTTTCATACCACTCGCGCTGGGCGTGATCGTGCAGCGCTGCGGGCAACGACTCATGTCGTTGATACCAGGGCGCGATCCGCTCGCGCGTCAACTGCTCCACAGCTCGCCAGTGTAGTTGCCACTCAGCGATCTTTTCAGGTGATGCATGCTCCGCCATTAACAGCTGAGCCAATTGTGTGGCCAGCTCTTCACCCAGCCAATCGCCGCTCGCAAAGACGGGATCGAGCCAAGCGTGGTAATCCGGCAGCGTCAACACATCGGCTGCCTGATCAATCCGTTCAGTGGGCTTCGGCTCAGTGAACAGGTGCAAGTTGCCGACGAGCTGGGCCGCAATCAGCCGTTGAGTGAGCGCAGGGCAAGCGACGAGCGCTTCTTCAAACTCTTCGGCCAGCGTATCGCTGGTGATCGGCGGTTCAACCTGATATCGATAGAGACCGACGCTCCACAGGGCGCCCGCCATCGGCACTAGCCAAAAAACTTCGCCGCCACGTTGCGTGGCAAAGAGCAGTGCCTGGCGGTCTTCATTCTCTCCAACACTGACGTCGCGGTAGATGCCGCCGATCGCCGACTGCCCGCAGGTGTGCGGTGTGCTCCTCACAAAAATCACCGAGTTCGCGCGAATCGTCGTCGGTGGCATCGCTCCGTTGAGGCGGACTTCTCGGGGTGATTCACACACAACACGACAGCCCGCAGGCAGCGCAAAGGCTGTACCAGTCGGTGCACGCGAAGCGGAACCGTGCGGTTGCGGATTTGAGGCCGCGGTTGCGCGAATGACCGTAAGTCGTCTGCCCACCGGGTTCACAAGTGCCACGCTACTCAGCCGCAAGCGCCGACCTGCGGCGAATTCGGCACAGAAAACATTCCAACGCGGATGCAACCAGGAATGGATGGCAGTCGATTCGCGCATCAGTTGCAGCGTCTGCCGCCCCGACCGCGCGATGGCGGCTGTGACTTGACTCGCGGTGCGGCCGCTGCCGAGCACAATGCAGTCGTAGGCTTCGCGCAGGTGGGTCGCGGCCATGCGATTACCGATGGGGGGAAATTGCGGTGGGCTAACGAAACGGGCTAAGCAAACAACGAACTCAGCGGCGAACCGGCATAGATCGAGTGGGGCCGGTTCGAACGATCAAATAATGTCGCTGCGGCGGGAATGCCGAGGGCATGGTAAACGGTCGCGGCATAGTCATGCGGCGAAACGGCGTTGGTCGCAGGATAAGCCGCATGCTTATCGCTGCTGCCATAAATTGCCCCGCCGCTGATCCCCGCGCCGGCGAACAATCCGCAGTAGCAATAAGGCCAATGCTCGCGCCCCGTACCGTTCGATATTTCTGGTTTGCGGCCGAATTCGCCGACCCAGCAAACCAGCGTGTCTGCCAGCATGCCCCGTTCACTGAGATCGGTGAGCAACGCCGTCAGCGCGCGATCGGCGGGCGGAATCAATTCGTCCTTCAAGCGGTTGAAGTTATTGCCGTGCGTGTCCCAAAAGTTCTTGCCGTCGTCGTGCCAATTGATATTCACAAGCGGCACGCCATGCTCCAGCAAGCGGCGCCCCAGCAGCACGCTCTGGCCGTGAATGTTGCGGCCGTAGCGCTCGCGCGTTTCTTTCGACTCTTGTGAAATCTCAAATGCTTCGCGAACTTTGGGCGAGGCCAGCAAATCCAGTGCTTTGGACTGATGCGCACTCATCGCCGCCGGCCGCGGCAATTGGTCGAAGACGGCCCGTTGCTGATCGATTTGTTGCAGCAGTTGAAAGCGACTCTGCAGCGATTCAGCAGTGACGCCGTTCTGCAATTGCAGAGCGGGCAACTTCCACAGCGGCCGGTTCGGATCGCCTGTCGCTAAGAGTGCGTCGTAAGCCGGTCCGAGCCAACCTCCATGCTGACCTGGCGCTTGACCGCCGGGCGCTGACGGATGAAAGACTTTCCACGGCAACATGACAAACGGCGGCATGCCGGCCGACTTGTCGTCGCTCGGCAACTTCTTTTCTTCACGCAGCTTGCTGATGACCGAGCCAATGTGCGGTGTATCGCGAGAACTCGGCGGCGTCGCATCGCTCCTTACAACCGGCGCGAGTTGCCCGGTCACCGTCGTGTGTCCGCTCGAAAGATGCGCCGGATCGTTGTGATTGAGCGAGCGAATGACTGCGACCTTGTCCATCACGCCGGCGAGCTCTTTGAAGTGCTCACTGATCTGCAGGCCAGGGACTTTCGTACTGATCGGTTTGAACGGCCCGCGGATGTTGTCGGGTGCGTTCGGCTTCATGTCAAACGTGTCGAGCTGACTAGGGCCGCCCCACATGAACAAAAAGATGCAGCGCTTCGCCCGCCCAAAACCGGGCAACCGCTGATTGTCTGCCACGGCTGAACTGGCAACAGTTGGCGCAGCGAACAACGCGGGCAACCCCAGACCGAGCAACGAGGCAGCGCCGGCTTGCACCACCGCGCGGCGCGAAGTGCGGAGCGAACGAAACTCCGCGCAGGCTTGATCGTTTTGCGAAAAGGGACGCATGCGATCGTTCTCGGGTGGGAAGGGAAGGTGGGATCAGCGGGCCATGCCGACTGATTAGTGGGTTCTATCGTACCCTTCCGCGGCAAACAAGGGAATATTGTTCCCAGTCGGTCGACAGATTTGCTTACAGCAGCCGCCGCAGCAGCACTTCATTCACCCGCCCGCGAAAGCGCTCCTTGCCGTCGATGAGGACGACCGGCACACACGTTGTGTAGCGTTCGCGCAGCTGCGGATCGGCGTCGATGTCCACCAACTGTGGCTGCAGTCCATAACGCTCGAGCAATTCACGCGCGTCATCGCACAAATGGCAACCAGCGCGGGTGTAAAGGGTCACTTGGTGTTCAGTCATGGATTTGATCGAGATCGAACGTCGATTCCTGGTACTTCGTGCGGGGCTACTTGCCACGTTCAATTCTATCCTGCTGGCCAGTTATGATAGGGCGAACCAATCCAAATCGTCCCGGCAAATTCCCCACAGGTGTCCGTTGTTCGATCTGATTATCACTGGTGGCGACGTCATCGATGGAACCGGTTCGCCGCGCCAACGGACCGATGTGGGCGTGCGCGGCGGACGCATCGCTGCGCTCGGCGATCTTGCGGCGGCCGAAGCTGCGGAGCGAATCGAAGCCGGCGGTCTGATCGTTGCGCCGGGCTTTGTCGACGTACATAACCACAGCGATGGCTGGTTGCTGTCGCATGGCAACTTCTGGCCCAAGACGAGCCAAGGTTTTACGACCGAAGTGCTGATGGCCGATGGCATCTCGTATGCGCCAGTCGATCGGCACACGTGGCGGCAGTGGATTTTTTATCTGCGGGCTTTGAATGGATTAAGGCTGCAAGATTATCGCGACTGGCGAAGCATCGGCGAGTATTGTTCGCTGCTCGAAGGGCACACCGCGCAAAACGTTGCCACGCACGTGCCGTATGCCAACTGCCGAACGATCCACGCCGGCTTTGGCCATCGTCCGCTGGATGACTATCAGCGGCGGAACATTCGCCGCGAAATCGAGATCGGCATGGAGCAAGGGGGCGTCGGGCTGTCGACGGGGCTCGATTACATGACGCAATGTGCTTCGACCACCGACGAACTCGTCGATGCCTGCCGCGCGATCGCGCGGTTCGATGGTTTATACGTCACGCACATTCGCTACAAGGCGGGCCTGTTCGTGGCTCTCGAAGAAGCCGTCGAAATCGGCAAGCGGGCCGGCGTAAAGGTCCACATCTCGCACTTGAAGGGAACTACGCCGCAGGAAGTGGAACAAGTGCTGGAGTTTCTCGAGCGAGCGCGGCGGGAAGTCGATTTGTCGTTCGATGTCTATCCCTATCAGCGCGGCAGCACGATGCTCAACTATCTCACGCCGTACGAAGCCTGGCGCGAGGGTCCGTTCGGCGTGCTGGCGAATTTGGGACGAGAAGAATTGTTGGCTCGCTTTCGCGCCGGCCTGGCCAACCTGGGCGTACCGCTCGATCGGTTGCACATTGCTTGGACCAGCAGTTGGGATAACTCGACGCACCACGGCAAGTTGCTTTCCAACTACATCGCCGAGATGAATCGGCCAGCGGAAGAAGCGCTCTATCATTTGCTCGTCGAAGAAAATCTCGCGGTGTTGCTCGTAATCAACGCCGGCGCCGATGAACTTGGCCATCCGCTCCTCGCGCACGATCTGTTCATGATGGGCAGCGACGGCATCTGGTTTCCTGATAGCGTCGTCCATCCGCGCGTCTACGGTTCCGCCGGCCGCCTGCTCGGGCCCTGTGTGCGCGACCATCAATTGTTCTCGCTGGAAACAGCCGTGCAAAAGCTCAGCAGCATTCCGGCGCAACGTTTCGGCCTGCGCGACCGCGGTGTGATCCGCGCAGGTGCTTGGGCTGATCTCGCGATCTTCCATGCGGAATTAGTCGCCGATCACGCGACCTACGAGCAACCGCATCGACTCTGCAGCGGCATCGAACATGTGCTGGTGAATGGCCAGGTGATCGTGCGTCAAGCGCAGCCCGTCGAGTTCAAAGTCGGCCGAGCCCCGGGCAAGTTCTTGCGATACGAGAGATAGGTCGTCGTTTCGCTCTGCGAACGATGAATGCAGGTGGCATTGCGAGGGGACGCAGAACCAGCGACGTCGGTCGTGCGACCTCGATTCACCGACCGCGGAGCGGTCGGTGACTAACAAAAAAGCGGGGCACTTGCCGATGCTGGCAAGTGCCCCGCGTGTTCCCTGGCGTCGGGGAGGTGTGACCCGCCCCGACGGCCAGTCAAAAGCTTCATCGTGAAGCGCTCGCGTCTGCAATTGACCCAGAAATTGCCAGCCGTGAGCTTGTGTGCTTCGACCCAGGAGGGAGGGTTGTCATTCATTCCCGCAAACGAATGACGGACGATGAAGCTTTCAAGTGTTCGAGTAATGAAGGTTCGTGACAACCGGCTTGTGGCCAGGGCGGGGCGATAGATACCAAGTGCAGAAAACCGCTGCAAGCGCACTTTTTGCCGAATTTTGCCAAGGTGGCTCCCGCTCGCAAGCACTCAGGGGCGGTCGATTGCAATGCCCGCTAAAATAGTGTACAATTGTTAGCTATCCACCAGCGGCGCCGCTGAATTCTTACGGCCACTCTCACCAGCACCAAGGGCAGCAAGGGCAGCATCATGGCGAAAAAGAAGCATCCTCGAACAACTACCACGGACGTGCCGACGTTTCCCCGCGCGACATTTCCACCCCCGCCCGGTTGGCAGCCGAGTGTCGTTGTCGAACTCCGTTACGAAGCGCCGATCGCCGTGGCTAACGGGAAATTCGTCGGCAAAGAACAGGGACGCGAACCCGCCGAGCGCCTCAACCTGGTGCTTGCAGCAACGAACGCGGCTGAGGTTGTCTGCAACTTCGCACTCAAGCCGAAATTGCGCAGCGAAAGTTTTTCGCTGGCGGCAGCGTTGCCGAGCGAACCCACGGCGGCCGCAGTAACACGACGATTAAGTGAAGCCCGTTCCCCGCTCACGCCCGAAGATTTTTTCAAAGGCAACTTCGCCCGCGTGATTCTTCCCGCCTCGGACGATGCCCACCGAGTGGCCAACCGACTGAAGCGACACAATGCAGTGTGGGATGCTTATGTAGCGCCGCTTCCCGAACCGCCGGTTTTTTTACAACCGCCCGCCGTCACCGGCGCAGATCCGTTCAACATCGAGCCCACCCAAGGCTACCTGCACAGCGCGCCCTCGGGCATCGGCGCTGGTGATGTATGGGAGCAGGCCGGCGCCATGGGTCACGGCGTGACGATTTGCGATATCGAGGCAGGCTGGAATCTCTCGCACCAGGATCTGCCGACCACGATCAAGACGTTCGGCGGCACACTGTTATCCGATCCGAACTGGGTGAACCATGGCACGGCCGTCTTAGGCACGATGGTGTCGCTGTCGAATGCCCTGGGCACCGTCGGGATCGCCCACGCCGCAAAGGGCGCGGTACAGAGTGCGTTCGTCGACGGCGTCTTCAATGCAGCGGCTGCCATCGACAATGCTACGTCGAAGCTGAAACCCGGCGATGTCCTGTTGCTGGAGTTGCATTTTGATCTGAACCCGCCCGCGCAACAGTTCGTCGCCATGCAATATCACTCCGATGTCTTCACCGCGATTCAGGCCGCGGTCAACAAGGGAATCGTCGTCGTCGCAGCGGCTGGCAACGGCAATCAGAATTTCGACGCTGCTAAATTCCACGACACAGGCCTGCAGAAGGATTGTGGCGCGATTTTAGTCGGCGCTGGCGTGCCCCCCTGCAATCGCTTCGATTTTCGCAATGGCTACGCGCCGCTCGGCGCTCCCCGCTCGCGAATCTTCTTTTCGAATTACGGCCGCATGGTAAACCTGCAAGGCTGGGGTTGGCATGTATCGACCACCGGCTATGGCGATGCCGGTGGCCAGTCGGCGAACGAACACTACACGCTGCGGTTTTCCGGAACATCGAGCGCAGCGCCGATCGTCGCCGCGGCGGCTGCCTGCTTGCAAGGCGCTGCGATCGCCAAACGGGGCGCCCCGTTGACGCCCGCACAAGTCAGAAAAATACTGAGCGATACGGGAACTCCGCAGGCCGAGAGTCCGGGCGTGCCGGTCGCAACCAACTCGATTGGACCGCAGCCCGACTTGCTCGCGGCACTGAAAAAAATCTAGCCGCTGCAACCTGGTTCCGATGGTGATGCTCATGCCGACGGCAAATCCGCTGGCAAACATGCCCGTGGTGATTCACGCGCTGCTCAAGCCGCGGTGGGCCTGGTCTCCGCAGCACCGCAGCTTTGCGACAGCGACGCGCGCGGTGCCTGTTCAAGAACTCCTCCCAGGCGCGGAGATCAGTTATCTGGTCGAGCGGTTGCAAAAACTGGCCGCTGCTGTTCTCTCGGCGCCGGAAAAGAAATTAGCCCGCTGGGTGCAAATCAAATTGCCGCCGCAGACCGACGCAGCTGCCGCGCTCAGCGAAGTGGCCGCGTTTCCATGCGTGGCCGAAGCGCACCTCATGCCGTCGCCAACGTTGCCCACGAAGTAGGACAAGGCACTGCTCGGTCCAGAACCGCCAAACGAGGCACTGTTACGGGTTTGTGTTGATAAAATCCGAAACACTGCTTCCGACCGCAGTTAGAGCAATCCAATAAACCATGCGGCTGAATGACATAGACACTACTTAAAATCTGCTTTCGCAGATTTGTCGCCAGCTTTTGCTTCGGCATGGGCGGTTCAGCCAAACGCCATTCGTTGGCGAGTCGACCTTGCCAAATTCGCATTGTCACCGCTCATCGGCACCACCTATCGACAGTCATCGACAAACTGTCCACCGAAAAATCTGCTAGCAATTCTTTCGCCACAACCCATTGCTGGCACGAGATTTGCGCAACTCGCGCCCCCACATTAGATGGGTAGCGCCACCCGGAAAAGCGTCAGAACCGTTAGACTCCTATGCCATATAGGAATATAATGCGTGCAGAGGGACCGCGTTCTTGCCAAAAAAATTCCTGGAGGGTATATTTCCATGTGGATGGTCTTGCCAGAGGACGATTACTTACGCTGCCATAGGTGGTACGAGAAAAAGCGTCCGAGAGAGTTGAAAGCAGTTTTGACGAACCTGGACACGCTTGTAACAGCCCTTCAAAGTGGGGTCCGATTACAGCAAATCAAGGTGGGTTTTGTGCACCCCGAACCTGCCGGTGTCATTGCAATTGACCAACGCGGGGTGATCAGGGGCAGTTTAGCGGAAACAAGGCTTTACACCTTCCCGGACGAAGAAGATGAAACTCTTCACCTGCTAACGATTGGCGACAAGAAAAGCCAACCGGACGACATCAAGCGCTCACGGGAGTTTGTGCTTGACCTTATCGAGTCGAAAAAAACGGGGGCCCGTAGGGAAACGGGGAATTTGGATGGGAGCCGTGAACATGATGAATCAAAAACAGAAGAAGTACGACAGCGTAGCGGAGATGCTGAATGACGTATCCGACGATCAGAAGTTTGCGGAGGACGTCACTCGGCGACTTGAACAGCGCGAAGTTATTAAGCAGCTGATTGCGCTGCGCTGCAAAGAAAACAAATCGCAGGGCGACATTGCAAAGCATATGAGTTGCTCGCAAAGCAAGATTTCAAAGCTGGAAAGCGGCACCGATGAAGAATTGAGCATTGGTGATCTTGCGATGTACCTCGACGCACTTGGCAAGTCGACTCGCATTGTGGTTCTGGACAAAAATTGCACTGCTGCTGACGAAGTGAAATATCACACGCACAGTATCCAGCGCATCCTTGGTGAAGTTACAGAGCTTGCACAGGGCAGCGACATAAAAGGCGTTGTCGGCTTGATTCGAGAATTGGCCCTTACCATTGGCCGAACGATCAGAAACACGGCTGCTCAGCTATGTCTGCCTTCACGTATTTCAGCTGGGCCGCAAGTCGCAATTGATGTTGAGGACAATCCAGACGACGCCACGTGCGGCAACTGCGGTTCTGCCTCCTAATCGGAGAGCAGCCCGCGCCTTGGCGGCGCAATCGACTTATAAACGAACGTAGGGTGCCGCGCGAATCGCCGCGCGGCTGGGTTCGATTCCCCTTCTCTCCGCTAGGACTCTTTGACTAGCAACCCGCGAATGGCTTCCGTAACCGCCTGAGAGCGGTTCCAGCCCTTTCATTCACGCAGTTGGTCAAACTGCTCCGCTACTTCACCTGGCACGCTGGCCGTTATCAGCACAGCAGCCCCTTCCGGGCTTGCCTTTCGACCTGCGCCCTCACGCTTGCCGCCGCGAGTAGCCGCTTTCTTTTTGGCCATTTCCATGCCCTTTGAAAATTTTACAACAATCAACCTGCGATACGTTCCTGACGCGGTTGAAGAATGCGACAACTGGCCGCGTTCAGGTTTCGTCTGATGGTTTCGGCACCTACACGAACAGCGTGCCGATGCACTTTGGAAGCCGCTGCGACTTCGCCCAGATCGTCAAAAACTACAAGACAATGCAAACTGAAACGCGATACTCGCCAGCCGAGATAAGCGGCGTAGAAATAATCCCACGCTTCGGCAATCCAGACGAATCGCGGATCAGCACAAGCTACGCTGAACGGCTCAACCTGTCGCTTCGGATGCACGTTCGCCGCCTGACTCGTCTGACGAATGCTCACTCCAAGTCGTTCGCCCACCACAGCGCGATGGTTTCGCTGTTCGTCGCGTTTTACAACTACTGCCGCAAGAACGAAGCGCTGGGTAAGGGAAAGGACGCTAAGACTCCAGCAATGGCGGCCGGACTGGCTGGGCACGTGTGGTCGATTGAGGATTTGCTGAATGCAGCGGCTTAGTTACGACCGCTCACCGTTTGTGCGAGCGACCTGCATGTACGCAATGCCGTTTTGATTTTCGATTATTCGCGTTACCGATGTTTGGGCCAGAGTTTGTGTGTAAGCGTGGTGAGCACTGAGAACAATATCTTGTAGTTCTTGATCGTCCTCTAGTCTCTCGATTTTTATTCCAAGCGAACCGGCTTTCTCGACTGCAATACGACGATCGTGAGTCAGGGTATTGGAAAGCGTTCCCAAGTGATCAACTATTGCCTTGGATTTCGCAACAGCATCAGCATCCCCAGCAAACATGCCGGTTTCCAGCCATTCTTTCACAAGGCTTTCTGACAGCTTAATGGCTTTCTCGCAATTGCCAATAAATGTCGGGCTGTACTTCGAAAGGATCGGCTGCCAAATTGTTGCCAGAACTGGCGTAGATTTAACATCCGCCATGGCTCGCGTAACTTCCTCAATCACCCCGTGTGCAGGAATGCCGCCAACCTGTGGATCAATGGGGCCTAGACTAGAGTGCTTCCCAAGAACGATGCTTTTGCAAGCAAGTGAGAGCATGGTTCCCGCCGACATGGCGATTTGTGGAACAATGGCCCTAATGTTGGTTCCAAACATCTGACGAAGGTACGTGACAAGCCCTTCAAGTGCAGTGATCGAACCGCCTGGGGTATGGAGAACTAGATCCAGTCCAAGGCTTCGGTCCAGGCCGTGGATTGTGGTCATGAATCCTCCCTTGTCGAGTTCGTCAAGGGAGAAGCTAATTCCGTGACTGGCCAATGCCTGTTTTTGCAGCCAACCCGAATAGTACGCAATCGTATTTCGGCCAGTCTTCTCATGAAGGCTGCGAAGATACCTGCGACGTACTATGTCGAAAGGGGAAGGTGTGTTCTGGAGTTCATTCAGAACTTCGGACCAATTAGGCATTTTAAAATTTGAACGGCTCTGCTCTGTTTGAGAGACCCGTAGTGTAGACCTTCGTGCTTGCCGTTGATGGCTGGAAAGTCATTTCTTGTGCAAGGTGTTGGCTTTCATTTGTGGATGGTGAAAGTAGTCCCATCCTGAGAAGTTCTTGCTCAAGGCTTGCTTCCGGCATAGACGATCGGTCCTGTGTGGGTGAGGTGAATTGATTTTGGATCATGACTAGGCTCCTCAAACTACGGTGACAGTTCAAGTATGGCAGCAAATTAGACGCCATTACTTGAGCGTACCGCAATTAACCATCTTCCTTGAAGACGCAAACGATAGCTAGTTGGCAAAGGCCGCACAATCCGAAAAGGAACCCTCCCTCGCGGGAGTATTCCAACCACTTTGGGAAAGTGATAGCGACCCGACAACCAGAATTCAAGCGTAGGTGTGGAAAAAATGTTAGCAAAAGTCTGCTTTCAATTGACGCAAGCTGGCTGAATTTAGTTCACTAGACCGCAGAAAACGCCTCGCGCAACGCATCGCAAACGGTTGTGGCGATTAATCTTCCGAAGTTGTCCACTTCCCTGCTTTGTCCCTCCGAAACTGAGGATTCGTCCTCAGGAGTCGTCCTACGGCTTTCCGCAGAAGGTCTTTCCTCATCCCTGTCTCAAAGTCGCTTTCCATGAGGCGGATAGCTAACTCCGTCTGATTCAGAGGCTCCGTAAGTAGTTCCTCCAGCGCCTGAAGCATCGTCATGTTGCCGAACTTCCGCTCTGGCACTTCAACGCCAGCCCGAACGTAGAGCGCTGCCGAATCGTTTTTCGCACGCTTCGTGCGCCGGACCTGCTTCATTCGGCAAAGTTTCGAGACGTAGGTGATGATCGTTTTTCGGTGCCAGATTCGATTCGAGTACCGCGCCTCTAGGCTCGCCTTCAAGTCTTGAATCGTGAACTCGCGATCTGTCGGCATCACTGCCTTCATTGCGTCTATCGCTTTTGTGTGGCGACTGCCTTTGTTTCCGACTAGGTCTTGCTCCAGCCGCGCGATGGCAATGAGGGTTTGCTCAAATTCCTGCTTCGCAATGGCAATGCGCTGGTCGCGCAGCTTTTGAGCGCGGATGCGAAGCAGGTAGAATTCATCTGGTTGTCCGGGTGGTTTTGGCATCCAGCAAGAGTAGCGCGGTCGGAAGCGGCGGCAAGTTCATGCGCCGGACCAACACAAACCCGTAACAGTGCCCCAAACGAACCATCTTGCTACCCGCTGCGTGGACGGTGCAGTGCTCCATCCAACGAGATCACCGCTTGACCTGCAGCTTCACCACCACCGGCAAGTGATCGGAGGGAAACTTGCCGTCGCGCTGATCGGTGAGCGTTCGCAATTGCTCGAGAACCATCTTCTCGGTCGTAAACAAATAATCGATGCGGCTGCCGGGCGTGATCTTTTGAAAACCATTCCAGGTGGAATCGGGACCTGTTTTTTCTGTTGCAGCCACATAGGCATCGCGCAGCGCAGGCGAATCGGAGTTGCCTTTGCCGACAAGCGTTTTGTACGCAGCCGAATCCGGCAAGCTGTTGAGGTCACCCACAAAGATGACCGGGTGTGCCGCAAACTGCTCGCGAACTTTACTCAAGATAAGCGCCGCACTTTCGCGGCGGGCTTCGTTGCCGCGATGATCGAAGTGAGCGTTGAGGACGAAGAATGTCTCTTTGGATTCGCGATCCTGAAGCTTGAGCCAGCCGGTGATCCGCGGCAGCGCGGCATCCCAGCCCTTGCTCGGTTTCTCGGGCGTCGGCGACAGCCAGAACGTGCCCTGATCGAGCAATTCAAACCGGCTTTTGCGATAAAAGATCGGCGCCATTTCGCCAGCCCGTTTGCCGTCATCGCGACCGACGCCATACGAACCCATTTCCGGCAGCCGCTCTTGCAGGTCCTGCAGTTGGCCCGCGAGCACTTCCTGAAAACCGGCGACGTCGATCTTTTCACGCAGCACGATTTCCGCCACCCAATCCTTTCGATTCCGCCAACGATTTTCGCCGTCGCCAGCGTTGTCGTAGCGGATGTTCCAAGTCATGACTTGCATGGATTGGGCGCGGACGGCAGAAGTAAAGCCCGCTACACCAGCGAGCATGAATAACGTGAAGGTGATCAGTTGCGGCATACTTCGTGTTGGTCAATGTGAATGGATAATCGATCGTAGTTCAGCCCCTCACCCCAAACCTCTCCCCTGAGTGCAGGGGCGAGGGCGTTCGTCGTTCGAAACTTGATCCCAGACTCCTGCCCTCTGGCTCCCGATCCCCGATCCTTCCCACTACCACGGCGTCATGCCGCCATTCACGCACAACGTCTGTCCGGTGATGAACGACGCTTCGTTAGTGGCCAGGTAAACGACGGAATCGGCCACATCCTGCGGCACGCCCCAGCGGCCGGCGGGGATCAGCGCGAGGTAAGCATCTTTGTCGGCTTGCGGATCGTTCTCGTGGCGCTCGACGGGAATCCAGCCCGGCGCGACCATGTTCACCGTGATGCCATGCGGCGCGAGCTCACGACTCAGGCTGCGCGAAAAACCAATCTGGCCACCCTTCGCGGCGACATAAGCGGTGAACGGCGCGACGGAGCGCTGAAAGACTTCGCTGGTGATGTTGATGATGCGGCCCCACTTCTGCTGCTTCATGTGCGGCAGGCCCCGCTTGGTGAGGAGCACCGGGCTCTTGATGAAGAAGTCGATCATCCGCTGATAGAAGGCCCAGTCGTATTCTTCGATCGGCTTGAGCGGCTGTTCGCAGGTGGCGTTCGGCACGATGATGTCGACCTTGCCGAGTTTGGCTTCGGTCTCGCGAAAGAGCTTGTCGATGCCGGCTTCGCTGGTGACGTCGGCTTGCACCAGCAGGGTCTCGATGCCGGCGGCACGATATTCGGCGACTGCTTGCTCGGCTCGGGCGGCGTTGTTGGCATAGTTGACGGGGACCTTAGCCCCGGCCTGACCGAGCGCCAGGCCAATGGCTTTGCCCAGGCCGGTGCTGTTGCCGGTGACGAGCGCGACGCGCCCTGTTAACGAAAACTTGGTCACAAGGATGTTCCTGGAGAGTCGGATAGATCAGTGAAAAGCAGTGGGTGAATCTAGCGAACCGCGTAGTCATTGAGAACTGGCAGGCGGCCAGTCGACGTAAGTCAAAATTGCGAAAAGGTCGGGGTGTTCATTAATTCAATCGTCAGAATGACGTTTTCCTGGGCTTTTTTCAATAAAAACAACCTTAAAGAGGGGTCGCTTTGTGTACACATACGCTGAAACGAGCGGCCCGCGAACATGACTTACGTCAATCGAAGACGGACGTTGCACGGACCCGTTGGCCGGTTCAATAATTGACTCCTGGTGCGCATCTAGTAAGTTGCCGCTCCGCCTTTTCGCCCGTACTGCTTTCGGGATCGTTCGCTATGAAACGCCTCTTGCCGTTGTTCTTGGTGCTGATTGCCGGCGGACCGGCGTGGGCGGCGGAAGCCATCACCCCAGCCGCGCTCGACTTCTTCGAGAAGAAGATCCGCCCGGTATTAGTGGCCAATTGCTATCAATGCCATTCGGCCAGCGCGAAAGAGGTGAAGGGGAACCTGCGGCTCGATACCAAGGCCGGCATTCGCAAAGGTGGCGACCTGGGGCCCGCGATCGTCGTGGGTAAACCGGACGAGAGCCCACTGATTCAAGCCCTCAAGCATGCCGACGGTTTGGAGATGCCGCCAAAGCAAAAGCTGTCGGATGAGATCATCGCTGACTTTGTAAAGTGGGTTACGTTTGGTGCGCCCGATCCGCGCGAGGGAAATGCTTCGACTGTCGGCAAGAAAATCAGCTTCGCCGATGCCCGTAAGTTCTGGTCGCTGCAGCCACCCAAGAATATCGCCCCTCCGGTCGCCAGCAATTCGAAATGGGCTCGCACCGATCTCGACAAGTACGTGATTGCGGGGCTGGAAAAGCACAGGCTTACACCGGTCGCCGATGCTGATCGCCAGACGCTGATCCGCCGATTGTATTTCGATCTGATCGGTCTGCCGCCAGCGCCGGAAGAGATCGATGCGTTCGTGCTCGATCCTTCTCCGAAAGCAGTCGAAACGCTCGTTGATCGGTTGCTCGCGTCGCCGCAATTCGGCGAACGTTGGGGTCGGCACTGGCTCGATGTGGCCCGCTTCGGCGAATCGAGCGGCAAGGAACGGAACATTCCGTACAACTATGCCTGGCGTTATCGCGATTACGTCTTCGATGCGTTTGCTAAAGACAAGCCCTACGATCAATTCATCCGCGAGCAAATCGCCGGCGACCTGCTGCCGGCGAAAAATGCCGAGGAAAAGAACGAGCACATCACGGCGACCGGCTTTCTCGCCCTCAGCCCGCGCAGCTTGAACGAGCGGAACGCCGAGCAGTTTGCGATGGATATCGCTGACGAGCAGATTGACGTGACGACTCGCGCGGTGATGGGCATTTCGGTGGCCTGTGCGCGCTGCCACGATCACAAGTTCGACCCGATTCAACAGCAGGACTACTACGCCCTGGCCGGCATCTTTCGCAGCACCGAAGTCTTCGCTGGCGTAAAACGCGGCAACAACAAGACCGGCTACGAAGGGGATTATGTCTCGCTAGTGAACACGTCGAAGGCCGGCGGATCGGAACAAGACCGCCGTGAACTGGCCCGCATCGATCGCGAGATTGCCCAAGCCAAAGTCGACCTCGCTCGCGCGAAGCGTGATGCCGATAACAGCCCCGCGCCGATCCTCGGCAAACCGAACAAGCCCAACAAACCGGCGAAAGAAAATCCCAAGCGGAAGAAGGCCGACACTGCGAGCCCGTTCCGTCAGGAAGAGCGTCGCCTGGCCCAGTTGATGGACGAACGCGACGCGCTCGAAAAGAAAATGTCGCCGCCGGGCGAATTGGCGATGGGCGTGCGTGAAGCGGCAAAGTTGATGGATTGCAAAATCAACATCCGCGGCGAAGTGAACGACCTGGGGGATGAAGTCGACCGCGGCTTCGTCCGTGTGCTGCAATTCGCTGGCGCTCCGATCGTCGACAAATCGCAAAGCGGCCGCTTGCAGATGGCCGCCTGGCTCACGAATCGGAACAATCCGCTCACCGCCCGCGTGATGGTGAATCGCGTCTGGTTCCACTTGTTCGGCCGCGGCCTGGTCGAAACGGTCGACAACTTCGGCGCGATGGGCGAAATGCCATCGCATCCGGAATTGCTCGATCATTTGGCGATTCGCTTTATGGATCAGAAGTGGTCGACCAAGCAGTTGATTCGGGAGATTGTCCTCAGCCGGACGTATCAGTTGTCGAGCGCTCACCACACCGCGAATTACGAAAGCGATCCGGAGAATAAATACCTCTGGCGGATGAGCCGTCGTCGGCTCGAAGCTGAAGCGATTCGCGATGCGGTGCTCGCGACATCGGGCCGACTCAATCTGGAACGGCCCGTTGGTTCGCCCATCATGAAACTGAACGGCGAACTCGGCCGGCAAGTGCGGGGTGACGAACTGCTGCGAGAGAATAACCATCGCAGCGCTTATTTGCCACTGGCTCGCGGTTATGTGCCAGAGTTTTTGAATGTATTCGACATGGCCGATCCGGAACTGGTCACCGGCCAGCGCGATGTGACGACGGTGGCCACGCAAGCGCTCTACATGATGAATAGTCCAGTCGTGCACGACCTGGCCGATAGCGCCGCCAAGCGGATCCTTGGCGAAGTTCGTTTGAAGGATGATGCGATGCGAATCGACTACGCGTTTCGCTTGCTCGTCGGTCGCCCAGCGACATCGGATCAGATCGGCGATGTGCAGCAGTTTTTGAAACAGTACGAAGCGTCGCAGCCTCCAGATATGAAAGCTGATAGCCGCCGGCAACAAGCGTGGGCGACGTTCTGCCATACGCTGTATGCATCGGCAGAGTTTCGATATGTGTATTGACCAAAGGCAGGTGGGACCTGCGTATTCCTTCCTCTCCTCGGAACTCCGGGGAGACGGAACCAGATAGGACAAGGACATCAAAATGCAACTCTTCTCACGTCGCCAGGTCTTACAAAGCACTTCCTGCGGTTTCGGCATGCTCGCCCTGGCCAGCTTGTTCCAACAGCAGGCCAAAGCCAATCCCGAAGCCGCGAGCAATCCACTTGCTCCGCGCTCGCCGCATTTCACGCCGAAGGCCAAGCGCGTGATCTTCATGTTCATGCAAGGCGCGCCGTCGCACGTCGATACCTTCGACTACAAGCCGGGATTAGAAAAGGATGACGGCAAGAGTCCCGGTCAGGTGAACGGTAAAGGGAACCGCAAGCTCCTGAAGTCACCGTGGAAATTCCCCAAGAGTGGCAGCAGCGGCTTGCCGATTTCGGAACTCTTTCCGCACTTGAGCAAGCACGCCGATGATCTCTGCTTGCTCAATAGTTTGCATTGCGATTTGCCGAATCACCCGCAAGCTGCCGTGCAAATGCACACGGGCAATTTCCAGTTTGTGCGGCCGTCGCTCGGCGCTTGGGTGCTGTATGGCCTCGGCTCCGAAAATCAGGAACTGCCCGGCTTCATCACGATCAATCCCATCTCGCGCATCGGCGGCGCGCAGAACTATGGCAGTTCATTTCTCCCGGCAGCATTCCAAGGGACGAAGATTGGCGGCGAAGGAGTGCAACTCGCCAAGGCCAGCGTGCCCAATATTCGCAACGCAGAGTTGAGTGGCCCGCAGCAGCGACAGCAACTCGACCTGCTACAGAAGCTGAATCAAGATCGCCTGCAAGTCGACAAGGTGAATCCCGAGTTGGAAGGGATCATCGAATCATATGAGCTTGCCTTCCGCATGCAATCGGCCGTTCCCAAGGTGATGGACTTCGCCGATGAATCGCCGACGACGCTCGAATCGTATGGCATCGGCAACAAGGCCACCGATAACTTCGGCCGGCAGTGCTTGATGGCTCGGCGGTTTGCTGAAGCGGGCGTGCGGTTCATCGAAGTCGGCATGGGTGGTTGGGATCAGCACCAGCAGTTGCGAACAAGGTTAACCGCGAACTGCACATCGATCGATCAGCCGATTGCGGCGCTGCTCAATGATCTGAAACAGCGAAGCATGCTCAAGGACACGCTCGTGATTTGGGGTGGCGAGTTCGGCCGCACGCCACACGCCCAGAATGAAGATGGTCGCGACCACAACGCGACAGGCTTCAGCATGTTCATGTCGGGCGGCGGTGTGAAAGGTGGCTTACGCTACGGCGCCACCGATGAACATGGCATCCGTGCTGTCGAAGACAAGATGCACATCCATGATCTGCACGCGACAATCTTGCACTTGCTGGGTCTCGATCATGAACGGCTGACATATCGCTACAGCGGCCGCGATTTCCGTTTGACCGATGTGCATGGCAACATTGCGACTAAGATCATTGCTTAGCTGTAGGCCGGATCAAGCGCACTCTCGCCGATCCGGCATGCCTTGCAAGGTAATGTCGAAGTGCACTTCCTGCCGGATCGGCGCTGGGTACAGCTTGATCCGGCCTACGGGCACCTACCTGAAGATCCGCAACTGCGGCCGCGTTTGCACTGCCGGTTTCGCTTGCGAGTAGAGCCACTGGCGGGCGACATCGCAGTCATCGTGCGTTTGCACCCCCGACCCCACGCGCTGTGTGCGGCGGTCGCCTTTGCCCGCAATGATCACCGTGTCGCCCGGACGAGCTTGCGACAAGGCGAACTCAATCGCGCGCTTGCGGTTCGGCAGCGTGTGCGTCAGGTGCGGCCGTTCGTGGCCATCGAGAATGTCGTGAGCGATCTGCAAAGGCTGTTCATGTCGCGGATCATCGCTGGTGATGATCGACAGCTGCGTCATGCGATCGAGCACATGTCCGATCCGTGGCCGATGATCCTTGTTATTGCCACCGGGACAACCCATCACGCAGATGATGCGACCCGTGCCAGCCTGCCGTAGCGTTCGCAAGCTCGCAGCGAGTGCTTCCGGCGAACGAGCATTGTCGACAAACACGTTGAACTGCTGGCCGCATTCGATCCGTTGCATCCGACCCGGCACGAACTTCACGGCTTCAAGGCCACGAACGATCGTCGACAAATCCATGCCGAGCGCGAGACCGGTCGCCGTTGCCGCGAGGCAGTTCATGACGTGCTGATCTCCGATGATGGCGGTGCGGACCGGGATCGTTTCATTGCCGGCTTGCAGTAGAAAGGTCTGTTCGCTGCTGCAGCGTTCGATGACTGTGGCTGTCACTTGTGCTTCGCCGATCATGCCGAAGGTGAGCACCGGCAAGTCGACATTGTGGAGGGCCTGTTCGCTGTCGACATCATCGGCATTGAACACCGCGAAGCCGCCGGGCTTGAGCATCTCGAGCGAACGCAGGTTTGCGCGGCGAACGTTCTCTTCACTGCCGTGCCAGTGGTTTTCACTGCGTTTGAGATTGGTCACGACAACCGCGTCGAACTCCATGCCGGCAGCGCGGCGTTCGGCGAGGGCTCGGCTCGAAAGTTCGATGACCGCCGATTGGCAACCAGCCGCAGACATCCGCTGCAGCCAGTTGGCCATCTTCGGAGCACGAGGGGTGCTGCAAGGCGTGACGACTTGTTCGCGTGAGTCACTCAGGCCGATGCTGCTCAGCACGCCGACCGCTTCGCCGGCTGCTTCGAGCATCGAAGCGAGCAGAATGCTGACGACCGTTTTGCCGCGAGTGCCGACGACAGCGATCGTTCGCAGTTGATCGCAAGGATTGCCGGCGAGCGCCTGGCAAACGCGGCCGAGCGCTTCACGCGTATCGGGCACAATGCACTGCGGCACGATCACGGGCAGCAAGCGTTCGGTGAGCACCGCGACGGCGCCATTCTTCACAGCAATGACCGCATCGTCGTGCGAGTCGCCATCGACAGTCAGCACACCGACGAACAAATCGCCGGGCTGAACTTTATCGGCCGCCGTGCAAACAGAATGGGCGACGATGGCGCCCTTGGTCAACTTCGCCGCGGGGAACAGATGGCCGAGCGAAACGCTCGCGCGCTGTTGGATCGCACTCATGCCAGGCCTCCTTGCCTTGGAATGAACGTTCGTAAAATGCTTCGGCCGCTAAGAGCGGGATCGGATCGCGCTGCCATCCTGACAATTGCGACCCTGGCGGGCAAAGCTGCGAATCATTGTTGGCAAATCAGCTTTTGGGTCAAGCTGAAAAGAACGATCATCTCGCCAGCTGCGAACGAACCCGCTAGCATTCTCCTCATGCTCGAACTTAATGAACAAAACGCCGCCAAAATCCTGCACTCCCGCGGACATCTCACCGATCCGCGCACGACCAAGGTGCGCGAACTCTCCGGCGGTGTGTCGAATGCTGTCTTTCTCATTGAACAAGGGAGCGAACGTTTCGTGGTGAAACAGGCCCGCGGCAAACTGCGCGTGCAGGCCGATTGGCAATGCAGTGTGGAGCGGATTTGGCGCGAAGTGGAGGTGTTACGAACTTGCAACGATTTGATTCCGAAGATTTCTCCAAGCGAATGGGTTGGCACGCGCGTTCCGGAATTGCTTTGGACCAATCGTGAGTTGTTCGCGTATGCGATGACCGCCGCAGATGTTGACAGTCACACCTGGAAAGAACGTTTGCTGGCCGGCGACATGTCGCGTGGCAATTCGCAACTAGCCGGCGACTTGCTGGGGCGGATTCATGCAAAGAGCTGGCACGAACCCTTCATCGAAACCAAGTTCGAAGACCGAACATTTTTCGCGGAACTGCGGCTGCAGCCGTACTACCTTGCGGCCGCACAGCGCTACACGAAACTCGCGTTCGAGTTGAATCGCTTAGCCGACGAAACCTGGCGTCAGCGTCATGCCTTGGTGCATGGTGATTTCAGTCCTAAGAACCTGCTCGTCTCGCCGGGCGAATTCATGTTGATTGATTTTGAGGTGGGTCACTATGGTGATCCGGCCTTTGACTTGGGCTTTTTGCTGACGCATCTCACGCTCAAAGCAATTCATCTTGTGACCCACCGCGAATCCATGTTGCAACTGATCGCCGAGTTTTGGAGAGGCTACTCACTCCAGTTAAAGGCGAAGCGTATCAAACAACAAATTTCAAATGCGGAGTTCGAAGCCCTTGAACATCGGACCATCCAACACCTCGCCGGCTGTCTCGTTGCTCGTGTCCATGGCAAAAGCCCGGTCGACTATCTCGCGCCGTCGGAGCAATTGCGGGCGGTTGCGTTAGCCGAGAAACTATTCGGATTGGGAGCTGAGGCGAGTTGGAGCAATGCGTATCAGTTGCTGCTGCAGGAAGTGTAGGACGGAGCACTGCCAACTAGGGGTTCGGGCAACTACCACCCGACGGCAAACTTGCGGTCGGCACCGATTCTTTCAACTCTTCAGCGTGTTCGGCTTCGTATTGCTCGACCAGCGCCGACGGGCAGACGTCCTGTTTGCCGCATTGTTTGCACACAATGTGAATCAAATCGGCACTCGACAGTCGGATGTCGCTATCGTGACACAATTGCACAAGCTGTTGTAAATGAACGCAATTCACGCGTCGATCTCCCGTTACGAATTCACCGTCCAACCCTGATTTTACGCCTGCAGGGAATATTTTGCCACTTACGAATCGCCAGCAACTAACGCCCAGTCGTCGTGCTCAGCAACCCAGGCATGCAATGCTACGCTCTTATCCTAACAAGTTCACGTTCGGCAGAAGCTCGCCGCTGTCGCCGTTTAATCCGCACAGCCGTCTCATTCGCTGCCGCGATGCGGAAAGTTTGCCGATTGCGGACAGTTTTTCGGTGCGCGAAGGTTGCTGTTTTACGAAGAGTGTTCTAGCGGTCGGGAGACTGGGGAGTTGTTTCGACCGCTGACGCGCTTCGGCTGCCAGGCCCGACGCTGAAACAGCCTCGGCAGTCGCAACGCGCGTCGTTGGTGTTGACCGTCCGCAGCAGGATGGTGAAATGAATCGTCGCTAACGAACCTGCGGTTTTGTCTCCCGCTAGTTCGCGATTGAGCGCTCATGAGTGGCGATTTAAGTCGACTTCCTGCTGCGGACTAATTTTCTGGCGCCTCGCCACTCGTTCGGTACGATTGCTTACCAGAAATCGTCGACGCCGCGATAGCCGTAGAGCGGCATGTGGCGATAGTAGACTTCGAGGATCATGATGGCGAGTGCGGTGTCGCACAACCGGCCGCCAGCCACGGTGTGATAGTCGGGCGTGTACCAGCTTCCCGCGGCATGCCCTTCTTGCAACTGCAGCGCAACGAGTCGATCGCGCAGTTGATGGTTCCACTTGGTCCACTGCGGACCGTCGTAGTGATGCATGACCTGGGTGGCGTAGTACGTAAAATACAAGTCCTGCAGATCGGGGCCGCGACTGGCGAGTCGTTCGACACCGCGACGGAGGCGGTCGTCGCTTCGCTGCCAGCCGTTATACATGCGGCCGAGCAAGCCCACGGCGGATGGTGTCGCCGCATCGCCGCTCGCTTGATAACCATAGGTTGCGCCATCGTTTCCTTGCACGCGATCGAGAAATTCCTGAGCGCGCGGCAGCGTGTGTTCTGGTATCTGCAAATCAGCGAGGCGGCCACTTTGCAAAGCCATTAGCTGCCAACCGAGCACAGTGGTGTCTCCTGGTTGACCTGGAAAGTACCGCCAGCCACCGAGCGGATGCTGTACGCTAGCGATGAAATCGAGGGCTTGTTGGGCGGGGAGGCGAAGCTCAGGATCGCTCGTCAGCGCGTACGCTTCGCACAGCGCGACGGTGGCGAGCCCTTGCGCGTACATCGTCCCTTCCTGCAAATCGGCGCCGCGACTGTTGGGTACGATGCGCGAGCGAAGATAGGCGAGTCCGCGATTCACGAGGAGTTGATGTTCGCCGCTTTTGTGCGTGTGTCCCGCTCCTAGATAAGCGAGCAGCGACAGTGCAGTAGCTGCGGTCGTTGATGGATGGGTGCCGGCGTGCGTGCACTGGCCCGCGCATTTCGAGCCTTGCAGATCGAAGCTCCAGCCACCGTCGTCTCGCTGATGCGCGGCGAGCCACTCGAGGCCGCGTTCCACAGCGCGCTCGCTCGCTGGGGAACCACCGCGAGCGGCGGCGAGTTGATCTCGGGCTGCGGCAGTGCGACCTTCGTAGCCGCCGCCAACTTTCAGCTCGGTGGCTGTGAGGAGCACGAGAGGATTACTCGGAAGCCCCGCACCGACGGGAGGCGGCAATGGCAAAGGAGTTGGTTGACCTGGCAACGGCGAAGGTATCTCCGGTGCATCGGGGATGAGTGTCGGCAGAGGCACGAAGTCGGACACAAGCGGCAAGCCAGCGGGAACTTCAGGCGTGATTACGAGAGTTAATTCCTCAGGCTGCGACGGTTCTTCGTCGAAGGTCGCAGTGACGGGAATGTCGATTTCGGCGACACGCAATTCAACTGGAGTAAGCAGCGCAATCGACAGACAGATCAGGACAATCAAGTTGATGTGCAGGGCAATAACCGCTGCTAAAACAAGTCGCCGCGCATGAACGCCGAAAAGCTGGCGATACCAGCGGCTGCGCCAGGATTCAGGCTCGACGACAATCTTGACTGCCACAGTTACTTACCGCCACAAAAGTTACCAGCGTTACCATCGGCACGCTTTGCGTGGACGCGGGGGCTGGAAACTATAGCTTGTGGAAATGCGGCAGGTGGGCACGAAAAAGGGCCCCGCATTGCTGCGGGGCCCTTTGTACTTTTAGATCAAGCGTTTACCAAACTGCTGAAGTCATTACAGCGGGAAGTCGTCTTCGGCAGCTTGTTTGCCGTAGATGGGCATGTGGCGGTAATACACTTCAAGGATCATGCAAGCCATCGAAGTGCAGTACAACCGGCCGCCGCGCTCGGCACCATGATCGCCTCGCATGTACCAGCTACCCTTAAGGTGGCCTTGCTTCTCTTGCGAGTTGACCAGCGAGTCACGCATCTTGACGTTCCACTTGTCCCACATCTCGCCTTCGTAGTGCCGCATGCACTGCGTGGCGTAGTAGTTGTAGTACATGTTGCCGGGCGAAGGACCGGTTTGGCTCAGGTACTGAATACCCTTTTCGATGCCCGGGTGATCTTTCTTCCAGCCGAGGTACATCCGGCAAAGCATGCCGATGGCCGTGGTGGCCTGGCCGCGACCTGGATCGGTGTAGCCGTAATAAGCGTAATCACTCATCACGGAATCGAGGAACTTGTTAGCGCCGACGATCGTGGCGGGCGGCACTTGCAAATAAGCCATGTGACCGCTCTTCAGAGCCATCAACTGCCAACCCACAACGGAAGTATCACCCGGAGTGCGCGGGCTGTAACGCCAACCGCCACCAACCGGATCTTGAGCATAGACAATGTGATTCAGCGACAGCTGAGCGGGCATCATCAGGCCTTTGTCGTGTGTCATCGCATAGGCTTCGCAAAGGACGATCGAGGACATGCCGTGCGAGTACATCGAACCGCCGCCTTGAGCGAGGTCACCGCATTGCAAGCCCATTTGGGGCTTGACCTTCATTTGCTGAGTCAGGAAGTACAAGCCAGCTTCGACGTTCTTCTTGTACTTGCCAGTCTTATGCGTTTGACCTGCACCGAGAAATGGCAACAACGCTTGGGCGGTTGCACCGGTACGGCAGTCGGTCAAGTTACCGCCATTGCCGCAACGGGCGTTGCACTGACCGACGCGATGATCGTAGTTCCAACCACCATCTGGCATTTGGTGATTGGCGAACCATTCTAGAGCTGCAGCAACCGCGGCTTCGCTCGCATCGTTGCCACCGGCCTGTCGAACCATTGCACCACGGGCTGCTTCGCCACGGCCAGCGACGCCGGTGCCCGTGAACGAACCAATCGTTGCCATCAAGTCATTCTTGGGAGCGGTTTGCTCGCCGAAGTCGCTCAGTTCAACCGCAATCGGGGCAGCGTCGACATCCATCGCGGGCGAAGGTGTTTCGACGGCTTCGGTCATTTCTGTTGCCACTTGAGCGACAACGTTGGTTGTTTCGGTTGAAACGTTGGTGTTCTCGAGATTGAGTTCGACCTTCTCTTCTTCAAATTCTTCAACTTCCTCTTCCTTTTCTGTCGGCGTGGAGGAAACCGCGATTGACTTACTGTTGTCCGGCGGTGGGGCCACCGTCATCAACGCCATGATGATGAGCAGAAAGAAGTGAACGACACCGCTGACCAACCAGCTTGGCATCGCATTGAAGAGCAAGAAGCTATTACCTTTTCCGGGTTCTTCTACTTCTTCCTCTTCATCGGGGGGCGGAGCGGTAGGCTGCTGAGCTGACACCGGATGTGCCTGAGCAACAGGACCGGCGCTGACAGCGCGAGCGCGTGGCGGATTACCAGGAGCAGGGGAGTTGGGCGACGACGTGCTCATACAACAAACTCCGTCAACCGAACAAAAACGCAGGGCAGGGATGAAGGGAAATAACTAAGTCAATGGGCAACAATCCATGTAATAACTGCCAACCCAGCAACCACTTAGCTGGCAGCCTGCTCCTCACTAGCACCGATCTCTTTACGACTATGGCGTTGCCGCCACGGGGACAGAGATGCGCTAGTTTCAGCCTCTTAAGCTATCCGCTTTTCCGGGAAACGCAAGGAAGAAAAAACGACAAGATCGTCGGTTAAGTCGCCATGCTAAGTCCTGGAATCTAGCTATTCGCAGCAGCTCTGTCGGCTTATTCCCGGACGCGGGCGGAAAAATCGCTGCAGCGGGACCGAATCAGCCAGTGAAATTGTGAAGATTCACTGCCAGTTGCTCGCATCTTTGGGAGAGCCCGGATAAAGTGGAACGGAATCGCCGTGTTTTGAGCAGGGAAGTTTTCTGGGTCTATTTGCTTCGTTTTTACGCCATGTCAGCTTCTTCAAGCCGTTCTGCTATGCGAAAAAATCGCTCCGCCACCGAAAAACAGGTCCGCTTTCGCCAAAAAGGGCGAAAAATGCACCTGGAGGGGCTGGAAGGCCGGCTGGCCATGGCCATTGTCGGCTTGGGCGTGGCGGGGGACTCGTGGAGCGATGAATACGCGGCAGAGTCCTACAACTATGCCCGCAACTGGGCAGAATTACTCGTCAGCGAACGGGGCGTCAATCTCGGTGCGGCGGGCAACTATTCCGATGAGCGCGGTGCAAACGGTACTGCGTTTAATTGGGCCGAAACCGGCTCCACCGCCCTCAACCTCTTGATTTCGTCGCAAGACATTAAGATCACCGAACAATTTTCGGACGGTGAGCTCAGCCATGCCGTGCTCATGATCGGCAATTCCGATTTCGCGCCGGGTAGCGAAAAGTTTACGAAGATTGCCGACGGCACCTGGTCACAGAGCCAGATCGACAGCGAAATCACCTTCATGACCTTCAATATTGAAGGCGCCATTTCGGTCCTCTCGACCGTGCCAACCAAGTCGCTCATCGCAACCATTCCCGATCCGACGATGACCCCAGCTGGCAAGGTGTTGTTCACTGCGGCTGGACGCGACAAGGTCCGAGCGGCCGTCAACACGGTCAATACCAAGATCAAGGAATTCGCCGCCAAGTATCACCAGCCTGTCGTGGATCTGGCAGCGCTTTCGACTGCCATTCTCGGCACGACAACGAGTCCTGTGGCGACGCGAACGATCGGCGGCAATGTCTACAACGTGGCGGGCGATGTTCCGAAGACCAACCTGTTCATCGCGGGCGGCGTGTTGCCGCACACGGTGTATCAGGCCTATGTGGCGAACGCGATTATCGAAGGTTTGAATTCGGCCTACGGTGAAAACATCGCCAAGCTCACCGAACAACAAATCGTGACGCTGGCAGGTCAGACTTACGGCGGTACAGACACGTTCCCTGTCAACTACAGCAATTTCATCATCGAGCCGCCAGTCACGGTGTTTGTCGATTTTGGTTCGACAAGCAGCGTCGTCGATAGTTTCTCGGCGCGGATTAGCGAGTTGGCCACGGCCCGCGGCATTGCTCAATTGTCCCCCGATGTGAACGATGTTCCGGGGGAGTTGTCTCAGTTGAAAGCTGGCATTCTGGCACAGTTGCAAACGGCATTCGCCGGAATGACCATCAATTTCACCGGCGAAAAGCCCACGGATACTCGCTACGAAGTGATCAAGGTGGGGCGTCTGTCTTCGTCGGTCCCGGGCGTTTTGACTAGCGCCCTGGGCCAGAGCACATTCGACTGGCTCAACTCCAGCGAAACGAGTTCTGGCTTTGTGTTTCCGGATCTGATCATCAACGACGGCGCTGGTGGGCAGACCGACTTTGACAACATCAATTTGGCGGCACTGCCGCGTTCTTCGCAGTTGCGATATCTCGAGAACGTGCTGAGCTTTTATATTGCCAACGAAGTCGGTCGCGGCATGGGCTTGTCGGCTGCCGATGCCTATGCCTATCCCGAAATCACCCCCGCCAACGCGGCTGCCACCGGCGGCGTGCAGTTTCAAGATTTCATGTCGGGTGATCCGACGCTGGGCTTCAACACCAGCGTTTTCAACGGCACGCCCGCATTCCGCTTTTCGCCACTGGCGCTGGCCAAATTGCGGCAAGGTCGCTGGCTGGCGAATCCGCAGATCAACA
>CAYMWL010000083.1:0-30080 GCA_964394305.1 uncultured Pirellulaceae bacterium
AGTACGTCCGGTGGTGTGGGAGGACGGCGGGGGCAACCCCGCCTTCTACCCGATTACGTGCAGCATTTGTCTGGCAATGCAGTCTTGCCAGTGTGCCCTGTGTGCGGCCAACGACTAATGGCGTCGATTCCGGCGGTGCGCGAAACAAGTTACGTGGTGAATAATTCAATAAGAAGGGCGGCCTACGATCGGGAATCGGCTACTTCAGCACCGCGTGTTTAAAATAGGCTTTGGCGACAATGATCGCCGCCCAAAAGAGGAACGCAATCACGATGTATGGCCAATTGTTGGCAATGTACTCTCGAAACGATTCGCGCGACGCAAAACTCACATCCAATTTCTGCCCGGGCCAGGCCGGAAGCCTCTCGCGGAATTGCGGATGAGTTCCTTCGATCCACAGGAATCGTTCGTCGGTCAACTTCGCTGCAATCAGTCCACCGGCGCCAGGGGTCCCCTCCAAGTGCGGCCAGGCCAACCCGATAATCATGCCGATGATTGCAAATGGGAAAGTGCCAACCGCAATTACCATCGGCACGATAATTCCTTCTGCGGCATTGGGGTTCTCGATTTGGTAGAGCCACGCAAAACCAGCTGCGCTACAGAGGCCGAGTACCAAACCCACGCGGAAGATTATCTTCCCGATTCGTTTCTTTCCCGCGTCGCGTGGTTCGTTCCAGAGGGGACTGACAGCCATCGGGATCTTAAAAGTTCGAAATTCCCCGATTCCATTCAGTAGCGAATACCGCCATTCGAATGGCAATTCCGCTTTGAACTCCAACGAGATCCGCCCGGTGTCGACGTCTTGATTGGTCCATGGGCAACAATCAGGAAACGCGGATTGGGCGGTGTCCACCACGAGGTAATTTCCACATTGCCAAACACCTGTTGCCGATGTCATTACAGGTCTCGTCCTAAGAGTACATTACTCGCGCTCGGAGCATGGCTCCAAGCTACGTGAGCCTTAATCGCGACGCCTCGTCAAGCCTTGCTGCACCAACCATTCGGCGCACCGCTCCGGCCAACTGTTCACCGCATAGCCGGTGTTTCGCATACCGTAGCCATGGCCGCCGCTGGAGTAGACGTGCAGCTCCGCCGCGACTTTGGCTTTCTTTAACTCTTGAAAGAGGAGCACGGAGTTGGCCACCGAGACGTTGTCGTCTTGGGCGTGGACCAGGAACATCGGTGGCGTGCTGGAGTCGACTTTGACGTGCGCTTGCAGCGTCCAAGGATTCTTCTTGTCCTCGATGCCGCCGGCATAAATCAGCGCGGCGAAGTCGGGGCGGCAGGAGACTTCATCGACCTTGTCGACGGCGGTGTATTGGCGTTCTGCGTGCAGGATCGCAGCGAGTCCTGCAGTTTCGCCGCCGGCCGAAAAACCGAGGATGCCGATCCGCTGCGGATCGATCTTCCAGTCGGCAGCGCGACTGCGAACGAGGCTGATCGCCCGCTGTGCATCTTGCACCGCAGCTTCCCAGCGCTTGTCGGGATTGCGAAACGGCACGCGATACTTCAGCACGATGCCTGTCACGCCGCGGGCCGCGAAGAACTCGGCGCATTCGGTCCCTTCGTGATCGTAGGCCAGAATGTGATGACCGCCGCCCGGACAAATGATGAGTGCACAGCCGGTTCGCTTCTCGGCCGGCGGCTCGAAGACCGTGATCTGCGGCGTCGAGACGTTCGTCAGCTTGATGATCTTCCGATCGCCGACCGGTTTGTCGGTGGGTTTATTCACATCCTGCTCGGGTGGCAGTTCCTTCACTTCGCCTGGCGCCTTCGCAGGCCAAATATTCAACGACTGCGGATCCGCGGCCAGCGAGGCGCGAGTGAGCAGCACCAACGCCAATAAGCCGGCGAAACGAAGGGACGATTTCATGGGAGTTCTCGCGCTGAGGTTCGATTCGACTAGGGCGAAGCGGGTTTTTCTTCGGCCGGTTGGTCCATGGGCTTATCAACCGGCGTGGTTCCAGGGAGCGATTCGGATTCGACCTTCTTCTTGAGGCTTGCCAATCCTTCCGCAAAGTCATCGCCAATCAGACCGTCCATAAAGAAGAATCCGAAATAGCGGCCGATGGGATTCATGCCGACTTCGCAATCGAAGGTCCAGGTCACTTTGGTATCTTTGCCCGCGGGTGCGAACTTGATCGAACCCGGCGTCGCTGCTTCGTCATTGAACTTGAGCGAGTATTCGATTCCTTGCTGTGGATTTGCCTTCGTCACGTTCATCTTGCCGTTGCCGGTTGATTTGTCTTGCCATTCGCTGATCGCGCCGACGCCTTCCTCAGGGCCCGAGAATTGCCATTTCATATCGGGATAGCGTTTGGTGTTCCACGCCGTCCAATCGGGCCAATGCTTGAGCGTGCCGACGTATTCATAGATTTGCTCCGGCGGTGCTGCGATCGTCGTGCTGCGTTCAATATGAACGTGTGCAGGCAGCAGAAAGCCAATGATCAACAGGAACAACAGGGTGCCACCAACCGCGATTGCGACTTTCTTCAGCACGTTCATCGAACCGTCTCCGCAGGTAGAGAGAAGTAGACGCCGCGGCTATTGTAATACGTCGAGCGATTCCGGTAATCAATTCAAAGAGCAAATCATGGATTTGGAACTGCGGGGGAAACGGACCTTGATCGTCGGCGGCGCGAGTGGCATTGGCCTGGCGATTGCCAAAGCCTTTGCCCGCGAGGGAACTGATGTATTGCTGTGGGATCGCAGCGAACAAACGGCCGCGCGGGCCGCGGAACTGACGAGCGAAATGGGCACGCGGTGCGCCGGCGAGGCATTTGATGTGACGGATTACGCGCGCGTGCAACAGGCGGCCGCCAACTGCCGAAGTGCCGGCGACATCGATCACCTTGTCTATGCCGCCGGGATGGGCTCGGGCAAATTCGGCTTTCCATTTTGGAAACTCGATCCCAGTGATTGGGACCGCGTGCTGCGTGTGAACTTGCTCGGCGCGGTGAACGTGGCCCACGCGTTTGCGCCGACGATGGCCGAACGCGGCGGCGGGACGATGCTCTTCATTTCATCGGTTGCGGGGCAGATCGGTTCGCAAACCGATCCACCTTATTCGGCTGCTAAGGCAGCGTTATTGAACTTTGCGATGGCCGCGGCCAAGGATCTCGCGCCGCGGAACGTGCGGGTCAACAGCATCTGTCCCGGAATGATTCAAACGCCGCTGAACCGCAGTGTGTGGCAAGCCTGGAACGATCAACAACCTGCCGATGCGAAGCGGAGTTACGAAGACTGGGCCGGCGAAAAAGTTCGCACAGTCATTCCGCTCAAGCGCTGGCAAACACCCGATGACATCGGCGAACTCGCGGTGTTTTTAGCATCAGTAAAAGCTCAAAACATCACGGGCCAAACGTTGAATGTCGATGGCGGTTGGGTAATGCATTGGTAAGCGCGATTTGTCGCAAACTGCCATCAGAAGAGTTAAGATAAGACGCTATGAGTACTGCTGTTCCCATTTCGCTCCCTGACTATGAGTCGTCGCAGACGCTGGTCACGGTCGCCGACCTAGCCACCACAGTCGGCGGCATTCCTTTGTCGCGCATTTGTTTTTCGCCGCTCCCCGGGACTGCGACCCAGGCAGATTTAATTCGCTTGAATGACGGCGAAGGGAAGCACTACGAACTGATCCACGGCACTTTGGTCGAGAAAGCAATGGGATCGCTCGAAGGATTTTTGGCGAGTTGGATTGCCACTCACCTGAACATTTATCTAATGGCAAATGAAATTGGCGCCGCATTCGGCGACAGTGTGCCGCTCGTGTTTTCACCGAAGTTGGTTTATGTTCCTGATGCCGGCTTTGTTGCCACGGCTCGTTTGCCGGGTGGCGAATTCCCCGCCGATCGTCCACTTGCGGCTCTCATTCCGAACCTCGCCATCGAAGTCATCAGCGTTTCGAATACCAAGAAAGAGATGGAGCGAAAGCTGGCTTCGTATTTTGAATGCGGCGTCGCGGAAGTTTGGTACGTGTATCCCAAGACCTTCCAGGTTTATCAGTTCGTGCCCGGCAAAGAGCCGGCCATTCTGGAACTGAGTGATACGCTGACGACTTCTCTGCTGCCCGGCTTTTCGCTTGGCGTGAAAACACTTTTCAGCCCACCGGGCCGCAAACTGAAATAGCCATTCAGACTGCGCGTTCGTGCTGTCTTTGTTTCTGGCGCATGAATTCGCTCTGCCTCACTCGAGCGGTCATGCTCAAGGGCCCACAGATTGATGTCTTTCAAAAACGTGTAGTACGCAACCAGACCGCAAACCACGAGTCCGGCGATGCCGTCCAGAAAAACACCGCGCAGCAAATACATTTGCAAGAACCGCAGCGGCGCGTGAAATAGCAATTTCAGCAAACTCATTCGCTTGCCACGCTCAAAGCTATCGAGTGCCGACCAACTGGCATAGCGCTGTTGCCGATCGATGAAGTGCCCCAGGTCGTTGGCCGTGAAGTGCAGCAGGCGATTTTTCAGCGCACCGAGCTTGTCACTGGGGACGTCGATGTTGGAGTGCACGCGGCGAACTTCGTAGCGGCAACTGCGGCGGAACAGTCTGGTCACTTTGGCTGTGTCAAAACAACCATGTTTGACCGCATGCCCCAGAAAGAAAAACTCCCGTCGCAGACTGTAAGCATCCTGCTGGGGTTCCGCGGTCAGCAGCAGGCGGATTTCCGCAGCCAGTGCTGGAGTCACGCGTTCATCAGCGTCGACCACGAGCACCCAGTCGTGCGTAGCTTGCGGGATGGCCCAGTTTTTAAAGTCAGCCGAGTTGACGTATTCCCGCTCAACGATCCGACAACCACCAGCAGCCCGTACCAATTGCAGCGTATCATCCGTAGAACCCGAATCAGCAATCAGAATTTCGTCAGCAATCGCGCGGACTGACTCGATGCAAGCCAATATGTTGCGGCGTTCGTTTTTGCACGGAATGAGTACCGTCAAACGTGGCATCGGCGAAACCCTTCTGCGGTGAGAATGTGCTGCGAGCGGAGAAATAGCAGCTTCAGCCGAGTCCGTCCAGGTTAGCCGTGGAAGGAAGGTCAAATTGATCCGCTGGCTGAACTCAGATTGAATACGGCTTTGCGCACTCTGCGCGATTTCGTCAGGCAGCTGGGAACTTCGTAACTCCCGACTCGTCAAAATCTTTCGCACTTCACCTGCCAGAAAGTTGCCGGCTTGGCATCCGATCTGCATTCTTTGAAGCAGAAGGATGGAAACTTCTCACAGGTGGTGAAAACGGAATGCTTGTTATTCAATTTGCAGGAGTCGTGTGGTACTTGCTCATCGTGGTTTCAATCTTTTGGCTAGGTCGCCGAATTCCGACAACCGATCCATTTTGAAACTTTTGAGAGCGGTTAACGCTTAAAAGTATGACAAGCCGAAGAGTTTAACAGGTTGAGTTGCGGGATTGGCTAGCACGCTAGCTGGCGACTTGACCCAGGCCTGGAGGCGGTTCGATGCCAGACGGAAAACGAAAACGACGTCACAGCGTGAACCAGGCCCGCCGCCAATGGTACGCTCAGCATCGCAGTCGCCGTTTCAGCCGTCGCTTTGGTTGGGGCGAAACCGCTGGCAGTGTCACTGCCAAGTCTTACGCTTCGGCTTGCTAAATCTGCCTCTTTGGCAGTCAGCTATTTACGCAGTGCAATCGCCAGCCAATCGTCAAATTTTTGAAAAGTATCTTTAGCGGCCAGTACGATTCGATTCTCACGGTCAGCGGTCGTCGCAAAATCAACAACCGCGGCGCGAAATGCTGCCCAGCGAGGACCAACCTGGTCCCCATAGCAACTGAAGAACGCCCCGCCGTTTTCCTCGCTGATCATTGTCCGGGTGGCTAGTTCCTTGTGGATGATCTGGCCACCCAGCGTGGCGCCTTCGATTACGTACAAGCAACCAAGTGCGCTCGCGGGATCAGGCAACGCGGGAAGTAGTTGGCAGCGCGCTATTGAGGCCGGTTCCGTTCCCAATCGCTGCAAATCGGTTTCCAGTTTGGGAACTTTACGCCGTTCGTCCCAGTCCAGTCCAATCGCATGCCAGGCGAACTTTTCCAAGGCTTGTTCCAGCGGCGCATAGTAGCCGTAGAACGCGATGAGCAGCTCGCGGTAAGAAGCTACGCTCGTCAGCCGATTGAGCACGTCCACGCGCTGTTCGATTTGTTCATGCAGCGGGAGCGTTTCTTGTTTGAGGCGTGGCAAAATCGACATGCTCAAACCCGTCCCGTCAAACTGGCAATGATGGCCAGCAATTCGCCGCGATCGACAGGTTTGGCCACGTGCGCTTGAAATCCCGCGACGAGTGCCCGCCGGCGATCTTCCGCCCGTGCATAGGCAGTCAGCGCGACCGCGGGAACTTTTGGCAAGTGCCGCTGATTTTCCCGGAGTCGCCAGGCACGAATAAAGTCATAGCCGTCGCGGCCGGGCATGCCGATGTCGGAAATAATGACATCGGGCGTTTCGCGCTCCAGCAAAGTAAGCGCATCTTCCGCCGAGCCAGCCGTGAAGACCACGCACTCGCATTCCTCGAGGATGTGCCGCGCGAGCTCGCGAGAATCGAGTTCATCATCGACGGCGAGGACGCGGATACCCTTGAGGTTAAACGCTTCGCAATCGAGCGGATGTGGCTCTGTACTGGTAGGTGCAACTTCCTTTTCGTCTTGATGAATGGCTCGCACAGGAAGCGAGATCACGAACGTGGCGCCTTGACTCACACCGCGACTTTGAGCGCGCACGGTGCCACCATGGAGTTCCACTAGATTGCGGACGATCGACAATCCCAATCCGAGGCCGCCGTGTTGGCGATTGGTCGCCGCTTCGGCCTGGCGAAAGCGATCGAAGACATAGGGCAAGAAGTTGGCGTCGATGCCTTGGCCGGTATCGGCGATGGTGAGCTCGACGTGCGAAGCGACCCTTTCCAATACCACCTGAACTTTGCCGCCGCGGGGCGTGAACTTGACGGCATTGGAAAGGAGATTCCACACGATCTGCTGCAACCGCTGCGGATCACCGGTTGTTTGCACGCCGCGCAGCGAATCAATGATTTTTTCGATCCGCACGCCCTTCGCTTCCGCAGCCAGAGCGACGGTTGCGATGGCGGCTTCGACGATTGCCGGCAGGTTAGTTTCCTGCAAGTCCAAACGGACTTTGCCGGAGATAATTCGGCTAACGTCGAGCAAGTCTTCGACGATCTTCGCTTGAGCCCGGGCATTTCTCTCGATGACGTCGAGCCCTTCACTCATATGGCTGCGCAGCTCGGGTTCGCGTTTAAGCAACTGAGCCCAACCCAGAATCGCGTTCAGTGGGGTGCGGAGCTCATGCGACAGCGTCGCGACGAACTCATCTTTCATTCGATTCAGACGCTCGCTTTCGAGGCGTGCCAGCCGCTCGCTTTCGAGCGCTTTTTCGCGTTCTTCGCTCGCGAGTCGCAGATCCGAATGAGCGGTCGCAAGGAGTTCCGTGCGGTGTAGCAATTGAGCGAGGAGCGCATCGCGGAGTTGCGCGGCAGCTTCGCGTTCTTCGGGAAGCCAGGGAGCGCTGCGACCGCGCACGATCTGCTTCCAGAGGGCAAATGAACCACGGGGACTGAGACGGGCTTCGCCGTCGCCTTTGCTCACCGATTTTTGTGGATCGCCAGCCCAATCGACCGTGCGAATTTGCTCGGTGCGAAACCAAAATACTTGCTGTCGCGGCGACGAGGTAAGCGAAATCGCAAGCACGCCGCTGGCCACGCTGCCAAAGAGGCCTGAGCCGAAGGAGCGTTGCAAATGATCGGTGCAGAACAAGGAATTGCTGGAGTTTGTCGTAATCCATTCGGCCAACGCGCGCACGTGACTTTCGCCTGGCGTTTGACCGATGCGGAGCACGCGCTCGCCGATCACCACTGCTGCCCCATCGGCGGGCAAGCAATTCAGCAAGTTGGGGCTTTGCTCGATTAACGCCGGGGCCATATCGTCTAAGCGTTCCACATTGGCCATCATCTCCTCGAGCGTCGCGCGACTTGCGGCGCGAAACTCTCGTTTTTCTCGGTCCTCTGCATTTGCCAGGGTGAGCGACAGCCATTGGCCGAGAAGTTCGCAAGCAGTGCGCACATCGTAGGGAACAAACCGCGGCGAATAATGATGGCAAGCAATCAAGCCCCAGAGTTTGCCGTCGCGCATCAGCGACACCGACATCGAAGCGCCGACGCCCATGTTCCGCAAGTATTCCAGATGAATCGGGGAAACACTGCGGAGCACGGAAAAGCTCATGTCGAGCGGCCGCGGGCTTCCCGCGTGAACTTCGGGAACAAGTTTGGCCGGCACATAATCACGGTCGGCAATGAAGCGGAGCCAGTTTTTGGAGTACAGCTCGCGGGCCTGCTGAGGAATATCAGACGCGGGATAATGCAGCCCGAGAAAGGGCTCCAGGTCGTCCCGCTTCTCTTCCGCAATCACCTGGCCGTTCCACTCTTCATCAAAACGGTAGGCCATCACCCGATCGAAACCGGTGATGCGCCGAATATGCCGCACACAGGTTTGGCAAATGTCGAGCACCGAATCGGATTGCTGAAAGCGCGACACGGCGCGCTGTACCAGGCGATACAGTTCCGGCGCAGACAGCCCGCGCTCATTCTCGCCGGGCTCCAATTCAAAGAAAATCGAATTGCCGCTGCGATGCGCGATACCGTCGAAAGGGCGCGTGATGCCCTTCACGCGTACCGAGAACATGTAGACAGGCCGACCGTCACGAACTTCCTGCCGCAACGTCATTTCCCGCCCGCTGGCCTGACTGCTCGGGAACAAATTGCCGATTGGCTGACCAATGGCTGCTTCGGCCGCTATACCACACAGCCGTTCAAGATTTTCACTCGCGTGGGTGATGACCAAGTCATTTGCATTGCAGACGAGTAGCGCTCCGTGTGGTTGGATGGCGCCGGGTTGATGAATGGGTTCGCGGTCGCAATTGGTCAAGTCGGGGACAAACGAATTCATAGCCACTTCCGCACGTGCCCCGCAAATGTTCAGGCTGATCGCGCACCGACCACCCTCCGCATTTAAATGCAGTTTTCAGTAGAGCAAATTACTTGCTTTGTTGGCGAAAGCAAAGACCGTACCAAGTTGCAGATCACGCTGCGCGGGCGGCGGGCAGGGAAGATTGGGTGACGACGTTTTTCAGAATGTAATCGGCCGCACGCGAGGAAGCGCCGCCGATCGCGAGCGAACCGCGGAGCTGTTCCAGCCGCCGAATGAGTTGTTGGCGGGCAGGTTCATCCGTGAGCCATTCAATCGCATGGCTGGCCACCTGTGCACTTCGATCGCGCCAGTGCGGATATTCTGGGAAGAGCACATGATCGTGCACCGCAACGCCTGGCTCGTACTTCTGTTTCCGCGTTGGATGCAGCTCCGGAGTAGTGATTAAGTTCGGCAGCGTCATGTACTGTACGCGGACCAGTTGCTGCATGATGTAATACGTCGGCAACGCCAAGTTGTACTGCATGACCGTCGGCTTCGCGTGGTAAAGCAACTCCAGCGAAACCGAGCCCGAAACCGCCAGGCAACAAGTGGCCGCGTGAATCAGTTCCGGGGTCTTTTTGGGAATGATGGTCAGCGGCAAGTCGTGGCTGCCGAGGATTCTCGCAGCCATTGCGGCTTGATGTTCGTTGTAGCTGGCGACGGCGAAACGAACGTCTGGCACTGCGCGGTGGACGAGCTTCGCGGCTTTCACCTGCAGCGCAAAGTTCCGCTGCACTTCACTGCGCCGCGAGCCTGGCAGAATAGTCACTAACCGCTGTGAACTGTTTTTGAATTGCGACAAAAACTGCTGGTCGAGTGTTTGCGCTTTCAGTTCATCGAAATACGGATGACCGACATACGTTGCGTGGCAGCCTTGCGAACGAAACCAGGCTTCTTCGAAGGGAAGTTTGCAGAGCGGGTGATCGACGTATTGACGCACCTTGGCGACACGATACGAAAGCCAGGCCCACAATTGAGGCAGGCCATAATAGACAACGGGAATGCCGAGCGCTTTCGCCTTCTTCGCGACATGCCAGTTAAAGCCCGGGTAGTCGATCAGCACCACCGCATCGGGGCGGTCGGCTTTGAGCGAATCTTCGACCTGCGCCAGCAGCTTGAAGAACTGCGGCAGTTTGATCAGTGCGGGCACAAGGCCCATGATCGCCAGATCAGTCATGTCGCGCAGCAGGTTGCATCCTGCGGCGGCCATGCGCGGTCCGCCGAGGCCGCGGGCGTCGACCTTGCCGGCTTTGCGTTCTAGTTCACGAATGAGGTTCGCGCCATGCAAATCGCCGCTGGGCTCGCCGACGGAAAAGAAGAGTTTCATTGTGAACGATCCTTCGTGTGAATTCCCCCTCGCTCCGCGAAAGGTGTTAAGGCAAGCAGTTTAAAGGGGCTGACCAGATCCGCAAAGTTCAATGCCGCAAGGTTCGCCCGGCAGGAGCAAGCGGAAACTTGAGGGGTCTGTCAAAGTGCTAGCTCCCGCATTTCGATAAACCGAATAACGAGCAGAGCCAGCTAGCAAATGGAGGCGGAGGAGCACGATGATGGAATTCAATCGCAACCAATACTTCATGGCCGGCGTGTTGATTCTGATGCTGGGCATCCAGTTCCGGACCGTAGATACCTTTGTGCTCAACGAGCGTTCGACGCAGTTTATCGCGCAGCGCGTCAACGCCTGGAAACAGCCTCAGGTGGCCAGTGCGGGAAGTTTCCCCACGATGATCGCGGCCTCTGGGCCAATTGCCAACCATCGCTGGAAGCCGCCGAAATGGCTCGGCTGGTGCCTGGTATCGGTGGGGAGTGTGTTGATTTTGCATAGCCTGTCGCTGAAGAAGCCCGGCGGCTAAGTAGATTCCCTACATCGCTTCGGGGATGACAGTTTGTGTCCTAAGTGATTACACCATGCGGGTTTGCGCACCTGCGGCATTTGCGGCATTGGACGCACCCGTCCAAGACGATAGATCGATAGACGCTTGGGCTACGATCGCGTCGCAGGGGCAGGACTGAGGCAGCGCATCGTAGCCCAGCGTTTTTCTTGGAAGGGCGTTTCCCTATATAGGACGGAGCACTGCTCCGTCCTGCACACCACGGCATCGACAAGCCGTTATCTCAGCCCTACACTCGGCGGTTAGAGCGATAAGTAAGTCGCGGTGCTGCGACTGGGTTCCTGGGTTTCTGCCGAAGTTGCTTTCATGACTGGATTTACGCCCAAAGCGTTTGAGGCCATCAAGGACAAAGTTCACGCCGGCGAGCGGTTGACGATGGACGATGGGCTGTTGCTCTACGATCCTGCGGCACCACTGCATGAAGTGGGGCAACTCGCCAACATTGTCCGCGAACGGAAGAACGGGAACGCCGCGTATTACAACATCAATACGCACCTCAACGCGACCAATATTTGCGTTTATCGCTGCACCTTTTGTGCGTTTCGCTCGGACCTGCGCGAGGCCAAAGGCTACGCGATGGAGGATCAACAGATCCTCGCCCGCGGCCAGGAAGCAGTCGACAACGGCTGCACCGAAATGCACATCGTCGGCGGCCTGCATCATCAGCGGAAGTACGAATGGTACTTGCACGTCGTGCAACTGCTGCACGACAACTATCCCGACCTGCACTTGAAGGCGTGGACTGCGGTCGAGATTAACTGGTTTGAGTTTCTCACGAAACGTTCGGTCCGTTCGATCCTCGAAGAGCAGATGGCGGCGGGCCTGGGCTCGATGCCGGGCGGAGGCGCAGAGATTTTTCATCCGGAAGTCCGCGGCAAGATCTGCGAACACAAGGCCGATGCCCGCAACTGGTTCGATATCCATCGCACCGCGCATCAGCTTGGCCTCAAGACCAACTGCACAATGCTGTATGGCCACATCGAGAACGCTTTTCATCGCATCGATCATTTGATTCGGCTGCGGGAATTGCAGGACGAAACGGGCGGGTTCCAGACGTTCATTCCGCTGGCGTTTCATCCAGAAAACACGGGCCTGTCGCACATTAAGAAGCCCTCCGCGATCATGGATTTGCGGACGATCGCGGTCAGCCGGTTGATGCTCGATAACATTCCGCACATCAAGGCTTATTGGATCATGCTGGGCATCGGCACCGCGCAAGCGGCGCTGGCCTATGGCGCCGATGATATCGACGGCACCGTTCGTCACGAATTGATCTACCACGATGCGGGGGCGACGACGCCCGAACTGCTGACCACGGAGCAAATCCGCCGCCTGATCATCGAAGCAGGCCGCGAACCGATTGAACGCGATACGGTTTATCGACGTATCGAACGTGATCCTTCGAACCCGGCGAAATGGTCGGTGGGTGAGCAGATCTTGGCAGCTGTTTAGTCAAGTGACGTAGTCCGAAGCCGTGCTTCGGATGAGTCGGCAACGGAGCCAGCTGCAGATGCGAGTCTACGATTTGCAAGGCTTCATCTTCGTGGAGAATGAAACGCAGTTGCTGGAGCGTTTACGATCTGTTCGATCCGGTTTTTCCGGTGCATTCAGCCTGTTTCACGATCAAACGATTCCGTCTCTTTCTGTTCACATCTATCAGCATTTCGCGTATGTCCATTACTTTCCAGAAGAAGGACATCCTGGATTTCAGCCCTCGGAAATGACACCAGCCGGTACGCCAGCGACGGTTGACTTCTTAATGACCGACGGGTCAGCGACAATTGAAATGCCCGCCGATACGATTTGCCGAGTGGAAGATGCTTATCGGGCGGCCATCGAGTTTTTTCAAACTCGAACGATGCCGACATGCATCAATTGGTTCGAATTGTAATGAGGCGCAACTCACTCGCTCGAAGCATGGCTTCGAGCTACGTTTCCCGCGCAATCCGCATGATCGCGCACTCTTCGAGAATTCGTGCCGCTGAAACAAACTCTGCCGCCTGGATAATTTGAAGCGGTGAACTAGCACCCGCCGATAGTTGTCTTAACGAGCTATTGTTTTCTGATACCGGGTAATCCCGGCGAAAACACAAGCTCTGCGGAGGCGCGGGATAGCCTCTGGTTCCAGGCAGGATGCACGCACATTGGCGCAAAACCTGTCCGGACCAGGCCTCTCATTCCGGCTCGAATCCCATGAGCGTCTCCGCACCACACTTCATGCTCTTCGCCCAAGTCACCGGCAACACGCTGGTCGGCGCCGGCGCCTCGACCACTTCGAACGATGCCGATATCGGCGGCGTCGAGTACGGCGGCCGTTGGCGGTTCGTGCTGCAAACGCCCGAGGGCAAAACGCTGCTCGACGCCGAGGACGAAGAAGAAGGTGATTCGCGCGAACGCCTGGAACTGCTTGCCATCGTCCGTGGTTTGGAAGCGCTCGATCAACCTTCGCAAGTCACGCTGGTCACGCAGTCGCAGGCCATCAGCCGCGGATTGCGGGAAGGCCTCGCCATGTGGCGCGAGAACGACTACCAGTGGGAACGTTTCGGCAGTTTGTCGCCGATCAAGAATCGCGACCTGTGGCAGCGGGTCGACCAGGCTTTGAATATTCACCAGGTGCAGTGCCGGCTCCTCAGCGGCGCAGGAAGCGACGATTTGAACATGCCGCCGCCCCGCTCGAACGCCGACGACTTTAGCAACAAGCCTGCGTACTCGCAGCAACAGCACGGGTCGGCTACGATGCCCAAACCCCGCCGTGTGCGTGGTCGCCAGTTGCGGTTCGATCCCGCAGTCGCCGAATCGACTCCGGCTGAATCGACCGTTCCAGCGAAAACGCCACCTCGGCGAACGCGTGCCCGCCAACCTGCCGCAGCTCCTTCGCTGTGGCAGCAGGCGATCGGCAGTGTTCGACGCCTCTTCAGCAACGACAAGCGTTGAAAATCCTCTCCTGAACAACTTCCTTGGTGGAGGTTGATCCTACCGGTCTGCCTGTTTGCGGGTCCGCACAGCGGACCCTACCTCGAAACCACGAACTTCAAACTTTGATTCAGCGGAGCTGAGCGTGCGCACTAGCGTTTCTCTTTCGAATATGTCGTCCCTGTTGGCAGCCGATTTGCAGGACCCGACCAGCGTGCTCGGACCCGCCGTAGTGCAACATGAGGGCCGTCAGGTCCTGGCAGTGCGGGCCTTTTCGCCTGAAGCGCAGCAAGGATGGGTGCTGGACCAGTCGCATGGCGTTTCGCGACCCATGCGCAAAATCCACCCGGCTGGGCTGTTTGAGGCCTTCTGCCCGTTGCCCTCGCAGCAATCGGAGCCACAATATCAGCTAAGGTTTGCCAACCAAGGGGGCGAGATGACGACGCAGCATGATCCATATTCCTTCGAGCCGATGCTTTCTCCGTTTGACCTGCACTTGTTCGGGCAGGGACGGTTGTTAAAAGCGTACGAGAGCTTCGGCGCCCAGCTGCGCGAAGTGAAAGGCGTGAAGGGTGTTAACTTCGCCGTTTGGGCTCCGAACGCGCAGAGCATTTCCGTCGTCGGCGACTTCAATTCCTGGGATGCCCGCCGCCATCTGATGCGCCGTCGCGAAAGCAGCGGCGTATGGGAATTGTTTGTGCCTGGCCTGAAGGCCGGCGAAAAATACAAGTACCGCGTGAAGACCAAGTGGGGCGAATCGGTCGACAAATCGGACCCGTTCGGCTTCGCCGCGGAGCTGCCGCCCTGCACGGCTTCGATCGTCACTGACCTGACGCAGCATCAATGGAAAGACCAAGACTGGATGGCCCGCCGCGCAGCGGCCAATCCGCTCGAAAAACCCTTCAGCGTCTATGAATGCCATCTCGGCAGCTGGCGGCGTGATCCTTCGCGGCATCACGGCTGGCTCTCGTATCGCGACCTGGCTCATCAGCTCGTCGATTACGTCAAGGAGATGAACTACACGCACATCGAGTTGCTGCCGATCAGCGAACATCCTTACTCGGGCAGCTGGGGCTATCAAACGGTCGGTTACTTCGCTGCGACCAGCCGGCATGGAACGCCCGAAGACTTCATGTACTTTGTCGACTACTGCCACCAACACGAAATTGGCGTCATCGTTGACTGGGTACCGGCGCACTTCCCCAAAGATGGCCACGGCCTGCGGCGGTTCGACGGCACCGCGATGTTCGAACACGAAGATCCTCGCAAGGGCGAACATCCCGACTGGGGGACGATGATCTTCAACTACGGCCGGCACGAAGTGCGGAACTTCCTGCTGTCGAACGCGCTGTTCTGGATGGACAAGTACCACATCGACGGCCTGCGCGTGGATGCGGTCGCGTCGATGCTGTATCTCGACTACAGCCGCAAAGAAGGCGAATGGATTCCCAACCAATACGGCGGCCGCGAAAACCTGGAAGCGATTTCGCTTCTCCGCGAATTCAACTACGAAGCCCACGGCAACTTCCCCGGCGTGCTGACAATCGCCGAAGAATCGACGGCCTGGGGCGGCGTTTCGAGGCCTGTCGAGACCGGCGGCCTCGGTTTCAGCATCAAGTGGAACATGGGCTGGATGAACGACACGCTTCGTTTCATGAAGCACGATCCGATTCATCGGCAATACCATCACGACGAACTGACGTTCAGCTTGATTTATGCCTTCACCGAAAACTTCTGCCTGCCGCTGTCGCACGACGAAGTGGTGCACGGCAAGAAGTCGCTGCTGGCCCAAATGCCCGGTGACTTGTGGCAGCGGTTTGCGAACCTGCGATTGCTCTATTCGTACATGTGGACACATCCCGGCAAGAAGCTGCTGTACATGGGCTGCGAATTCGGGCAGTGGAACGAATGGAATCACGACGCCGAGTTGCAGTGGGACTTGCTGCAATGGGAATCGCACAGCGGTCTGAAGAAAATGGTCAGCGATCTGAATGCTTTGGTTTGCCGCGAACCATCGCTCCACGAGCGCGACTTCGACAGCGACGGATTCGAGTGGATCGAATGCACCGCGCGACAAGATAGCGTGTTGGCCTTCATGCGAAAGGCCAAGGATCCTGACGATTGCGTGATCGTCGTGCAGAATTTTACCCCGGCGTATCGCGAAAACTATCCGATCGGCGCGCCCCGCGGCGGCTGGTATCAGGAAGTCTTCAACAGCGATTCGCAGTTCTACGGCGGCTCGAACAAGGGGAACTATCCCGGCGTGATGGCCCAGGAACCGGGCTGGCATTTCCGCAGTCATAAACTGCTGCTCAACCTGCCGCCGCTGGCGACCGTGGTCCTCAAGCCCGAAAAGCTTGACAAGACCAAGACGGTTGAAGTTGCTAAGTAAAAATTTCGGCAATCAGCTTGAAATTTTCGTAGAGGTGAGTGAAACTCGCACTCACCTCTCGCCCCTGCCGCAACTCACCTCGATTGGCAGAAAGACGTTCGATGAATCGCCGCGCATTTACGCTGGTCGAATTGTTGGTTGTCATCGCCATTATCGGAGTCCTGGTCGCACTCCTACTGCCAGCGGTGCAGGCCGCCCGCGAGGCGGCCCGGCGGACGCAATGCCGCAACCATCTCAAGCAGATTGTTCTCTCGCTGCATAACTATCACGACACCTTCTTGGTGCTGCCGATTTGCTATCCGCACACGCCGGCCAATGTCGGCAACGCCCGCCGCTGGAACTGGATCCCGATGGCCCTGCCCTATATGGAAGACAGCGGCATGCATCAGCAAATGGATTTCACCGTCGCGTCGTGGCAGGGACCGAACCTGCAGTTCATCCAACGGCATCATCCGAAGTATCTCTGCCCGTCGAATCCGGTTGGCAAGACGTTGCGGGAAGAAGAATTCTTTGCAGCGCCGACATACGCCATTTCACAGGCCGATTACGCCGCATGCATTGGTGATTACAAAAACGCCACCGGAACCGGCCAAACGCCCGACTACGGCAACCTGGTCACGCCCGAGCCAGTGCGCGGGATGATCGGTCGTTGGACTTGGAGCGCCAAGTTCAAGGACTGCACCGACGGTCTCTCGAACACTTTCCTCATCGGCGAATGCATTGGCACGTGGTGCATCTGTCAAAACTGGGGCTGCCAGAGTTTCGGCACCACCGCCCATCCGATCAACTTCCGCAACGACTCGTTTCGTGATCAAAGTGCCTGGCCCACGCAAGCCAATCCGCGGTGGGACGAATCGATCGGCTTTCGCAGCATGCATCCCGGCGGCTGTCACTTCGGCTATAGCGATGGCTCGATCGACTTCCTCAATCAGAACATCGACGGCGTGATCTATCGCGCGCTCGCTTCCCGCGAAGGTGGCGAGGCCATCAACAGGCCCTAGTTTATTTTCATTCTCTGCGAGAAAGTGGAGTTGATGCGTTATCTTGCCCTGCGCGCCTCGTGCGCCATAGTCGTCGCTGCCGTTTCGTTCCTGGCTGGCTGTAGCGGCGATCCGTTGCCGGCGAAGGTGCGCGGCAAAGTGACGGTTGACGGCCAACCACTGGCCAAAGGAACGATCATCTTCGCCGTGCCTGGCAAACCCGAAGCAACTGGCGTGATCGAAGACGGCAAGATCGTGACTTGTGGCACGTTCAAAACAGACGACGGCGCGTCGGTGGGTCAAGCGCAAGTCGCCGTCCAAGCAATCCAGATCCACGCAGCGCCCGTGGTCGTCGAAAATCCCGGCGACACCAAAGCAAATACGCTCGGTTCGATGTCTGGAAAATCACTCATTCCTGCCCGCTATGGGAATCCAGCCACTTCGGAACTGACTTGGGACTTAAAGGCCGGGCCGAATGAGACGACATTTGAGTTGAAGTCGAAGTAACCAGCGCAGCAAGTACCGAGAGCGCGGCAGCCTTCGCTTGCGCTTCAGGCTGGCAGGAGCGCGATTAAAAATGTAGCCCTGTCGCAAGTTCAATGCGAATTGACACGCTGACTGCTTTGGTATACAATAGTATCCTATTGGCCCTCGCGAAAACCCTCGCAAGGTCCGCGCGGCAGCTTCGTTTTTTCGTCACCGCAGACGCTACACAGGCGTCATGAGGCTAATTGCTGCTGCGCACTTCGAAATCTCTGGTGAGCAGGACAACACCGTGGTTTAGAACAGGGGATTTGAGGTTCATTTTAGGTTAATTGGCTTCGAATCAGGTGTTCAGAGTCGGTTATCCTGCTGTTCATAAATGTGCAGAAAGCAACAGAAGTGTTGCAAATGAACAGATGTGGTTTTTCGTAAGTCACTATCGATATGCCAGTTACGATTTTTGAGTGGGCCAAAAAAATGTTGACCTCGATCCGCAACAGTTGCCGCAAAACTGCACGTCGTCACTGGGGTTTGCACGCATCCGCAGCGGCCGCGTGCCTGCTGCTAGTCAACACCGGGGCAGGTCAGGAACCTGCCAGCCGCCGACCACTCCATCCCAAGCTGGTGCACCTTCGCAACGAACCACCGCGCGAGTGGGCGACATTTCCCGAGCAGGCCGAAAACACCAAGCTGGAAGTGAGCTTTGTGGCAGAGACCAATGATCAGGAATTTTCCCTCCGCATCCGTCAGCAGGATGTCAAACAAGCTTGGCGAGTGTTGCTCAACGGCCAGCCGCTCGGCGAACTGATTCGCGATGAAGCGGATCTCGTTTTCTATCTGCCAGTGCCCGCCAAATCGTTGCAAGTGGGTGATAACAAACTGCTGATCGAAGCCAAACTCAGCGCCAAACCAGCGGCCGACGATATTCGCGTCGGCGAGCTGTTTTTGGAATCGAAGCCGGTTCGCGAGGTTCTCTCGGCCGCGACTTGTGAGATTATTGTGCGCGACGAAGATTCGGACGCGCTGCTTCCTGTGCGTTTAACGATTGTCAACAAAGACGGCGCCCTGCAGGCAACTTCGGCAGTCTCCACCGACTCGATCGCCTCCCGGCCTGGTGTGATCTACACGGCCACCGGTCGCGCGAAGTTTTCGCTGCCAGCCGGCGAGTACACGCTCTATGCGGGGCGCGGCTTCGAATACTCCGTCGCGAGGGCGACGGTGAAACTCGCCGCGGGCGAGATGCTGAAGAAATCGCTCACCATTCGCCGCGAAGTTCCGACGAAAGGCCTTGTCGCCTGCGACACGCATATCCACACGCTCACACATTCGGGCCACGGCGATTGCACCTTTAACGAGCGGCTCGTCACGCTGGCCTGCGAAGGGATTGAGCTGCCGATCGCCACCGATCACAACAAAAATATCGACTTGCGACCGACCTCGCAGTGGCTGTCTGTGGATCCACACTTCACGCCCGTGCGCGGCTGCGAATTAACGACCACGGTGGGACATTTCAATATTTTTCCACTCGCGGCCGACGCGCGGCTTCCCAATCATCAACTCCAGGAATGGGGAGAGATTTTTCGCGAGGTGTTTGCAACGCCCGACGTGCAAGTTTGCATTCTGAACCATGCGCGCGACATTCATAACGGGGTGCGACCGTTTGGTCCCGACTTGTTCAATGCCACCGTCGGTGAAAACTTCGTTGGCTGGCCGATGCGCTTCAATGCCATGGAAATCATCAACAGCGGCGCCACGCAAAACGAAGCACTGCAACTGTTTCACGATTGGCTGGCGCTCTTGAATCGCGGTTATCAAGTCACGCCGGTCGGCAGCAGCGATTCGCACGATGTCTCGCGGTACATCGTCGGTCAGGGACGAACGTACATTCGCTGTGATGATCGAAACGAAGGGCGACTCGATACCGCCGCTGCGCTCAAGAACTTCGTTGCCGGCCGCGTTGCCGTGAGCTATGGCCTGCTCACAGAGCTGACGGTGGAGGAAAAGTATCATTCCGGCGATCTGGCGACGGAGCTCGGCGAAATGATGCATGTGCGCGTGCGCGTCCTCGGACCGCATTGGACGACTGCCAACCGCGTGCAACTTTACGGCAACGGCCAATTGCTGCGGGACGAGAAAATCACGCCCCCCGCCGATCGCTCAGCCAAGCCCGGAGTGCAATGGGATCACACCTGGCAGTTGCCGCGGCCAGCGCACGACATGCATCTGGTAGCCGTGGCGACGGGCCCCGGAATCGCTGCTCCGTACTGGGCGATGGCTCAGCCCTATCAGCCGACTTCACCGGAGTTCAAATCGCAGGCCATGGGTGTGAGTGGCGCAGTTTGGATCGACGGTGATCTGGATTTCAAACAGCAAAGTCCTCGCGGTTACGCAGAAAGCCTCGTGAAGTCTGCAGCTGGTGACTTGTCGAAGCTCGTAGTCTCGCTGGCAAGCTTCGATGCTGCCGTCGCAGCCCAGACCACGCATCTTCATCTCGCCGAAGCCCAAGCCGTCGACGCTGCGGCGTTGGATAGAGCAATCAAAACGGCTCGGCCTGCCGCTGCCCAGGGCATGCAAGCGGCCTGGCAGGCGTTTCGCGAACAAGAACTGGCCCGTGCAAAGAAAGGGTCGTAGCGTGCTGCCATGGTTGCGCAATCTGTCTTTCCTGTTTTGCCAGCAGTGGATAAAGTCCCCCAAGATGTGCTGGACTGCGCCCATGTTTTGTTGCGCCAACCAGCGACTCTGCAGGAAGCCGTTGCGATGCGAATGGACTCTCATTTCGGGCGCTGGACGCTCTTCAGCTTGCTGTTGCTCTCTGGCGTTGCGGGCTGTCGCCGACCGCCGACGATCATTGTCAAAAAGCGCCGGCCACCGGTGTATTACGACACTCGCTATGAAAAGATGCTGGAGAAAACTGAATCGAAACTCGTGCACGGTGGGTTTGGTCCGTTTGTGGAAGTGCTCGACGAACCCGTCGCAGTCGTGCATGCCGAGGGATTAGCCACGACGTGGGAAGTTTTCTTCGCAACGAATCGCGACTTGGACCAAACCACCGCGGGGAGCGAGCAGGTTCGCTTTCGCAATGAACTGGTCAGCACGCCCTATGTCGGCCGAGCGCAAATCATGATTCCGCAGCGCCGCCGCGGTCATGATCCGCAGCGGCAACCATCGTCGCCTTCGGCTCCAGAGAATAAGGCTGTGGCCACCCAACCAACCGCAGCGGATCCGCTTCGCTTTGCAAAGTTCGATTCCGTGCGCGAATCCTCTTGGGCAGAAATGTCGGCCGGTGTGAATCGGCAGATTGCAGCCTCGCGGCAAAAAGATCTGCTGCTGTTCGTGCATGGGTTCAATGTCGATTTCGAATCGGCGCTGATTCGGACCGCCCAAGTGGCGCTCGACATGCCCTTCAACGGCGCGGTGGTTTGCTACAGCTGGCCGTCGCACGGCAGCGTGCTGAACTACGACGCCGATGCGCAGAACAATGCGGAGTCAGTCAACGCCTTTACGATGTTTCTGCAGCAGCTGCTCGCCGATGTGCCGCCCGCGACGCGGGTAAACATCATCGTCCACAGCATGGGCAATCGCCTGGTTCTCAAGGGAATGGCCCAGTTGCCGCTGCCGGCGAACGGCAAGCCGATCGCGAATCTCGCACTCTGTGCACCAGATGTCAGCGTATCTCATTTTCAAAAGCTCGCGCCGGCCGTTGTGAAACAATGCAATCGCGTGACGCTTTATGCGAGCACCAGCGATTCGGCGCTGATCATTTCCAAACGAGTCAATCAAGAGCAACGGGCCGGCGATTCGCATCCGCCGCTCGTGGTCGAGGGGATCGAAACGATCGATGTCTCGGCCGTCGATTTCAACTTCATGGGACACAGTTACTACGGCAGCAATGTCGATGTGCTGTCGGATCTGTTTCGCATGATCAAGCAGCAGCGTGGGCTGGAGACGTGTGCATATCTGACCCGGCACGAAGCGGGCTATTGGTACTTCAGCGACTTCGGCGATGAACTGGCCTGGGAGTGGCATTTCGAGGAGACGTTGCGGCGGTAAAAGCATTGTTAGCAGCGGGAGGCAGAAGCTACATTGCTCGCAGTGAGTTCAGTGAAGTGAATCAACACGGGGATCAACATCATGCCTCTCGTAGCTCGCTACTTTTTGAATTTGCTCCTCGCGTGCTTCGTAATGGGGGCGCTCTCGGCTGTTGCGCAGCCGCCAGCCGCGGCGAAAACTTCCTTTCAACAGCCTGACGCACAGTTGCATCCGGATCTTTTTGTTTGGACCGATACGTGCAATGTGTACGTGCTGCGTAGCGGCGAGGCGGCGATTTTGATCGATCTCGGCAACGGCAGTGTGCTCAAACACTTGCCCGAAATCGGCGTGAAGCGGGTCGAATGGATTTTGTTCACGCATCATCATCGCGAGCAATGCCAAGGGATCGAGCTGGTCGACCGCAGCGTGACCAAGATTGCGGCGCCGAAAGAAGAGCAGGCGCTGTTTGAAACGCCGAACGAATTTCGCAAGTGGTATCCGACGCTGGGCGATCAATACACGGTTTACGGCGCCAGCTATGCTCGGCCGCCGCGGCTGCCTATCAAAATCGATCGCGCACTGGCCGATCGCGAAGTGTTTGAATGGCTGAACACAAAAGTAACTTGCCTGAGCACGCCAGGTCATTCGCCGGGGAGCATGACGTATGTTTTGCACCTAGGCGGTAAGTCGTTCGCCTTTACCGGCGGTGTGATGCACGACGGCGCGAAGATGACCACCTGGTACGACACCGAGTGGGATTATGGCTTTGCGAAAGGAATTGACGTACTGCTGGCTTCGGTCGATTCGTTGCAAAAGGAGCAGATCGAGATCGCATTGCCTTCACATGGGCCGACGATTAAAGATGCTCGCAGTCAGTTGGAAAAGTATCACGCGAAGCTGACGGAGTTTCGGAAGAGCTACATCCGCGGCTATCCGGTGTTCGAGATCAAGCCGCCCGAGTCCGATCCAATTTCGAAGCCGACCAAAGTGCCGCTGATCAATCAAGTCACGCCGCATCTTTTCAAGTTGAGCCACAAGCTTCCCGGAAAGAATTTCGCGATCATCATTTCTGACAGCGGACATGGCTTGATCTTGGACGCTGGTTTGTTCCCCGAAGCGCAACTCGACGAAATCGTGCTCGGCCTGCGCGAGCATCATGGGCTGAAGCAGATCGATGCGTTCTGGATATCGCATATGCACGGCGATCACTTTCTGCTCGGGCCGATTTTGAAACGGAAGTACGGCGCGCAGGCGTGGACGCTCGACCGCATCGTCGACAAGTGCGAACATCCGCGGCGCTACGATTACAGTGCGCTTGTCGGTGCTTACAAAGATGGCTTCGATGGCATGAAGATCGACAAAGGTTTTCGCGACGGCGAGAGTATCACTTGGGAAGGTTACAAGATCCAAGTCGATTGGATGCCGGGGCAAACCGAAAACGGCTGCGCATTGTGGGTTGATATCGACGGCCACCGCATTGTCTTCACCGGCGACAATCTCTTCGGCAACTCCGCTGATCCAAAGCAGAACGGCCATGAAGCAGTGGTCGCCCGAAACAGTGCGATCCTGGAGGAAGGCTACATTCTCGGCAGCAAGTATTTGAAGGACCTCAAGCCCACGATCGTCATGGGGAGCCATTCGTACGTGATGCCGGAGCCCGCCGCGTTTCTGCAGCGGTATCACGACTGGTCGATTCAGATCCGTGACATGTATCGCGACTTGCTGCCGGACAAGAACTACGAATATCAGTTCGATCCGTACTGGGTTTCGGCGTATCCCTATCGAGAGGATCTATCGAGCGGCGAAGAACAAACAGTGCAAGTCACAGTGCGAAACTTCCGCGATGCACCGCAGCAGCATCACATCGTGCTGAAGTTGCCGTCCGGCGTAACGGCCGAACCGGCGGTACTCACAGGGACTGTTGCTGCGAAGCAACGGCAGACGTATCCGGTGAAACTCAAAGCCAACCCCGCCGCCGCTCCCAAGGGCGTGCAACTGGTGCCGTTTGATATCACGCTCGATGGCAAGCCGTTGGGCGAGCTGTTTGATTTTTTGATCAAGGTTGCGGATTAGTCGCTCGCGTTAAGAACTGGAACCGCTGGTTCCAGTTTTCGATTGAGATTCGTGGCTCCATTCGTCGATCGCGGAGCGATCGACGACACTCTATTTCGCATCCCCGACCATCGGCACCTTCTTGTGCACATCGGGGCCGAAGTAACGCAGGCCGACGAGCGGTTCGCTGCCGGTGTTTTCGATCTCCACACCAGCCGTCGCTGCTTCGTGGCTGATAAAGACTTCGTCTTCGGTTTCCTGGCCGAAGCGGATCATGGCCGGCGTTTGCAGGGCGAGTTTGCCGATGCGGCCCTTGCCTTGCACCGTGATCCAACCGCTGCTGCCAGGATCCTTGATCGTGCACTTCACACCGGGATCGATCGTGAGCTCTTTCGCGCTGAAGAGTTGTTCGCCGTCGACGTGGCCATAGACAATCCACTTGTCGGTGTAGCCCGGGCCACTGCTCTTCTTGTCGACGATCGGCTCCAGGTAGTTGCTTTCTTTGAAGTGCGTATCGACGTTCTTCTCCCAGTCGAGTTGGCCGATGATGAAGTCGAGGTCCTGATGCTTGTCGGCCGGCATGTCCTTCACGAGGAGTGACCATGGCACGTAGCGGCCTTCGACGATGTTCTGGAACATGCCGAACACGTCACTGCCCCACTGCGGTTCATACGTGCAGAGCGAACCGGGTGCGTGCAACACGCCGGGCGGAATCAACCAGCCCGTACCTCGTTTCAGGCGATAGGCACGGCTGAGATCGAGAATGCCATTTTCGCCTTTGTCCCAATTCTGCAAGCAGCGCTTCAGATCGTCCTTCGTTGTGCCCGGTTCCAGGCCCATGAACGTGTAACAAAAGTTGTTGTCGACGTTGTTGTACTGCGGCGGAAAGTAATAGCTCTCGGGCTTCCCTTCCTGACCGACGAGTTTGGCGTTCGCGGCACTCTGATGCATGTGATGCGGAATCGGCCCCATGTTGTCGAAGAACTTGGAATAGACCGGCCAGCGGTTGTATTTCTTATACATCGCCTTGCCGATCAATCGCGCACCAGCTTCTTCGACGGCGTCACGCAGCAGGAATTGCTTCCCTTCGAAACTGGCAAAGCTCAACCCTTCATGCCAAACGCGACCTTCGTTGGCCGCTTCCGTCGTGCTGCTGAACCAGCGTTCGTCGATGCCGCCGCGGTTGGCGCCGTAGGCATACAGATCTTGCGGGTGCAATTTGATCCGACGGCCGGGATGCAAAAAGCTGCGCGGCACCCAAGTCGGCGTCAACCGCAACAAGCCTTCGCCCTTGTCGAGCGCCCGGTCAAGAATCTTGCTGATGCTGTCTTTTTTCACCACGTTCGGCTGAATCATGCTGCGGCAAACTCCGGCGGAAAGGCACTTTGAAAAATCTGCGGAAACCGCTTGTTGTATTCGCTTTGCGCGGTCTGAACAATTGGGTTTGCGTTTCCTTTCCGCTGCGCCCCTGACTGAAACCGGTTTCCCGCGGTAAAATGTGCGTTTTCACCGAGCCGCGCCCATGTCGACCGAAATCGCAACCGTGACGAATTCAATGGGCGGACGACCGCCGAACTCAGGCCAGCCGGTCGCCCGCGTCATCCTCAAGCCGCGGAAGGCCCTCCCCTTTTATGGGCGGCATCCTTGGGTGCTGGCCGGGGCCGTCGATCGCGTCGAGCCGCTCACTTTGGCCGGCGAACATCTGATGGATGTCGATGGCCAGGTTGTTGATCTCTACAACGAGCGGAGCAAGTTCATCGCTCGCGGCTTTTACAACGCCAAGAGCCGGATCCGCGTGCGGCTGTTCACTTGGAAAGAAAGCGAACTCCTCGACGCCAACTTTTTCCGACGGCGACTGCAGGCGGCGATCACGATGCGGCGGCAGTTGGGTTATGAACCCGGTTGCGAAGGCGAGGCTCCCGCCGAGCCGGGGCGGCGCAGTCGTAGCGAAACGGCCACGCGATTGGTCTTCAGCGAAGCCGATGGGTTATCGGGTTTAGTGATCGATCGTTATGGCGACTATCTGGTGCTGCAACCCACTTCCCTCGCCATGCAATCACGGGCGGAAATGCTCATCGAAATCTTGCAGCAAGAACTGCAGCCTCGCGGCATTATTCTGCGTGGCGATAAACAGACCGCGCAACTCGAAGGGATTGAACTGGCTGCCGATCGCCACTGGGGCGAATTGCCGACCGCGCCCATTACCATTCGTGAGAATGACCTCGCCTTTGAGGTCGATCTGAGCGAAGGTCAGAAGACTGGCTTCTATCTCGATCAACGCGAAAACCGCGTCGCTGCTGCGCGGTACCTGCGCGGCAAGCGAGTGCTCGATTTGTTTTGCTACACCGGCGGCTTTGCCCTAAACGCTGCGAAGCTGGGTGCTGCCGAAGTGACCGGCATCGATGGGAGCAAAAAGGCTATCGCACAGGCGCAGCGGAATGCGGAAATCAACGGCCTGAATGTGAAGTTCGAAGTCGGCGACTGTTTTCAAACGCTCGATCGTTTGGGCGAAGAGGATCAAAAATTCGACGCCATCGTGCTCGACCCGCCGAAATTCGCCAAGAGCCGTAGCGGTGTGAACGCAGCGTTGCAGGCCTATCATCGCATCAACAAAACGGCCGTCGCGCTCCTGCCCCTCGGCGGCATTCTCGTGACCAACAGCTGCAGTGGCACAGTCTCGCCGGAAGACTTTCGACTAATGCTCAGTGGTGTCGCTCAGAAGTCGGGCCGCGATATTCAGATCCTCGAGCAACGCGGTGCCGCGGCCGATCATCCCGTCGCCGCAACCTGCTTAGAGACGGAGTATCTGAAGTGCTTCATCTGCCGCGTGTCGTAAGGCAGTCATTTCCCGTTGATCTTCTTCACCGTCGCCAGCGCCTCTTTCACATGCTGCGTGGCAAAGAGCTGAGAATTGAAGACCTGCTGCACGATCCCTTGCTTATCGATGACGTAAGTCACGCGGCCCGGCATCACCCACAGGGTCTTCGGCACGCCGAATTTTTTTCGCAATTCCCCGTCCGCATCACTCAACAGTAAGAACGGCAACTTCTTGCCTTCAGCAAACTTCTCATGGCTGGCTGTCGAGTCGCCGCTGATGCCAATCACCGCTGCGCCTGCGTCGGTGAAATCTTGATAGGCGTCGCGAAAAGCACACGCCTGGGCCGTGCAGCCCGGCGTGTTGTCGGCGGGGTAGAAATAGACGACAACGGCCTGTTTGCCGCGGTAATCGTGCAGCGAAATGGTCTCGCCGGTCTGGGCCGTGCCCGTAAAATCCGGAGCGGAATCCCCAACTTGAATCGCGGCCATATGGAACGCCTGCAATCGAGAGTAGAATGGTTGCAGACGATTTTATCATGCCTCTCTGCTGCAGGTTGCGATGTCTGGTCTCGTTGAAATTGCCTTGCTCGATTCGGCTGTCTTGCTGGCCCAGACGGGTTTCGCCAAAACGCTGCTTGGGTATGTTGCCGTCGGTGTGCTGATTGCCGTGGGGCTCGCGCTGGTGCTGCGACCGACCGGCCGCGTGGCCGTCGATGCGAAGAAAAAAAAGAAGTAACAGCGTCTCCGATAAGAGCCCGCACAAAGTAAGGCGAATGGTTGCTCCAGCTCAAGTAGACTGGAGCCAGCATTTCCCTTTGGTGCGGGGCTCTTGGTAACTCCAATCGCATGAAGCTCAAGTGCATCCCGGCCGATTTTCAAGTTGACGAACAAGTTGCGCTGCGCTCCGACGGCGGGCCATTCGCGCTGTATCTCCTTACCAAGCAATCGATCGGCACCATGGAAGCCGTCGATCAGATCGCGCAGCGATGGAACATCGCCCGTTCGCAAATTGCCTGGGCCGGTTTAAAGGATCGGCATGCCCGCACCAGTCAATACGTCACCATCAAAGGTGGCCCCCGGCAATCGCTCCAGTTCGGCTGCATTGAATTGAAGTATCTGGGCTATACCTCGCGGCCGGTGCATCCGCGCGACATCGTCGGCAATCGCTTCACCGTCGTCCTACGGGACATGGATGCAGCAGAAATTGCTGCTGCGAAAAAAACGCTCGCCGAAGTGGAACGTGACGGCTTGCCGAATTATTTCGATGAGCAGCGGTTTGGATCGCTGGGTGAATCAGGCGTGTTCATCGCGCAGCCGTGGTGCAAGGGCGATTACGAAAAGGCTCTCTGGTTGGCGCTCGCGGAGCACAATGATCACGACCGGCCGGATGAGCGCGAACAAAAGCGGATCCTGCGTGAATTGTGGGGCAAATGGCCTGAAGCAAAAGCAGCGCTGGCCCGTTCGCATACGCGTAGCGTCATTACTTATCTCGCCGATAAACCGATTAATCCTGATTTCAAACGAGCTCTCGCGCTCGTGCGACAGGACCTGCGCAGTCTGTGGCTCGCCGCGTATCAAAGTCATTTGTGGAATCTGATGCTGGCGGCCGTGCTCGAGGCCAACTGCCGGCCGGAAGATCTAAAGCGGCAACGCATCGCGCGGCAAGATTTGCCGTTCTTCACAGCTCTGCCTGACGAACATCGAAAATGGATGCACGCCTTTCAAATGCCGCTGCCATCGGCGCGTTTGCATTTGGAACCAGGCGACTTGAAGGACCTGATCGACGACGTGATGTCCGCCGAAGGGATGGAGCTGCGCGAAGTGCGGGTGAAATATCCGCGCGATGCTTTCTTCAGCCGCGGCGAACGGCCGGCAATCTTTCTGCCGGAGTATCTAACTCACGAAACGGCCGTCGACGAGATCTATCCGGGTCGGATGAAGCTGACACTCAAATTCACACTCCGCCGTGGCTCGTACGCGACGATCTTTGTGAAGCGGATCACCGGTTTGGCGTGGTCGGATGAAGCGGACGAGGAAGAAACGCCCAGCGAAGAATAGTTGATCCGGCCAGCCTGCTTAAGTCGCATCGCAACCGCTTGTGCGTGAATCAGTTGCGCTGCGTGTTTTGTCGATTCGCCCCTTTGTTTTGCCGTAGCGAATTTGCTACAATTTCAGCTTCTCAAAGCACCTGGTTTTGCGGCTGTTTCCTACCAATTTCGAGCATCTCTCGCTCGCAATTTTGCTGACGCTTGAAAGGACTCTGTCTTGTCATCCGACGACGATTTGCCCGGCGATCAAAACAACACTGATCCCAATGGTGGCGGTGCGGTTCCTCCTGGCGATTTTCGCGATCGGGCCACGGATCAGCCGATCGAAGACGAGTTGAAAGACAGCTACCTGACGTACGCAATGAGCGTGATCGTCAGCCGCGCGCTGCCTGACGTGCGCGACGGTCTCAAGCCTTCGCAGCGGCGCATCCTGGTAGCGATGAACGATCTGAATCTCGGCCCCGGCGCTGGCCGCGTGAAGTGTGCCAAGATCTCGGGCGATACCAGCGGTAATTATCACCCGCACGGCGAAGCGGTGATCTATCCCACGCTCGTCCGCATGGCCCAGGAATGGAACATGCGTCACGTGCTGGTCGACAAGCAAGGGAACTTCGGCTCGATCGCCGGTTTGCCAGCAGCGGCCATGCGGTATACGGAAGCGCGTTTGTCGCCCGTTGCTGCCTTGATGCTCGAAGATCTCGATCGCGACACGGTCGACTTTCTGCCGACGTACGACGAACGCAACCTCGAGCCCACGGTGCTGCCGAGCAAGTTTCCCAACTTGCTGGTGAACGGTACACAGGGCATTGCGGTCGGCATGGCTACCAGCATTCCGCCGCACAACTTGCGCGAAGTTTGCGATGGTTTGATTCGCGTGATCGACGATCCGAATATCTCGATCGATCAGCTGATGGAAGACAGCGATGATTTCAAAGGGATTCAGGGGCCCGATTTTCCGACCGGCGGCATGATCTGTGGCCGCGCGGGAATTCGCCGCGGCTACATGACGGGCCGCAGCACTATCACGGTGCGCGCTCGCGCGAAGATCGAAGAGCACAAGAAGGATCGCTACCGCATTGTCATCACAGAAATTCCGTACCAGGCTCTCCGCGACGTGGTGATGGAAAAGATCGCGGCGCTCGTCAACGAAGACAAAATCAAGGGCATCAGCAGCGTCACCGATTACAGCGATCTCAAGCAGCCGGTGCACATCGTTATCGAACTAAAAACCAAGGTCGATCCTGATGTTGTTCTTGCGCAGCTATATCAGTTCTCACCGTTGCAAGATTCGTTCTCAGTCATTCTGCTGGCGCTTGTGGACGGCAAACCGCGGACGCTGACACTGAAGCAGATGCTGGAAGAATTCATCCGGCATCGCACCACGGTCATTCGCCGCCGCACGCAATTCTTGCTGGCGAAAGCCCGCAAGCGCAAGCACACCATCGAAGGTTTGTTGCTGGCGCTGGCGAACATCGACGAAATCATTCGCATCATC
>CAYMWL010000084.1:0-28731 GCA_964394305.1 uncultured Pirellulaceae bacterium
CAGCGAGTTCAACACCAATCACTAACACACAATCAACACAACTCTCTTGTTCGCTTTACGGAGTCTCCCTATGTCGCACACGCTAGGATTGTCACGCCGGAACCTGCTTCGCCTCGGAGCTGCTGTCACTGTCGGCTACTCGCAATCGACCTGGTTGCAGGGGCTCGCGGCGGGTGCCACAGCATCTCCGCAGCGGAACAAGTCGGTGATCGTTCTCTGGCTCAGCGGCGGTCCGGCGACGATCGACATGTGGGATCTGAAGACTGGCAATGAAAACGGCGGGCCTTATCAAGGAACCGATACGAGCGTTGCTGGCATTCGCATTAGCGAGCACCTGCCGGGCCTGGCGAAGAATATGGGCGACCTGGCGATCATCCGTTCGATGAAAACCAAAGAGGGTGACCATGGCCGCGCGACGTTCCTCGGCGTGACGGGATACACGCCGGTGGGCGCATTGCAATTTCCTGCAATCGGTTCGCTGGTTTCCAAAGAACTCGGCAACGCGTCGGCTGATCTCCCTGGTTACGTGAGCATTGCCTCGCGGCGTAACATCGGGGGCGGCTTTCTCGGCCCGCAGTATTCGCCGCTGCAAGTGGGTGGCGGCGAGCGTGGTCAGCAGAATGCTGCCATCGCGGACGATGCTTCGCTGCGAGTTCCTAACTTGTCGCGGCCCGTTGGGGTGAGCGAAACTTCGCAGCGCAACCGTCTCGATCTGCTCAGCAAGATGGAAGCAGGGTTTAAGCCAGGCTCCGGCAGCCGCGTGGTGGAAACCATGCAATCGGCAACCGCGCAAGCCGTGAACCTGATGAAACCAGACGCTGCAAAGACATTCAATTTGAATGACGAAGACGAAAAATTGCGCGACACCTATGGCCGCACTTCGTTCGGTCAAGGCTGCATGCTCGCGCGGCGGTTGGTCGAACGAGGCGTGCCATTTGTGGAAGTCACGCTCGATGGCTGGGATACGCACGGGGGAAATTTCGAACGCGTGAAGCAACTCTCCACAACGCTCGATACAGGTTTCACAGCGCTGTTGACTGATTTAAAGCAACGCGGACTGCTCGACTCCACGCTCATTCTCTGCATGGGTGAATTCGGCCGCACACCGAAGATCAACGGCCAGGCAGGTCGCGATCACTGGCCCCATTCGTGGAGCACCGTGCTCGCGGGTGGCGGAATTCGTGGCGGTCAGGTTGTGGGCAAGACAAGCGCCGACGGCATGACGGTCGAAGATCGCCCGGTGAATGTACCCGATCTGCTCGCCACGGTTTGCACGGCAGTCGGCATCAATCCGCTGAAGCAAAACATTTCGAACGTCAGCCGGCCGATCCGCATTGCTGATCCGACCGCCAAGGTGATTTCGGAGATTCTATGAACCATTGGCTTACCGCGCCTTGCATGCTTGTACTGAGTGCATTTGCAACTGCTGCAGTTGCCGCTGACTGCGAACTGCTCCTTTCCGGGGCCAAGGGAACAGTTCGGACACGGATCAGCGTGGAACTCGGCGAGCGCAAATTAGCTGATGTCTGGACTGACAACTTTGCTGTGCTTACAAAGTTCTTCGACTTCGACGGCGATCAAAAACTCAGTCCGATCGAAGCAGCTCGACTGCCGTCGGTGCAGGCGCTGCGTGAAGTGCTGAGCACGGGATTCTTAGCCAGTTTCGGCACTCTGCCGGAGTTTGCTGAGTTGGATGCGAATGCCGACAAGTTTGTCGATGCACGCGAGGTCGCCGCTTTTTATCGCAATGCAGGGCTCGGCGTGCCGCTGGTGGGCGCTGGCCAGATGTCGCACACCAAAGCGTTGAACGCGATGTTGGTGAAAATGCTCGATGCGGATGCTAATGGCCAACTTAGCGACGTAGAACTGAAGAACGCTGCTGCCGCAATCACCACGTTTGATCGCAATGACGATGAGATGATCGGCGCAGGAGAACTGGTCGCCAACCTGCGCTATCCCGGCGGCGCGGGAAGCCTGTTGTTGAATGCCACCAAGCCGGATTCGGCCAGCGAATCTCCTCGTAACAAACTTGCCGCCACGCTACTGTCTGCTGCCGATGACAAGGCTGCGGCCGATTTTGTGGTCGCGATTCGGTTGACGAAGACGGAAGGCGAGGAGAAGACCGCAGCGCGTCCAATTATTTCTGCCGTAACTCCAACCGACGTCAAGTTGCAAGCCGGCTCACTCACGCTGACAAAACCAGGCTTGCAACTCGTCGTGCGCGCCGATGCGGGGCGGTTATCCGAAACGGCCACGGACGTCTACTCGCGGTTGCAGCGCCGTTTCAGCGATGAAGATGCCAATGACGACAACCTGCTGGACGCTGCCGAAATTGAAAAGTCGACCGGTACGGAATGGCGCAACGTGCTTGCCGCTGCCGATCGTAACGGCGACAAACAACTCGCCGAAACCGAGCTGCAAGAATGGCTGGCGCTTCAAGAACAATTGGCCGTGGGGCAACTGCTGCTGACATTGCTCGACGGCGGCCAGGGGTTGTTCGAATTACTCGATGTGAACCGCGACGGCGCATTGTCGGTCGCCGAACTGCGCGCCTCGCATCAGAAAATCTCCGCCGCGGGTGCGTTGCAGGATGGCAAGCTCGATCTTGCGCTGCTGCCGACTACCATTTTAATCACGGCCAGTCATGGTTATCCAAAGTCGGTCCTCGGCGTTGCAGAACGTTCCGGCCCGGCTTGGTTCCTGGCCATGGATCGCAATCTCGACGGTGAAGTTTCACGCCGTGAATTCTCCGGCCCCGCGGCGGCATTCACCAAGCTCGACACCAACAGCAATGAAGTGATCTCAGAGCCCGAGGCCGTCGCCGCGAAGAAGTAGCACGCAGCTAAGGGCAGCATAAAGGCGCTCTGGCAATCATTCTGACGTTAGCTAGAATGACATAACCATCCCGCACCGGTGCGTGCTACTCCCTCCTTTCTTGGCTGATTTCCATGAAGTGCGTCGCCGCTCTCGCATTGCTGTTCCTGTGGGCTGTAACCGCGCGGGCGGAGATTGGGATCATCTCACCATCCGCTGCCCACGAGCTCATCGCAGCCACCAACGCCGCAAAACGGCCGATCGTGATCGATACGCGTGGCGGTTACAAAGACTATTTCCGCGACCACTTGCCGACTGCTCATCACCTGAACTTCGATACGCTCCGCGGCACGGACAACGGCGTGCCTGTTCAATACCTGCCCGGCGACTTGACCAGGACGTTGCTGATTCGCGCGGGTGTCGATCGGGATCGCACGCACTTGATCTATGCCACCGGCGACACGCTGCCGAATGATGAAATCCTCAGTGCGACGATGGTGGCCTATGTGCTCGAAAAGTTCGGCGTGACTGACATTCGCATCGTCGACGGCGGCTTGCCTGCGTGGAAACAAGCGAAGCTGCCGGTGACGCAGGAATACTTTGGCAATCCGGCCGGAACGTTGCCCGAGAAATCGAATCCAGAGATCGCCGTCGCTCTCGAAGAATTGCTGCAGCGCAAGAATCGTTCCGGCGTGGTGCTCGTCGATGCCCGCCCCCACAACGAATACGTTGGCAGTGATGACGTTTGGCTGCGCAAGGGGCACATTCCTGGCGCGATCAGTTTCCACTGGGCTCGGCTGATGGACACCGACAACACGCATCAATTCCGGCCGTTCGAAAAAGTGCAAGCGGAGCTGAAATCCGCGGGCCTCACGCCCGATAAAGAAATCTTCGTCTACTGTGGCACATCGCGCGAGGGGAGCTTGCTGCGGTTCTATCTCAAGCACGTGGCGAAGTATCCCCACGTGCGACTGTACGAGGGCTCGTGGAAGGAATACGTTGCGCTCAAACAGCATCCTGCCGAAACCAAAGAGAACAAAGCCTCCGAAGCGAAGGCACCGTAAGAAGTGCTAACGGTTCTCCTCTTTCTCGCTGTCTGTTTTGTCGCGTTTACAAACGGCGCAAATGCAAACTTCAAAGGCGTCGCGTCGCTGTATGGCAGTGGCACGACGTCGCTTCGCGGCGCGCTCTATTGGGGCACAGCGATGACATTCGCCGGTTCCATCGCTGCTATGTTTCTCGCTCAAGGGTTGCTCGATCATCTCGGATTCAAGTCGACCGAGATGCTGAAGCAATTCAGCGGCAACCAGATTGTGCCGAAAGAACTCGCGCAAATGCCGGAGTTTCTGACAGCCGTGGCGATTGGTGCTGCGTTGACCAGTTTTCTCGCGACCCGCTGGGGCTTTCCGGTTTCGACAACGCACGCGCTCGTCGGCGCCCTCGTCGGCGCGGGACTCGCGGGGAGCGGCAGTGCTGTGAACTTTAACGAAGTTGCCTGGCGGTTCGTGTTTCCGCTGCTGTTCTCGCCCGCTGTCTCCGCTTTGCTCGGCGCGATGTTGTACGGCCTGGTGAAACTACCAAAACATCGAAATACCACACTCGATACACTGCATTACATGAGCGCCGGCCTGGCGAGCTTCGCGCGCGGGCTCAACGACACGCCAAAGATGGTGGCACTGCTGTTGGTGATTTCGAATCTGGATAACCGCCTCGCGTTTTTGACGGTTGCCGTTTGCATCGCGCTGGGCGGATTGCTCGATGCCGAGAATGTCGCCGAGACGCTCGGCAAGAAGGTCACCGAGCTGGATCCCGGGCAAGGCTTCGCGGCGAGCCTGGTGACGGCAGGGCTGGTGACAACCGCCAGCTTGCACAGTTTGCCGGTGAGCACGACGCACGTCAGCGTCGGTTCGCTCCTGGGCATCGGCACGATTACGGGGCAAGCGCACTGGCGCAAAGTTTTGGAAATCATGCTCGCCTGGGTCACCACCGTTCCCTGCGGCGCGGTGCTCGCTGCCATTGCTTATGCGCTCATCTCCGTCGCGTTCTAAAGAGCGCGTTGTAACGCGCGGCTGTAACGTTCGCCCCGGCCTGAGCCACTGGGACTATACTGTTCGACTATGGCCAAGAAGAAACGTCGTCGCCCGCGCGTCCGCGAGATGCCGCAGGAGGTCTCGTATGTTTGCGATGCGTGCGGGGAAGAAATCGTTATACCCATTGATTCGTCTCAGGGGGACGAGCAGTCGTTTGTCGAAGACTGCCCGGTCTGTTGCCGCCCGAATGTCGTGCAGGTCCAAATTGAAAGCGATGGCAGCGTGCGAGCTTGGGCCGAAGGTGAATAAAGTAGCCTTTTCGCTGCTGATTTTGTGCGCGGTTAGTTCGCTTGCCACTGCGCAGAACAATCAACGCTACCAAGCCGTCCTGCAGAACGGCCAGCGACTGCAAGGCAAATCGCTGACCGATTGGCATGAACCGCAGCGGATCCCGCGGCTCGACAATCAGGCCTTGCTCGAACCGGGCAATCCCGCGCGCTGGCTCCGCGATCGCACGTTGCCACTGGGCGAAGCGCCGACCGCGTTTCTTGAAATGCACACGGGCGATTGTTTGCCTGGCAGCGTGATCGAAGCCCGCGCGGGAACGGAATCGAAGTCCGAACCTGCCCCAGCTCACTTGATGGTCGAGCCACGTTGCGCGCTCGAGCCGCCGAAGGATCGCCCGGTATCACGTTTGCGGGTCGACATTTCCTATGTTCGGCGCGTCGTTTGGCAACGTCGACGAAAGCTCGAATATCAACCGGGCTCGCTTTTTTTTCGCGACGGTCGCATTCAGCAGTTTCAAGCTTTTCGCTGGGAAGCATCGTCAGTGCAAATCCTGCTCGACGACGGCGCCAAACGAGTGCCGTTTACCGAGATTTCGGAGTTGCATTTGCCAACGATCACGCAGCCGTGGAACTTGCACTTCAGCGAACTCAGCATTCTGTGCACCAAGCCCGAAACGCAGCTGTGGCAACTTGAAACAGGCGCCGGCCTGATCGTCACCAGTTCGCCGGAGCGCTTCGCCCCGCGGTTCGAGGGGAACCCCAACGATCCCATCCGGTGGGTGCATGCGCTGCAACCGGCGTGGTCGCTCGATCCGCTCTGGATCCCCATTCGAGAAGTTGCGATCTGGCGATTCTTCGCCCAACATGAAGTTCCGCTGCAACGCGCGTTTGAATTACATCGGGGTAATGCGAGCGTAGCTGGCCAAGCGCGCTGGACCACGAATCGCAACATCCTCGGCGGTCCCCTTCGCAGCCTAACCACTGATTTTGGTTTTGGCCTCGGCTTGCAAGCGCCGGGTCAATTGCAGTTGCCATTGCCGAGTTCGTGTGTCGCGCTCAGAGCTGTCGTTTGCCTCGATCGCCTCGCGGGCCGCGGGGGCTGTGCCAAAGTTCGGCTGCGGATCGGCAACAACAATCCGTTGTGGGAAAGTCCGTTGCTGCAGGGCGCTGAAGTAGTCGCTGATACCGGCCGAATAGCGCTGTCGTCGGTCACTCCGCCAGCGAAATCGTCACAGCTGATTGTCGAACTCGATCAAGCGCATCAAGGTCGTCCTACCGGCGCCGATCCATTCGATATCCGCGACCACATCAATCTCGCCGACGGCTGGCTGGAGCTGGATCCTGCGGCAGTGCAGCGGGAGCTCGAGCGCCGCCTCCCTGAGCAGTTTGTGGCCTGGAAAGGTTGGCGCGTCACGCCGACGAGAAACACCTTGCCACCGCCGAATCGCGAACTGAATCTGACTCAAGAACGCCGCACTGCGGATAAGCAAGAGGAAGGATTCCAGCCTGCAGTGACCATGAAAGATCGGCCGCTCGTGCTCGCGCGTGAAGTGGCGATTCAACCCGGCGACCATTGGCTGGTGATCGCCGCAGCTCGAGTGCGCGCGCAAGGTTCGCCGGTGAAAATCGACGTCCGCATTGCCGGCCAACCGGCCGCGGAGTTCGAAGTTCCGGAGCTCCGCGGCGATCCCAGAGACACGCCGCCCCTCGTGGTTTCGCTTTGGCCTTATCAACAGGCCACGCCGCAAACGTTGTCCGTTGAAATTCGTCAACAGCCGGCCGCGGCCGATGCCGCTCCGATTCGCTGGCGGGCGATTTATGCAACGAATCAACATCCCACTTCCTGCGAGTTGTACGAAGACCAGGCCAGGCTCACCGCCGAGTCGGCGAACAATGCCGGTACCGCGCAGGTTGTCACCGCGGATCGATTCTCCGGCCGCGGTTCGCTGCATTTGCAGGGAACGGGCGTCTATCGACTGGGGCTAAATACGTCGCTGCAAATTCGCGAACGGCCGCAGTGGGGCGAGTATCGATTCGCGCGATTTGCCGTTCGCCGCCCGCAAAAGCAAAAGAGCAAAGGCCGGCTGTCGCTGGAATTCGAAGCCGCTAATCCCGGTCGGCGGCCCTATCGTCTTGATACAGGCAAAGGGAAGGCCGCGTTTGACTCCGCCGTGCGAGTGTGGGATGGCGAATTGCCCGAGCATTGGATTGTCATTACGCGCGACCTCTTCGCGGATTTCGGCGAGTTCGAAATGCGCGACCTGCTCGTCAGTTGCTTCGAAGGCGAAGGTCTTTATGTCGATCATATTTATCTAGGCCGCAGCCCTAGCGATCTCGATCGTTTGCCGCCGAAGCCCTCGTCGTGGGAAGACGCTACCACCACGCTCAAGCTGTGGCCCGACGATATTTCGAAGCGGTTGGCGCCGGCGATTGTTGGAATCGAGTTTCGTGATGGTCGTTGGTGTGCTGGCGTCGCGATCAAGCCCGAAGGAGAGATTCTGGTTCCAGGTCACTTGCTGGGTGCTGTCAACGAAGCATTGACCGTTCATCGGATCGATGGCAAAACATTTACCGCCAAGGCCAAGGGCATCTGTCGCGATCGTGATCTTGGACTGATCCGTGCCGACCATCCACAAGGGTTAGTGGTGATCCCGTTTTGGAATGTCAAAGAACCGAAGCTGGCCGATGACTATGTGGCGATGATCGCGCCGCCGAAACTCAGCGGCGGGTTTCAGCTGGAAGCTGTCCAAGCGGAAGTCCGCCAGGCTGTGCGCGGACGAATGTGGAGCACGCTCGATGCGCCGGAATGGTCGCCCGGCGGCGTGCTGTTTCACCGGCATGGTTATTTGATGGGCTTGCACGTCGCCCGCCATCCGCTCGGCGGCTTCATTTTCGAACGTCCTCTCGAAGGCGATCTGCCCGATCCGCTCCCCCGCTTGCGAAACGGCGAAGTCTTTGGCAAATGGCCACTGGGGAGCGAACCCTTGATTGGGTTCACCGTGAAGTCGCCTGATATTGCAATCGAAGCGGGCGTGGTGATCGACAAGATCGAGTCGCCACTCGCGGCCGCAGCGGGGCTCAAGCCGGGCGAAGTGATCGTCTCCTGCGAAGGGCGAGCACTGTTTGCCCCGAGCGACCTCAGCCAAGCGCTGGATCAGAAAGAAGCCGGGCAAGATGTGATGCTGGAAGTGGACCGAGGTGGCAACAAGCAGGCCATGAAGATCAAGTTGGCTCGCCGACCGTAGGGTTGACCGAGAGAGAACCGATTCGGAAGGCCTCGCGGAGGGCCGCTCGACCCACCCTTGCGGCGGGGGTGACTTCACAGTTTCACATTTACGCCGGTTGAGGGCCAGAGCAGTGCGCCGTTCTGCGAGGCCAGTTGGTAACTCGCAATCACCATATCCCACTTGTAGTTGGCGAACTAACCGCCACAGCCTATAATCCCTCATAGACCAGTTTGTGAAATTTCTCACAGCTGCTCCCGGCCGGTTTTGCAAGGGTTTTGGTTATGGCCAAACAGGGGCCTCGTAAAAAGCTTCCGAAAGAGCTCGCGGTCATCACCGCCGACAACTGCACTGGCTGTGAGTCGTGCCTGGAAGTCTGTCCGGTCGACTGCATCACCATGATCGAGCTCAAGCACGGCGTGAAAGGCAACCAAGCCTTCTGTCAGATTGATCTGGAACGCTGTGTCGGTTGCGAAGTTTGCGTGCATATTCCCGGCAAAAAGACGAACCCCTATGATCTCAAGGTTTGCCCTTGGGATGCGATCGAAATGGTTCCCACGGAACTAGTTGCGCAGCACGTTGCTCAGTCTGGCGGTCCGCCCGAATACATCGTAGCCAACTGGGATCGCCTGGTCGGCACGGCTCAGCATCTGGCCGAATTGAAAGCCAGTTCGTAACCGCCGTTAGACGGAGCACTACTCCGTCTCGATGCGGGCGGCAATTGCGAAAACTCCTACGGCGATAGTCGTTATTTTGCCGGGCGCTTGACCATTAGCTGCTCTTGTTCCGGGTCCCATTCATAGGTGTGTCCCGGTGGCAGTTGCGGCAGCTTGATCTTGTTTGGATCGAGAATGTTCTGCTTGAATTCGTCGAAAGTCAGCGGAATGGGATTCTCTGCTTTGTAAAGCTGAATCGCTTGCGGTATGGCGATTTGAAAAACGGCTTTCTCGCGCACCGCGAAGTACGCCTTCGCGGGAGTGACCAAAATTCCTTCGTGCGGATCGAGGCTGCGGCCTTTCAACCCGACGCCGACATCGGCTTTCACGGTTTCGGTGGGGGTGGCCGGTGGTTCGGGGGGAGCCGTGTCGACCGTCGGGGTCGGTTGTGGCGCGACCGCAGGTGAGCCAGGGATTGTTGCTGTTGCAGTTTCAGGGGAAGGACTGGGATTCGTCGGGGGTGGCCCGGGGATTGTGGCGGGCGGACCAGGAATGTTCTGAACAGCAGGCTCAGGACCATTCGTCGCCATTTGCGCAGGCGGGGTTGGTTTCGAGGAACCACAACCACTGCAGACTGCCGCGAGCAGTCCCGCTGCCAACACACCGTGCAAACACCAGGTTCGGCGATTCATCTGCAGGTCCCCTTGGAAAGGTTGAACTCAAACTTCAATCTGCGGCACTTCCAGCGGCCACTGCTCCATTTCGGCGAGCGTGCTTTGCCTGGTCATATTGTATTGCAACGGCGTGAGCGTGAGATAGCCGCGCGCGATTGCGGTCAAATCGGTTTCGTGTCCCTCGGGCCGCGGGGGCGGTTCGTTCGTCGCCCAATAATAGGTGCGCCCTTTCGGGTCCGTCCCTTTAATGTAATGCTCACCGTAGCGCGATACACCCATCGGCACGATTTTGATTTCGTTGTTTTCCCGCTCGGTTGCGGCCGTCGGAATGTTGAGGTTGTAAAGGACCGGCTCCGGCCCCTTCTTGGCCAGAATCTGTTCGATGATGCCGCGGCACATGACGGCTGCTTTGCGATATTGCGCGTGCTCGTGAAACTCCAGCGAACAAGCGATGCTCGTGATCCCGAAGAAAGCCCCTTCGATCGCCGCCGCCACAGTGCCTGAATACAGAACATTAATCCCCGCGTTGAGTCCGCCGTTGATGCCGCTTACGACGAGATCCGGTGGCCGATCGCAGAATTCAAAAATACCGAGTTTCACGCAATCGGCGGGACTGCCGTCGACGGCCCAGCCGCGGAGTCGATCTTGGGCGTCGTAAACTTGTTTCGGTACGAGTGGCCGGAGGAAAGTAATCGAATGGCCGACGCCGCTTTGCTCCGTCGCGGGCGCGACGACGCGGACCTCGGCGATTTTCAGCAATTCTTCCTCGAGTGCGCGGATGCCCGGCGCGTAAATACCGTCGTCGTTGGTTAAGAGAATGAGCATGCTGCCACGATAGCGACCCGTCAGTGAGATGACCACTCCCTCTCACACCCACGCCTCATTGCTGCCACTAGCAGGGTTCGGTATGCTGCGCTGTTGTATCGAGTACTAACTCTCGGGGTCGGCAGCACTTGATTTTTGCGGGGTTTTTCGCCTTTCGCGCCGCGAAAGCGGCCTCCCCGCGCAGGACATATCTTGGCAGGAGAATCGCAAATGGCTTTCACACTTCCCGCACTTCCCTACGCCTACAACGCTCTGGAACCGCATATCGATGCCCGCACGATGGAAATCCATCACACGAAGCATCATCAGGCCTATATCAACAACGTGAACACCGCGATCGCTGGCAGCGATTTGGAAAAACTGTCGGTCGAAGAACTGATCGCCGACCTGAACAAGATTCCCGAAAATATCCGCGCCACCGTCCGCAACAACGGCGGCGGTCATGCCAACCACAGCCTGTTTTGGACCGTGATGGGCCCCGGTGCTGGTGGTGAACCAACCGGCGATTTGGCCGCGGCCATCAATGCCGCGTGCGGCAGCTTCGCTCAATTCAAAGAAGCGTTTGCCAAGGCCGGCGCGACGCGCTTCGGCAGCGGTTGGGCCTGGCTGAACGTCGCTGGCGGCAAGTTGGTGGTTGAAAGCACCGCCAATCAAGACAGCCCGCTGATGGAAGGCAAAACGCCCATCCTCGGCTGCGATGTGTGGGAACACGCCTACTATCTCAACTATCAAAATCGCCGGCCTGATTACATCGCCGCGTTTTGGAATGTGGTGAATTGGAATGAAGTGGCTCGGCGCTTCGCTGCAGCAGCGAAGTAGTTTGTCGCCGCTTCGCTCCGCAAACGGTGAATGCGGGTTGAGACCGTTCGCAGCAATGCACTATTGCCGCACCTTCCACTCGCCAAAGCCGAAACTCGCTGAAGCTCGTTTCGGCCAGACTTGCAATCAACCTCGCTCCACCTTTCGCGGAGCGATAGGCGACGCTGGCGGGGCAACGTGAAAACGTCGCCCCGCTTTTTCATGCGCAGTACGCGTCGTTAGAATGAGCGAGCTTATCTAATCCTCGAACCTCTCCTGCTCGCCATAGGTTCCCATGCAAGATTTCGAAAAGTTGGGCGTCTTCTATCTCGGCCGCCAATACGATCTCGAGAAGAAACAACCGCAAGACGATCTGCTGCTCTATGATTCCAAAGACCTGACGACCCACGGCGTGATCGTCGGCATGACCGGCAGCGGCAAAACTGGCCTCGGCGTGGCGCTGCTCGAAGAAGCGGCCATCGACGGCATTCCGGCGATTGTGATCGATCCCAAAGGTGATCTCGGCAATCTGCTGCTGACGTTTCCAAAACTACAACCCGCTGATTTTGCACCCTGGATTGAACCTTCCGAAGCCGTTCGCGCGGGAATGAAGCCCGAAGAACTCGCGGCGAAAACAGCCGAGCGTTGGAAGGCGGGGCTTGCTGAATGGGGGCAAATGCCGGAGCGGATTCAACGCTTTCGCGATGCGGTGGATATCGCGGTCTACACACCGGGCAGCAGCGCGGGCATTCCGCTGACGGTGCTTCGTTCGCTCGACGCCCCGCCGGCCAGCACGGTGCAAAACACCGAAGCCTTTCGCGATGCCATCTCCGCTGCGGCCGCCAGTTTGCTTGGCTTGATGGGACTCGAAGGTGATCCACTGCGGAGTCGCGAGCACATTTTGCTCGCGAACATACTCGACCGCGCCTGGCGTGATGGGCAGAACGTCGACATGCCGACGCTCATGCGGCACATTCAACAGCCGGCTTTCGACAAGGTCGGCGTGATGGATCTCGAAAGCTTCTTCCCGGCGAAGGAGCGGTTCGAACTTTCGATGCAGCTCAACAACCTGCTCGCGTCGCCTGGCTTCTCCGCATGGATGACCGGCGAGCCGCTCGATATCCAACGGCTCCTCTACACGCCCGAAGGAAAACCGCGGCTGTCGATCCTGTCGATCTCGCATCTTTCGGATGCGGAGCGGATGTTCTTTGTGACCATTTTGCTTAGCGAAACAATCGCCTGGATGCGGAATCAATCGGGCACATCAAGCCTGCGGGCGTTACTCTACATGGATGAAGTCTTCGGCTACTTTCCGCCGAGCCGCAATCCGCCGTCGAAGACGCCGATGCTCACGCTGCTGAAGCAAGCTCGCGCGTTTGGTCTCGGTGTGGTGCTCGCCACTCAAAACCCAGTCGATCTCGATTACAAAGGCCTGGCCAACTGCGGCACGTGGTTTCTGGGCCGCTTGCAAACCGAGCGCGACAAGTTGCGCGTACTCGATGGCCTCGAAGGAGCCTCGGCGACGGCCGGGCAATCGTTCGACCGCGGCGAAATGGAAAAGGTCCTCTCCGGCCTTGGCAGCCGCGTGTTCCTGATGAACAACGTGCACGACGATGGGCCGGTTGTCTTCCAATCGCGTTGGGCTCTGTCGTATCTGCGTGGGCCACTTACGCGCGAACAGACATCGCAGCTGATGGCCGAAAAAAAAGCCGCTGCCGGCGATGGTGGAGCGGCGGCGCGTGCGACGGCGATTCTCGGCACCGCGAATCAGCAACGAGCAGTCCTGCCGCCGGATGTCATCGAGCGGTTTCAGCCGCGGCGTAAGAGTCGTGGGCCGAATGTTGGTTTAACGTACCGGCCGCTGCTCGTCGGCACCGCGAAGATTCATTTCACGCAAGCCGCCGCGGCCATCGATCACACGCAGTCGCTCACGTTCGCAGTGCCGCTGGATGATTCCTTGCCCGCGGAACCATGGGCGGCAGTAGAACCGCTAGAAGATGAATCGCTGGAACTCGAAACCACGCCCGAGGACAACGCGCAGTTCGCGCCCCTCCCCGCGGAACTTACGCGGCCCAAGCAATACACCACGCTGGCGAACTCGCTAAGAGATTTCCTCTATCGCAATCGTCGTTTGCAATGTTGGAAATGCACGTCGCTCAAACAAACTTCGCAGGCCGGCGAAAGCGAAGCCGATTTCCGCGTGCGCCTTTCGCAAGGAGCCCGCGAGCAGCGCGATTTGCTGGTCGAAAAACTGCGCACGAAGTATGCGCCGAAGATCGCTTCCATCCAGGAACAAATCCGCAAAGCCGAGCAACGTGTCGAAAAGGAAAAGGCCCAAGCGTCGGCAACGCAATTAAACGCCGCGCTGTCGATTGGCAGTTCGCTGCTTGGCGCGCTCTTTGGCCGCAAATTAGCCAGTGCAGCCAATATCGGGCGCGCTGCCACCGGCATGCGGGCCGCAACTCGCATTGCCAAAGAACGCCAGGACATTGGCCAGGCCAACGAATCGGTCGAAGCCCTCGCCGAGCGCCTGGCAGCATTGAACGAAGAACTGACCAAAGAAACAGAAAAGGTCGGCTCGCAACTCGATAGTTCGACGCTCGAACTGACCGAAGTGCAAATCTCCCCGAAGAAGACCGACATCGTCATCGGCCAGGTGCTGCTCGTTTGGCAACCGTTTTTGGTGAAGGCCGACGGGACGACCGAATTGGCGACATAAGCCGTTCCCGGCAAACGTGCGTCCAACTGTGCCGGCGATTTGACGCAAGTACGATATAACCCTTATGGGGTATGTCCAACAATTACAGCTGTCAACCTGTGTATTTCGCGGGAAAACCCACAATAATCCACCCGAAATAGCGGTCTATTTGTGGACAACTTGGATGAAACGAGATTTCTGCGAGGAGACTTACGTCAAGACTGCACCAGCTGCGTATCCAGGCAATCCGCGGTTCAGCTCCCTCCCGGCAAACTTGAAAATTATTTGCCCCTTTTCGCCCCCGTTTGCCAAGATCCTCGCGGAGCGAGCGAGATACTCCTTACAAGTCGCGCCACAACCAGGGCCGACTGGTCATTAATTTTGAATTTTTGAATTGCCAAAGGGGCAAATCACATGCTGGGTCGCATTGGGGAGGGCCATTCGATGGTCAAGAAGGGTTTGTTTGCAGGTGGTGCGGTACTGTTGCTTATGGGCCTGATTTTTGGCCGCGATGGATTCAGCTATGCCGCCACCTCTCTCGGTTGGGTTCGCCAATCGGTAAGTGACAGTGTGCCAGTCGCGTTCGAGTTGCAACGGGCTCGCGACATGATCAAAGGCCTGCGGCCTGAGATCGAGAACAACATGCGTCTGATTGCGAAAGAGGAAGTGGAACTCCACGGCCTCAAGCAGCAATTGGCAGCCAGCGAAAAGAGCCTGGCCAAGAGCAAGAACGAAATCGAGCGGTTGACGAACGACCTGAAACGTGGAGATAGTACGTTTGTCTACTGCGGTACGGCCTACACCGCCAAGCAGGTCGAAACTGACCTGACGCAACGCTTCGAAACCTATAAGGTCAAGGAAGCGACGATTTCGAAGCTGAGTCAAATCATTTCGGCTCGTGAGCGGGGCTTGATCGCTGGCCGCGAAAAGCTGAAGGCCATGCAAGGGGCTAAGACTCAACTCGAGGTTGATGTTGCTAACCTGGAAGCCCGTATGGAAATGGTTCGCGTCGCCCAAACGACCAGCGAATTCAACTTCGACGACAGCCGGTTGTCGCGCACCAAGGAATTGGTAAAGAACATCGGCACCAAGATCGATGTTGCCGAAAAGCTGGTGAATGCCGACACGACTTATCCGGGGCAGATCAATCTTGAAGAACCTGCTACTTCGAACATCACGGAGCAAATCACCAAATACTTCGAAAACAGCGACGACAGCGTCGCTGTGAAGCTGGAGTAGTTTCGGTGATCGTGGTCGAAGCTGCAGCTTCGGCTCCCATAAAAAACTAAGACGCTGCGACCAAGCAGCTTCGCACCAATCACACAGCAAGGCTCCCAATCAGCTTCCTCCAGGCTGGTTGGGAGTTTTTTTGTTGGTACTCATCTCTGCTCCGTCGAGATGAACGCCGCGAGCGTCCAGCGACACGGCGAGAAGTGCGAGTTGAAGATGTTTGCAAGGCTACCTCGGTTGCGTCGCTGGCTGAACGCCAGTTCCGGGCATCTCGGCGGGGTGAGATGAGCACCGAATTACTCCGTCGGCAAACCCGCTGCCTTCCAAGCTTTGAACCCGCCAGCGAGCGACAGCACGTTGGTGTATCCCATCTTTTGCAGGTTATCGACGACGAGCGCCGAGCGATAACCGCCGCCGCAATAGCAGATCACCGGCGTTGAAGTGTCGGGAACGGTGGGCTCGATCTTCAATTCGATCACACCTTTGCTGATGTGTTTCGCGCCAACCGCATGCTCCGTAGCGAACTCATCGGCCTCGCGCGTGTCGATCAGCAGTACGCCTTGCTGTTGCTGTTCATAGGCTTCAGTCGCTGAGATTTCCTGGATGCGCGTTTTGGCGTCGGCGGTCAGTTGTTCGAAGCGCGGCGGATGCGGCATGGTTATTTCCTTTCAATTTGTCGTTGCCCAGCCAGCTCCTATCTTACCGCGATAGAATAACGTGATGACCCAGGCAGCTACCGATTGGCAAACCCTCCAACAAAACATCGTCGCATGTGAAAAGTGTTCGCGTCTGCGCGAATACTGCCGAGAGATTGCGAGGGTCAAACGCAAGTCGTATCTCGCTTGGGACTACTGGGCTCGGCCTGTTACTAACTTCGGCATCGCACCGGCGAAATTGCTCATCGTGGGACTCGCGCCGGCTGCACATGGAGCCAATCGAACCGGACGAATGTTCACGGGCGATCGGAGCGGCGAGTGGCTGTATCGGGCGCTCCATCGTGCGGATTTTGCGAGTAGGCCACATTCGGACGATATCGAAGATGGCCTGCAACTGATCGATTGTACGATCACGGCGATGTGCCATTGTGCGCCGCCGGATAACAAACCGCTGCCGGAAGAAATTGCCAACTGCCAACCTTGGTTGACGGAAACGTTTCGGTTGACACAACCACGCGTCATCGTGGCGCTCGGCGGGTTGGCCTGGCGCGCGGTGCTGGAACAACTGCGGGCGGCGCAGACGTTCACCGCAAAAAAGTTGCCGCCGTTTGGTCATGGCGCCGAAGTCCAGATCGCCGACAACCGCTGGCTGCTCGGTAGTTATCATCCGAGCCAGCAAAATACGTTTACGGGAAGACTGACGGAAGAAATGTTGGATGCGGTCTTCAAGCGAGCGCGTGGGCTGATGAAGTGATGCAGGCAGCAGCCTCGCCCTCCCAGGAAGAAGTTAAACTACAGCAATGTCATTGTTCGCAAAAAATCCTCGTCTCATCGAAAACATCGAGCGCATCCGCAGCGAGATTGCGGATGCAGCGGCGCGGAGTGGCCGGGCCGCGGACGCGGTGACGTTGGTCGCGGCGACGAAGTACGTGGACACGGCAATCACTCGACAAGTTGCGGAGGCAGGTGTTTTCGATTTGGGTGAAAGTCGGCCGCAAGAGATCTGGGCCAAAACGCCGGCGTTGACCGATCTGCCGATTCGCTGGCATCTGATTGGTCATCTGCAGCGGAACAAAGTTCGGCGTACCTTGCCGCTGGTGGCGCTGATTCACTCCGTCGATAGCCTGCGGTTGCTCGATGAACTGCAAGCCGAAGCCGCGCGGTTGCAGCGCAAAGTGAACATTCTGCTCGAAGTCAACATTTCCGGCGATGCGACCAAAACTGGATTTTCGCCTGCCGAGTTGGAAGCTGCATTTGTTGGCGCAGCTGCCTGCGACTATCTGCAAGTGCAAGGCTTGATGAGCATGGCTGGGCTCGATGCCGACACCGTGACTGCGGCAAAACAATTCACGGCAGTGCGCGAACTGCGTGATCGCTTGCAGCGGAATTGCCCGCCGAATGTTTCGCTTGCCGAATTGAGCATGGGCATGAGCGGTGATTTTCGCGAAGCGATTGCGGCGGGGGCGACGATGGTGCGTATTGGCTCGAGCCTGTTCGAAGGGCTTGCGTAAGAACATGCTGCCAACTGCTCCCACGAATTTCTATCGCGCCTTGGCCGTTTCCATCTTCTTTGCCTCGGGTGCGGCGGGCATGGTCTATGAGATCAGTTGGTCGCGACAGTTCGGTAATGTCTTCGGCCACACGGTTTATACCGGCGCGATGGTGCTGTCGAGTTTTCTCGGCGGCATGGCCGTGGGTTATTGGCTGGCGGGGAAATATCGCGGCCGGTGGAAGCCGCTTGCCGCGTATGGCGTGCTGGAAATTATCGCTGCGGCGTGGGTATGCTTGGTGCCGTGGTTGTTGCAACTCGGCGCGCAGTCGGTGCTTGGCTCGTTGGACGCCGGACCGTGGGGCATCTACAACGCAGCCCGCGCGCTATTTTGTTTTCTCATCCTTTTGCCGGCCACTGCAGCCCTCGGGGGCACCTGGCCGATGATGGCCGGGTTTCTTTCGCCGCCGCAAGCAACTTCTTCAGCGTGGCTGAGCTTTGGTTATGCCACGAACACGGCCGGTGCGATGATCGGCTCGGTGCTGGCGACGGCTTCTCTGTTGGTGATCGTCGGTGTCACGAGATCGAGTTATCTGGCCGCAGTCGTTTCTGCGGTTTGTGGTGTGCTCGCGATTTTTCTTTCATCGGTTGCTCAGACCGCTCCAGAAAAAGTTGACTTCGACACACCGACCTCGAAAGAAAACGCCAAGTTGCCGCTGCGATGGTGGGTGCTCGCGGCAATCTCCGGCTTCTCGATTCTCTCGCTGGAAGTGCTTTACCTCCGGCTGTTCTCGCTGGTCTTTCACAACAGCACTTACACCTTTGGACTAGTAGTCACGGTTTTTCTCTTCGCCTTGGCACTGGGTTCGACCATCACGGGTTTCGTCGGCAAGCAAATGCGGCCAGCTCGGATGGTCAGCTGGTGCTGCGGGATGGGCGGCTTGGGGATTGCTGTTTCGGTGGCGATCTTTGCTCGCTGGACCCATTTCACCTATTTCAACGACGGCGCTGATTTTCAGAGTTATTTGATTGCCGCATTTGGTTTTGTGCTGGCCGTAGTGCTGTTGCCAGTAACCACGCTGGGCATGCTGCTGCCGACAACCTGGCGAGCACTGGAACCGGAATCGCTCGCGGAAAATCAAATCGCCGGGCTGACGGCAACCAGCACGATTGCGGGTGCGATCGGGTCTTTGGCCGCAAGCTTTCTGTTGCCAGTAATTGGCTTGTGGGGAAGCTTTGGATTGCTCGTCGTGCTGTATTTGTTGATCGCAGTCGGTGTGATGGCGGGACGACGAGCGGTGAGCGAGCTGATGTTGCTCAGCCTGATTGGTTTTGTCGCGTTGGAGTTCAACTGGGCAACGATGCGCACGGCGAAAACGCTCGAGCCCGGTGACAAGCTGCTGCAACGGTGGGAAAGCGCGTATGGCTGGATCGACGCGGTGGAGCTTAAGGACGGCTCGCGCTACACGCGGCAGAATTTGCATTATGGATTTGGAAGCAGCCGCAACAGTGTGCAGCGCGATTATCGACAGGGGCATGTGCCGCTCCTGCTCCAGGGGCGTGCGCAAGATGTGCTTTTTCTCGGCATGGGAACGGGGCAGACCGCGGCGGCGGCGCTCAAGCACGAAGAGTTGAAAGGCATTGTCGTCGTCGAGTTGATTCCTGAAGCGGTTCAAGCTGCTCGCTATTTGAAAGAGACCAATCGCGGCCTGGTTGATTCGTCGCGGGTAGAAATTCACGTCAACGATGCGCGGCGGTATCTGCGCAGCAGCGGGCGCCAGTTCGACGTGATCGTGTCAGATCTGTTCGTGCCGTGGGAAAGTCATACGGGCTATCTCTACACGGTCGAACATTATCGCGCGGGGCGGACGTCGCTGCGGCCCGGCGGTTTGTTCTGCCAATGGCTGCCACTGTATCAAATGGGGGCGGGCGATTTCGAGCTGATTGCAAACAGCTTTGCTCAGGTCTTTCCGCACACGACGCTCTGGTGGGTACGCACGACCGCGAATTCACCCGTGCTCGGCCTGATCGGTTCAGAGGAACCGATCCATTTTGCAAGCACAGCAGCTGCGGCCGGTTATGAGGAACATCATCCGCATTCCGGGCTGCGCGACGATTGGCTGGCGGATGGAAATGCAATCCTGTCGTATTACATCGGCGATTGGCCGCGGCGGAATATGCCGGCGAGAGAGTTGAACGCCGATGAACATCCGCGAGTCGAATTTTCTGCGCCCATTGCGCATGTCGACAATCAAAAGCTGCGGGGCGGACGCATGCGAACATATTACAACGAAGTTTTCGCCCAGTTGCCGCAGCAGGGTGTCGATGTCGCTGGTGTCGAAGGGGCGGCCCGTAAGCATGCGTGGCGACAGAGCGAGCAGCGCCGCCTACTCGGGATTACGTCGGCAAAGGAGTGATTCGCTTGATTTAAAACCGGGCACTGCTCGCCCAATCGTCGGGCAGCGGCAGCGGAGATTTCTTCGCTTGCCGCTCACTTGCCTGCAAAAACGCAGTAAAAACAACTAATCGCCAAGAATCTGCTGAACATCGCGCACTCGGAATAGGACTTGCTACCTGCGCGCGAACGCCGCATTACGACCAAGGACGGTGCTAGGAACAACGGTCGCAGCGCTTGCACAGCGGCCGTTCGTTTTGCCCAAGCCGGCCGCTTTGCCCTGCCGATAAGTTCGATCCACAGACCCCCTCGCTGCGAGTGATTTGAAACGTATGGCCATCCGCGTCGCCCTGCATCATCGAACTGTTTATCGCTACGACCGCCCCGTCACGCTGCAGCCGCACGTGGTGCGGCTGCGTCCCGCGCCGCATTGCCGCACGCCGATCTTGAGTTACTCGCTGAAAGTGCAGCCCGAGAAACAGTTTTTGAATTGGCAGCAGGATCCCTACAGCAACTACCTGGCCCGGCTCGTCTTTCCGCAGCAGGCTAAGGAGTTGGTATTTGAGGTCGATCTGGTCGCCGAAATGACGGCGCACAACCCATTTGATTTCTTCATTGACGAATCGGCCAAGAAGTGCCCCTTCACGTATGAGCCCGTCGTCGCTCGCGAGCTGATCCCCTATTTAGAAACAGAGGCTCCGGGCTCCCTATTGAGCGAATTGATCGCCAAGCATCGTCGGCAGGACGTGACGACCATCGATTACCTGGTCGAGTTAAATCAGGTGATCAATCAGCGGGTGAAGTACACCATCCGGTTGGAACCCGGCATTCAAACGTGCGAACAAACGCTCGGGTTGGGTTCGGGAAGCTGCCGCGATTCGGCCTGGTTGATGGTGAACCTGCTGCGGCATTTGGGTTTGGCCGCGCGGTTTGTTTCTGGTTATTTGATTCAGCTGACCGCCGATGTGAAATCGCTCGACGGTCCCAGCGGGCCCACGGAAGATTTCACCGACTTGCACGCTTGGACGGAAGTATTCATTCCCGGCGCCGGTTGGATCGGTCTCGATCCCACCAGTGGGCTGCTGGCGGGCGAAGGACATCTGCCGCTCGCTTGTGCGGCAGATCCGATTTCCGCGGCACCGATCACTGGTAGCTTTACTTGGTCAAAAAACGCCAACGACGCGCCCGATGCGAAGGTAAAAGAAGACTTTGAATTCGCGATGAAAGTGACGCGCGTTCATGAAGATCCACGCGTCACCAAGCCGTACACCGATCGCCAGTGGAATTCGATCGAAGCCCTTGGCGCCCAGATCGACGATGAACTACGGGCCGGCGATTGCCATCTCACCATGGGTGGCGAACCGACGTTCGTTGCCATCGACAACCGCGATGCGGAGGAATGGAACACAGCCGCGCTGGGTCCACATAAGCGTAAACTGGCCGGAGTGTTGTTTCGCAAAATGCGAGATCACTTCGCACCAACGGGTCTGTTGCACTTCGGCCAAGGAAAGTGGTACCCCGGCGAATCGTTGCCAAGGTGGGCGTTCACTTGCTACTGGCGGAAAGACGGTCAACCGCTATGGCGTGACCCGGCGCTCGTCGCCGAGGACGACGGCGGCTATCGGTATTCCGAGCGCGATGCGCAGCGCTTCACGCAAGTTCTCGCGCGACGGTTGGGACTCGAAGCGGGCCGCGAAATCCCTGGTTACGAAGACGTTTGGTACTACATGTGGCGCGAGCGGCGGTTGCCCACCAACGTCGATCCTTTGCAAAACAATCTAGCTGACAAAGAAGAACGGGCGCGGCTGGCGAAGATCTTTGATCACGGCCTCGATAAGATCGTGGGTTACGCGTTGCCGATTCAGCGGATCCATACTCGCGAAGGCGCGTATTGGGTAAGCGGCAGTTGGTTCCTCCGTCGCGAGCATATGTTTCTGGTCCCCGGCGATTCGCCGATGGGGTTCCGCTTGCCGCTCGACAGCATTCCCTGGGTCGCGCCGGGTGATGTGTTCAAGCCAGATGAGATCGATCCCTCCGCACCACTGCCGCCGTTACCATCGGCCGTCGATGGTCGTTACTGGTCTACCGAATCGGGAGATTTGCTCAGTCGTTACGATCTGCCGCCGAATTATCCCAACGCGCCGCAATCGGTGTGGGAACGCAACTTCGGCCCCGGCCACGTGGTGAATAATGGTCAAGGGAACGCGCCAGCTGATCGCCGCGGCGAAACCTTGGTTCGGTTTCAGACCCAAGGTGACAACCGCCCGCTCCCGGGACAATCAGCGCCAGGCGTTGTGCGGACAGCGCTCTGCGTCGAATCGCGCGGCGGCACGTTGTACATCTTTATGCCGCCGCTGGGGGTGCTCGAAGATTACCTTGATCTCGTCGCGGCCATCGAAGCGACTGCGGCCGAGCTCGACATGCCGGTGCAACTCGAAGGCTACGGCCCGCCCCACGACTCGCGCTTGCAACACTTCTCGGTTACGCCCGACCCAGGTGTGATCGAAGTTAACATTCACCCGGCAAACAACTGGGAAGAGTTGGCAGCAAACACGAAAGCACTCTATGAGTGCGCCCACCAGTCGCGGCTGTCGGCCGAAAAATTCATGCTCGATGGCAAACACACAGGCACGGGCGGCGGCAATCATATTGTCATCGGCGGCTCCACCCCGGCGGAAAGCCCGTTACTAAAGCGGCCGGATTTACTTCGCAGCCTGGTTTCGTATTGGCATAACCATCCTTCCCTGTCGTACTTGTTCTCGGGCTTGTTCCTGGGACCAACCAGCCAAGCGCCACGGGTGGACGAAGCTCGCAACGACTCGCTGTATGAATTGGAAATCGCTTTCCAAGAATTGCGCAACGAAAAGAACGTCAAGCCTTGGCTCGTGGATCGCGTCTTTCGTCATTTGCTCACCGACCTTACGGGCAACACGCATCGCGCCGAGTTTTGCATCGACAAGCTTTATTCGCCTGATAGCCTGGCGGGTCGGCGCGGGTTGCTCGAAATGCGGGCGTTCGAAATGCCGCCGCATTGGCAAATGAGCCTCGTGCAGCAGTTGCTATTGCGCTCGTTGCTCGCTCGCTTCTGGCATGAACCCTATCGCGCCAAGCTGGTCCGCTGGGGAACCGAGTTGCACGATCGCTTTGCGCTGCCTCATTTTATTCAACACGATCTGCAAGACGTGCTGTTCGAGTTGCGACATGCTGGGTTCCCCCTGCAAGAAGCCTGGTTTGCCCCGCACTTCGAATTCCGTTTCCCGCTGCTAGGAGAAATCATGCAGCGAAATATGAAAGTCGAACTGCGGCAAGCCATCGAACCCTGGCATGTGTTGGGTGAAGAAACCTCAAGCAGCGGCACGGCCCGGTATGTCGATTCCTCGGTCGAGCGCCTGCAAGTAAAGGTCAGTGGCCTGGTCGACTCGCGGCATATAATCGCCTGCAATGGCCGCCGCGTCCCGTTGCATCCGACAGGCGTCAACGGCGAGTACGTCGCCGGCGTCCGTTATCGCGCCTGGCAGCCCCCTTCCTGTTTGCATCCGACAATTGGAGTGCATACTCCGCTGGTCTTCGATGTCCTCGACACCTGGCTGAATCGTTCGATCGGCGGCTGCACGTATCATGTCTCGCATCCGGGCGGTCGGAGCTACGACACGTTCCCCGTGAACGCCAACGAAGCGGAAGGCCGCCGTCATAACCGTTTCTTTGCAATGGGGCATTCGCCAGGCAGCAATCTGGTGACTCCAGCCGAGGAACACATTCCCGAAGCGCCGCTGACCCTCGATTTGCGCACCACGCCTACCATGCAGCAAGATCTGGTCAGCCCCGATCAACATAACGGGTCCGGCCGCGCGTATTCGGGCAACGGCTTTTATTCGGTCAACTCGTCCACTTCAACTGACGAGCGCGCGAAATTATCACCTTCTGGACCATTTCGCAGTAGACTCTCTGCTGCCTTTGAAGGAGAACGCTACGACTAGTTCGGGCGTCTAAGACTTTGTGGGGAGCCGAGTCGAGCAATCAGCTAAAGAAACTACCTACTCGAAAAATTCAGATCTCCTTAAGGAGTCTTGCCAGACAATGGCCAGAATTCAAACAACATTCAGATAAACTGGTCGATGTTTGTTATAAGTAATGGCGCTGAATTGTTGGGCGGAGTCAATTTTTCCTGGGCAGAGGAAAAATGAAGCTTTACGCGGCCGCAGATTGAAGTACACTCTGAATCCGTTGGTCCGCCAGTCTCAGGTTGTTCTGCCAGGCAACCTCTCTCCTGAATCGGCGTTAGCATGACCCATCGCCTGGAGCGCATTTTGAAACTTGTGGCGCTGCTGCAAAGCGGCGCTCCGTATAATGCGTTGCAATTGGCCGAAGAAACGAACGTGCATCGCCGCACCGTCTTTCGCGATGTCGCCTTGCTGCGTACCGCCGGGATTCCCATTCGCTTCGATAATGACACGTCTTGCTACAGCATCGTAGGCGATGTGCAGTTTCAGGCAGATCGGCTGCGACCGACCGAACTGAGCCAGTGTTTGCAAATGGCTTGTCTGGGCAACTATTTGCTTCACGGTAATATCGAAGTCATCGGCAAGACCATTCAAAAGTTGGCCGCCGGGTTACCGCAAACAGAACGGGCCGGAGTTGAGCAGTTGTTGCAGCATTGCAATCTGCCCACTCAATTGGAAGTGACCACCGCCGCGGAGGATCAGAAAGTTCTAGCCGTTGTCGCCCGCGCCATCCGGCAGCAGCATCAGTTGCTCTTGACGGTCAGCGACGGAGCACGCGAAAACCGACCCATGCGGATGAGTAATGCGAAGCTGGTCTTTGCCTCGCGCGGCTTTACGCTGGTGGGCCAATCCTTTCCTGAAGGCCGCACGGTTGAGCTCAAGCTCTCGGCCATTCGCGAAGTTTCGCTGTTTGATGCGGCAACGGAGAACCGGCGGCCGGATGTGTTGAGCGCAGCCCAACTGGCGCCGCGCGATCCACCAACCACCGTTTGAACTGTCTCCTGCCCGCGATAGATTACGACTCGGATCACTGTCTTGGGAAAAAAGAACGCGTACCTCACGTCCTCGTTGGTCAGCTTTCGCAACTCGCAAGGTTCGGAAGCGCGTGGCTCGCTCATGCGCCTCAGCCGCCAACAGGCCATGTTCGAAATCTACAACCCCTACTCGATTGTGCAACTTTCGGAGGTCCTCACGGACCTGCGAATCCATCAAGGGGAACGCGAGATCTATCACGGCCGCGCGGTGGTAACCGGCTTGATGAACACCGGGCTGATGCTCATCGTCTCGGTATCGCTCGTCGATCCCTGGTCTGATCTGAAAGGACTTCGTCCGGGCGAAGTCTTAAGATCGTTCGTGCACGATTTTGTCGCCGACTGGGAAGCCGGCAACGAGCGCATGCACAAGCCCTTTCAGCTCAGCGTCGGCAACCTGCGCAACTATCTGCAGGAAGTTAGCCGTTCGCTCGAACATTGGGAAACCGAAGCGGGACTCAACGAACCCACTGTTGGTGAAGAGCTGAAGCTGGAGTTTGTCCAGGACGTCGATCAGGAAATTTTCCCACGATTGGGGCAACTCTATCTCGACTTTGAAGAGACGGCCAAAGATATTCCCCGCCGCTCGCAACCATACCATCGGGCCTTCGCGCAGCGCGAGTTGCATCCCGTCATGCTTTGTTCGCCGTTTCTTTATCGCGCGTTCACCAAGCCACTCGGCTATGCCGGTGATTTCGGCATGGTGCAAATGATGCTGCGTGAACCGTGGGAGGGAACCAATTCCTTCGCGAAGCTCATGAACGCATCGGTGCTGCGGCACAATGCTCCGGCGGCCCACCGAAATCGTATCGCGATGCTCCAGCAGCACTTGACGGAGGAAGCCTTGCGCGTCGCCCGCACAGGCAGAAGGATGCGGGCGCTCAACATCGGCTGCGGCCCCGTGGCCGAAGTCGAACGATTTCTGCTCGCAGAAGAGGTTGCCAATCAGTGCGACTTTGTGCTTGTCGATTTCAACACCGAAACGCTCGATTACGTTCGCAGCCATTTAGTTCCACTGGCCAAGGCCAAGCGGCCGCAGATGCGGATTGAAATCCAGCAGCGCTCCGTTCACGAGATCATTCAAAACTCGATTGAAGCCAAATCGCTCGAGCCGGCCAGCTACGACGTGGTCTACTCGGCTGGGCTCTTTGACTACTTTCGCGACACGACTTGCGGGTTCCTCATTCAGCACTTTTACACTTTACTGCTCGACGGCGGCCGCGTCATCGTGACCAACGTCACACCGGCTCACTCATCAGAAGCGATGATGGAGCTGGTGCTGGAGTGGACACTCGAATTGCGCGACAGCAAGCAGATGCTGACGCTGGCCCCAGGTCTCGGCCGGCAAGAGACCGTGGTCGACGACACGGGCGTGAACGTCTTTCTCTCGATCCGCAGATAACCTTTCGATTTCTTGAGCAACGGCATGCCCGGTCCTTTCAGCACGACCGCCGATCAGCTGGCCTTTGAGGAGGCCGAGGCTGGCTTGCGCCTGCAGCGCGTGCAGATTGGGCTGATCCTTGGCGTGTTGATGATGCCCGGCGGAGTTGCGCTCGACTACGCTTTTTATCCCGAGCCCGACAAATTTCCCTACCTCGTCGCGATCCGCGCCGTGGTGACGCTTTTCATGGCGGCCTGTCTGGTATTGGCGTGGAAGGTGCCGCTGGGAAGCTGGTTGCGACCTTTAAGCCTGGCGATCGTATTAGCGCCGGCCTTCGGCATCGCGTTGATGATCAAAATGACTAACGGCGAGGAGTCGACTTATTTTGTCGGACTTATCTTGCTGATGATCGTGATCCAACTGCTCGGCTATAGTGTCTACGAAGCAACGCTGTTTTGCGGATTGGTGGTAGGCGCCTATTTATTGGCAGTTCTGACCAATGATTCGCTCGACAAATTAGATCTCAGCAAACTCACGCTCGGAGTTTTCTTTCTGCTGACTACTAGCGCCGTCAGCATCGTCGTTTGTCACTTGAACCTGCGCAATCGGCGTACGGATTTTGTGCTGCGACGTACGCTCGATGAGAAAAACCATCAGCTCGAAGAACTCGATCGATTGCGAGCAGGCTTTCTTGCCAACGTCAGCCATGAGTTACGCACGCCATTGTCGCTGATCATCGCACCGCTGGAGGATATCTTGTCCCAGCGCGCGGCTGTTGCGCCCGAGATGGGCCAAACGCTCAGCCTGGTGCGCAAGAATGCCGATCGGTTGCGTTCGCTAGTCGACGATCTACTCGATGTAGTGCGGATTGATCACGGCGTGATGCGACTCGACGTCGAAGAGATCGATGCTCGTGAGTTTTTGCAAAACATCGTTCGTACATTGGTGCCAATGGCCGAAGACAAACACATCAAGTTGGTGGCCGAATTGCAGACGGCGCCGATCGATTTGCGAATTGATTTGGGGCGCATCGAACGAGTGCTGATGAATTTGATTTCGAACTCGATCAAATTCTCGCCTGAGAAAACAACCGTGCGCGTGCGGCTGTCTGCGCGCGACCGCGAAGCACAGATTAGTGTGATCGATGAGGGGCCTGGCATTCCCGAAGCCGATCGCCTGCAGATTTTCGATCGCTTCTTTCAAGCGAGCAACAATCGCGCGCGGGCCTCGCAAGGCTTGGGTTTGGGGTTGGCGATTGCCCGAGAAATTGTCCGAGCCCATGGCGGCGAGATTGTTGTCGAAAACAATATCGGCGCCGGTTGCCACTTCCTTGTTTCCCTGCCCCTTGAATGGCATCCCCCTGAGCATTTGCCCAAGGTTCCCATCGACGCCATTCGTTCGCAGCGAGCCATTCCGTCGCTCGCCGAAGTGACCGCGGCCGCCGAAGCTGCCGCCGCCGCGCGCGTGGCCAAAGAGGGGCGCGTGGAATTGGTGATCGTCGACGATGAGCCCGACCTGCGCAATTACTTGCAAGATTCGTTGCAGGGGGAGTTTGTTACGCAAAGTGCCGCGACTTGCACGCAAGGAATCGCCCTGATTCGTGAATTGGCCCCCGCATGTGTGCTGCTCGATTTGATGCTGCCCGATGGCAGTGGGTTGGATGTCCTGCAAGCGATTCGCGATGAACCGAAGTTGCGCGACACCAAAGTCATCATGCTCACTGCGAACCTCGACGAGACGGTGAAGATCGACGCGCTCCGCCTCGGCGCCGACGATTTTCTTTCCAAGCCTTTTGGCATCACCGAGGTGCGGACCCGCGTTGCCGGCATGGTCCGCAGCTCACACTTGCAGGGCACACTTCGCCGCGAGCGTGAGGAGTTGCAAGCTTCCCTCATTCGCTTGCGCGAGACGGAAGTCCAGTTGTTTCAAAGCGAAAAAATGCGCGGACTCGGCAGCCTCGCAGCGGGTTTGCTGCACGAGATCAATAACCCCGTGCATTACACGATGCTCGCGATCAAGACGCTTAAAAAAGATCTACAGGCCGGCCGCGACACGGCGGAGGTCGTGGGCGATATCGAGTCTGGCGTGAATCGCATCGGCCAGATCATCGCCGACTTGCGGGCATTTGCGTATCCCGAACAATCGCAGGTTGAAAGCGACCTATTGCTCCGCGATGCGGTCCGCACTGCCTTGCGGTTCACAGCACATGTGACGCTCGAGATCAAAGTGAATAACTTGATCGACGCGGATAACTCTTTCGTCCGCGGCTCGGAAATTCAAATCGGCCAGGTGCTAGTTAACTTGATATCGAACGCCGCCGGAGCGATTCGCCGCCGGGGCGAAAACTTCGCCGGTGAAATCACATTACGTGTTCAGCGGCGCGACGACCGAATAGTGCTTACGGTGTCAGACAACGGCGTCGGCATTCCTGCGGCCGACCTCAGCCGCGTGTGCGAGCCTTTTTTTACTTCAAGCGGACCCGGCGGCGGACTAGGCCTGGGTTTGAGCATTTGCGATACGATCATCCGCAATCACGGCGGCC
>CAYMWL010000085.1:0-28659 GCA_964394305.1 uncultured Pirellulaceae bacterium
CTTCTCCTCTGAAAATAAGGAGTTGGACTGTCCAGAAAAAGCCAAGCACCTCAAAGAGCTGTCGATCGTCGTAAACTCCTTTCCCAAATTCGTTGAGCCAAGATTGGGTACTCGCGGAACGCAAGAATGCTGCTAGTTCACGCGATGCGAGATAGCGTGCGTCGTGATCCTTTCGCGCTGCCACGACTACCAAATAAGGGCGACGCAATCTTGGGTCTCCCTCCACCATCGTCTCCATGTCGAACCGCGCGATCTTGGAATTGAGAAACGGAATGCGTCCCACGAGGGTGTACGCCTTTTCCTTGGAAGCACGTTCGAGCATTTGTCGATGCTTGTCGCTCGGCAGGGAAATGACTCGCGTGGGATCTAATTCAACATTTCCTTCGGCCAACAAATTGTTAAGAACTTCATTAGTGCCAAGGCTGGCATGCATCAGCAACGCGCTCTTCGAATCGACAATTTTCTGCAGCGCCTTGGCTGCATCTGTCTCTCCTCGGATCTTAGCCGGGTCATTTGGCGGGCCAACAATGAGCAGGTCGTTTCGTGTCCACGGCTGTGGATCTTCGGCGTAACCGTCGGCGACGAGGTTGATGATGGTATCGCTGGAGTGCATCGTGAGGATATCAATCTGACCCTCCTTGAAAATCGGGCCGACCGCACGCTTGTTCCCCTGTGCAACCACTTCCAACTTATGGCCAGTCGCCGCTTCAAATCGTTGGGCAATTCCAGCCCATAAACCTGTGTCCGTCATCCCGCCAATGACGGCACAACGTATGGTCTGTTTCGGCTCAGCTGCGCAGTTGCTTGTCCAGCTATGGCCGGCGACCAACAAAGCCACAGATAAACCAATCGCATATCTTGGTTTCATGATTGACTCTCTTTGATGTTAGAGGTTGCGGGCACCGATGATTGCTCAGCGGGGCGAAGTCGATAGCCTGGCAAGGCCGCAATCAACGCGCGGTAGGTTGTCGAACGTACGACATCGATCAGCGCTTCGATCCGCGGGTCTTGAGCACTGGCCAGTTGGAAACACAAGTCATAATCTTCTTCGCAGATGCTGAAAAAGTTCACACGCGACTCTTCTGCAACCAGCCGCACACAAATCCCCGCATCCGCATAGCCCGAACGAATGGAGGCGACAACATCCGCTGCTCGCAAAAGGGAAGCAAGCCAACGAAAAAACTAGGGCCCACCGCCCCCATGTTGTTGGTGGGAGTTACTGCCTGGCGTGCAGAGCGCAACCTGAGCCCACTGGAGCAAAAATGGCTTGGATGCTCTGCCCCAGCAGTCCGCTGCCCGTGATGGAGACCCCCACTGGAGGACGCCCCCTTACTGTTTCCTCGTATGTTGGAATCGCAGGCGCGACAAACGGTGGCCTGCATCCGGGAGGGGAAGATTTCCGCGAAGATCGCACGTCGCCGGGACCGGCCGGCGGCACGCTGTCGCAGGGAGGCATGCTGACGATCAATCGAGCTCTAAATTTCAAAGCGGCGACTGACGGCACGGCAAACATCATGGTGGTCAGCGAGTCGTCGGATTTCTTTTTTGACGGCGCGCAAACTCGTCACCGCGTCGATGGTAGTACCTCGGCAACAACCGGGCAAAACGTCGGAGGCTGGTGGTTTCGCGGCTGCAACCCGCAGCAAGACACCTTTCCGGCGATGCTCGGCAATCCGTCGATCTTCAATATTCGCACGATTGGTTTCTCTAACGCCGCTGCGAACAACAACAACGGCTGGCCCGCAGTCAACTTCAACGGCAAAGGTGCCAATGTCACATTGCCCGTGAACGGCATTGGTGCGCTTGGTCCAAATAATCCGCTGCTCGCGGCACATCCGGCTGGCGTTTTAGCTGCATTCCTGGATGGCCATGTTGCACTCATTGCGACCAACACGGACCTTTGCACGGTTAAACGCCTGGCGACCCGCGACGATGGCGGCGTCGCGACCGTGCAGTAGCACCTAGGCGAATGCGGAACGCAGTTCGCCTAGATGTTTGGCGCACTCTTCGCGAACCTCTCCTGCCTCTTCGTATTCAAGCACAATGTAGCCGCGGTAGTGAGCTTCGCGCATGATCGTCGCGAGGCGTTTGTAGTCGGCGGGCACTTTCTTCTTATCGCGGCCCTGCATTACGATTTTGATCTGCACGTTCAAGGCATAAGGTGCGATCTGCGCGAGCTCTTTGTACGGATCGTCGCTATGAAAATTACCGCTGTCGACATTCACGCCGAACCATGGGCTGTTTACATCGCGTACAAATTGCAGCAGGCCTTCGGCCGTTGCCGTCGGGCCGCCATGATTTTCCAAGGCCAAATGCACGCCGTGCTGCCCGGCGTATTCGCAGCACTCTTCTATCCCGGACACCATCAGTGAGTGCGACTGCGCCGGAGTGGTGCCCGGCTTTTGGTGCCCGGCAAAAATGCGAATGACCGGCGCACCGAGAATCTCCGCGAAATCGATCCATTGCTTAACAAGCGAGATTTGTTTTTTTCGCTCTTCACCGGGCGGATGGCCAAAGTCATTCCCGACTGCAGTTCCAGAAACGTCCAGCCCCAAGCGAAAGCACTGCCGCCGCAAAGATCGCAGGTAATCGTGGGTGACCGCTTTGGGAAAGTAATACGAAGTCAACTCGGTCCCTTCGCAGCCGAACTTCGCACAGTCGCCAATGAAATCGGCGAGCGTCAGTGAAGGTTCTTTGCCGGTCAGCAACGATCGATAGCTATACGCCGCCAGACTGAACTTGAACTTAGCCTGACCGTTGCGAGGAATCGGTTCGATGGCTACGGCAGGTGCAGCTGCTTGATCGAGCGCAACGGCAGTTACTCCCACCGCACAAGCAGACAGAAATTGGCGACGAGACGTCATGATGGTCGACTCCTGAGACGGGTGAGGATCGCTGAGTTTTACTCTGAGCACTGCCGAAATGCGAGAGTGTAAGAATTTGCGAACGCCGGCCCGCACCCACTTGACTGGTAAGCAATACCTTACGTATTATCGCCTTCATGGTCGTGACAACGAAGCAAAATGACGATGTGTTTGGAGCAATCAGCCATCCCGCGCGGCGCCAAATGCTGGATCTGCTCGCCGAGGCTGATCGCTCGGTCAACGCAATCGCGTTGCACTTTGAGATGAGTCGGCCAGCGGTCTCTCAGCATTTGCGGATCTTGCTGGACTCCGGTTTGGTAACGGAAGAACGCCACGGCCGGGAGCGGCGGTACCATTTCGTTCCCGCAGGGCTCGGCCAGGTGCGCGAATGGCTCGCGCAATATGAGCGATTCTGGGACGACCGCTTATTACGTTTGCAAAAGCTGCTCGCCAAGAAGAGCAAGGGAAAAGAATGACGAAGACGATTCAACGAGAAATTTTCTTTCCGCAGCCGCGAGAGCAAGTTTGGGAAGCAATCACGGACAGCGCTACGCTCGCCGAGTGGATGTTTCCGAACGACTTTGAGCCGCGCGTGGGCCATCGCTTCACGTTTCGCGTGCCGCCGAACCCCAAGCTGAATTTCGAAGGACTGATCGTGCGCTGCGTGGTAACGGAATGCAATCCACCAAGCAAACTCGTGTTTTCCTGGTCAGCGGGCGGCCCCGTGGAGAACACGCAGGTTAGCTTTCGGCTGGAGCCATCCGGCGACGGCACGCGACTCTTTTTCGAACACGCAGGCTTCGACCTTTCGCAACCCTACGCCGAGCACGCCCTCAAGGGCGCCGAGCATGGCTGGAGCAAAATGCTGAAGCAATTGTCGGAAGTGCTTGCGAATTTACATTCCTAATCATTTGGTAGTTGAACTGCATGATGAACCAAAGCGTTAAGCGTACGATCCTGCGCTGGACCCATATTCTCTTCGGCTTGCCGTTAATCGGCTTGGTTTATGGACCACCCGCGGAAACCGAACCGTACCGCTACCTCTTTCAGTACTTTTTCATGCCAGTGCTCTTCATCTCCGGAATGTGGATGTGGAAAGGCCACTGGCTGGAACGACTCGTTCGAAACAAATCGGCTTGATAGATACGCACATCGAAAACAGGTTCACCTCGAGAGAAGTAAAACCACAACCATTCGCCATGGCAAAATCCAACAGCAGCAAAAGAACGTTGTCTCCCAAACAGCATGTGGAGCTGCTGAAAGCTCTGCAGGCGCGGTTCGAGAAACACATGCATCGCCATCAGGGGCTGGATTGGGAAGAAGTGCAAGCTCGGCTCGAAGCTTACCCCGAGAAGATGTGGTCGCTTGACCAGATGGAACAAACCGGTGGCGAGCCCGACGTTGTTGGTTTTGACAAGAAAACCGGCGAGTACGTGTTTTTTGATTGCTCGGAAGAAACACCGAAAGGCCGCCGCAGTGTTTGTTTCGATCGCGAAGGCCTGGAGTCCCGCAAAGAACACCGACCGGAAAACACGGCAATCGACATGGCCGCGGCGATGGGCATTGAAATGTTGACCGAAGAGCAATATCGCGAGTTGCAACGCGTTGGCGAATTCGATTTGAAGACTTCAAGTTGGGTGCAGACGCCCACCGCCATTCGAAAACTGGGCGGGGCTCTTTTTTGCGATCGCCGTTACGACCATGTCTTCGTTTATCACAACGGCGCTCAGTCGTATTATGCGGCCCGCGCCTTTCGCGGAGTATTGCGAGTCTAACTGATCGCCTTGCAAGCATGCTGATCCTGCACGAATCATTTCTCCGGTCGTAAATTGCGAAAACAGTTCATTTCCGGCCCTTTTTGGCGTTCCTGGAAAATTGGCCCGCACTTTGCAATATGGCTCCACCAGTTGGTGAGCGAGCAATCGCTCCTGCCAAGCGAGGCATTGAAAGAAAAATCATTCGGCTGTGCGCCTGCCTCGATCGGGCAGCTGAAAACTGTTGGGAGTCCAGAGACATGAAGAAAGTCATTTTTGGATTGATGCTGGCCGCGGGATTGGGTTTGGCTGGCTGTCAGAAAAGTGTCGAGAGCGAAATTAAAGACGTTCGCGAAGCGGAAAAGAATGCCGCGCAGAACGTGACCGATAAAGAACGCGAGCTGCAAGACACCAAGATCGAAGAGGGCAAGAAAATCATGGACGAAAAACGCGAGGCCAATGACGCCATCAATCGCGAAGCCGACAAGACCAATCCGCCGCCAGCCGTTCCGTAGGTTGACGGTTTCCCTGTTTGGCTTCAGTGTTGACTCCTCTCTTCCCGAGTTGAGCCGACCTGACGCAATCAGTCCTGCCCCGCGGTTGGCACAAGTCAATCGCGGGGCAGTTCTATTTCACGATGAACAGGAATTCGTCAATGGCACAGGGCGACAAGCGCAAATACACCGACAAGCAGAAACGTAAAGCCGAGCACATCGCCGACGGCTACGAAGAACGCGGCGTCGCGAAAAAGACAGCGAAGGCGCGAGCTTGGGCCACCGTGAACGCCATGGACGGAGGCGGCAAAAAGTCAGGCTCAGGCGTGGGCAAAAAGACCATTAAAGCGCCCGCCAAAAAAGGCGGCAAAAAAGGTGGCGCCGCAGCGGCGGCTCGCCCCAAAGCGGCGCGCGTCAAGTCTGCCAAGAAGGCCGCAGCCACTCGGAAGAAGAACGCCAAAAAGAAGAGCTAAGCCGACGGGTAAGGTCGTAGACTGATCACACCTTCTTCCGGACTGCTGGCCTGAGCATACAGCCGCCGCGGAATGCGACCGGCAAGATACGCCCAACGGCCGGCATCGCACGCGGCCCGCATGGCACGCGCCATGAGCAGGGGATCACGCGCATGGGCAATCGCGGTGTTGAGCAGCACGCCATCGACTCCCAACTCCATCGCTTCGGCAACATCACTCGCCGTCCCGACCCCGGCGTCGATGATCACCGGGTATGTCGGATCGTCGGCTTTCAGATATTCCAAAATGATGCGGATATTGTTGGCATTCAGAACACCTTGACCAGAGCCAATCGGACTCCCGGCGGGCATCACCGCCGTCGCCCCCGCGGCTTTCAACTTGCGCGCGAGCACCGGATCATCGCTGGTATAGACCAGCACTTGAAAGCCATCGGCGACCAATCGCTCCGTGGCCTTCAAGGTTTCAATCGGGTCGGGCAGCAGCGTTTTGGGATCGCCCAAACATTCGAGCTTCACCCAATCAGCGCCGGCATTTTCGAGCGAGCGCAAAATCTCACGCCCCATGCGAGCCACGCGCACGGCGTCGTCGGCGTTGTAACAGCCAGCCGTATTGGGCAGCAGCGTGTAACGCGCCAGGTCGAGAAAATCGAGAATATTCTGACCTTGGCCGTCGTACAGTCGTTCGCGACGCACGGCGACCGTCAAGCAATCAGCACCCGAAAGATCGAGCGCATGTTGCATCTGGGCGAACGTTTCGTATTTGCCTGTCCCCACAATCAGCCGGCTGCGCAACATGTGCGAACCAATGACCAGCGGTTCTTCGCTGGCGGCATCATGTCCATGGGCAGGCGATTCCGAGCGCGGGAGCAAATCAGCAGTCATCAAATTCAGCCGCCCCCTACGAGCGAAACGATCTCGAGCTTGTCACCGTCGTGCAACTCATGCCGTTCATGTTCACTTCGTGGCACAATCTGCATGTTCACTTCCACGGCCACGCCGCGCGAGGGCATTTGCAGCGTGGCAAGCAGCTCGGCAACCGTCAACCTGCTAGGCAACTCACGAGGTTGCCCATTCAGGACAATATTCACAGCGTTCGGCACAATCTCATCCCAAGCGTTACTCAGAACGCAACACAATGTTGCGAGCCTTGCCCCCATCGAGTGGCAGCATCGGCGTCGACTGCGTGATGCCCGTCGAAGCCGCCCCCTTCACCCACGGAAATGTATACGCCGCGAACATCCCGGTGTTCGCATCGGTGACATAGATCACGCACCCCGCAGGCCGTTGTTGCGTGCTGAAACCAACCGGCTCCCATGCGCCTGTGGCGAGCAGATACGCGGGCTTCTTCCCCTTGTCCACAGGCAACTGCGTTGTGACGTTGGTCTTGAACCAGCCCACAAATTTGCCCGTCCGCGGGTTCATCACAAAGCACTGCAAATCGCCCGTGATGTAATCGAGCGTCACCAGGCCCTCGACCTGGTCATCGACCCGTCCAGTGGCAATCGCCATGGTCTCGCCCGCCGTCGCGGTCGAAGCCTGTAGCGGCAAACCTTGGGGCCAGGCGACCGCCGGTCGCGAGACATACATCACTGCCGCGGCCGCACCTACGCCGCCCAGCAATCCCATCATCAAGCCGGCCAGCAGCCAAAAGCTGCGGCTTCGAAATCGTTTCATCGCCATCATCGTGTTCCTTCGCTGTATACCAACGCCTGGATTGACGCCCCGCTGCAATCACCACCCACATCGTATCTCATCGGCGATCTTTCCTTCAAGCTCCGACCCCGTTTGCGCCTCCGGTTTTCCCAGCAGTTGACCACTTCGTTAAGAAACAGCGCTCAGGAGCTTCAACTTCGTCGCCTTATCCAACCGCCTCGGGCGAAACACGCTCCGGGTGGGCACTCGTTAATCTTTCTGTTGCGTTCTGTTGCTTTCTGTTGCGTTCTGTTGCTTTCTGTTGCTTTCTGTTGCGTTCTGTTGCGTTCTGTTGCGTTTGATAACTCCCAGATAACAGTCCTGCTCCGAGTATGCCGCCGTATTTACCTCACCGATCGTCGCAAGTGAACAGCCGAATAACCCGTGATCGCAGTCCGCTCTGGCCGAGCTAAGACAAGAATCGAATAATCACCGGTTGGCTAGTAGCTGTCCGCCGCAAGTTTGGTGGTTGCAGGCAATCTTCGTCGCCGCCAATGCCTAGTGACAATTGTATACTTTTGTTCATGTGCCGTCAAGTTCCTTAGTTAGGATAGAACTCGGGAATCACTGGGTTGACAATTTGCCTGCCAAAACGCAAGATAAGGGGCTGTCCTGCCCCCATCGTCTAGTGGCCCAGGACCCCGGGTTCTCAGTCCGGTAACAGGGGTTCGAATCCCCTTGGGGGTACTTCAGTATCTGTACTAGTGCAAAGCTACCGTTCGCGGTAGCTTTTTTTGTTTACTGCTGACGCAACAATCCAGGTCATTCTTCTCCAGGTCACGGACATGTCTCAATTCCGCGTTGAACGCGATTCGATGGGTGAAGTGCAGGTTCCCGCGCAGGCGTATTACGCTTCGCAAACGCAGCGGGCGGTGGAGAATTTCCCGGTCTCCGGTTGGCCGCTGCCGCCGGCGCTGGTGCACGCGCTGGGGCTCGTGAAATATGCCTGCGGCGTCGCGAATCGGGACCTGGGCAAGCTCACCAAAACCGGCAAGAACAAGCTCAACGACGAACAAGTCGCCGCGATGCTCACGGCTTGCCGCGAAGTGGCTGCGGGGAAATTTGACGCAGAGTTTCCGATCGATGTGTTTCAAACCGGCTCGGGCACTTCGAGCAACATGAACACCAACGAGGTGATTGCCAACCGCGCGATCGAGATCCTCGGCGGCGATCGCTTTGCCAAGGACAAGCCGGTTCATCCCAACGACCACGTGAACATGGGGCAGAGCACGAACGACATTTTCCCGACGGCCATTCATGTCGCCGTCGCCATGCGGATCAGGAACGATCTGATTCCCGCGCTGCAACGCTTTCACGACGAGCTGAAAAAGAAAGCAGCCGAGTGGGACAAGATCATCAAAATCGGGCGGACACATCTTGCCGATGCGACGCCGCTGCGACTCGGTCAGGAGTTCGGCGGTTTTGCGCGGCAGTTGGAACTCTCGCTCGAGCGGGCTCAAGCGGCGATCAAGGCCGTGCTGGAGCTTCCTGCCGGCGGCACCGCGGTGGGCACCGGCATCAACACGCATCCCGAGTTCGGTCGCCGCGTGGCCGAAGCACTGGCAAAGGAGACAGGCATTCCCTTCATTGAAGCAGTCAACCACTTTGAAGGAAATGCGCAGCGCGACGGACTGGTCGAATGCCATGGTCAGTTGCGGACGATCGCCATGACGCTGTTTAACGTCAGCAACAACATTCGCTGGCTCGGCTCGGGACCGCGGTGCGGTTTTTATGAAATCAAACTGCCGGATCGTCAGCCGGGCAGCTCGATCATGCCGGGCAAGGTGAACCCCGTGATGTGCGAAAGCATGATGCAAGTCGCCGCCCGCGTGATGGGGAACGATCAGACCATCAGCTTCAGCGGCGCCACGGGTGGGCAATTCCAGCTGAACATCATGATGCCGGTGATGGGCCAAACCACGCTGGAAAGCATTCAACTGCTGGCCGGTGTCACGCGAGCTTTCGTTGATTTCTGCGCCATCGAAATGGAAGCCAATCCGGAAGCCTGCGAAGCGTCGGTGGAAAAGAGCCTGTCGATGGTCACGAGCTTGAATCCACACATCGGCTATGAAAAGGCCGCCGCGATTGCGAAGCAAGCGTTCAAGTCGAACAAGACGGTGCGCGAACTCTGCCGCGAAGAAGGCATCCTGCCGGAGAACACGCTCAAGGAAGCGCTCGATCCGTGGAGCATGACAGAACCGCAGGCTTAGACGTGGCCTCGCCAACATGGTGTCGCGCCGCAGGCCGTGCGTAGATCGACCGAGCGGGCGCTGGAGTCCGCTTGGAGCACACGGGTAGCGAGTTCCACTCTTCGTGGGCGATTCCCGGCCACCCGTAGCATCGGCATGCATTCCGTGCGACAAATTACGGAACGCGAAAATTAGCAAATCCGCTGGTCTGTCTGTTGATGCCGACGCTTTTGCTTTATTTAGTTCTTCGCTCCATTGTAGATTCCCATCAGCTCATCCTTGGGAAGGTGATCGCGCAGCCGGAACCTGGGCCGGTCGTGTTGATTGACGAAGGCAGCGATGTCGAGCGCATCCTGAGTGGAAAGGTTTGCCTCGTCGAGCGGCATGGCCACTTTGAGCCAGGCGGCGAGTTGCGGAACATTGGCGAGGCCGGCTCCGTCGTTGAATGATTTGTCGCCCCACACCGGCGGATTCGCTTCTTCACCTTGTCCATCCTCTCCGTGGCAACTCGCACAGCGCTTGGCGTACAGCTTGCCTCCGCGAGCCTCGTCTGCGCGAGCCATGTCCACAGTGAGTTTCGGCACCGCGAATGGTCCGGCAGGGCGAGTTGCATTCTGGCGAATCGGCTGATCCGTCGAGAGCCAGGTAATGTACGAAGTAATTGCCACCGAGACTTCGCTGCCCAGTGGCGGACGCATGCCGTTGCAGCTGCGCATGAAGCAATTGAGTATACGATCTTCCAGCGTGATCACACGTTTTTCGCGCGGCGACCAGGCGGGGTAAGCTGTCGCAACGCCAATGAACGACGCAGCTTTGACGTCGGCGCCATTTTTCAGGTGGCAGGAAGTGCAGTTCAGCGAGTTGCCTACATAGGGCTTCGACAACTGATGCTCGGTTGTCTTCTCGACCAGTTCACGGCCGAGGCGAATCGTGTCGCCGAGTGGACCGGCGGGAAGCTCGCGTTGGCTGATTGCAACCTGCCGCTCTTCGGCAGTAATGCTGGGAACTATCCCCAGCGCGCTGGCCAACAATGCGAGACCAACAGCGGTGATACGTGATTTCATCGACGAACCATCCCTTGCGAAAATTTACGGAACGGGAAGATAAGCAAATCCGTCGCTCTGTTTGTTGATAACGACCGTCAGCGCGGCGGCAGCGATCGGAATGCCTGCGGCGACTTCAGCGTCGGCGAAGCCTTTGTAGTTGAGCGCCTGTCCGCAAACAAAAATCTCGACGCCCGCTTTTTGCAGATCGCGAATCAGCGGCAGGTTCGGATTGGTCGCGACGTCGAAGCGACTCTTATAGTCGGCATCGGTCAGCACCGACTTCGTAGCCTCGCCGTGGAACACGACGGCAATCTTTACGTCTGCGGCCTTCTTCCCAGCCACTCCGTACAGGTTGAGCAACCGGGCGACGCGATCGAGTCCCTTGTTCACATCGCCTGGCTTCGCATCGGCGGTGACGTCGAGGACAGCCTTAGCGCCCGCACGGGGTTGTTCCGCCGCCTTAGGGCGAGGCAACACGCCGCCGACTTTGCGAATGATAGGAAACTCCAGGCGAGTCTTTTCAAAGAAGACGAAGTAGTTTTCTTTAAGCAATTCCGGCGTCTCTTTCAGCTTGCGCAGGCCTGCCGAGTTGATTTCTCGCTCAAAGACGCTTTGCCCGGCGCGCACATGCGAAAGCACCCAGTCGCTGCTCTTTCCTTCCTCCCGCCGGAAGTCAATCAGAATGACGCGACCGCCGGGCTTGAGGGCGCGCTGCAGCGAAGCCATCGTCTTCAGTGGAAATTCAAAGTGATGGTAGGTGTCGCAGATGAAGGCGACATCGATGGATTCCGGCGGCAGTTCGGTGGAATCCGCTTTGCAGAGCAACATGTCGATATTGCGGATGCCGGCCTCGCGGCTTGATTTCTGAATGTGATCGAGAAACTTTTGCGCGATGTCGACGGCAATCACGCGCCCTTCTTTGCCGACAGCTTCGGCAAAGAGTCGCGTGAAAAGACCCGTTCCAGCACCGATGTCGGCGACGGTTTGTCCAGGCTTGATCTCGCACGCCGCAACGATCTCCTTGCGGCGTGCGAAGACTTCGCGGCTCTCGATTTCGAACTTGCCGACAAAGTCGTCCACGTCCGGATTGCGGAACGAATCGTTGATGCCCGGCCTCACACTTTGCTCTTGAGCAAAGGCAGGTGCAGAAAGGGAGGCGATCGACAGGAAAACGACGGCAAGAACAAGCCTGAACATGGTGGGCCTCAAGTCGGATGCAGAACAATGCGTGACGGTAACGATGATGCGAGTCAATTCGCGGCCTGACGAAAGCCAGCCCCGAGCAGGTCATCGTACCCCTGCTTCAGCGGACGCACATCGCGTCCCGTCTTGCTGAGGTATTTTCCCGCGGTGACGCTCCGCGAACCAAAAGCGCAATGCAAATACACAATCTTGCCTGCCGGCGCAATTTTAGCGAGTTGCTCTGCAGAGACCCCACGCTCGATGCGGCTAAGAGGCAAGTGCGCTGCCGCGACGAGATGCCCGTCGTTCCACTCGTCGAGTTCCCGCACGTCGATCAGCACCGCCTTACCGGCGGTCAGGTTCTGCTTCATTGTTTGCACCGAGTCCTTGGTGGGCTCGATGGCCTGTAAAGAAACTCCGCACACGACAAGCGAGAATCCGACCAAGCCATGAATAATTCCATTCCTCATTTTTCCAGTCCTTTCCTGACATTGCTGAAACAGTAAACAGAAACAACCGATACGATCCGAAGCATCAAGCAGCAACATTCTGTGGCCGATGTTGAAACACCGCAAAACAAAATGACTGCGATTTGCCGGCAGGAGTGGTATGCCGGACCGTTTCGGTGCGCAGCAGACAAAAGTTCTTGCCAAATTCGCTCGCCAGGCCGGCGGCATCATAGCAGCAGACCTCGAGACCACTGCACTTGGCAGGTCCATCGGGCGCGAAGACCCCGACAATCAAATATCCATTCGCCGCGATGGTGCGAACGGCTAGTTCGATGTATCGCCGCCGGTCATCGGCCGAGGTCAGGAAGTGAAAGACTGCCCGGTCGTGCCATACATCGCAAGTTGGCAATTGTTTAACTTGCGTGACATCGCCAACGATCCAGCGAACCCGTTCGGCCTTGGCCCCCAACCGCTCTTTAACCTTCTGCAAAGCCACCGCAGAGACATCGAGCACCGTAATGCTGCCAGTCGTCTGCTCCAGGAGGTGATCCACTAAGTGCGAAGCACCGCTGCCGATGTCGATGACACTGCCATCGGCCGGCAAGACAGAACGAATCAAAGCGAGCGATGTCGCCGGTTGCACTTCGAACCAACTTACCTCCGCTTCTGCTTTGGTCTGATAGACCTGATCCCAATGTTGTGTTCGCTGCATCAGATTTCCTTGTTCCTTTCGCACCCACAAGCAACCTTACATTCGCCCCTTCAGCATGCCGTGCCAGTACATGATCGGGAGCAGGTAGCGTTTGAGAATCCACATGCTCCAGCGTTCCTTCGACTGGTCGACCGGAAACGATTCATCTGGCTGCTTTTTGTAATCAAACTCGGCGAGAACCAGTTTGCCGATGCCGGTGATGAGCGGACACGAGGTATAGCCGCCATACCTGGCAGCCAGGGGCTGGCCGGCGATGGCTGAGCGGAGATTGCGAACCATCACCGGCGCTTGCTTGCGGATGGCGGCGCCAGTTTTAGACGTCGGCAAGTTGCTGCAGTCGCCGAGCGCGAACACATTCGCGAACCGCCGATGTCGCAGTGTCTCTGCATCGACGTCCACCCAGCCGTCTTTGTCGGCCAAGGGGCTCGCCGACAAGAACGCAGGGGGGCCCATCGGCGGCGTCACGTGCAGCAGATCGTAATGCAGCGTGACTTGCTCCTGCGTATCAAGATTCTTCAGAACAGCTTCCCGGCTGTGGGAGCGAACTTCGACAAGCTCATGGCGGAAGCGGCAGTTGATTTGCTTGCGGGCGACAACTCCTTCAAGCGTCGTCTTGTACGGTTCCACGGCGAAGATGTTCGGCAACGCCGAAGCATAGATGATTTCTGTTTTCTCCCGCACACCCGCTTCCCGAAAACGATCGTCGGCCAGGTACATGATCTTTTGCGGTGCGCCGCCGCACTTCACCGCGCCGGTGGGATTTGTAAAGACAGCCGTGCCGCCGCGGAAGTTGCGGATCGCGTCCCAGGTCGAATCGACCGTGCCATACGAATAGTTGCTGCAAACTCCGTCCTTGCCAATCGACTCTTGCAGGCCGGGGATTTTTCCCCAGTTGATTTGCAGTCCCGCAGCGATCACCAGCCAGTCGTAAGTAATGGTCTTGCCGTCGCGCGTCAGCAGTCTGTTTTGTTCTGGATCAAAGATAGTCGCAGCGTCGCGAATCCAGGTTACTCGCCGCGGCATGACGGACTTTTCGGAACGCTCTGTCGATTCCTTCTTGGCTAAACCAGCGCCCACCAACGTCCACAGCGGTTGATAATAGTGCTTGTCCGAAGGCTCAATCACAGCGACGTCGAGGCGATTGAACCACCCCCGCGTGAGCTGCGCGGCAGCCGTAATGCCCGCGGTGCCGCCCCCCACGATCACAATCTCATGATGAATCGTCTGTGACATGTTGGTTACCTAGGTCTGAGAAAAAGTGAGTAGGTTGCGTGTGATCACGAATAGGGCAACGGCCAGAATGGCTACGACGAATACCCTTTGCAGAGAAGGTCCGGAAAGCTGCCTGCCGATCTGCTGCCCAAGGAATAATCCGCCGATGCCGCCGGCGACGAACAAGGCCGTCACTTCCAACGGCACTGCGCGTCCGGAAACAAGTTGCGATGCGACACCGGACACACTCACCAGCGCGATCACCAAAAGCGACGTGCCTACTGCTCGATGAATCGACATACCACTAAACAGCACGAGCGCCGGAACAATCACAAACCCTCCACCCACGCCGAATAAACCCGACAAGACACCCGTCAGCACTCCGATCACCAGCAGCAGCACCGCGCATCGTGACGTGAGAATGAGTGCTCCCGCCGCATCACGCTGACAGGTTGGGCCGTCGGCGGTGACATTTGCTGGACAGTCGGTGATGGGCAATTGCGGCTTCGCCGCTTGTTGCCACAGTCGCACTGCAACCACGACCATCAGCCCACCGAATGCCAGTAGCAACAAGGCATCGGGCACGAAATCAGCGAGCCACGTCCCCAACGGCGCACCGATCATCCCTGCCAATGCGAACACGACGCCCGTGCGGATCTCAACTTCCCCCAGCAGCCAGCGGTACAGAAATCCCGCGAAGGAAGTCGCGCCCACCGCAGCCAGCGAGATGGCAACGGCTTCGCGCGCCGGAACCCCCAGTCCGTACACGAGCAGAGGCACAGCGAAGATCGCTCCACCACCACCGGTCAGCCCGAGTGACAGGCCGACCACTGCACCGAAGATCAGGGCAAGGGGATTCATGGCTGCTAGTTTCTACGTTGGTTGCGTTTTACTTGGAGCAAGTCAAACTGCACGCAGTTACCGCTTCACCTTCTGCCTCGACAGGAAGTTTGGACGCACTCCAGGCTTTGATGCCGCCGACCAGATCGGTGACATTGATTCGCCCCGCACCAGTTAACAAACTCGCGCCGATCGCCGAGCGGTAGCCTCCTTCGCAGTGAATAACCACAGGTCGATCGCTGGGGACTTCTGCCAACCGCTCGCGCAAATGCGTGAGGGGAATGTTGTGACTGCAGGCGAGATGCCCGGCGTTCCACTCTTTCTCCGAGCGCACATCGAGTACGAATGGCGGCTGGGGCTCCACGAGTTGTTCGGCCAGCGCCGGCGCGGTGATCCGTGGGACTTTCCGCACGAGTTCGGGGCGAACTTCTAACGCGGACATTCCGTCGCGGAGATAGCCGGTCACGTTATCGAACCCGATTCTTCCCAGCCGCATGACCGCTTCCTCTTCATTGCCCGCTTCGGCAATGACGATAATCGGCTGCTCGTGGTTCAGGATGGAACCGCACCAGGTGGCATATTTTCCTTGCAGGCCGATGTTGATCGCGCCGGCGAAGTGTGCACCCTCGAAGTCGGCCGCGTCGCGCACATCGACAACTTGGGCCCCTTGGTTCATCAGCAAAACAACTTCATCCACCGAGAGTGCCCGCAGCGAAGTCTTGAGCGTGGTTGCCAGATCCGGGCGTTCTTGCCGGTTCTTGATGGCGTCATAGACAAAATAGTCGGGCGCTTCCGGCTGATCAGCCGTGACCAAACGCTTGAAGTCTTCGAGGCTCATCGGCTGTAGGGCGTAGTTGAATTTCCGTTGCTCGCCGATTGTGGAGACCGTTTCCTTGCTCAGATTTTTGCCGCACATCGAGCCCGCGCCGTGGGCTGGATAGACCAAGGTCGATTCCGGCAATTCGCGGAGCTTGTGCAGCGAGTGATAGAGCATGTCGGCGAGTTCGTCTGCCGTGACGCCGATCGACGCCAGCAGGTCGGGCCGTCCAACGTCGCCGATGAACAGCGTGTCGCCGGTCAACACCGCGTGGGGAACGGTGTCGCTATTCGTGCGATCAAACACCAAGAGCGAAATGCCTTCCGGAGTATGCCCTGGCGTTTCGAGAATGCGAACCCGCACGTCGCCGAGATCGAGTTCATCGTTTTCTTGGACATGACGCACTTCAAATTCCGCTTGAGCCCGGCTCCCCATGACAATCTGCGCGCCGGCGCGATTGCGGAGTTCGATATGGCCAGCCAAGAAGTCGGCATGAAAGTGCGTCAGGGCAACGTACTTGATCGTAAAGCCACCCTGCTCGGCGTCTTTGAGATACTGTTCGATGTCACGCTGCGGATCGACGACCAGGGCCTGCTTCGTCCGTTCGTCCGCAATCAGATACGAGGCATGAGCCAGGCAACCGAGGTAATACTGTTTCAGGAACATGATGAGATCTCCGTAATCGGTTTCGAAAGGCTTGTTAGCTCGCTGTTTTCATTCAGCCGCAGCACGATTTGGTTTTGTTGGTCGCACACTTCTTGGTGGCCCCCGCTTCTGCCGTCGGCGTGGCAACTTGATTCCAAGGCATGCGGGCGAGAATCATTCCCATGCCGCAGGTATCGGTGATACCCGCGAACATGAGGCCGGCCCCTACGAATGCCGACAGTCCCATCCAGTACGGATGGACGAATACACCAAGTGCAGCGCCCGTGACCACGAGCGCTCCCGCCGCGATGCGCACTTGACGTTCGAGAGAGATCGCCTTCTTGCCGCGAACGACGGGCAGTCCCGCCTGATCCCAGGCCTGGGTGCCACCTTCGACGTTCATCACATTCGTGTAACCGGCGGCCTGCAATTGCTCGCACGCTTGCTTGCCGCGACTTCCCGAACGGCAGATGACATACAGTGGCTGAGCGGAATCCTCCCTCCCCGCCGAGATCTGGCTGGCGTTCAACTGATCGAGCGGCACATTGCGGGCGAAGGAAACATGGACCTCGCGATATTCGACCGGGGTCCGGACGTCGATCAACTCGACACTGTCATCGGCCTGCTGCCGAGCGAACAGTTGCTGCGGAGAAATCGTGGTAACTGGCATAGCGGAACTCCTTGTTAATGTCAGGCTTACGTAGATTGGCATGTCGGAAACTGTCGAACTATCAGGACAAAAAACTATCGGGCTGAGGCCGCGCCATCAAAACGAGCTTCGATGCACGCCATGATGTTTTTTAAATGAGGCTCCACGACGCGGTAAAAAACTTTGCGGCCATCCTTTTCTGCTGTGAGAAAACCGCACCGCTGCATGAGTCGCAAATGTTCCGAGGCCATGGCCGTCGGCAGTTCGCAACTCTCAGCCAGTTCGCCCACGGTAAACTCGCCAGCCAGCAGCATCTGGATCATTCGCAGGCGATGCGGATGCGCCAGCACGCGCAAGCATTCGGCTGCTTGCCCGAGCGCTTCCAAATCGGTCCATTTCTTCTGTTTGGCCATGTTCGTTGCTCCTCTTCTATTCAAATATATCGGAATGTTCCGACCTGTCAATGTGAATATCTGAGCCGGATTGTCGTTCTGCGCATTTCCGCAACACGCTGCTGTCACCGGCGTTGTCAAGCCGGGCTCTCGGGCTGCGGCATGTTGCCATCGACCTGCAAACTTGACCAGATGCGTTGCATCACTTTTCCTCCTGCTATGATGCTGCTGAAAACCCCAACTGTCTGATTGCCTTTCCTCTCGATACCTCATGCCAGGGGGAGAACAACCGTGAGATCAACGATCGCTGTCTGCGCATTCCTGGGCTTGCTGTGCGGGCAAACGCTAGCTGCCTCGGATAAGCCCAACATTCTTTTCATCTTCTCCGACGATCATGCGCAGCACGCTATTTCCGCGTATGGGTCGAAGGTGAACCAGACGCCGCACCTGGATCGGCTCGCCAAGGACGGCGCTCGCTTTACCAACAGCTTCGTCACCAATTCGATCTGCACACCCAGCCGGGCCACGCTGCTCACGGGGCAGTATTCGCACCTCAACGGCGTCCCGGTCTTTAATCGCTTCGATGGCACGCGCGACCATGCAGCAAAGCATTTGCAAGCGGGCGGCTATCACACGGGCATGATCGGCAAGTGGCATCTGGGCAGCGACCCAACTGGATTCGACCGCTGGATCGTGCTGCCCGGACAAGGAGCCTACTGGAATCCACAGTTTCTGCTGCCGGGAAAAAAGAAACTCACCATCGAAGGGCACTGCACGGACGTCACGACAGACCTGGGCATCGAATGGATGAAAACTCGGCCCAAGGACAAACCTTTCTTCTTGATGCTGCATCAAAAGGCGCCGCATCGCGCCTGGGAACCAGCCAAGCGGCATATGGAGATGTTCAAGGACAAAATCATTCCCGAACCCGAAACGCTTTTTGACGATTACGCCACGCGGCCGACCGCGTTGCCGAGGAACCAGCAAACCGTTGCCCGCGATCTCACTCGCCGTGATTTGAAGCTCACGCCCCCCGCCGATCTCAAAGGTCCCATGCTGCAGAAGTGGCTGAATCAGTCGCCGATGGAGTTGGAGGTTGATGGCAAGATCCTCACCGGCAAGGAACTCGTGCAGTGGAAATATCAAAAGTACATGCGCGACTACCTCGGCTGCGTGCAGGGGGTCGACGACGGTGTCGGCAAAGTGCTCGACTATCTCGACGAGGCCGGCCTGGCGGAAAACACGATCGTCATCTATTCCGCTGACAACGGTTGGTATCTGGGTGATCTCGGCCTGTACGACAAGCGGTTCATGTATGAACCCGGATTGCAGGTCCCGCTGATTGTCCGCGGGCCCGGCGTCAAGCAAGGGAGCGTGCCCGCGCAGTTTGTGGCGAATATCGACCTGGCACCAACCTTTCTGGATCTCGCGGGCCTTCCCGTGCCAGCGTTCATGCAAGGCCGCTCGATCGCGCCCCTGCTGCGAGGAGAATCGCCCGCCGACTGGCGCACTTCAATGTATTACCGCTACTACCACGACCCGGGCCATCACAACACGGCCGCCCATCTCGGCGTGCGGACGGCCACGCATAAGCTAATTCACTATTGGAAGCAGGATGCCTACGAGCTGTTCGACCTCGCCGCCGATCCGCAGGAACAGCGCAATCTATTGCATTCGGCTGTGCAGCCACCGGCAGTCGCTGCCAAATTCACCGAGCTCAAGGCAGAACTTGCCCGCTTGAAACAGCAATACAAAGACACCGACGACCTCTACGCCAATCCCGCCAGTTGGCCTGCAGGGAGCGCCGATGGCCCGTGGGATGCCTATCAGCCCACGGGCATGAAGACGGTCGCCGAGGCTATTCAGGCCTCGACGAGCCGCTGAGATCCCGTTAGTTCGCAACGAGCAGTCGAGCGTCGCTCTGAGCCGCGACGACGGAGCAAAAAGGAGAATGCATTGACGGATCGCACCCGCTGGATAGGCCTCATTATCTTCATCGTCATCTGCCTGGGTGCAGGGGCTCTGGGGGCCATTGCCACCACGCCGGAAATCGAGGGCTGGTATCGCACCATCGCCAAGCCATCCTGGAACCCGCCCGACTGGATCTTCGGACCGGTTTGGACCACGCTCTATGTCTTGATGGCGGTAGCCGCCTGGCTCATCTGGAGACCGGCAGGTTACTCGGCCGCCGCAACGCCGCTAACACTCTTCGCCGGGCAACTCTTGTTGAACATCGCGTGGTCCTGGATCTTCTTCGGCCTTCATCAGCCCGGCTGGGCCTTCGCAGAAATCGTGCTTCTGTGGCTGGCGATTGTCGCGACGACGGCGGCGTTCTTTCGGTCTTTGCCTCTCGCTGGCTGTTTGATGTTGCCGTACCTGGCTTGGGTCAGCTTTGCAGCCGTGTTGAACTTCACGATTTGGCAATTGAACTCGTGAGCGGAGAAACGTCGACGCTCATTTGAAGTGGCTCGGCTTTCTCGGCACGATACCAAGCTTGCTGTAAGCAAAGCCGCTGTCAGGCGGATTGTATTCAGATACCAGTTCCATGCTCGAATTGGCGACGATTTCAGCTTCCATGCGCAAGCACCAATATGCGGCATTCACGGTCAGGCGACGCAGGCCTTCGCTTTGAAAATCCTGGGCGCTCCCCATGGTGACGTGGAAGACTCGCGCGGCATGGCCGGTGTTGCCGGTCCAGGTTTTCACCCAGGCCACCGGCAGCGGAATCAGCTTGTCGTTCACCGCGTCGTCTTTCTTGCGGCCCACGAGCGGTTGACCGTTTACCAGCGGCAGGCAATCAGCGGGCAAGGCGCCACCTTCCTTGAATGTGCGGTAGACGTCCGAAGTTCCCCAAATGTCTTTGACGCCCGTCAGTACGGGATGATCCTTGTTTTGCTCCACAATCATCCCACGCGTCGAATCCTGCTGCCAACGGCCGTGATGATTGCGAAACGAACCACCCAGAACGGCTTCGCCGAAGTCGATCCGTTTGCCGTCTTTCCGGTAGTCGAAGTCGAGGAAGCCGTGATTGGCGGTGCGAATGCCGATGATTGGCTTACCGGAATCAAGGAAGTTGTAAATGTGTTTCAGTTGCTCCGGCGGCAAGGAGAGGAGCCGGGTGAAAAAGATTGCCAGATCACACTTTTCGAGATGTTCCAGGCCAGGAATGCTGTGCGTGACGGCTTTGTCTTCCCAGCGGATCTTTTGCGTCGGATCGACTTCGTTGTTCTTATTCAGACTAAACAAGACCGTGCAATGAAACCCATGATGCTTGGCGAGCAGCTTCGCCAGCATCGGCATCGAATGCTCGCTGCGATATTCCTGGTCCGCCGCGATGAGGACAATGTGCTTGCCGGCCCCTGGTCCTGGCTCGCCTGCATAAGTGAGCCAGAGCGGACTCTCGGGGACGGGGTGTTCGGCGGCAGCTGACGGACGCGAAACGACCGTTCCGAGCACGAGCGCGAGGGTAAGGATGAACAGGACAGAAGCGAAAGAGGGTCTCATGTTGCGTTTCTTCGCTATCGCGCGGGAATCTCATTGACGGTGTAATATGCGTGGCGATGAAGCAATTCTTCCAGATCGCGGGAACGAAGTCGAACCAGATCGAACTCGTACACGTATCCCTGCTCGAGTTTCTCTAACGCGACGCGGGCCGAGAGTCCATCCTCTGCCAGGGAAACTGATTTAACGCTCGGTCTTTGTTGGTCGACTTCGGGGCCACCATAGCCGCCGTGATACGGATGGGTGAATGCTGAGATTGCGTACGACTCCAGCGAGCTACCGGTTGCCCGGTCCACTGGTTTCGTGAACGTAATTTTAAAGCCATCTGGCTCGATAGTAATGCGGTTGATTTCGAAGGGGAGCTTGCCGCTCCATTCGAGCCGTTCCAAGGCAAAAGGTTTGATGCCGCGCACCGGCCAGCCCCGGTTCGTGCCGCCGCACAGCAGCTTGCCTCCGGGGGTGAATTCGACGTTGAGAATTCCGGTTGAGAGCCCCTCGCGAAATGGATAGCAGGCTCCCTGCCAAACACCGTTGACCTGCTCGGTCGTCGCGCGCATCAAGATCGAGAGCGTGTAGTCGCCCAAGAACATTTGATTTTCAAACGGGCCGAATTTGCCTTGCGTTTGATTGACGCTGAAGGCGGTGATCGATCGGCCCATGCGGATGTAGGGGAAAATGACCGCGTAGGGCTGCAGCTGCGGGATTCGCTTTCGCTCGGTCGCAATGCGAGTTCCCGACTTCGGCGATTCTGGCACGGGACCTAGCTCGGGGGCGTGTTTGTACCAGATGAAACTCGCGGGATGACCATGAAAGCTGTTCGGCGAAACCGCCTTGAGACTGCACGAGCAATTCCACGGGCCCTGACTTTCGATATAGAAGAGCGCTCGGTGCTCGTCAAAACCGATGCCGCCGGGGCTCCGCAGACCGCTGGCGAACGCAGTCGTCTTGCCGTCCGGAGCGACCTTCATAATGAAGCCGCGATTCAAAGCGTGCGAATAATACGACTCAGAGAGCCCTAGCGCCACGAATTGATTTCCCTCGGCATCGAGTTTGGAACCAAACGCGTACTCGTGGTAGTTCGCATAACCCCAAGCATCGGAAATCGTCTCAAAGCGATCGGCCACTCCGTCACGATTCGAATCGCTGACGCGAGTTAATTCGCAGCTCTGCGTCACGCGAAACGCGTTGTCCTGCCAGGTCAACCCGAAGATCTCATCAAGGCCTGTCGCGAACCGATGAATCGACGGATTCGGTTTGGGTGCATCAATGCCGTCGAGCAAAAAGATCTCGCCATGCCGTGTTCCCACGGCAACCCTGCGATCCGGCAGCACTGCGAAGGCCCCGGCCTCGATCACAGTGTCCTTCGGCAGCGGAATGTTGACGATCGGATAGTACTCGCGTTCGCGTTCCTCTGTTCCCCAACGGTCGCCGACTTCTTCCGACCGTGCGGCATTGATCGCCCAGGTGGTCAGCAGCAACAGGCAAAGGAGTTGCCGGTAATTACTACTTGAGTGGCTCATAGAGAAACTCCAGCGTCGATTTGCCTGAGGGAATGTGCAAGTGCAGTAGCAGCTCGGATCGTTTGGGCTCGTCCGACCGCGTGCGCAGTTTGGTCTCGGCCTTGGGAATCGTCAGCCGTAACCGGCCGCTGCGATAGATTTGCTCGGACTCTTGACGAATGTCTCCCGTGAGTGCGCGAAACCAGATCGTTTGTTGTGTCGGCGACTCCAGCTGTATAACTCGCTTCAAAAGAGTTTGCTCGGCTGTAATCACTGCCACCGATCGGTCTTCGATCTCGAGTTTACCGCTGCGATAGAGGAAGGTTGGAATCGACGAATCACCGAGGACATACCCGCGGAACTGATAGCCGAGGTTCTTTGGGTAGAGCGGATCGGGATTGGTCTTTGCTTCTTTAGTCATCATCGGCAGCAGCGGCCAGGCGGCGTTTTCGTCGGCCAGCTGCGCGAACGAAACATCCTGGGCGAGCGTGATGGGTTCACTCGCGGGATTGAAATCGCCCGAACCTTGGCCGCTCCAGTTCACGCCGATGAAATCCCCCTGCCAGATCGCGGTGAGTGTTCCGGTCTCTGCGTTAAACGCGTAACTCAACTTCTCCGGAAAACCTACAGCGATGCCGCGGAAGCCGGCGACCCGACTGCGGCCGCGAAACGTTTTGGCTTGCGCGTCGACCGTCACCTTCGTGCTTACTCCGCGAATGCCGGCTGGATCCGCGGCCGACGTGCCGAGCGACAAGTAATACCAGATGGCTTCAATCTGCAGATCGGTGTTACCGTCGAGAATGGTTTTGTGCGTGGCGATGCCGTTGGACCAGGCACTGGGCATCACGGTGCGCGGACGGAAGGCGCCGGGATTGCGAACGTAGTTGTTGAACCAGCCGGGCTGGAGCCTTTGAGTGGTCGTAATCAGGTCAATCCCTTGGCTGCCGGGAGCGGCTTTGCCGTTGAACTGATGACAGGCGATGCAATTGAGCCCTTTTTCGCCGAGCAATTCGCGGCCACCGGCGCGCAGCAACTTTTCGCGGTTGCGGTCGCTTTCGGAGCGCGCTTCCGAGCTTGGAATGTTCATGGCCTTGCTCGGCAGCACATCGAGCCGCGCGAACATCGCCGGAACGTGCTGCAGATTAGCAGAGCCATACTGCGGCATCCGCGTGGCCATGTAGTGGCGCACGCTTTCGCCATCGAATAACACTTTCTTGAACCACGCCGGTTGGAGCTTGGCGCCGATCAGAGTCAGGGGCGGTGGAATACGGCCATCGTCGCCCAATTTCTGCTCGCTACCCTGAAAATACGGGTTGTAGGCGTCCGGAACGCCGCCGTAGTCGTCGCGAACGTGACAAGCAAGACAACGAAAAGCCGTCAGCGTTTTCGCAGCTCCAATCGGATCAGTGTCTGGCTGAGCTTTGTCTTGTAGCGCGGTGACGATCGCTTGGACTTGTCCGTCTTCGAGATGGAAACGAGGACTGCGGCCGCTGGTCTTCGACAAACAGCCGCGGCCCAGGTCCGCCCCGTGTAACGATTTGCCGAGCGGAGCTGCTGTCGTACCGGGCAGCGTATGACAGGCTGCGCAATTCAACTCCCGAAAGTACTCTTGGCCTTTCGCCACCAGCGACTCCTGGGGAATGAGAGCCTGCTCCAGTTTATGCTGCTCTCCCACGAGATAGCTGGCGATCGCCAGCGACTCGGCGGGAGTCAGCTTCATATCGGGCATGCGTCCCGAACTGCGGACACGGAGTGGCTGAAACAGGAACTCACTGAGCGACTTCACACCGTATTTGCCAGGTACGTGCCCCAAGGGAACAGCAATCGGCTTGATTGCTTTCCGAGCCTTGACCAGCGGGTCTTCGTCCTCCTCTGCTTCGTCGTTTCGTTTGGGCGGTGCATCGGCAAGTGCCTCCTTCGCGCTGTGGCAAGCCACACAACCGACGGAATGAAATAATGACTTGCCTGTTTCTCGCTCCGTTGGCGCAGAGCGATCAACGGCGAAGGTCGACTTCGAGTGGGCTACCAGAAAATGCGTCAAGGCTTCGGCAATCTGTTCGCGCTCGGCTGCAGGTCGCGCTGCGAGCACGTCCGGCATCGTGGTACCCGGATGCACGGCAGCGGGAGCAGCGAGGAATCGCCGCAAGTACTCGGGCGAGATCCGCGAGCCAGCCTCGGCCAAATCAGGAGCGGCCTTGTTCGCCAGCGATTGCCGCTTGATGTCTGCGTGACATGCTGCGCAGCGCAACTCCGCAAGCAGCACGTCTCCCGCCTGCGACTCCGTCAGCGGGTGGTTGCCGGGCAAAGCCGGCGACCCAGCCGCAATCACCGCGTTGGCGACTACGATCCAGGACGTCAGAGCATTGATCATCGGCGGCCCTGTTCCTTCAGCATGTTCAGGTTAGCCTCCGCGAACGCCCGGCCCATCAAGGCAAAGGTCTTCGCGCAGCCGAGGTAATGGTAGCCGGCGTTCGATGCGCCTCGTTTCCAGATTGCCGCTTCCTCCGGCGAGATGAGCTTGGCCTCGAAGGCCTTCACGTGCTCTCGTTTTTGCGCGGCGGTCATCGAGCCGTCGGCGTTCGGATGGTCTTTGTGCTTCGATTCCAGGTAATAGTTCATCTGCCGAACCTTGTCGTGCTTGTCCGCGATTGCCGCAAGTTCCTCGGACCAAAACGGCGCGGTTTGCACTGCGCTGACATTGCCGCGAAACTCGGGCAACGCAGCCGGCGCGGCCATCGCTTTGCGGAACTCGACCGTTTGCTCGTTCGGCTTCGCGCCGCCGACTCCCAGCACGCCGATGACGAAAGGCAACTGCGGTGCTTTCAAGTCCTTGCGCACGTCGCGAATGAAGTGGGCGAGCACGTCGCTGTAGGCATCGTAGCCGCCAGGCTTCTGCCGATTCGGATAGACGCCGGAATCGACCAGGTCGTTCCAGCCTTGGAACCAAACAAACCCGGCGAGCTCGTATCCTTGCTTCTCATCGTACGTCGGGCAGACTCGCTTGATATCCTTCAGCACCTGTCGCACGTGCTCGACCATCAGCCGGTAATAGCGGCCCGTTTCTTTGTCCTTGGCTGCCTTGATCGCAGCAACATCCTTCCCCTGCTTTTGGAAATTGGCGAGCTGTGTCTCTTGGAAAGCAAATGGCCCCGCGCTCGGCGGGCGAAAATCCGTGTGCAGGCTCTTGCCGCCCCAAGCTGTTTTAATGATGAGCACCGGCTCGTCGAACGCAGCATCCATCGTGATGCCAAAGGTAAATTCCGGGCCGATCTTGCCGCCGTCCTGATCGGGCTGCCGCCGCGAGCCGTAGCCCGCTGTCAATTTGCCGTGCCCTTCGCCATTCTGATCGCCGGAACCGGTGAAGTACGAAATCCAAGCTCCTTCGCAGACATGCGGTTGGCCATCGGCGTCGCGCATCTGCTTTAGCAATGGCGCCGTGGCGGGATCGTCGCCGATGTAATCAAACGTCTCGATCTTTGCATGCCCTTCCATGTTGGACTGCCCCGCCAGGATGAAGACTCGCAGCGGCTTGCTCGAGTTGGCGGACTTGTGATCGGTCTGCGGCGAGGCCGGTTCCGCTGCACATTCCCAGAGCTTGTTTAATAGTTCGCACATCTCGGGATCGTGCTTGGCGAGCTGCTCGCGGCTGAAGGGAAAGAAGTCGTTCGTCGAGAAGAACGCCTCGCTGCATTCGGCGAAGTATTCCATCGGGCTCGACAGGGCGTAGGCGCGGACGGTGGCTGAGCGGCCATCACCGAAACGCTGCTCGACCCGTTCGTAGCGACCCGCCTCTTTAGCTTTCTCGAACGCCGCCTTGATCGGTTCATTCCCGAAGCCTTTGGCGAGAACGCGGTCGTGATAAGCGTGAGCCAACTCGTGCAGCGTGAAATTCGGCATCCGCTTCGTTTCGCGCTCGAAGCTGCGGATGTTGGTGAACTCCACTGCCTTTTCCATCGCAGGGTCGCGCTGATTCGCACGCAACCAACCAGCGCCGGGATGATACTCCGCCCTCGGTTGCACCTTGGGATATTCGGGAGAGAACCAGAGCGGCACCTTGCGCAATTCTGCCACGGCCTTGGCTGGAACCACGCGTGTCACTTCTTGGAGCTGGGCGGTCAGGAGTTCGAGCGCTCGTTCGGTTTCGGCTTTTTCCTTTTCCAGCAGCGCGTTGCTGATGTGCAGGGTCCAGCCTTCAATCGTCTTGGTCTGATGTGCGGCAACGGCGCGCGCTTCGGCAGCGAAAGTCGGGCTCGCGAGGGCGAGCAACGCGAACCAGAGAAAGGAGAGGCGGGGCTTCATATCGTTCGATTCCTCTGATAGTGTCAGCGTTGGGAAACAGCTAATTTTAGCCTCCACGACCACGTGTCTCTTGGCTCAGAATCGTATTGAACTGTGAATCCGCGCACAAAGCACCCTGATTCGGCCCGCGGGCAGCACGTTTCGCAGGTAGAAATCGGCCTGCTCGAACGACTCTTCGATCGTTCGCCCGACGTCGCCTTTTTTGTGAAAGATGCAGCGGGCCGGTATGTCGCTGTGAATGAGTCGCTGGTCGCGCGACACGGGTTGAAGAGCAAGTCGCAAGTGATTGGCAAATGCCCGCGCGACATCTGCCCCGGCGATTTCGGCCGGATTCCTACGGAGCAGGACGAAAAAGTATTGCGCACTGGACGTCCGCTGGTGGACCACCTCGAAATGCAATGGCACCGGCCCCATGACGCGGTCTGGTGCTTGACGACCAAACTGCCGATTTTGGAGGCCGATGGCTCGGTCGTGGGCTTGATCGGATTTTCGCGCGACATCCGTGTCCAGGTGCAGGCTCACGAGATTCCCCAGTCCTTCGCCCGAGCGCTCGCCGAATTCGAACAGAGTCTTGCGCCCGAAGTAACGCCTGCCTGGCTTGCTCGCCGTTCGCAACTTACGCCTCAGCGTCTGGCGCGCCTGACCAAGCGTCTGTTCGGCCTGACGCCGAATCAGTTCATTACCAAGTCGCGCATTGCAGCTGCTTCGCGCATGTTGCGGGAGAGCACACCCACGGTCGCCGAAATCGCACACGCCTGCGGATTCAGCGATCATAGCGCATTCACCCGCGCCTTTCGTTCCGCCACCGGCATGACACCCTCAGCGTTTCGGACTCGACAAGTAGAGGGAGTCGGTCGAACCCCCAACTCCAAGCAGACCGCAACGCCACCCGGAGATCGGATTTCCTCATGAAAACTTTCGTTGGCAGTATCTTGGTTTTGCTTCTGCTGATCACGATCGTGGTGATTCGTCCGACCGCCGGCGCGGAACCGAAATCCCGGCCCAACATCGTCTTCATTTTGATTGACGACTTCGGCTACGCTGATTCCGGGGCCTACGGCGCGAAGGACATTCGCACGCCGCACATCGACCGGCTGGCCCGCGAAGGCGTCAAGTTCACCGATTTCTATGCCAACGCGCCGGTCTGCACGCCCACGCGGTGTGGGTTCATGACAGGCCGCTGGCAGCAACGCGTGGGCTTTGAGTGGGCGATGGGATTCTCCGCCGAATCATTTCGGCGAAAGGGAGACGCCTGGGTTCCGGAACCCGACATTCACGGTCTGGGCCTGCCGACGAGCATCCCGACGTTGCCGAAGATGCTAAAACAAGCCGGCTACGCGACCGGGGCCTTCGGAAAATGGCATCTGGGCTTCAAAGATGAATACAACCCGACGAAGCACGGGTTCGACGAATACTTCGGAGAACTGCTGGGCCATTCCGATTACTACAATCACGCGTATTACGACGGCACCTACGCGCTGCGGGATGGCCTCAAGCCGGTGAAGGTCGAAGGTTACTTGACCGACTTGATCAATGCCCGCGCCGTCGAGTTCGTGCGCAAGCATGCAAAAGAACCCTTCTTTTTGTACGTGCCGCACCTGGCGGTGCATTGCCCGTTTCAACCGCCGGGCCGGCCGCTGCCGAGCGTCACCAAAGCAAATATGTATTACGGCGACCGCCGCACTTATGCGGCAATGGTCGAGAAGGTGGACGAAGGCGTTGGCCTGTTGTTGGCCGAACTCGAGAAGCAGGGAGTGCTTGAGAACACGCTGTTCGTGCTCAGCAGCGACAATGGCGGCGAACGTTTCTCCGACAACAGGCCGCTGTTTCATCACAAGTCCACGCTCTGGGAAGGAGGCATTCGCGTCCCCTGTCTGATGCGCTGGCCCGCCCGGCTGCCGCAGGGAAAAGTGACTAGCCAGGTCGGCATCACGATGGATTTGAGTGCGAC
>CAYMWL010000086.1:0-28264 GCA_964394305.1 uncultured Pirellulaceae bacterium
AACCACCTGTACGCCTCCGGTCGACCATAGGTTCAAACAGTGCGCGGCCCTGCGGCCCCTGACCGAATGATTGTCAAAAATCCCTCGTCCAAGTAAAATTTACACTTCACCCGCCTATTCCATGCCTTGCTCCAACAGCATTTCCGCATGTGAATCCTGCCCTTCGTTATCCCCTTCCTGCGACCGCTAAAGTTGCGGTTCGTCGTCGAGAGTTTGACATGATCGTTCGTTGCCTCTTTGCGCTCGCTTTGTGCGCTGTCGTTATCAACAACTCTGCCTTCGCCGTGCCGGGCGAAACTCCCGCTCCGCCACCGTCCGAAGCGCCGAAGATCGCCGGCGAATCGAATGAAGGGGAACAAGCGCTTAAGGGCTTTAAAGTGCCCGCCGGTTTGCAGCGGCAATTGTTCGCTGCGGAACCGTTGCTGGCGAATCCGGTTGCGTTCGCCGTCGACCACAAAGGCCGCGTGTTCGTGTGCGAAACGTTCCGCCAAGGCAAGGGTGTCGAAGACAACCGCAGTCATGGACATTGGCTTGATGACGATCTCGCCGCGATGACCGTAGAAGATCGCCTCGCCTTTGTGAAGAAGCATCTCAAAGAGAAGGCTAGCGACTACACCAAGCACGACGACCGCATTCGCCTCGTCACCGATACCGACGGCGACGGCAAGGCCGACAAAGCGAGCATCTTTGCCGATCGCTTCAATGAAATCGTCGATGGCACCGGCGCCGGCGTGCTTGAGTATCGCGGCAAGGTTTATTACACGAACATTCCGCACCTGTGGAATTTGGAAGACCGAGACCAAAACGAACAAGCTGATGTTCGCACCTCACTGGCAGATGGCTTTGGCGTCCGCTATGCATTCCGCGGCCACGACATGCATGGCTTGGTCATCGGGCCCGATGGTCGCTTGTACTTCAGTATCGGCGATCGTGGTTTGAACGTGACCACCAAGGAAGGGAAGAAGCTGATCAATCCCAGCAGCGGCGCCGTTTTGCGTTGCGAACTCGACGGTTCAAATCTCGAAATGTTCGCGACCGGCCTTCGTAATCCGCAGGAACTGGCGTTTGACGATCACGGCAATCTCTTCACGGGCGACAACAACAGCGACAGCGGCGATAAGGCTCGTTGGGTCTATGTCGTCGAAGGTGGAGACACCGGCTGGCGGATGGAATATCAGTACTTGCCCGATCGTGGCCCCTTCAATCGCGAAAAAATCTGGCATCCGCAAAATGCCGAGCAGCCGGCCTATATCGTGCCGCCGATTCTCAATTTCGCCGATGGTCCCTCAGGCCTCGCTTACTATCCGGGCACTGGTTTGCCGGAGCATTTCAACGGCCGATTTTTTCTCTGCGATTTCCGTGGGGGGCCAGGCAACAGTGGCGTGCGGACGTTCAAGCTAAGACCCAAGGGTGCATCGTTCGAAATGACCGATGCTGAGCAAACCATTTGGAGCGTGCTCGCGACCGATGTCGAGTTCGGCCCTGATGGCAGCGTGTATGTGAGCGACTGGGTGAACGGCTGGAACGGCGAAGGGAAGGGTCGCATCCATCGGTTCTATTCGGAAGAAATGGCCAAGAGCGAAGTTTCGCAGCAGGTGAAAAAACTGCTGTTTGAAGGATTGAAATTGCAAAGCACCGTTGAATTGCAAAAGCTCCTCAAGCATGCCGATCGCCGGATTCGGCAGGAAGCACAATTTGAACTGGTCGACCGCAAAGAGTCAGCGTCGCTGCAGGAAGTGGCTCTCAAGAGCAATTCCACCCTCGCTCGGATTCACTCACTCTGGGGTATCGGTCAACTAGCCCGCCGCGAGAAAGATGCCAGCCCGCTGTTGTCGCCGCTCGCGGATTTGATCACTGCCGACGATGCAGAAGTTCGCGCCCAGGCTGCGAAATTGTTTGGTGAAGCGAAGTTCGTCGCTGCGTTCGATGGTCTCGTGAAGTTGCTCCAGGATAGCGAACCGCGCGTGCGATATTTCGCCGCGGTTGCGCTCGGCAACCTGAAGAAGCCCGCCGCGATTCCCGCACTGATTGAATTGCTCGCGGCCAACAACGATCAAGACGCGGTACTTCGTCATGGCGCGATCATGGGGCTGACGGGCTCGGCAGAAAATGCCAAGCAACTAGTCGAAGCGTCGCACGGTGCCACGCCTGCCGGTCGCTTGGGCATTGTCGTCGCGCTGCGGCGTCAACATGCGCCGGAACTCGCGAACTTTTTGAATGACAGCGAGCCCAAGATCGTTCTCGAAGCCGCGCGGGCTATTCATGACCTTCCGATTGTTGACGCGCAGCCAAAGCTGGCCGCGCTCGTCACGCGCGCATCGAAGGACGACGCGCTCCTGCGTCGAGTGCTGAATGCAAACTTCCGGTTGGGAACCGCCGAAAACGCTGCTGCGGTGGCTAGCTTCGCGGCCAGCAAAGATGCTCCCGATAACATGCGGCTTGAAGCGCTGGCCATGCTCAAGGATTGGGCCAAGCCCTCGAAGAAAGATCGCGTGTTGAATTTCTGGCGGCCGCTGGAAGACCGTTCGACAGAACTCGCCGTCAACGCACTGAAGCCAGCCTTGCCGGGCATTCTGACTGGATCGGATAAAACTCGTTCCGCTGCCGCGCAACTCGCTGCGGACTTCGGCATGAAGGAAGTACAGCCGGTCCTCGTCGGTTTGTTCGAAGACACCAAGCAAGCCGGACAAACGCGGGCTGATGCCTTATCCGCCTTGGCTGCTTTGCAAGCGGCGAACATCGTCGAACTCGCTGAGAAGGCGCTCAGCGATCCGAGCGAACCACGCGTTCGCGCGGCGGGCCGCAACGTGCTGATGAAACTCAAACCCAGCGATTCGCTCAAGGAATTCGACAAGGCTGTGTTCCAAGGAGACGTGATCGAGCGCCAAGCCGCGCTCGCATCGCTGGCCACGTTCACGCAGCAAGGAACGAATGCAATACTCGAACGAGCCCTGGATGAATTGGTCGCCGGCAATTTTCCCGCCGACAGCCGACTCGATTTGCTGGTTGCTGCGGAAAAGCGCGCATCGGGCACCATCAAGAACAAACTGAAAGCTTATGCCGACAAGCAACCCAAGGATGATCCGGCGGCTGCATATCTCGAATGCACTGATGGCGGCGACATTGAAAAAGGTCGGCAGATCTTTTTCGAACGAACGCAGGTCTCGTGTGTGCGCTGCCATAAAGCGCGAGGCACCGGCGGCGACGTCGGTCCCGATCTGACCAAGCTCACGGCTGATCCGCTGAAGACGCGGCGGTACTTGCTCGACGCGATCGTACAACCGAACAAGGACATCGCCAAAGGTTTCGACTCGGTCGTGATTCTCACAGCCGACGGCGGCGTCCTCTCGGGCATCGTGAAACAGGAAACGACCGACCGAGTTGATCTAATGACGGCGGAAGGGAAGCTGCTCACGATCAAGAAGGATGAAATCGAAGAGCGCAAGCCTGGCAAGAGTCCGATGCCGGAAGATTTGACGAAGCATCTGACTAAATTCGAGCTGCGCGATCTGATCGCTTATTTGGCAAGTTTGAAGGAATAGAGCGAGACGACCGCCTCGCCCTCCTAAAATGCTTGACTGGATCACAAATAGCACTGCTAGCACTGATTTCGCGGCAATTGGCAAGGGAAAACTGAGCTCCCTTGGCTTATTGGTTAGGTGAGATCGCGGCCACACGGGTGCAAGCTGTAATTTACCGTGTGAATTTGCAGTTATCTGCCCCCTATCGCGAATTCAAGGTTGGCAAGTTAATGGGCGATAACTACACTCCGGGTGGTTAATCGCGGCTCCCTCCTGGGATCCAGATTGCTTGGAACTTTGCTGGGTGGATATGTGACAAACTTAACACCCGCGGAACAAGCAACGCCCTTTGGCCGCGAATAGCATCCCAACCGGCGCTCGAATATTTTTCCGAACTTGCTGACTGCTTGCGTGTCTAAACCACATGCCCGCCACTGCAGCAACAAAGAAAAACGATCGGCGTTGCAGCTGCCGAGTTGGCCTCTGTCAATGTTTTTTCCTGGCAAGAATTTTCGACAGAAGCAAATCGGCCGGCGCAAAAAACGAGGCGATGCCGAAGTTCGACATCCGAACTGCGGAGCACATCGTCTAACCAAGTGAGTTGCTCATGTTAGCAGCCCTACTCAGGAATGTTCGGGTTCGTGGTTGGCACTTGGGAGTGCGCCCCGTGGAACCCACCGCAGAAATGAAAGTAAACGATTCGGTGAAGGTGATGAACGAACAAATCAAACAAGCGATCCGTACTCGGGCTAGTCACGCCCGCTCGCAAGCCGAAGTGGCCGATGCCATCTTCAGCACCCTGCGCGACTATCGCATCGATGTGAAGCATGTCTCGCTCGAAGAGATGAAATCGGCTGTGGTCGAAGCGACCCGCGCCTCGCGTGAAGAAAGCAACGAAAACGGCTCGCTGCCTGTTTGAAAGTAGGCCGGATCAAGCGTTAAGCCACGCCGATCCCGCAGACTGGCAACTTCGCGCCGTCGCTTCTTTCCGCGGCGGCGCTTATATTCTCCGCATCTCTTGTTCACTGCGGAGAACTTGTTATGCGACGTTATGTGTTGTTGTACGGTGTTCTGACGCTGCTGGCCGCAAGCAGCATCACTTTTGGCCAGGCGCTTAGCGTCAAGCAGATCATTGCTCACCGCGGCTCCAGTTCTGATTGTCCGGAGAATACACTGGTCAGCACACGCCGCGCAATCGCCGTCGGTGCGACGGCCGTCGAAGTGGATGTTCGTTTCAGCAAAGACAAGCAACTTGTGCTTCGGCACGACGCCGAACTCGAACGGACTACGAACGGCAAAGGCCTGATCGGCGACACGGCGCTCGCAGAACTAAAGCAACTCGACGCGGGCAGTTGGTTCGATCCGAAATTCGCCGGCGAAAAGATTCCGACGCTCCGCGAAGTGCTGGAAGTTTGCCGTGGCAGGATCGATGTGCTGCTCGATCTGAAAGAACACGGCAGCGAATACGCCCAACTGGTCGCCAAGGCAATTCAAGAGGACGGCGATGAGACGCGGACCATTGTCGGTGTCCGCAGCGTCGAACAAGCCGCACAGTTTCGCAAATTGCTTCCCAAGGCCCGGCAGTTAGGATTGATCGGCAAGCCAGAAGAAATCGAAGCCTATGCCCAGGCCAAAGTCGAAATGATCCGTCTTTGGCCGAAATGGTTCACCGACGAAGCAGTTGGTGAATCACTCGTTGAGCGCGTACACAAGGCAAAAGTGGAGTTGCATCTCAACGGTACAACAGGCAAGGAAGACGAAGTTTTGCCGCTGCTCAAGCATCGGCCTTCCTCCCTTTCGGCTGATGATCCAGCGCAGCTGATTGCGTCGCTGAAAAAACTCTCGCAGCCATAAAATCATTTCCCCGGCGCCAGCCAATGCATGATTGCTGTGGTCGCGCCGCAGAGCACCATACCCCAGGCGACATCGGCCAGCGTGAGTTGCAACGAGTACTTGTCGAGCGTCGCGCGATTGGTGAAGTCATACACGCCGTAAACAACCAGGCCGTACAGCGCCCCCCACGCCAAGGCGGTTCCGATCGAGCTCCCTGAACCCAATTGCGGCCGGACAAACAGCACAATGCCGGCGGGAATCAGCAAATACACAATCACGGCCGCGATCCAGCGAGGCGCCATCGAACCGCCCGAACGGCGGGCCAGGCTATTCAGCTCCTGGTCGTAAAACCACCGCATGATGAACCCGAGGTAGACCAGATCAATTACCGCAAAAATTGGCAGTAACACCAAAAAAGCTTTCCAAGCCGCCATCGCCAAGTCCTCCTGCCGGCTGTATTGCCAGCCTAGTCAGTCTATGCTGACGACCACCCCCCCGCGCTTGAATTTTGCGAATCGATCGTAATTCGGCAGTTGTCAAAACCGCGGTCGGCGCTAGAGTGCTTAAATTTTCCTAGCGTTGATTTTCGTCTTCTGAAAGTTCCTGCTATGCGGATTGCGGTTGTCGGCGCCGGCATTTCCGGGCTGTGTGTTGCTTACCAATTGCGACACGCGCACGACGTGACTGTATTCGAAGCCAACGATTATGTTGGCGGCCACACGAACACACTCGAGATCACCGAAGCCGACCGCACGCTCGCGATCGATACCGGATTCATCGTGTTTAATGAGCGGACCTATCCGAATTTTTGCGAGCTGTTGCGGGAACTCAACGTCGCTTCGCAACCGAGTGACATGAGCTTCGGCATTCGTTGCGATCGTACCGGCCTTGAATATGCCGGGACGGGATTGAACGGCTTGTTTGCGCAGCGCGCGAATTTGTTCCGTCCCGGCTTTTGGCGGTTGCTGCGTGACTGGCGACGTTTCAGCACCGAAGCAGCCGCGCTGTTAGGCCATCCTTCCGAATCACTGACGGTCCGCGATTTTTTTCACGAATTGCCCTATTCGCGAGAGTTTCGCGAACAATATTTTTTGCCCATCGGCTCGGCGATTTGGTCTTGCCCGCATGAATTGCTGCAAGAATTTCCGATGCGGTTCATCGTACAGTTCTATCACCATCATGGTTTGCTCAACTTAGCCGATCCGCCGACCTGGCGTGTGATCCGTGGTGGCTCGCGACGATATGTCGAGGCGATTCTTACGCAGCTACCTCGCGAAGTTGTGCTCCGCGCGCCAGTGCAAGCGATTCGGCGCCAGCGGTGCGAAGTACAACTCCAATTTCGCGATGGTCAGCAAAAGACGTTTGACCACGTCGTGCTGGCGTGCCATGCTGACCAAGCTCTGCGAATGCTCGGCGCCGAAGCGACGCCTGTCGAATGCGCACTGCTCACGCAGTTTCCCTATGAGCAGAACATCGCAGTCCTGCACATGGACACGAGTGTCATGCCACGAACCCGCCGGGCATGGGCCAGTTGGAACTATCACATTCCTGCCGAATCGACGGGCAAAGCGACCGTCACCTATCACATGAATCGACTGCAGGATTTGCAATCACGCTCCGAATATTATGTGACACTTAACGAAGAAGAGCGCATCGATCCCGACCGCGTCTTGCGTTCGATCACGTACCACCACCCAGTCTTCAGCACTTCGCGACTCGTCGCTCAGCGGCGCCATGGTGAACTGATCAATCATCAGGGGTTGTCGTACTGCGGTGCGTACTGGGGGAACGGCTTTCATGAGGACGGCGTGAATAGCGCGCTAGCCGTGACGCGCGTGCTGAGCAGCATCGCTACGCAAGAGAAGTTGGCGACGGTATGACGCTCACTGCGCACGCGATCTATGAAGGCTGGGTTCAACATCGGCGTTCAACCCCCGTTGCGCACGAGTTCCGCTATCGGATCAACTTTTGGTACGTCGATCTCGATGATCTCGAATCCGCATTTCGCGGTCGCTGGTTTTGGTCAGGTACCGGGCCCGCGCCAGTTTGGTTGCGGCGGCAAGATCATTTGGGCGATCCGAAAATCCCGCTGGCTGATGCGGTTCGGCGGCTGGTTCGCGAGCGCGGCATCACCGATCTCGGGCCCGTTCGCCTGCTGACGCAGCCGCGATACTTTGGCTTTGTGATGAACCCAGTTTCATTCTACTTTTGCTTCGATTCCGCCGGCAAAGTACTGAGGGCGGTCGTCGCCGAAGTTCACAACACACCCTGGGGTGAAGAGCATTGCTACGTACTGCCAGCCGAGGAAGAAGTCTGGCTGGAAAAAGAATTTCATGTTTCGCCCTTCATGCCGATGGATGTGCGATATCGATTTAAATTGGCGTCGCCTGAGCAAAGTTTGGCAATTTGCATTGAGAATCAGCGCGACGGCGAAAGCTACTTCACGGCTAATTTGCAGTTGCAAAGGCGGCCTTGGTCGACGTGGCAACTTCATCGCGCGCTGTGGCGCTATCCATTCACGACGCAACGCATCTGGCTCGGCATTTATTGGCAAGCATTGCGGCTGTGGTGGAAGGGCGTTCCCTACCACCCGCATCCCGGCAGCTTGCGAGTTACTTCCGCAACACCATCGACGACAACAGTAAACGAGAAGTTGGCATGCAGCGATCCTGGTTGAATTCTTTTTGCAAGAGCGTCGTTCTCCGGCAAATGCACTCGCTGAAGAACGGCGAATTGACACTGCAATGTGGTACGGACGAGCATCGCTTTGGGGATGCCTCGACTGACTTGTGCGCGACGCTGCAGATCCGGGACGATCGCTTCTTTCGCCGGATTGCGTTCGGCGGCGGACTGGGGGCCGCAGAATCGCTGATGGACGGCGAGTGGAGTTGCGATGATTTGACAGCGCTAGTGCGGATCTTCATTCGCAACAGTTCGATCTCGACGGGGCTAGATCGCGGCTGGGCCTGGCTTGTGCAATCGCTCGCGCGGATTGAATACTGGCTGCGGAAAAACAATTTGACGAACGCGCGTCGCAATATCCGCGATCACTATGATTTGGGGAATGATTTCTTTCGACTGTTTCTGGATGAAACGCTCAGTTACTCGTCGGCTTTGTTTCCCGACGCTCATACGTCGTTGCACGAAGCATCGCTCGCGAAGTTGCGACATGTGTGCCAGAGGCTCGATCTGCAGCCTCGCGATCACTTGCTTGAAATCGGCACGGGCTGGGGCGGGCTGGCACTGCATGCCGCGGAAAACTACGGCTGCCGCGTGACGAGCACCACGATCTCGGCCGAGCAACATGACCTGGCACAGGCGCGCATTCGCAGTGCAAACTTGCAAGACCGGGTGAACATCGAAAAGCTGGACTATCGCGAGTTGCAAGGTAAGTACGATAAATTGGTGTCGATCGAAATGATCGAAGCGGTCGGCCGGCAGTTTTTGGACACGTATTTTCGGCAATGTTCGCAGTTGTTGCGATCAGACGGCGTGATGGTGCTGCAGGCGATTGTGATTCGTGATCAGCTGTACGAGCGACATAGCCGCAGCGTGGACTTCATCGGTAAGTACATTTTTCCCGGAGGTTTTTTGCCCTCCGTCGCAGCCATCACTAGTTCTCTGGCTCGCTGCACGGACCTCCGCGTCTGTCAGGTAGAAGAGATGTCAGCCCATTACGTTCGCACATTGCAGGCATGGCGTCAGCGTTTTTGGCAGAACATCGCGGAAGTGCGTGCTCAGGGTTTTGACGAGCGTTTCATTCGCATGTGGGACTATTACTTTCAATACTGCGAAGCGGCCTTTGCCGAAAGGCAAGTCAACGTCGTGCAAATGACGCTGGGCAAACCAGAGTACCTCGGCTGCAGCCAGTCTCATCCGAGTGCTGCGCGCGGAGTCCACCACGTAACGAATCGGCCTTGCGCCGCTACGCCTTGCGCAGATGTCAAATGAGCGAATTGATTGCGCCACTGCTGCTCGGAGCGTTCGCGACTTCACTTGTCATGTGCGGCGCTTGGCTTTGGCAGCGAACCGGCGGCAAGGCGGGAGTCGTCGATGTCGCGTGGACCTTCAGCGTTGGACTGTTGGCGATTGCGTACGTCACTTGGTGGGCAGATGGCTTGCTGATTCGTCGCGTGTTGCTTGGCGTGTTGGCTGGTTTGTGGTCGTTGCGACTCGGCCTGCATTTGTTGCCGCGACTTTTCCATGCCCGAGAGGATGAGCGTTATCGGCGTATGAGAGAAAGTTGGGGACGCTGGGCTCAACTACGAATCTTTCTTTTTTATCAATCGCAGGCCGTCGCTGCGCCGTTGTTTGGCTTGCCGATGCTTGTGGGCGGAAAGTCATCAACCGAATTGAACGGCTGCGATGCTTTGGGGGTGGCGATTTGGTGCTTCGCCATCTTCGGCGAATGGCAAGCCGATCGTCAGTTGGCTGGCTTCAAAGCGAAACCGGAAAGCCGCGGCCGCGTCTGTCAGGTTGGTTGGTGGAGGTTCTCGCGACATCCCAACTATTTTTTCGAATGGCTGCATTGGTGCAGTTACGTGCCGCTCGCGCTGTTTGCTCCATGGGGTTGGCTTGCGCTAATCGCGCCGGCCGCGATGTATTATTTTCTCAACTTCGTCACCGGCATTCCACCAACCGAGGCACAAGCGGTAGCTTCCCGAGGGGAAGCGTATCGCGACTACCAGCGGACAACTAGTCCCTTCTTCCCCTGGCCGCCGCGGGATTGACATCCTTCTTCTTAATCTGGATATCCGGAACTACTCGCACATCGCGAATTGCTGCAACCCCACCATCGATTGTTCGCTGAAGCAACGATCAGTACAGTTCCACATTTGTCATGCAACTTGGTGTCAAAGTCTGGCAGTGGTCGAAGAATTAGTGATGGTTTGCAATTTCGTTGCTTTAGCCAACCGCCAATGAGCTCTACCCTTCCAATCACGACCCTTTGCAAAAGTGCCCATGTGCGCATTGGCGAAGTGCGTCAAGATAGGCAGCAGGCCTTGGCGAGCGACTTGCTGCAAAAGCATCAGCAACAAATTCATTGCGAGACCGACCGCCTCTTTGCCTGGTTGCTTTTGGCACAGTGGGTGTTTGGGTTTCTGCTCGCCGTCTGGGTTTCGCCGCGGAGTTGGGCCGGGCTGTCGAGTACGCTGCATCCCCACATCGGCATTTCGATCTTGCTTGGGGGCGCGATTATCAGCGTACCGGCCTTTTATGTGTTGCTCTTTCCCGGCAAGGCAATTACGCGACACGCAATCGCCATAGGGCAAATGCTGATGTCGGCGTTACTTGTGCACTTGTCGGGCGGCCGCATTGAAACTCACTTTCATGCATTTGGTTCGCTGGCGCTGTTGTCGTTCTATCGCGACTGGAAAGTGTTGATTACTGCGTCGATCGTCGTTGCCGCAGACCATTTAATCCGTGGCATTCTCTGGCCGCAGTCAAGTTATGGCGATGTGCAATTCAGCCTGATGCGCGCATTCGAACACATTGGTTGGGTAATTTTCGAAGACGTCTTTCTGATTCTCAACTGCGTCCGTTCGAAAAATGAAATGTGGGAAATCGCCACACGACAAGCGCAGCTGATAAACGTGCAAGAAGAGATCGAACAACTGGTGGAAGTCCGCACCAGTGAACTTGCCGAGAAGTCGGTCTCTTTGGCCCGCAACGAAGAGCAACTGCGTCTGCTGATCGGCGGTACGGATGTGATCTTGTGGGAATTCGATGCGACGACCGACTGCTTTGTCTATGTTTCGCCTTGCGCGGCGAAGCTTGGTTATCCGCTCGAGGATTGGTACACGCCAGGATTTTGGCGACGGACACTGCACCCCGAGGATCGCGAATACGCGGTGCAATATTGCCTGTCTGAAACTCTCGGTGGCCGCGACCATCGCATTCAGTACCGCATGTTTGCACAGAACGGCACCGTACTCTGGATCGACGATCTGATCTCTGTTTGCAAGGAACCTGCTTCAACAAAATTGCGCGGAGTGATGATCGACATCACCGAGCGAAAGCTGACTGAAGAGCGGCTGATGCAGCACACCAAAGATCTCGAAGCAGCTCACAGTTGCCTCGAAGCGCAGGCCAGCGCGCTGCAAGTGTCGGCTCAAGAAATGGCGTTGCTCAAGGATGAAGCCGAACGGGCCAGCCGCGCCAAAAGTGAATTCCTGGCCAACATGAGCCATGAGATTCGCACGCCCATGACGGCGATTCTCGGCTATTCGGACTTGCTGCTGACCGAGGGTGATCTTTCGAAAGCGCCGCCCCACCGCGCGGACGCACTGCAAACCATTAAACGCAACGGCGAACATCTGCTCAGCCTGATCAACGACATTCTCGATCTGTCGAAGATCGAAGTCGGCAAAGTCGGCGTCGAGTCGATCTCTTGCTCGCCGCAGCAGTTGCTGGGCGAAGTGGAATCGCTGATGCGCCTGCGTGCGCAGGAGAAGAACCTTAGTCTGCAGATCGAAGTGAGCGGCACGCTCCCCACCACGATTCAATCGGACCCACTCCGCCTCAAGCAAATTTTGGTGAATCTGGTCGGCAATTCGATCAAATTTACCGAACAAGGTGGCGTGCGGATTACTGCGAGTTACACCGGACCGGTTGGTACCTCGGCGAATGGCGAACTCAGGTTCGAAGTCATTGATACGGGTACGGGGATGACCCCGACTCAAGTCCAAAAATTGTTTCAGCCGTTCACGCAGGCAGACACTTCGACCACCCGCAGGTTTGGCGGCACGGGACTGGGTTTGACGATCAGCAAGCGCCTGGCAGAAATGCTCGGGGGCGACGTCAAAATGTTAGCTTCGCAGCCCGGAGTGGGCACTACATTTTGTCTCATCGTCAGCGCTGTGGAGCCGATATTTGCCGCTGCAGTGACTGCGTCGGCAGCCGATGGCGTTAATGCTGCTTCGCCGAGCGCCGCTATGAATCCCGTGCTCCCGCCGGGGTGTCGTATTCTCCTGGCCGAAGATGGTCCTGACAATCAGCGACTGATTTCTTTCATCTTCAAGAAGGCAGGCGCTGAGATCACCGTGGTTGAAAACGGCCATCTCGCGGTGCAGGCTGCATTGAGCGCCGCGGTAAATGAACAGCCTTTCGACGTCATCTTGATGGACATGCAAATGCCCGTCATGGACGGTTACGCTGCAACCACGTATCTGCGGACTCGCAATTACACGTGGCCCATCGTGGCTTTGACGGCACACGCGATGGCCGGTGACCGCGAGAAATGCATCTCGGCAGGCTGCAACGATTTTGCTACCAAGCCGCTCGACAGGCCAAAATTGCTGCAGCAGATTGCCACCTTGGTGCGCAGCAATTGCGGGGACGAAAAGCCTACAGCGTCCAGCCCGTCCGATATTCCTTGTGCAGCCACTTTTGAGCATCCGGCGCATTCGTGATCTTCAGATTGGCTCCGTCCCATTCGATCTTGCTGCCGTGGCGATAGGCGACCGTGCCCAGCAGCACTGCCTCCGTCAACGCGCCCGCATAATCGAAGTTGGTGGTCGTCGGCCCGCCGTTGCGAATCGCATTGGTCCACTCACGATGATGGCCGATTGATTTCGGAATTGTCTGCTCCGGACGTTTGAAATCAGCAAACTTGTCCTCAGGGAACAAATAATGTTCGCCGTAGTTCGAAAGTAACATTCCCTTGCTGCCGACAAACAGTACGCCGCTCCCCCAGGTGGCCGGCTTCACCTTGCTGTGCGTTAGCGCCGCGAGTTTTTCTTCCGGTTTCTTACCGCTGTCGTACCAGGTGAGCTTGCACGCTGGGAACTTGCCGCGGGCAGGATACTCGTACTTCGCAATGCACCAACCGGGGCAACTCACCGGATCGTAGGGCGTGCCGGTGGCTTCAACAGTTGAGGGTGACCGCAGCTCGAGGGCCCAGTGTGGCAAGTCCATGTAATGGCAACCGAAGTCGCCCAGCGAACCAGTCCCATAATCCCAGAACCGCCGCCAGTTGAAGGGATGCACCCCTTCGCTGTAAGGCCGCTCCGGCGCTGGTCCCAGCCACAAGTTCCAGTCGAGATTCTTCGGCGCTTCGGTATTCGTCGTGAACTTCGCGCCGGTGTACACCGCGTTGGCCCACACGTGCACTTCGCCGACATCGCCAATGCTGCCGGCCTGCACCAGTTCAACCACGCGGCGATAGTTGTCGCCGGCGTGAATCTGATTCCCCATCTGCGTCACAAGCTTCTTTTCTTTCGCCAGATTCGCCAGTGTGCGCGCTTCCACCACAGTATGCGTGAGCGGCTTCTCGCAATAAGTGTGCTTGCCGAGTCGTAGTGCCATCGCCGCTGCCGGAGCATGGGTGTGATCCGGTGTACCGACGACCACGGCATCGATTTTGTCGGCTTCTTTTTCGAGCATCTCGCGAAAGTCGCGATACTTACGAGCTTCGCTAAACTTCACCGCAGCCTTATCGAGATTACTGCTGTCGACATCGGCCATGCAGACCAGATTTTCGTAAGCCAACTCCTGCAGGTTCGCGCCGGCTCGGCCCGTGACGCCAACCCCCGCGAGATTCAGTTTTTCACTCGGCGACTTCGACTGCGCCGCCGGCGCCACATTCACCCAGGCGCCCAGCGCGAGCGCACCCGAAGCAGCGGCCGAGGTAGACAAAAACTGACGACGAGAGAAGCGGGCCATGTGTGAAAACTCCGACGGCGGGGAATACGAGGCGGGACTGTTCCTGCCCGCAGTTGTAACCGTTACGTGGAGCGGTACGCAAGCAACGGGTGCGGCAGAAATCGCTTCGCGCGAGTGAGGGGGACGTGGGTAGTAACGATGAACTACCCCAACGACCAAACTTGAATCATCCCCGCAATATCCGCGGCGGCGATCATCTGCTCATCCGGCGAAATCGCCACGGCTGAGAGCCAATCCTTGAACTGACCGCCGCGGGAACTGCCGAGCGCGGCGACTTCTTTGCCGTCGCTTACCTGGGTGATCCGCACCGTGGTGTCGCGACCGGTGGAGATGAGCAATTGGCTGTTGGCGGAGAATTTGCAATCGGTAACACCGTAGCGATGGCCGGAAACTTCGCGCAGCACTTTGCCGGATTCCACTTCGATGATGTGAATCTTGCCGATGTCGTTTTCGCCGCCTTGGCCCGCGGCCATGAGTTTGCCGTCGGGTGAAAAATCGAGGCAGACAAGGCCGTTGGAGAAAAACTTCCGCCAGGTTTGCGCGGCGTCGTAAGACGTTTTGGCGATATCGATTTTCGGCATGTGATTCTTCGCGACATCGTGCTTTAGTTCGCCGCTGGTCGCATCGTTTATCTTCAGCGCTGCCGCGGGAATATCAAAATCGTCGCGCTTGTAGCTGAACTCACTCACGCCAGCGAGTTGCCCATCGGGCGAGAGCGCGGCGGCTTGAATCCAGTTCCACGGAAACCCTTTCCAACGTGCGACTTCCTTTGTAGTGGCAACATCCCACGTAACAACGGTCGAAACAGCGTCGCCGCTAATCAACCTCCGTTCGTCATGACTCAAGCCGAGCGACATAACCCAGTCTTTGTGCGTATCGAGTACGGTTGCCGCGTTGGCAGTTTCCACCATCACACCTGGCGCGGTGAGCAATTCTGGCTTCTTGTCGCGCTTTGCTTTGCTTTTGCGCTGATCGATGTCGAGCACGGCATCGGCTTGGCCGCTCGCTGCTTCGTCCGGCTTCCAAAAACGAACGCTGTGATCGAGACTCGCCGAAATCAACAACTTGCCGTCGCGCGTGGCGCGTAACTGAGTCACGCCGTTGGTGTGACCATCGAGACGCCGCGATGGCGGATGATTCGGCGCTTTGCGCTCGCTGTTCTTCTCGACTTCAAATTTTTCCGGTGGTTGCTCGGGCAGGTTCCAGACATACATCTGGCCGTCCTGATTCGCTGCGACGAGTTTGCGACTTGATCCCAGAAACGCAACAGCTGACGGCCAGTTGCCTTCGAAGGTGAGTTGCCAGAGAAGTTTGGGGTTATCAGTTTTCATCTTTTACTCTCAAGCAGACGTTCGGGGGGCGAGACTCCTGCCAAACTGTAAGCGAGTTTCGCCACGACGGCTCGGCTGGAGCCTCGCCGTCCCAGGGATCAACCCAGCAGTTCGTTGACCACCTTCGAACCAAACGGCGCGAGCGGAATGGGCCGCACGCCGGTGTAATTCTCGATCTTTGGGTCAATGGATAGCGCCTGGTAAATCGTCGCGAAGAAATCTCCCTCCGTGACCTGATTGTCTTTCACATCCATGCCGTCTTCGTCGGTAGAGCCATAGACCATGCCGCCTTTGATGCCGCAACCGCAGAGCGCTGTGGACCACGCCCGCACATAGTGATCGCGGCCCGCCCGGTTGTTGATCTGGGGCGTACGGCCAATCTCGCCAGCCCAGACGATGAGCGTCTTGTCGTACAGTCCGCGCTGCTTCAGATCGGTGATCAAGCCAGCCCAGGCATGTTCCATTGGCGGCAACAATCCTTTGTGACCGGTGAAATTATCGCCGTGCGTGTCGTAGCTGCTTTGTCCCACCTCGATGAACGGCACGCCGGCTTCGACCAGTCGCCGCGCAAGCAACATCCGCCGGCCCATCGCGCTATCGCCGTAGAGATCGCGATACTTGTCCCATTCTTTGTCGATCTTGAAAACTTCCTTCGCCGAGCCGAGGCGGCGGGCTGCTTCGTACGACTCGCGATGCATCCGCGCAACTTCTGATTTGTGGTTCGCGGCGAATTGATCTTCCATAAACTGCCGCACTTCGTGCCGCCGCAGTTCTTTTTCCGGCGCCATGCTCGAGCCGGAAAACGTGGGGAGTTGGCCATCGGGGCTAAGGGCGAACGATTGATACCGCGGCCCGAGAAATCCCGCGCCGGCATCGCCATGGCCAAAGATCTTGATGAAGTTCGGCAAATCGGTTTGCTCCTGCCCCTGATACTTGGCCACGATCGCGCCCATCTCCGGAAAGCGAACGTTCGCCGTCGGCGAATAACCGGTGTGCATCAAATAGATGCCGCCCGGATGATCGACCTGGCTAGTGCGCATCGAGCGGATGACTGCAATCTGGTCCATCTGCTGCGACATTTTCGGCATTAGTTCACAGATCTGCGTACCGGGCACGTTGGTGCTGATCGGCCGGAACGGCCCGCCGGTCGGCCGCCCGACTTTCATGTCGAACGTTTCGAATTGGCTGCAGCCGCCGTTCATAAACAAATAAATGCAATGCTTCTTGGCCTTCACCACTTCATTGGCGAGCGCGGTTTGCGTCAGCCCGCCCCAATTCATCACCACCCCGCCGCCGGCCACGCCAAGCGCTCCGGCCATCAGCGCGCGGCGGGACATGTGTTCCGTGGGAATGCATCGTCCAAGCATGATTGAACTCCTTACTAGCCCGACGCGTAAGCGAGGGGGTTTGCAATCGCGACTAATACCCTCGCCTACGCGTCGGGCTAGTTCCAGGTTAGTGATTAAAGCGAAATTCGCTGCAAGTGATGAGCGCCCACAGCAAGTCACGGCGAACATCTTCGGAATCTTTGCTCGACTCCATGATCGGCTCGAAGCGCTCCCGCTCCGCAGCGGTGGGCTGACGACTGAGCGTTTGCAAAAAAAGCCTTTCGAGTTTGTCGCTCGGTGACTTTTCCTTATCGGCCATCAGTGCGAACAAACTTCCCGGCCCGTTTCCAAGCAGACTGCTGAGTTGTCCATTGTTCAAATACAGATGTTCGGCGAGGCCTCCTTGAAAATCACCCGTCCCATTATTGGGCTGGCCGAAGTAGCGAACCACATAGTCGCGCGTGAGCGGATGGAAGCGGCTCTTTTCCTTTTCCTTGTCCTTACTCGCTTCTTCGTAGCCGCTAGCCAGGCGCCAACTCTCGGCTAGTTCTTCGGCCGAGAGTGGCCGTGTGCGGCCGTGCTGAAACCAGATGGGCTGTGCTTCACCGTTGCTGCCGGCGCTCGAGAGTTGATACGTGTTGCTATTGAGCAACTCGCGCGTGAGTGCTTTCAAATCGAACTGATGCGCGACGAGCCAAGTCGTGAGCTTATCGAGTAGCGCGGGATGGCTGGGCGCATTCGCAGGACTGAGATTATCCACGGGATGCACAATGCCGCGGCCGAAGTACTGACCCCAAATGCGATTGACAATCGCGCGGGCGAAATACGGATTGTCGGCCTTTGTCATCCATTCGACGAGTTGATCCTTGCGTGAGAACGTCGGTGGCGGCGGCAGTTTGTTCCCTTCGACCTTTGGTTCCTTGAATCCCTCGGGCAACGCGGGCTCATCGAGTCCGCCGCCGTGCAGGAACTTCGGCTTGATGGGATCACCCTTTTTGCCGGGCGATTGATCCTTGGCCGGGCCGGTGAAGAGGACTTCGCCCGTCATCTTCTCGCCGACGGCGTAGAGCGTGAGATTGTCCTTCTTGCCTACTTCCGCGATTGTTAGCCGCGCGAAGAACGCGGCCATGCCATAGAAATCAGTCTGCTTCCATTCATCGAATGGATGATCATGGCAGCGTGCGCATTGCAATTGCACGCCGAGAAACGTCTGCGTCACTTTCTCATTCAAATCTTCGGGCTGATTTCGATACTGCACGTAATACATCGCCGGGCCTTGCTCGACGGAGTTTCCTTCTGCACGGAGCAGATCCTTCACGAGTTTGTCATAAGGTGTGTTCGCGGCGAACTGTTCTTTCAGCCAGCGTTGAATCCCCTCGCGGCGGTCGGTGCCATAGCCGGGCGGATTGCGGCCGAACAGAATCAAGTCCCACAGATCGGCCTGGTGCAGCGCATAGCGGGGGGAAGCCAGCAACTTATCGATCAACTTTTGCCGCTTGTCGCTGGCTTCTTCCTTTAAGAACTCGGCTGCCTCTACATGCGTGGGAATGACGCCAGTCAGGTCGAGATAAACGCGGCGGAGAAACTCCGCATCACTGGTGCGCTGCGCCGGCGAAATTTTTTCTTTTAACCAGGCAGCGGAGATTTCGGCATCGATCACATCGCGGAGGGTCTTTTCTTGCGAAATTGCCTGCGTGTCTAGCGCCGTGACGCCCAGGGCTGCAATCGTGAACAAGAACGGTAGAAATCGAAATCTCATGACGACCTCGGCGGGAGAGCAATCCATGTCGCGCGAAAGGTGGGCCGAGCGACATTTTCTACTATCGGCCAGCCGCTCCCGCCGAGCAAGCAATTTGACGCTAAGACACATGGATTGTATATGTGTCATTAGTCCGCACTCCAACCTTGCCAAATCACCATGAAACGCAAAACCAAGAACTCGCCGTCGATTACCGCAGCATCCTCGAGTGACATGCCGCGGCTCGATCGGCCGTTGTCGCTCTCTGCACAGGTCGAGCGCCTGCTGCGGCAAGCGATTGCCGAAAGCCGCTTTGCGGGGGGCAAGTTGCCCACCGAAGTTGAACTCGCCGAGCAACTGGGCGTGAGTCGTGAGACCGTGCGACTCGCTGCGGAGGTGTTGCAGCGCGAAGGACTGCTCGTGAAAATTCGCCGCAAGGGAACCTTCACGCGCGAGCAGTCGCAAGACATGCAACTGCGCGGGCCCGATTCCACCGTGCTCGCTTTCTTGCAGGCGAACTATCCGGGCTCGCTCGGCGCCGAAGAAGCCGTGACGTCCGAGATTAATGCGCTGATGTTGCACGGCGCGGTCGCCGAAGCGGGGCAGGCGGGCTGGGAACTGCTGGTCCGCGAAGCCTTCAGCGAACAGATGCGGCCGGCCTTCGACCGCCTCAAACAAAAGGTGCTCCTCAGCGGCATCATCTTCGCTTCGTTTGGAGAAGAGAAACTGCTGCGACGGGTGATGGGGCTCGGCATTCCAGTTGTGTTGCTCGATCATCACGCGCATCTGCCGGAGATCAGTTCCGTCGGCGAAGATTCCGCGGGCTCGGCCCGTCAAGCCGTCGAATATCTCGTCGGCCTCGGGCATCGCCGCATCGCCATCGCTTTTTGGCGGCGGACCGATTTGAATCCCTGGCGGCTCGAGGGCTATCGCCAAGGTCTACGCGATGCGGGTATCGCGCGCAAACGTTCGTGGGAAATTCCCGCCGAACTGACCGAGCGCGGCGCGAAGTTGGTCGTAAAGCAGTTCCTCGACCTTTCACCTCGACCGACAGCCTTGTATTGCTTCAACAACACGCTGGCCAAACGGGTGATCGCGGCGTTGCGAACACAAGATATCAACGTGCCGGAAGACGTGAGCGTGCTGGGAGGCGGCGGCGAAGAAGTGGGCGGCCTGACTTGCCATCAAGCCGACTGGCATCAAATGGGCCGCCAAGCGGTGCGGACGTTGCTGAAGCGAGTTGATCCCGCGCAACGAACTGAGCCGGAGCAGCACTTGTTTCCGCATCAGTTGCGGGAGGGCGAGACGACGGCAAGACTGGAATAAGTCAACAGCTTCACTGCGAAATGGGTGGCATGCGTACGAACCGCAACAAACGCCTGAAACTCGCCGAACGCTTTCCAGCGCTGCATAGCTGGCTCGTTCCGCTGGGCATCCTCGCGGTTTCGATCACTTTGATCGTCGCGATTCATGCGGGCCGGCTCCGGTTCACCATCATGCCCGGGAATGATTTTCTGATCACGCTCGCCGCAATGAATTTTCTGGTGTATGCGTGGGTGAGGACATTTTCGCAATGGTCGATGAATACGCAGATCATTGCAATCACCGCGCTCGTGGCGACGCAGGCGGGCGTACATCAATTGGTGCGGCTGGACGGTTTCGCGGGCGATGGCCGGCCGATCTGGACTTGGAGTTGGCGACGAACGCCGCAGCAAGTTCTGCAGGAACATCAGAAGAGCATCGCGAAAGAGTCAATTACTGCCGACGCGAAGGCTGAGTTAACACGCACCACTCCTTTCGACAGCGCTGGATTTCGCGGCAACGATCGCGACGGCATTGCATGGTCGGAATCATTAGCGCTCGATTGGCAAATCAATGCACCACAGAAACTTTGGCGACAACCCATCGGCGGCGGCTGGTCATCGTTCGCAGTCGTCGGCGATTATTGCGTTACGCTCGAGCAACGGGGCCAGCACGAAGCCACGGTTTGTTATGAGCTGAAAACAGGTCGCGAAGTTTGGGAGCACCTCGAGAAGGCCCGCTTCTATGAAGCCACGAGCGGCGAAGGGCCGCGGGCGACTCCGACGATTCATGACTGCCGGGTTTATTCGCTCGGCGCAACCGGCATTTTCAACTGCCTGGATGGTGCGACCGGCAAACCTCTGTGGACTGTCAACATTTTGACCGACAACGCCGCAGAGAATCGCCTCTTCGGCGTGACCGGTTCGCCGTTGATTGTCGGCCGCATGGTGATTGTTAATTCCGGTGGCCGCGGCAGTTCGCTCGCAGCGTACGACATCTATACTGGTGAGCGGATCTGGCAGGCGGGCAATTCCGGCGCGTCGTACAGTTCGCCGCACTTTGCAGACTTATGTGGTGTGAAGCAAATTTTGGACTTCAACGCCGATGGATTGTGTGCCCACGATCTCGCCACCGGCAAGCCATTGTGGGAGGTGCCCTGGATCAGCAATCCCGCCGAGCGCAACAACGTTTGTCAGCCTGTTGTGCTTCACGAAGTAGCGCGCCAGTCCGGCGATTTTGTCTTCATCGCGTCGGGCTATGGCATGGGCTGCGCGCTCTTCGAGATCAACAAACTCGCTGAACAATTTCAAGTCACTGAGCGTTGGCGAAACCGCAATCTGAAAGCCAAGTTCAGCAGCGTTGTGCTGCATGACGGGCACATCTATGGCCTCGATGAAGCGATTCTGACGTGCATCGAAGTTGCCACCGGCCGGCGATGTTGGAAGGGGGGCCGATACAATTATGGGCAATTGATCCTCGCCGGAGAGTCACTCGTGGTGCAGCTCGAAACAGGCGAAGTGGCGCTCGTCAAAGCGACGACCAAAGAATTTCATGAGCACGGCCGATTCGCGGCGCTCGGCGCGCGAACCTGGAATGTGCCGGTGCTGGCGGGGCGATATTTGCTCGTTCGCAATGATCGCGAAGCGGCCTGCTATGAACTGCAGGCCGCGAAATAACTCGGTATTCATCTCGCTGCGCGAGATGCAAGTTGCTGGCGTTCAGCCAGCAACGCGACCGATGTTCAAAGTCACTTCATCTCGACGGAGCGAGACGAGTACCATCACTACTTCGCAGCAGCTGGTCGGCGTTTTGCCTTGAACTTGAACTGACCGCTGCCGCCGTAGGTTTTGGCATTGGCAGGCCGCGGGACGTTGTCGCCGCGACGACCTTCACCGGCTGGGCGATCAGCACGAGGCCGATCGGTGCGTGGGCGGTCACTGCTGAAGGGACGACCTTCGGCACGAGCCGGACGATCAGCACCAAACGGGCGACCTGCGGGACGACCACCTTGGGGGCGATCGCCATGCGGCCGGTCCGAGCGGGGACGATCGGTGCGGGGCCGATCACCATGCGGGCGATCGGATGGTGGACGATCGGATGGTGGACGATCATTGCGAGGGGCCTCCGTTCGCGGACGATCACCAACGGGGCGATCCGAGCGCGGACGATCGCCGTGCGGGCGGTCGTGGCGCGGACGATCTTCGCGAGGGCGGTCTTCACGGGGCCGATCGTGGCGCGGACGATCGCCACCCGTGCGTGGTCCATCGAACCGCTTGCCGCGGACCGCGCCGCCGAAGCGGAACTTGCCGGGCTTGGGCGGGGCAGCCGTCTTCGTCGGTGTGACGTTTAGCGCTTCAATCCCTTCGGGATGATCCTTTTGCACTTCGAGCTTGCGATTGATCAAGCGTTCGATGTCGCGCAATTCGATCCGCTGTTCGTGATCGCAGAACGAAATGGCCAGGCCCGATTGTCCCGCGCGGCCGGTGCGGCCGATGCGATGGACGTAGGTTTCCGGCTCACCCGGCAGATCAAACTGAATCACGTGTGTGATGTTGTCGACATCAATGCCGCGGGCGGCGACATCGGTGGCGACGAGCACTTGAATGTGACTCGACTTGAACGCGTTGAGTGCTCGTTGCCGGGCATTCTGACTCTTGTTGCCGTGGATCGCTTCGGCGCGAATCTCGGCGCGATCGAGTTGCTTGACAACGCGATCGGCGCCGTGCTTTGTTTGTGTGAAGACAATCGCTCGCGAGAATCCGGGCCGCTGGAGCAAACCGGTGAGCAGGTCCGCCTTTTGCGCCTTCGCCACGTGATAGACGTGTTGTTCGATCAACTCGGTTGTCACTTTTTCTGGCTGGATCGTGACCCGGGCTGGTTCGTGCAAAATCTGTTCGGCCAGTTGCTGAATCGGTCCCGGCATGGTGGCCGAGAAGAGCAACGTCTGTCGTTCTTTCGGCAAGCAGTTGCTGATCTTTTTCAGATCGGGCAAGAAGCCCATGTCGAGCATCCGGTCCGCTTCGTCAAGAACGAACATCTCGATCGTCGAGAGATCGACCCAGCCCTGTTGGATCAAATCACACAAACGACCGGGCGTGGCGATGATGATATCCACGCCTTGTTGCAGCAGTCGGACTTGTGGATTTTGATTCACACCGCCGTAAATCACGACGTCGCGCAGGCGAGTGCCGCGGCCATAGGTGCGAAAGCTATCGGCGATCTGACAAGCCAGTTCGCGCGTTGGCGACAACACCAGGGCTCGCGTCGGCCGGCGATACTTCGGTGCATGCCGCGTGCGCGAAAACGCCTTCAGCATGTGGGCGTGCTGCGTGTCTTCGTGAAAGCGGCCGTTGCGCGTCGGGCCACTGTCGTTGTCGTCAGCGGCCGTGGTTGGCAGCGGATCGGTGGTCAACAGCTTGGTCAAAATCGGCAGCGCGAACGCAGCTGTTTTGCCCGTGCCGGTTTGAGCACAACCAAGCAAATCGCGGCCGGCCAGCAAATGCGGGATGGCTTGCGCTTGGATGGGGGTGGGGGTGGTGTAGCCTTCGGCCAACACCGCGCGCAGGATCTCTGGCGCTAATTCTAGCGATTCAAATGACATTTCAGGGTCTCTGAGAGAACGAGTCTCTCGCTGGGAGCATCCCAGGACCAAATAGAAGCGACCGCAAAACACGCGGCAGCAATAAAACCCATTGGACCTGGCGGACGGACATCCAATGGCAGTACCGAAAGGATCAATCCAGTTGCTATTGTACGGGGACGAGAGGCATCTGGGGAAGGGGCAAAATCGGGCTATTTGGCGTTACTTCCTCAGAAATGCGGCAAATGCGGTGATTTAGGGATCGGATCACGCCAGCAGTTCAGGCGAAATTGGGATGCCCAAGACGGATTGTATTGATACACCCAAGGATCACGACTCATGCCAGTGCGTAGACATTCATGTCAGCACGCAAGTTCCTGGTAAGACGGAGCACTGCTCCATCTCCATGCGGCCGAATTGCAGAACAGGACCGGCAGAAGTTCGAATTTCCATCGCGGGCGAATGAACGTGGATCTAGGTCGTGGCGGGTTCTTGGCCGTTTTCGTGCAGTTCGCCGAAGCCTCCTTCGACGAGCAAGGCCAAGGCTTCGACCAGTTCCGCCGCGTCCGGTCCCGTGGCTTTCAGTTTCAGCTCCGTACCGTTGCCCGCGCCGAGCGTGAGCAGGTCGAGAATGCTCTTGCCGTCGATGACCTGGTTCCCTTTTTGAATCTGCACTTTGCTTTTGTACGACATGGCCAGCTTCACGAAGAGGTGAGCGGGGCGCGCATGAAAGCCCTGCGTGTTCACCACTACCACTAATCGTTCAGCAGACATATCAGACATGACGTAGAGCGCCAATCAATTGCGAATGAGGACCGCGAGCCGTATGAGGCACTGGCAGGAGAACATCGCCAGCGTCACGGCATCACGTTGCCAAACAAACCTTAGCTGGCGAACTGATTGTGGTCGGCTTCGTCGAGCAACGTGCGAATATCCTGGACCGTTTGAGCCTGCTTCAAAAAGCGGCAGAACGTGTCATCGCGCAGCTGCCGCGAGATGTTTTCCAGGGCCCGCAAGTGATCGGCTGGGCGATCGGGCGGAGAGACGAGCAAGAAGAAGAGGTGCACCTTGTCGCCGTCCAAGCTATTGAAGTCGACCCCTTCGTGGCTCACGCCGACGGTGCCGACGAGCTTGGTGGCGCTCGGATGCTTGGTGTGCGGGACGGCAACGCCGCGGCCAATGCCGGTGCTGCCGAGTTCTTCGCGCTTGAGAATTGCGGCGATGATTCCTTCTTGATCGGCAGCGTTAATGGCTCCGGAAGCAGCCAGTCCTTCGACCAATTCGCGGATCACATCGGGTTTGTCCAAAGCAGTCACGCTGGCTTTGATAGCTTCGGTTTGCACAAAGTCGCTGAACTTCATATCCCAATTCCTTGCATGTAAAGGAGCAGCCACGCCAGCGACTGCCGCCATGTTATCTATATCTCAAGTTTGTTCGATTTGCCGCTGATGCGAAAGCCTTCATTGGCCCGCGGTTATTCATCCGACGTTTCGGCCACCGGTGGTTCCAGGTGCTTATGCCCGGTGGCTTTGTGATCCTTCAAGCGTTCTTTGAATTTCCGCACTTGAGCTTCGGCTTTGTCGATCACCATATCGAGCGCGGTCAGGACGTTCTCGGCCTTGGCTGTGGCGATAAATTCATCGTGATGTTCGGCGAGGATCTTGATTTCCACGCTCGGCTCATCGCGATGTTCGAGATCGACCACGACATGAATGGCCGTAATGCGGTCGAACAGCCGGCGGATCGATTCCACCTTATCCGAGATTTTTTCCTGGGTGCCGGGACTCAAGTGGCCGTGACGCGCCGAGATGTTGATCTGCACCGAAGCTACTCCAAAGTTCGAAAGGGAAGCCCTCTAGTCTAGCTTTTGCTCCGGGGAGCAACAGGGCGGGAGGCTCTGTTGCGTGCGGGAATGCGCAAAGCCGAAACGGGGCGGTGCTGCCGATTCGCGGCAGCGGGCTCACCAGCGGTCTAATGTACCGCGGAGAGGGAGGGGCTGGGAACTGGGAGAAACCGGCGCCGAACCGCGAATGTGTGGGTAATGTCAGCACAGGTGCTACAACCCCTGTTACTTGAACACGATCTTGTAGACCTGCCGGTCCGGGTCGATCATGCTTGGCAGGTGGCGAACCAAAATTCGTTCCTCGGCGGTTCCGCCGACCGTATTTCCGTCTTGGATGACTGGCCCGCTTTGGATGAGGTAGTGGGCGATGTTGCAGACAAACTCGAAAAGCTCCTGGAGATCGAGCTGGCAATGATCCACTTCGATGTCCATCAAATCGAATTCACGCATGCCCAAAGTATAAATACCGAACTCGCCATTCTCGGCCTGCACCACTTGAAACCGCAGCCATACCGGTAGCGGCAAGTGTTCCTCGGACATTTCGCTGCAGAAATCCTCAAAGACTCCGCGCGAGTTGCTAACACTAGCGTTGCCCCAATACACGCCCAGGCCGTCGAAAATCTGCAGCGCCACAAGCGCCAACTGCGAGACAATGAGCGCGGATTGAACAGGCGTCGGCTGTCCCACGCCGAGGCTAACGCAAATGACATGCGATTGATGTCGGGCTGCTTCCTCCTGGCCATTGCGCCACAAAAATTCCCGGCCGCGTTGTCCGCTGCTTCGTTATTGGGAACCGGCGCTGGCATGTGCATGAGCATGCCAATGCATTCGTCGCCGCGAGATATCGAAACATTATCGTCTTTGACGCTCGCCGAGTAACCGCGGCCAAAGACTTTCGCCACCACTTGCTGAGCCCGCGATAAATCGCGTGGCATCGCGGTTTCGCTCAGCACAAAGCAGTGCCTGACAAAATTGGATCTCTCGTCGGCGTCCTCTGACTTTTTATTGCGCGAGGGTTTGGCAGGCATGGAAGAGTACCCTTGATCAACGTGAGCTAAGTGATGAGGCACGCGACTGGTCGTTACAAGCCCTACAAACGGCCTACCATTCTCTCACTTTTTACGGCTCCTGCCACCGCATGAACTAAGTTTGAGCGTTGTATTTCCTGGCTTCTCGGTCCTGCTCGCGCGCAAAACATGTCTACCACTCAAGCCGATTTTCAAAACAAGCAGTCCTTTGCCTATCGCGCCCGCCGCAAGCGGCTGGCACACTTGCTGGAAGTGATCGACGTCGTGGATAAAAGTGCTGCGAAGCCAATGCGGATTCTGGATGTCGGTGGCACCGATACGTTTTGGAAAACGATGGATCTGGCCGAGCGGGACGATCTGCAGTTCACCGTGCTCAATATCTTCCCGGCCGAGAATCCCGATGAGCGGTTCCGCTGGATCGTCGGCGATGCTCGCGACCTGTCGCAGTTCGGCGACGGCGAATTCGATCTGGCGTTTTCGAACTCCGTCATCGAACACGTCGGCGGCCCGGCCGATCAACAACGGATGGCCGATGAAATCCGCCGCGTGGGCCAGCGCTATTTTGTCCAAACTCCCAATCGCTACTTCCCGATCGAGCCCCACTTTTTGTTCCCCGGTTTTCAGTTCTTGCCGGAGCGAACCAAGGTCTTTTTGCTGAAGCGATTTCAACTCGGTTGGTTCCCCAAAGCCAAGACCGACGAAGAAGCAATCGGCTATGCTCGCGAAATTCAATTGCTGAATCGCCGTGAGTTCGCCCAGCTCTTTCCCGATGCGAGGATGATTGATGAACGCGTGGCTGGGCTGACAAAATCGTTCATGGCCGTGCGGGCGTAAGCCAGCATTTCGTAGTCTGAACCCCTTGATTCGGATGTCAGGCGCGCTGGCTGGAAGTTTACTTCTGGCCTGGAGCGGCAACAGGATTCTTCAAACCAACCAACTGACTCTGCGTCCGAATCAGCAAGGTATTGCCAATGGCAACCGGGCTGGCCTGCACCTGGCCGAAGAGTTGACTGGTTGCCAGTTGTGAGAATTCACGCCCCGGTTTCAGCACATGCGTCACGCCTTCCATGCTGACGAAATAAAGTTTGCCATCGGCCAGCAATGGGCTCGCCGCGAAATTTCCGCCGAGGCGATGCTGCCAAAGTTCATCGCCGGTCTTGGCATCCAAACAAGTGGCCACTCCCTTCGACGATACGAAATAAATCTCGCCGCCACTCACTAGCGGCGAAGACAATTCCGGAATCTGCGACGTAGCGCTCCACTCGAGATGCGAATCCGTCACGTCCCCCTCACCGTCGACTTTAAGCGCCCACAGTTCCGGCTTCATATAGCCGGTGCAGATGTAAACGAAACCATTCTGATACACAGGCCGTGGCACGACGGCATGCGTGCCCGTCCCCATGTTCGCTCGCCACAGTTCTTTGCCGGTCGCTGGATCATACGCACAGACCCACTGCGCGCCCGCACTGATGAGTTGCTCTTTGCCCGCGTGTGAAATGAGCAACGGCGTGCTGAAGGCTCGCTTCAACTTGTTATCCGCAGCAACGATCTTCGGCCGCGGCGTGCGCCACACTTCCTTGCCGGTTAACTTATCGAGGGCCACGACGTACTGCTGATCGGTACCGTCGCGAGCGACGATCAGTAGGTTTTTATAAAGCACAGGCGAACCGCCGGGCCCCGTAATATCGTCGGCGTTCAGCACCACTTTCCACAGCACCTGGCCCGTCAGCAGATCAACGCAAGCAGTCCCCAGTGAACCGAAGTGGCAGTAAAGTCGCTCGCCATCGCAGACCGGCGTCGGCGAAGCGTACGAGTTCTGCGCATGAATGGGCGACGGATCGTCCGCTGTCAAGAGTTCGATGTTCCGCAGCGTCTTGCCGGTCTGCGCGTCGTGCTCGATGGCATACAAACTGACGGAGGCATGCACCTGAAAATCGGGCGTCAGAATCGGATTCGCCGCGAGCTTGGCCGCCCGCTTGGTATCGCTGAGCGCCAGTTGTTCCGCTGTTGTCAGCCAGATGCGATCACCCACCACAATCGGCGACGACCAGCCTTTGCCGGGAATGTCGGTCTGCCAAGCCGGAGCATCAAAGCCG
>CAYMWL010000087.1:0-28231 GCA_964394305.1 uncultured Pirellulaceae bacterium
TGAACGACTGGAATCCCAAGTTGATCGCTGAAATGCGGAAGATTCCCGGCCTGATGGACATCAGCACCGATCAGCAGAACAAAGGGCTGCAGACACGACTCGACATCGATCGCAGCATGGTGGCGAGGTTGGGTATTAACCTGGCGATGATCGACAACACGCTCTACGACGCTTTCGGCCAGCGGCAAGTGTCGACGATGTATCAATCGCAGAATCAGTATCACGTGGTGATGCAGGTCGAAGATGAGTTTGCCGAGAATCCGGAAGCTTTGAAGCACATCTTTATTCGCGGCCCTGGCGACTCGCAGATCCCTCTGAAAACGCTTTACCGCCAGGTAGTGACCAATTCGGCATTGTCGGCCAATCATTCGGGGCAGTTCCCATCGACAACCATTTCGTTCAACCTGGCCAAGGGAACATCGCTTGGCGAAGTGGTTCCGAAAATCGAACAAGCGGCCCGCGATCTGGGCATGCCTGAAAGCATTCAGGGAAAGTTCTCTGGCACCGCGCAGGCATTTCAGGATTCACTCAGCACGCAACCGCTGCTCATCCTGGCAGCGCTCGTCACGGTTTATATCGTGCTGGGCATGCTCTACGAGAGCTACATTCATCCGCTGACGATTCTTTCCACGTTACCTTCGGCCGGCGTGGGTGCACTGCTAGCGCTGATGATCTGCAAAGTTGAGCTGAGCGTGATGGCACTCATCGGAATTTTGTTGCTGATCGGCATCGTGAAAAAGAATGCGATCATGATGATCGACTTTGCGCTCGAGGCCGAACGCACGCATGGCATGTCTCCCGAGAAGGCCATTTTCGAAGCGTGCATTCTCCGCTTTCGGCCCATTACCATGACGACGATGGCTGCGCTATTTGCCGGTCTGCCGCTCGCGCTCGGCGCCGGAAATGGCGCCGAGTTGCGACAACCACTGGGGATTGCGATTGTGGGTGGTTTGATCTTCAGCCAGATGCTCACGCTTTACACCACGCCGGTCGTCTATCTCTATCTCGATCGCTTTCGCCTTTGGTGTAGCGGCAACCACGCTTAGGTTGCAATTGTTTCATCCTCCCGCCACGAAGCGACTTCCGACAGGCGTCCGACACTCGTGGCGATTTGCAGCACCAATTCTGAGGCAGTTGATTGGAATCGAGGCGAGCATTCGCCAGGCCCCGGTGACCAACGCGGCAAGGAGCGTGCTGCTGGCCGGCAGTCGCGATCCCGACAGGCTCTTACTTCGCTGCCGGCAGCAGCTTGATGATTTGATCACCCAAAGCATAGACCGCGACGATCGTGATCGAGATAAAAGCGATCCATAGGCAAAGATCTAAGAACCAATTCGGCGTGATGCGGCGGTCGAGCTTGCGGTAACGCAGGTACAGCGTCACGCCCGCGATAATCGGCAGGGTCAACGCTTGACCGAAACCTCCCACAATCACCATGAACCTGGGCTCTTTGAAACCTAAGAACAGGCAGAGCGCCACGACGGGAATCACGACCGAGAGTCGTTGAATCACGCGTGCCCGCTCCACGGGGGTTTCATAATTCAACGCGCCGCTGAGGCTAAAGAAGTCGGCGATCAACCGCGAGTTGCCGGCGCTGGCCAGATAAAGTGTCTTGAACAGCACCGCGGCGGCGCCAATCAAGAACACCATTTGGGTCCAACCGCCAAAGGTATCGATAAACATCCGCGAGAGCGTCAGGATCATGTCCTTCCCTTGCGGTTGCAAGTTCTGCGGATGCAGCACCGCGGCTCCCATGAAGTAGAACGCCACCGTGGAGATGGTGAACACGATCATGCTGAACCACGCATCGATGTGCATCACGCGAATCCATCCCTTCGCGCGACGCTCCCACTCGGGGCTTTGATCCCGTGGTCCTGCGTAACGCGCATACCCTTTTTCGAGGCACCAGTACGGATAGTAAAACAACTCCGTCGCCCCCACGCCCGTAATACCAAACACACCAAACGCGGCCGCAATGCCCGCTGTGGGAAGGCCGAACGTCAGGCCCTTTGCCACTTGCGACCAGGGAATGGGATAATTCGTCGCCGGCAACGCGCACGTGGCGGTTACGGTGAGGAGCGTGACGCCCACCACGAGAAAAGTCGTGATGATCTCGATCCTTCGATAACTGCCGCTCCACAGCAGACCGATCGCCGTCAAGCACGTGAGAAAGGCCCAAGGAAACTCAGGCCGCCCTTCGACGATTTTTGCCAATGACGCCGAAAATGTGCCGAGCAATTCGACCACGCGGATGGAAACCAGCGGGAACGCCAGGTTGAGCGACTGAGCCACGGTGCCCGTCATCGCGCCCAATTGAAAGATGGTGGCGAGCATCATGAAGAGCCACCACCACACGATCCAATGTGCGCCCAGTCGCGGTCCGTTCAGTTCGTTGATCGCGCCGAGCGTCGGCTTGCCTGACGAAATCGCGTACCGCCCCAGCTCAATCTGCACGAAGACCTTGATCACGCAGCTGAACAAAATCAGCCAGAGAAAAATAAACCCATGCTTCGCGCCAAGCGAAGTGGTCAGCAGCAACTCGCCCGAGCCAACAATCGTGCCGGCCAGGATGATCCCCGGGCCGATTTGCTTGAGCGCCTCCCACAGAGTTTCAGGCGGATCCTGAATCGCATCTTTGGGCATGCTGTACGGATCGTATTTCACAGCGTCAGACATCGAGCAAGTTCCTGGGCAGCAGGCGGAGTGGGAGGGAGGTGGCGCCTGCAGGCAGCTTACTGTAGTCGATGGCCCGCTGCGTTGCACGAGCGAAGAAGAATGTCGCCGCGGGAATGAAGTGCAACAGCAGTTGACAATCGCCAGAGGCGATGAGACTAAGTAGCTGGAGCGGGGCTCGAACCCGCACGGTGGATTACCCACCACAGGATTTTAAGTCCTGTGCGTCTGCCAATTTCGCCATCCAGCCAGATGGACCATTCCGGAGAAAGGCTCCGCATTGTAATCGCGCTGCAGAAGTTTAGACAGGCGATATCGTGCGGCGGTTCACGTGGTTATTCGCTACCAGTGAGCCGCGTCGCTCCAGTCATTGCTGCGGGTGAGGGCTGCTCTTCTCAAGCACATTTCGCCACGGCGGCTTTCATTTTGTCGAGGCCCGTTTTGGCAACCATCAAAGGGTCTTGCTTCCAATACTCTGGATTAAAAAGTTCCAGCGAGAGCGTGCCGGCGAAGCCGTTGGCGAACAGCGTTTTCAGGATGCTGGTCAGCGGCGCGACACCGTCGCCCGGGTAGACCCGGTCTTTGTCGGCGATGGTGGCCCGCGGCGGATCGGCGGGATAGTCGTTCATGTGGAAGCAATGGATCGCCGAGCCGGCAACCAGCGACAGGCCGTGAAACTCGCTGCCTCCTTTGTGCAAGTGATACACGTCCGGCAGGATGACCGCGGCGGGATGCTTGCTCTCGACAGCGACGAGCATGGTTTCGCCGAGCTTGCTGAGGACCGTCGAAAATCCCCAAACTTCGATTTGCGGAATCACCTCCATGCTGACGCCGAGATCGAGCAGCGCGGCGTAGCGTTCGGCGGCTTTGAAGAGGTTCAGATCGGTCTGCTTCGTCGCGCCGGCAGGCGGCGCGGCGATATGCGTGCCGCCGATACTGCGGATCAAGTCCATGTCGGATTTGGCGTTTTCCAGACCCTTGGCCCGCTTGGCATCGTCGTCGACAATCCACTCGGCGAAACCAATTGCACTATCGACCTTCAGCCCGTGATCGCTGATTCGCTTGGCGAGGTCCTTGCGGCTGCCACCGTTTATTTCGTAGGCCCGCAGATCGCCCATCCAGGGTTCGATGGCGTCATAACCGGCTTTAGCGGCCAGGTCGACTTGATCGGGCACGCTTAACTTTTGCCCGCGTACTGTGCTCATGTTGAGGCAGTAGCGGAGCGTTTTGGGAATCGCCGCTTTGGTGTCGGCAGCGAGCAGCGATGGTGAGGAACCGGCAGCAGCAATCAGGCCTAGTGAGCCGGCAGCTTGGAGCCAGGCACGACGGTCAGCAAACTTCGAAGGCATCAGCAAACTCGCAAGAGGAAGATAAGAATGGCGAGGCTCATTGTTGGCAGCCGCGGGGGTGAATGCAATCGGCTCTCTCAAGACGCGTCATCGTTGCCAGCATCGCAGGCCGCAAGCATGTTAAAGTTCGCCGGTTCCGCAGGAGCCGCGCTCTTGCCAATTCAGGCGAAGCTTCCGCTCCGGGCAGCGCCGATAAGCGTAATACCATCAGCCGTGCGCTGATGCCCACCTACTACCGTCCCCCACCTCCATGTGTGCCACGCCGCGCCCTGCGCGCGGTTGCCTGCACCTTAGGTTTGTCCCCCCGCGGAGAATAGCATCATGCGTGCCTATTTGGTGTTGGCCGTCGCGATGGCGGCTGTTGTTTGCTCGTTTGGGTCGGCCGCCGCGCAAGATTGCAACGCGTGCGGCATGGGGGGCGTGGATCGCTGCGGCGCGCATGGCTGCCGCCTGCATCACCACAAGAAATACATCGAGGGCAAGGACCGCGGCTTCAACTGCAGCTGCAACGGCAGCTACAACTATCCGGTGCCGCCGCTGTATACCTATCATTGGCCCGGCATGTACAAAGCCGAACGGATGACCGATTACCACAGCCCATGGCGATTCCCACCGCTCAAGCCGTTCATCGACGAAGCCCCGGTGCCGGTCGGCCCCGCGGCGAGCAGCAACGAATTCCCCAGCGAACTGCAGACGATTTCGCACTTGAAGCCCATCTCGAGTGTTCGTCTGGCCCAACCTGAATCGATGAGCAGCCGGTTGCTGCGGAGCTTTGAGTAGCAGCAACGGAACGGCAGGATCGCCGCCCTCGCTTCACTGCGTAGCAGCGGGCACGCCTTTCAGTGACGGTATTTCACTTCGGTTCTCGCAGAAACGTAAACACAGCTCCGCAGTTCACACACTGAGCTGTGTTCTGCGCCGGAGTGGTAAGCGGGCGTTCGAGGAGTAAGATTCTTTCCGATCCGCACTTGGGGCAGTGGGGCGGTTGCGACGACGGTTCTTCCGTCTGCGCCAAACAGATTTGCATCATTGCAATCGGGATGGGGTGCGCGCTAGCAGGGCGCTTGGTGGGTGGGACACGAGCGATTCGTGTGCGTTTAGTTTTGCAGGCGGCCAAAGCTTTCGCAAGCGAATGGTGTGGCGATTTTTCGCCACACCGCCGGGGAGCCGCGACGCTCTTCAATGCGCTTGGCAACCGGCGTATCATTGCAGCCACGTTTGGCTCTTCGCCCCCCCAGGATTTGCCGTCATGCATCGCTCTCTCACTGCTGCGGTTTTCTACTGCATTTTAGCGGTCGCGTCCCGCGGTCAGGCCCAGGTAGGCGATCCCACGCTGCGGACCGATCATCCGCAATACGCGGGCGAAGGGGCGTTTCAATCGGCAGCGGATTGCGTACTTTTTGCGGAAGCGGCGGCGGCCAAGGGGAAGAAGCTGACCGAGCAAGAACGAGCCCTCGCCATTTACAACTGGCTCCTGACGCATCAATGGCATCTGCTGTCGCCGCAGGAGAACTGTGTGCCGGGGAAGGCAGCGGACTCGGCGAAGTCGCAGGAAGATCTGATTGTCTTCGACGCAGCCAAGGCGAGGTTCTCGTATGGCTATGGACTGTGCGGCACCGTGCATGCGTGGAACGAGGCCTATTGGAAAGCGGCTGGCTTCAACGCGCGGCGGCGTGCTTTCCCCGGGCACACCAACAGCGAGATCTTTTATGGTGATGCATGGCATGCATTCGATACCGACATGGCCGGACTGCTGTTTCGCAAAGATGGCGTGGTCGCCGGTTATGCCGACATCATCGCCGATCCGTCGCTTGCCGATTCGGTCAAGCCGCCATATCCCCATTATCCTTTCGCGTGGCCGAGCGACTTTCAAACGATGAAAGCGGGCTGGCAGGAAGTTGCAAAGAATCCCGACAAGTGGTTCGCCATGTACAACGGCGGCTATGAAGCGATGCCGGGGATCATCCACTTGCGCAAAGGGGAGACCTTCACGCGTTGGTTCGATCCCGATCACTACGGCGGGCCGACGAAGCGGCGTTTTTGGCACAACTTGAAAAACGGCCCCATCCGCGATTGGACGTTCGCCAACAACGGCGAGCCCCGGCACGACGGCAAAGAGCACAATGCACGGGGAAATGCGAGTTATTGCAACGGCGAGTTTGTGTTGGAATGGAAGAAGCCAAACAACTACGCAGTTCCGTATCGAATCAACTGGGATTCGAATCCCAATGCGATGCCGATGCTCTACTTCAATCATCTATCGCCGTACGTGATTTGCGGAGATCCGGTCGACGACGCCAATCCAATGACCGGCCGCGCGACCGATGGTCTAATCGTTGACGGCGAAATATGGGGCGATGTGTATCTCGCCATGACTGCCGATCACGGGCAAACCTGGCATAAAGTCGAAAAGCCAATCCTGCCGCTCGATCTCACCGAATATGTGAGAGGGCGATTTGGCTGGGAAGTAGTGCTGGGGCTGCAGATCCCGCAGGGCGAGATCAAGAAGTTGAAATTCACTACCACGACGCAGGTCAGTCAGGCGATTTACCCGCGACTGAAACCAAGCGGTAGCCAAGTGACTTATCGTGCTCGCGATCGAGTTGCGGCTGCGGCTATTCCGAATTTTGGTGCGCTCGAAACAGAAGTGAAGCAGTTTGAAAAGGTAAATCTGCGGAGCGACAACGTTGCCTATCGCGGAAGAATCGCAGATTCAAGACTCGCGTATCAGACTACTAATAACAAGGCGGGAAGTATTGTCTTTCAAGTCCCATGCAACGGCGGCAACACGTTGGCGGAAGTTCGTGCGGCGATTCGGTATCAAGTGCGAGTGCCGCCGCCCGCTGAGCATGATTATCGACTGGAGATTTCTTGGGATGAGGGGAAGAACTGGCAGACGTTTGCCAAAGCGGACATTCCCGCCGATAACGAGCATTCCAACGGTTGGCTGGCGGGAACCATTGTTCCACCGCACCCCATGAAGCGAGATCCCTTCAGCGAGAATTGGTCGGCACTCGTGCGCGTAAATCTGTATGCGGGTGGCCACCAAACCGGTTTACTCGACGCGCAGTTGTACGGCATCGCGAACTGCGAACGCTCGGGGCCGCTGCAAATCACTTATGGCTGGAAAGAAAACGGGGAATTGAAAACAGCCGAGCTAACACTGCCTGCGGGGACGGCAGAGAAGACCTGGAAGGTTCCCACTGGCGAAAAGATTCGCGATGAGTTTGTACGCATGACAGCGAATTAGCAACTCGCCGTGGCATCGGTTACAACAGTTAGTCGTCGCTCGCTTCCGCGAACGATCAATCCAGGTACTCGGTGAGATTTAACATGCTGCGAACGAACTTAATCGCACTTACGATCCTCGGCGGATGGATCTGCCCAGCGCTTTCCGCAGCTGATTTGCCTTGGCCACGTTGGCGTGGCCCGCAGGATAACGGCAATGTTGCCGAAGGCGAATACCCGGCGAACTTGCTCGATGAAAAGTCAGTCGTTTGGAAAGTGAAGCTCCCGGGAATCGGTTGTTCGACGCCGGCGGTTTTGGAAAATCGGATTTATGTGACGGGGCCCGTCGACGGTCACAACGGCGTGATTGCGCTCGATTGGCGAGGGAAGGAGCAATGGCGTGCGAAGCTGGCCGCGGAAAAGAAGGGAAAGCATCGCAACGGCTCGGCAGCAAACTCTTCGCCGGTGACGGATGGCAAGTTGCTCTTCACTTATTTCAAGAGCGGAGAGCTCGCGGCGCTTGATCTTGCCGGCAAGATTCTCTGGACGACCAACCTGCAAGAACGATTCGCCAAGGACACTCTCTTTTGGGACATTGGTACGTCGCCCGTACTGACCGAGAAAGCCGTCATTGTCGCGGTGATGCACTCCGGCGAGTCGTACCTCGCAGCGTTTGAGAAGGCCAGCGGCGAACTCCTGTGGAAAGTTGCACGCAATTACAAGACGCCCGTCGAAGGCGATCACAGCTACGCCACGCCGATTGTCATTCGTCGCAACGGCGAAGAACAGATTGTGGTTTGGGGCGGCGAACATTTGACGATTCATTCGGCTGCCGATGGCAGCAAGCTGTTTGAATGTGGCGGCTTCAACCCGGATAAGAAGGGCTTTTGGGTGCAGGTTGCTTCCCCCATCATCGCTGGCGACATGGCCGTGATTCCCTACGGCCGCGGCGCGAAGATCGCCGGCATTAAGTTAACCGGCAGCGGCGACGTGACCGCAACGAACCGCGTTTGGGAACGTGATGATCTCGGCACCTTCGTGCCGTCGCCTGCTGCGGATGGGGACAAGGTTTACGTCGTTCGCGATGAAGGTGAGGTCGTTTGTCTCGACATCAAGACCGGCGCAACCATCTGGACCGATCGCTTTCCGAAAAATCGGAACAAGTACTACGCGTCGCCGCTCATTGCGGGCGGAAAACTGTATGCTCCGCGCGAAGATGGCGTCGTGTTTGTTGCCGATATCCGCGATGGCTTCAAACAACTCAGCGAAAACGATCTGGGCGAAAGAATCATCGCTTCGCCGGTGGCCGTCCAAGGACTGCTGCTGATTCGCGGAGAAGTGAATCTGACTTGTTTCAGTTTGATGAACGGTGCGAAATAGGAAATTAACATGCGCTGGTTCTCCTTATTTCTCTGCGGGGTTGTTTTGGGCGTTCTTCATTCCCCGGTGCACGCTCAGTCGATCACTGCCGAGACCGTTGCCGCAAAGGTGCAACCACCGGCCAACGATGGCAAACTGCGGATCATTGTCTTTGGCGCACATCCCGACGATGCCGAGTTCAAAGCCGGCGGATCCGCTGCGTTGTGGGCGAAAAAGGGGCACCACGTCAAACTCGTATCCGTCACCAACGGCGACATTGGTCACTGGCAAATGGCGGGCGGACCACTTGCGAAACGCCGCACCGCCGAAGCGAAAGCAGCGAATGCCAAACTCGGCAGTACCAGTCAGGTACTCGATATTCACGACGGCGAGTTACTGCCGACGCTCGAACATCGGCAGACCATCTGCCGGCTGATTCGCGAGTGGCGGGCAGATATCGTGATCGCGCATCGGCCTTGGGATTATCATCCTGACCATCGCTACGTCGGCGTGCTGGTGCAGGATGCCGCGTTCATGGTCACCGTGCCGTTCTTTTGTCCGGATACGCCACCGCTGAAGAACAATCCAGTCTTTCTTTATTCCAGCGATGCGTTTTTGAAGCCGTACTCCTTTCGTCCTGACGTTGTCGTGGCTCTCGACGAAGTGTTCGCGCAAAAACTCGAGGCGATTCACGAGTTGACTTCGCAGGTTTACGAAGGTGGTGCCAGCGGCAGCGAAGAGTTTGTCAGCAAGGTGCCGCCGGAACGCGATGTCACAGGCCGCAAAGCCTGGCTGCGAGAAAAGTGGGAAGATCGCCAAAGCCGTGAGGCCGAGAAGTTTCGCGATCAACTGTTGAAGTTGTATGGCGAGGAGCGGGGCAAGAAAGTGCGTTTTGCCGAAGCGTTTGAATTGTGCGAGTACGGCCGGCGACCGACGCCCGAGGAACTGAAAAAGCTGTTTCCGTTTTTTGATTGAGTAGAGTCGCCTTTCGCTCCGCGAAAGTGCGCTGCTTCCGAATTGGAGGAGCGATGACGAGCAACCAACTCGACTCTCGCAGACGCCCCCTTTCGCGGAGACTTTGGCTCACACTTGGCGGCTTGAGCTTTGGCGCGCTGGCCACCGGATTGCAGCCCACGCTTGGTCAACTTTTGGCAGCGGAAAAGAATCCTTCAACAGATAAAGATTTTTCCGTCATTCTCTTTTGGGCTAACGGCGGACCGAGCCATCTCGATCTATTTGATTTGAAGCCGCTGGCGCCGGCCGAGTATCGCGGTCCGTTTCAACCTATTCACACCAATGTTCCAGGAATCGAGATTTCCGAAATTCTGCCGCAACTTTCGCGGCTAGCCGACAAGTTCACCCTGATCCGCAGTTTGCATCACGAACGGAACGAACACTCCGGCGGCACGCATCGGTTTCTCAGCGGCTATCCCTCGCGGGCGGCGAACCTGAGCGACGGCGAGTTCCCCGAACTGGGATCGGTCGTGGCTCATCAACTGCGGCAGACGGCACGCGATGTTCCTCTATTTGTAGCCAATACGAAATTCTATGGAGGCGGCCCGGCATACTTAGGCCCTGCTTATTCGCCGTACATGCCAAGTCCCAATCCTCGTTCCTCGACCGGCGACAACGAATACGATCCCATCCCTATTTTCAAAACGGCAATAGGCAACGATGATCTGGCCATTTCTCCAGATGGCGTCGTGAACCTCAGCCGGCGGATGAATTTGCTCAGCAAACTCGATGCGTTGCCGCGAACCATCGAAGCGAACGGACAAATATCGGCGCTCGCTGCGTTTCAGCAGCGCGCAATGGAGATGCTGGCGAGCCCGCGCACGCGCGACGCATTCGACTTATCGCGCGAGGATCAGCGGACGCGCGAGCGCTACGGCGAGACGCACTTTGGCAACAGCTTGCTCACGTGTCGCCGCCTGGTGGAAGCGGGGACTCGGTTTGTGCAATGTCAGGCGAATTATCGCTTACGGCCTGAGACGGGAGTGACGAGCAACTGGGACGATCATAGTGTCAACGCGCACATCTTCGATTCATTGCGCGAAAAGGCACCGTCATTCGATCAAGCAGTCGCCGCGTTGATCGAGGATTTGTATCACCGCGGCCTCGATCGTCAGGTACTGTTCATTTTCTGCGGCGAGTTTGGCCGCACACCGAAAATTGCCTATCAAGATAAAAGTGGCCGCCCCGGACGAGACCATTGGGCCAAAGCGATGAGTGTATTGGTCGCCGGTGGCGGTCTACGAATGGGGCAAGTGATCGGCAAGACGAATGCGCGGGCCGAAGAACCGATCGACCGCCGAATGGACAGCAATTGTCTGCTCGCGACAATTTATCGCCGCTTCGGCATCGATCCGCGGCAACATTTGCACGATCAACTCGGCAGGCCGATGGCGATTTTACCGACGGGCGAACCGATTGCGGAATTGTTTTAACGCAGCCGCGATCGAATCCGCCGCAAGATAGCCTCGGCTTGTCCTTTGAACTCTGCGTCCGTTTCGGTACGTATCACGTCTTCCAGCGGTTCGATGGCGGCCCTTGTGCCGATGTCGCCGAGCAGATGCATCATCGATTTTTTGAGCTTCAGATCGTCCGATTCTAGGCAGTCGATCATTGCCTGTTCCGCAAGAGGTCCGAGATCGGCGAAGGCCTCGCGCAGCGCCATTGAATTCCCGACGTTGACTGCTTGAGCCAGCAACAATTCGGCCGTTTCTGCGGTCGGTCTGACTTTCGCCAGTGCGCGGATTGCCTGAGTGCGAGTGAAGTCGTGTGGCGAGTCGATCAGTGCCAGTAGCGAGTCGGCATTCCAATCGGTTCCCCAGACGACAGCGGCTCTTACCGCCGCATGCGTCGTGGCAGAATCGCTGGAACGCAAATGTATTTCGATTGCAGAGGAAACATCGACTCTGCGATCTTCCTGTAACGGCATTCGCGATAGTTCGTTGAGCGGAGCCCAGGCTGGGCGACTGCGCTGCTCATCATTCAGCTCGGTGAGCAACTCATCGAGGCTCTTGCCAGCAGGCGTCGGACGCGGTGTCCTTTGCGGTGGTTCGAGGGCCGGAGCAATGTCTGGATTAACTCGGACTCGCGGCTCCGGTGGCGAGCTAGGAACGGTTTCGGGCTTTGGCAATTGACCTTCCATCGCTCGTTGCCGTTGCTGATTCGCCTCTTCGACTTTTTTTGCCGCGGCGACAATTCGGTTGCGAGCGTTGATGGCGATGTAGCCGCCGATGCCGCCGCACAAGAGTACGATCGATCCAACGATGAGAAAAATGGCAAGAAATGCCGATGCGTTATTGGGCTCGTCAACATGGGGCGCCGAGCGCGAGCCGAAGGTCATTTCAGGCTGTACGAGTGGTTCGAGAGTAGCAGGCGTTAAGATTTTCTGGCAACGCTCGCAAATTACACTCGCGTCCAGCGGAGAACGATTGGGTTGTGTCGAATGGCCACAATACGGACAGAGAATCGATGCGGACATGCAACACACGTCCTTTTCGAGAGATGGGGCTTACTTGACCTTCTCTTTTAGCAAGTCGAAATCGGCGAGTGAACGCCCCAAGTACAAATGGTCAAAGAACGCCGCCTGGCCATCGACGGCCGAGAAGGCCAGGCCGTCGAGCGTAAACTCGCCGAAGTCGGCGAAGAGATCGCGGGTCACGACTTCAAACTTCGCGGGCAACTTCTCGTCGATTACCAACGAGCCACCATAGCATTCGCCGCCGGGGCCGGCGTGATAGCGGAACTTGGAACCCTCGCGACCGGTGCCGCCGGGTCCCCAGGTGCCATCGTGATTCAGTTGCAGGCAGATCGTGTTGCCCCCCTGTTTTTTCCAAGCGAAGCGAATGTACCGGACTTCGCCGGGGCCGGGGTTTTCGCGTACCTTCAAGCTCAGGCCGGGCAATTTGGCATTGAACTTTTGATCGCCATTCACGCGCAGGCATGTTTGACCGCTGAACTTGTCACGATTCTCCGGCGTTGCTTTGCCACCACCCTCCGTCAACAGTGCGATGAACTTTTCATCGTCCTCGAATACTTCCAGTGGCGTTTCGGCCTGCGGTTTTTCACCAGCCACGACTTTGATATTCACGGCCACAGCCTGGCTGCGAACGGAGTTGGGCGAAACGGGCGCAGCCACTGCAATTAGTTTGACATCCTTCAACTCACCCGGCTTGCTGCCGAAGGGGAAGGTCAGCGGCAATTCAAACTCGGCACGATCGGCGGGAATAATGACCTGCGGCGCAGTGTAACCTTTCGGCAGATTCTCGAGCGTCACCACAACCGGCATTGTGAATGCCGCAACACGCTGAATCTTGCCGGCCAGCTTGCCGGCTTCGCCAGCGCCGGCCTTTCCTTCGGCGGAGTTGCTGCTGGTAAGTTCAATTTGAAACGGACTGACAGGCGAGAGCGAACGAACCGGCGCGGCGATCGACGACACAACGGTTTTGTTGTCAGCAGCCAGCAAATCGGCGATCAGCACTAGATCCCAACTTCGCTGCGGTAGATCGGCGGGAACGAGGATGTTGGCGACAAGTTCCGTTTCCGCGGCCTTCAGTTCCGGCATTCCTTCGAGCCGCAAGGCACTATTCAGGTCGTCCACGACTTTGTCTTGATTGTTCTCCTTAATCGTTTTCTTCGGCATGGGCTGAGTGGTCAGCAGTCGAACGCGAACGTTTCCGGGGGTGGCGGCAGTGCGTGTGACCGCTAGCTTGGCTGGCAATTTGTCGCCGAGCACCAGGCCATCCGTGGGATTCCCCTGCCAAACAAATTGAATGGGCGAGGCGCCCGTGACACCGATGGCCAATTGCTGCTTGAACTGCGGCTGCACGATCGAGCCGGGTAAATCAGGTGTGAGTGCCAGTCGTGACACGGGCTGGGGGAGACCAGTCGCAATGCCGCTGATCTGCGCGAGACTTGCCACACCTTCCAAATCGGCATTCGCGGTAAGCGTCACGAGCGCGACGGCAGCTCCTTCGGCAATCTTGTTGCCATTCACGGTGATACCGCTGGGCAGGCCCTGCAGGCTCAAATCAATCGGGCCGTTGTAGCCCATGCGCGCGGCTTGCACTTGCAGCACCTGCGTGCCGCCGGCCGGGATGTTCAGTCGGTCGACCGCGAGGCTCAACGAAAAATCGGCTGCCGCTGCATTGCGTACTTCGATGCGATAGAGAAATGCTGGGCCGCCTCGCTCTTGCATGTCTTTGACGCCGACCTGCAAGCTCATCACGCCCGCAGGGACGGTGAATTCCAGCATGGGATCGGTCGAACCTGGCCGGTCATCGCTGCTTTGCAGCGCGTTGCCAGCCGCACCATAAACGGTCAGAACACCATCGAGGGGCGAACCAAAACGCTGGGCAAAAACTTCGAAGCGCAACTTCTGCCCGGGAGTCACTGGCAACTCATATCGATCTTCTTCACCAGTTGCTGCGAGCGTGCCACTCACCGCGCTGGGCGCTGCAACGAGTTGCGGTAGCCTGTTGGCTTCGCGCGTGGGCTCGATTGTTTCGGCGAGGTCGGTCACCAACAAACGAGGCGCGCCACCGGTGAAATGGACTGCAGCAGCGGGCATGGCCAACGTCGTCACTTGTGGAGCTTGAAAAGGACTGGCATCGAAAGGAATCTCATCCCGAATTGCAGAGTTCGCAACACGGAGCATCGTCTTCGCACCCTTGGTTACTCCCAATGGCAACGCCTGGTCGGCAAACTGCAACTTCCCGACCTTCAGTCGAAAGTGATTGGGATTTGCGCCACGATAGAGTTGATCGTGCAACTCTATGGTGTAGGTGCCGTCGGCGGGGAGTGTCGTCGTGAGTCGTGAATCGCCGCCCAGTGTCCGTAGCGGCGGGCTGTAAGCGAGCTGAGTGCCGCGTGGATCAAGCAGGCGGAGAATTGGTTTTACCGCAGCGCCGAGGCGTTGCGCTTCCAGATCAAGTGAAAGGACCTCACCTTTCTTGCCGTTCAGTTGCGTGCGCAGCACGCCGCCCGCAGGGACTGCGCCGCTAAGCGCGAGCGGGGTCGAAGCGATCGAATCTACAAATGGCGCTTGCTGCAGACGATCGAGCCCGATGACTAACGGATTCGAGATTCCGCGTTTGGATGAAACTCGCAGCAGGTGAATACCCGGTGCCGTAGCTGCGTCGACTGTGATCTCGAGCGAAATTTGATTCGGCTTGGCACCCGGCTTGATCGATTGTGACGCGATATTCACTGGGAGTACGACGCGCGCATCTTCTGATAGTTCGCTACCATCGATCGTGAGTGTGACCGGTTGGCCGATGGTCAAACCACGCAGCGAGAGATTCGTAATGGCCGGAGCAGCACACAAATCAGTCGGCGAGATTGTCGCGCTGCAAAGAAAAGCAATCGAAAACCAACCAAGAGGCAGCAAGCGATTCATGTAGATGCTCCGAAGCGGGGCGAAGCGACAATCGTAGGGAGGGAAACAACAGCGCCGTCATCGGTAAGGACGACGGCGCTGGAAATTTGCTGCAAATCGAGTGCTCAAACCCTAGCCGAACGGATCAGCAGCCGGTGGGGCAGGTGCTGGTGGTGGTTCGGCTGGTGCAGCACCAAAGGGATCTGCTGCGGCGGGTGCGGGTGCTGCTGGCGCTGCGGGAGCAAATGGATCAGCAGTGGCCGGCGCAGGAACAGGTGCGGCCGGAGCCGCAGGGGCTGGAGTTGCCGGGGCGGCGCCAAACGGATCAACTTCTGCCGGCATTGGAGCGGCGGGTGCCGCAGCAGGCGCGCCAGGAGCGTCGTCCTTAAACGGATCGTTTTGAGCATCGCCAGGCAAGCTGGCAGGACGCACTGCGGGATCAATCATCGGAACGGGACCAGCGCCAGGAGCACTAGCTTCGCCCGGAATGGCCTTGGTAAATGCGCGGAACAGAGAACCAATCGTCGACTTTCCGCCACCAGCCACAGTAGGCACTGCGGCGGGAGCAGCCGGCGCAGCACCTGCGCCAAATGGATCGGCCGGAACGGCGGGAGCAGCGCCGAATGGATCATTCGCCGGAGGAGCCGGTGCGGCGGGCATTGGTGCGGCTGGGGCCGCGCCGCCAAACGGATCGACCGGGGCAGGCATCGGAGCCGCAGGCGCTGCACCGCCAAACGGATCAACAGCTGCAGGAGCCGGTGCAGCGGGCATTGGTGGTGGCATCGGGGCCGCTGGCGCCGCGCCGCCAAATGGATCAGCAGCGGGAGCAGGCACAGGCGGCATCGGGGCCGCCGGTGCTGCACCACCAAACGGATCAGCAGCAGGAGCAGCGCCACCAAAAGGATCATTAACCGGTGCGGCTGGTGCTATAGGAGCGCTTGGCGCGGGAGCAGGCAAGTTGCCGGCAGCCTGGTTTCGCAGCACATCTTGCTCACGGCGTTTCATTGCCTCGAAGCGAGCGTCATCTTGCTTGTTGCTGTTACTGCGGGCCATCAGTCGAGCATTTCGCCGATAGCTTTCGAGTGCCATGCGATCGTTTCCCTGGACACGTTCCAGCGAACGGCCGATCGGGAAAATGTCGCCGGCTTGCACTTCGAATGCAGCACCCTTTTCGAAATCCGCCCTGGCTTCTTCCGGACGGCCCAGTTTGCTGTAGGCGAGTGCTCGGAAGTAATAAACCCGCGGATCCTGACTCCCACTCTTGATCGCTTCGGTCAAAATCGTATGGGCCTGGGAATAATTGCGGGCAAAGTAGTTATGCACGCCCCGCCCGTAAAGTTCATCCAACAGCTGATCTTGCGACCAACCCATCGAGGTGAACAGCAAGCAGCACACCGCTGCCGCCGACATCCACCGCATGCTCCGTGTCATTGACAAAACTCCGTGAATACCCGCCCAATAAAAGCGCACCGCGAGCGCAATGCGTGCGTTCATTCCGATTATGTTAATTTGCCCGATCGCGAAGAGCAAGCAAAAGTCGGACCAGGGCTACAACCAAGCCGCCACGTGGCCATAATCAAAGCAGTCGTTTCGAAGTCCCGTTCAATCGAGTCACGCATGTACCTGGGCACGGCCGCGCTGACGATGATTCTGGCAGCCGAAGAAGCAACCAAACCGCTGATTATGCGACTAGACGGCGCTACGCGGGCCAAAGTGCTGGCCGCATTTGCCGGTCTGATCATTCTGGGATTTCTGTTGATTGGGCTGACCTGGCTGGGTGCACGATTGACGCGGCGGTATATGGGCCCGAAGCTAAAACCCCTGTCGTCGGCGCCTGCTCGCGATGAAGAATGGGCCCGTCCGCCCCCAGAGCCAGCGCGCAAAAAGAAAGGCTGAGCCGCGAATCGCGCCCCAGCCTCTGAATTTAGCAAAAGCTGAATTCAAATGAATTCAAAGTGGCGACTAGCCTTCCCAAGGAGCCTTGCCGGCCTTGATGAGTTCGCCGTAGGTTTTGCCGCTGGCCGACTTTTCGGCTTCCGACTTTTCCAAACCTTCGACAATGTACTTCTTCGACTTTTCCGGATCAGTCTTCACGGCGTCGAAGTCGGCCTTGGTCAAGTACTTCTTGATGGCCTTGCCATAGGCATTGTGCATCTTCTTGCTCGTCCCTTCGTGGCAGACGTTGCACTTGGCAGTGCCAACGGCTTCTTTCAGGGAGGCAGGGGCGCTATCCGGCAGGTACTTCGCCTTCCATTCCTTGTCGAACGGCGGCAAAGCCGATGCCGAGCTGAGACCCAGGGCCAGCACAAACGCACAGGCAACCAGCGACAGACAAACTTTCTTCATCCATTTTCTCCGCAGAATTAGGAACTGCCACAGCAGGCACAAAGCCGACCGTCGCGACCAGCCGCGACGAAAAATTGTAGGGTGGGGACCACGGGCAGCACCCATAGTAAACTTGGCAAATCAGGCAGTGTCAACCAAGGGGAGCGAGGGGCAGTCCAAAGTTACCCGCTTCCATCAGCCAGTTGATTATGGCGGAACTGCGCAAAACTGACGCAGTATTCCGCCAGCAATTTGAAAACTTTTCAGCGATCAACGTTCAGTACGTGGCTCACTCTAAATCGGTTTGACTGCCAACAACCTTGAACGACAACGTCGGAACTTCCGGCAATTTAACATCGCTCGCCCCAACCGCCTCCGCCGGGAGTTTGAATGGTGAGTACTGCGCCTGCTGGCGCCGTGATTTGAGCCGCTGAGGGCAGCGACTCGCTGCTGCCGCCACTCGCATGAAAAAGATTCTCACCCGCAGCGCCAGGTTGTCCACCGTGCAATCCAAAGGGCCGGTGTTCGCCACGTCGCTGCGTAAGTAAGGAGACTGTCATTGGCTCCAAAAACAAAATTTGCCGAATGACTCCATTCCCGCCGCAATGTAAACCATCGCCGCCACTCCCCGCGCGAATGGCGAAGCGCTGCAAGCGCACAGGAAAGCGATGCTCGAAAACTTCGGGATCCGTGATCCGCGTGTTAGTCATGTGCGTATGCACCGCATGCGCGCCAGGGCCAGCGGCTGTTGCACCGCTACCGCCACAGATCGTTTCGTAATATCCAAACGATTCATTGCCGAAGAGGACGTTGTTCATCGTCCCTTGGCTCGCCGCCGCGAGATCAAATGCCGCGAGCAGAACATCAACCACTCGCTGCGATGTCTCCACATTGCCGCCGACCACAGCCGGACAATCCAATGCGTCCACGGCAGCGGGAGGATTCAGCAAACCCGGCGGAATGATTAACTCAACCGGCGCAAGCACGCCTTGATTGAGCGGAATGTCTTCGTCAATCAACAATCGCAATGCGTACAGCACTGCGGCGGTAACGATCGCCGTATTTGCGTTCAAATTGCCGGGATGCGTGTTGGCAGTGCCGGTGAAGTCAATCCGTAACGGTCGCGGTTGCGAGTTATCTATCGTGACAGTCACTTTGATCGTCGTGCCGTCATCGAGGCAGTCAACGAACTCGCGCGTTCCGGGCTTCATTTTCGCGATTGCCTGCCGCGTTTTTGCTTCCGCCGCGGTGCGGATGTGCTCCATGTAGGCCTGCACCATCGCCACCGATTGACGTGCAACTAGTTCCAACAGTTCATTAGCGCCTTGCTGATTCGCAGCCAGCTGCGCGCGGATATCTGCGATGTTGTGCGCTACCGCGCGGCTTGGATAAGGTCCGGAAGTTAAAATTGTTGCCAACTCCGCAAAATGATCATCGCCCGCAGTCAGCACTTTGAAGTTGCGGATCAGCACACCTTCTTCCGCAAGACATTTCGAAAATGGCGGCATCGAACCAGGCGTGATGCCGCCGATTTCCGCATGATGGGCCCGACTGGCCGTGAAAAACAGCAACTGCCTGGCAGAATCAAACACGGGCGTAACAACCGTGATATCGGGCAAGTGCGAGCCACCGCGATAGGGATCGTTCGTCACCACCACGTCCCCGGGCAACAGCGGCTGACAGTCGCGCAGCACACTCTTCACGGTTTCGCTCATCGCGCCCAGATGAACAGGAACGTGTGGTGCGTTGACAACCAAGTCGCCAGTCGCCGTGAAGATCGCGCAGCTGAAATCAAGCCGTTCCTTCACGTTGACACTGACCGACGTATTGCGAAGCGTGTGACCCATTTGCGTCGCAATGGCGGTGAATTGCTGATTGAAGATTTCCAGCAGCACGGGATCGGCAATTCCGAAGTTATCGCTTTGCTGTTCTTCGTGAGGAGCTTCCGCGGCGAGATCTTCCAACAATAACTCTCCGCCGCTGAGCACTGTGGCCTGCCAGCCTGCGTCAACAATCGTGGTCGTCAATGGTTCCACGACGATCGCAGGACCGCTGATGCGCTGGCCGGGATTTAAGGATTCCCGCGGCAGAACCAGCGCTGCAGGCTGTGAACGTTGCGACGAATCATCGCTGGCAACAATCATTTGCGACCGCGGTAATTGAGTCGCGCTTCTTCCGATCGCTGTCACCCGCGCGGCAACTACTTCGACGCCGCGGCTCGATTGGACATAGCCATACCGCTGTTGATGTGCGGCGGCAAAGGCTTGTATCCAATCACCGTCGCCGGGCTCGGCGATGGTTAACGGCACATCCGTGCCGGTGTAGCGCAGGTCCAACTCGCGAGCAAAATTCGAACGTTCTGAAGTAATGCCCTCGCTCTTCAAGAAAGCACGGCCTTGTTCTGTGAGCTGCACAAATACTGCAGGCAACTCGCGCCGCACGTCTTCATTCCAAGCCCGGTACAATGGTTGCCATTCGTGCTTCATGACATCGGCCAGTCCAATGCCAAGCGCGCTCAGCACGCCGGCATCCGGATGACTGAGGATTTTCTGAATTCCAAGTTCGCGAGCGACTGCGCACGCGTGTTGAGCGGCAGCGGCGCCAAACGCGACCAACACATCGTCGCGCACATCATATCCACGAGCGATTGAAACGGAGCGAATCGCCGCGGCCATCAACGAATTGGCGATCCGCACCAAGCCCGCTGCCAGTTCCAAAAGCGAATAGGCAGTTCCAGCAGCGCCCATTTCGGTCAGCAATTCCTGCAATCGCCGTTCAACCGCCAGGCGATCCAGGGGAAACGGAAAATGCTCCGGCAAAATCCGCCCGAGAAACAAATTGCAATCGGTGATCGTCAGCGGCCCACCGCGGCCGTAGCAAGCGGGGCCGGGATCCGCGCCGGCACTCGCAGGGCCGACAACCAGCTTGACACCGTCCCAGCGGCAGATCGAACCACCGCCAGCCGCGACCGTTTCCACCGCGAGCATGGGCGTAACCAAGCGAACTCCTGCTTTCTGCGTTTCATACTCGGTGGCAAACCGACCCGCATACCGCGCTACGTCGGTGCTAGTGCCTCCCATGTCGAACCCGATCGCTCGTGTGAAGCCTGCTGCTTCCGCAACTCTGGCGAACCCCGTCACGCCTCCCGCGGGACCGGAAAGAATACTGTCCTTGCCGGAAAAACCCTCCGCTCGCACCAACGATCCCGCCGAGGTGAGCAGCCGCAGTTCGCTGCCCGGCAAGTGTTCCTGCAGTTGCTTCACGTAGCTTCGCAGGACCGGTGTTAGATAAGCATCGACGAGCGTCGTATCGCCCCGCGGCACGATCTTCATCCCCGGCGAAACACGATGCGACAGGCTGATCTCACGAAAGCCTAACTCTTGGGCCAGTCGCTCCAGCAGCAGTTCGTGCTGCGGATTCTTCCAGGCATGCATCAGGCAAATGGCGAGCGATTCGATTTCGCAGTCACGCAGGGATTGCAACAACGCACGCGACGTCGGCATATCTAACGGAAGAATAACGCTCCCATCCGCCGCAAGCCGTTCATCCACTTCCAGCGAGACCTCGTGCAGCGGTTCAATCTTGTGAATCGTGCGCTCAAAGAGCTTCGGGCGATTTTGATAGCCGATGCGCAGCAGATCGCCGAAGCCACTGGTCGTAATGAACGCAGTCCGCGCGCCAGTGCGCGTGAGCAGCGCATTGGTTCCTTTCGTGGTCCCTAGTTTCACATCGCACGGGGGTATCACATCATCCAGTCGCAGCCCGAGGAATTGCCGAATCGCCAGAATCGGCGCTGGCTCGGGCGAGAGGATTTCGTAGGCCGTAGGGAGAGTCAGGCCGTACTCCGCGAGGTCCACTGGATCTGCGAAGCAAATCTCGCCTGCCGTTGAATCAAAATCGCGAATCAAGCATTCATGAATTGGGGAGCCGTTCGAGTCGAGCAGCCGCAGCGTGTAGCCGCGCCAAAAATTCGCCGGTTCGCCACGGCGTGCGTCGTCCTGCAGCTTGTCCGCAGCGACTCCAAACGTTTTGCCTTTGATTCGCGACGAGCTCAGCACCTTCCGCCGCAGCAATTGACCGTCAAGCCGTAGCGCGAGGCAGTCGGTAAAGGTGCCGCCGACATCGAGCCAGAAACTCCAACGCGGCGGAGTGGTCGCAGTCACAATGAACTACTTCGCCCCGCCGATTGAATAGAGCTTCGAAATCGTGCGAATGTACATCTTGCCGTCGGAGACTGCGGGCGTGGACCGGCATTCTTCCTTGAGATCCATGCGGCCGAGTTCTTTGAATTCGCCAGCCGCTGAGAGGACAACGACGACGCCCGCTTCGTCGACACAGTAGACTTTGTCAGCAACCCGAATGGGCGAGCCGCTGTAGCCGACGCCACCCACGCGCTGCTGCCAAACCCGGCTGCCATCATCGGCGTTGATGCAGGTGACAATTCCCTTGTCCGACCAGAGAAACATCAGGTTGCCGAGGGCCACAGGCGTGGGCACATAGGGCGCTTCCTTTTTGATCTCGTAGGCAACTTCCGGCTGTTTCCCAGGGCGCAGCGCGACAACATAATTGCCACCGCCACCGGAACCGGTCGTGCCAAAGACCAGGCCGCTGACAATCTGTGGGCAGCTAATCGTGCGCATCGTAAACACCTTCTGCGACCAATTCGTATCGCCAGTCGCTGGATCGACGGCAAACAGCCCTTCGCCGGTCGATGCCATCACCAGTTCATCAGCACCGCTTTCATTCTTGCGAATGGTGGGAACGGAGTACGAAGCCGTATCGATCTTGCAATCCTTCCGCCAGCGAATTTTGCCGCTAGTCTTGTCAACCGCGACGATGAAGCTCTCACGCGGCTCGGGCACACCTGCTTGCTTCGATGGTTCCTGCGAGCAAGTGATGATCACCAAATCGTTATAGATCATTGGGCTTTGGCCAAACCCGTGCTGGCTGACCCAGGCGCCGAGATCGAGCGACCATTTTTCGTTGCCATCGTGGTCAAAGGCTTTGAAGAACGTGTGCTCGGGATCGGACCAGGCACAATAAACCTGCTTGTCGTCCACACACGGCGTGCACGAGGCAAAACTGCTCCGAGCATGTAAATGATGCGGCACGCCGGGATAGTCCTTCTGCCAAATAATCTTGCCATCGACCGTGTTCAGGCAGAGGACATGCCGCAGCGCACTTTTGCCTTCGGCGCTCAGCAAAAAGATCTTGTCCTTCCAAACTACCGGGCTGCTATGGCCGATACCGGGAAGCTTAGCGACCCAGTTATAGTCCTGCTCGGTCCAACTCGCCGGAACCGTCTTGGCTTCGCTTTCGCCTGTGCCGTTGGGACCGCGAAAGCGAGTCCATTCCTGCCCGTGAACGGCGGGAAGCAGCAGACCAGCACCAACGAGCCAGAAGAAGGAAGCGATCAAGCGCATGGCGGGACCTCGGTTGAGGAGAAAAGGTGGGATGACAAACTGCAGGATGCATGCGTGATGTTATCCCGCAGTTCGTCACGACGCAACGTTCTTGTGGCTCAAGTGAACGTGAACCGCAACCAACCTGGTTATTGCGAAGCCCGCGGCACTTCCACGGGTTGCCGATCCGGCGCGCCTGTACGCGATTGCACGGACGGCCCCAGCACGAGCGTGATGTCTTCGTCGTCTAGCTCTTCCTTTTCGACCAGCTTGGCCGACAATTTTTCGAGCTTGTCGCGATTGTCGGTCAGCACCTTGTTGGCTCGCTCTGCGGCTTCACGCAGGATCCGCCCGATTTCCTCGTCGATGCGTTCCATCGTATGTTCACTGAAGAGCCGCTGCTGATGCATTTCGCGGCCGAGAAACGGATCGTCGTCGCTCATCTTGAAAGCAACTGGACCGATTTGTTTGCTCATGCCCCAGCTTGTGACCATCCGCCGCGCGATGGCCGTGGCCCGTTCGAGATCGTTCTGCGCGCCGACGGTTCCTTCGCCGTAGATCAACAATTCCGCAGCGCGACCGGCGAGCAACACGACCAACTGATCACGCAGTTCGCTTTCGGCCATGCTCATCCGATCTTCCGACGGCAGCATTTGTGTGGTGCCGAGCGTTTGACCGCGCGGAACGATCGTGACTTTGTGAACGCGATTCGCTCCGGGCAGCACCCAAGCCAGAATCGTGTGACCTGCTTCGTGATACGCGGTCTTTTCCTTTTCTTTGGACTGCAGCACTTCTTCGCGCTTGGGGCCGATCAGCACTTTGTCGCGGGCATATTCAAAGTCCGACATTTCGACTTTGTTCTTGTCAAGCCGCGCAGCCCAGAGCGCCGCTTCGTTGACGATGTTGCGAATATCCGCGCCGGTCAGCCCAATTGTCAGCGACGCGAGCACATTCAAATCGACATCATCACCTAGCGGGACATCGCGAGTGTGGACCTTAAAAATATCGACTCGCGCCTTTTGCGTCGGTTTGCCAACGGTCACGTGCCGATCGAAACGTCCGGGTCGCAGCAGCGCTGGATCGAGCACGTCGGGCCGGTTCGTCGCTCCCATTACGATGACGAAATCGGTCTGGTTGAAGCCATCCATTTCGCTGAGGATTTGGTTGAGCGTTTGTTCGCGCTCATCATGACCGCCGCCGAGCCCGGCGCCACGCTGCCGACCGACCGCATCGATTTCGTCGATGAAAATAATCGCCGGCGAATTCTCTTTGGCATTGCGAAACAAGTCGCGCACGCGACTAGCGCCAACGCCGACGAACATTTGAATGAACTCAGAGCCGTTGACCGAATAAAACGGCACGCCCGCTTCACCAGCGACTGCTCGAGCGAGCAGCGTCTTGCCGGTGCCCGGCGGACCGTTCAGCAGCACGCCCTTCGGCACGCGGCCCCCCAGCCGCTGAAACTTCTTCGGAGTCTTCAGAAACTCGACGATCTCTTGCAGGTCGGCCTTTACTCCTTCGACGCCGGCGACGTCTTTAAACGTGATCGCTTGCCGTGACGCTTCGTAACGCTTCGCGGGACTGCGACCGAAGCCGGAGAAAAATCCGCCCCCCATCATTTGCGCTTGCGTGCGGCGCATGAACCACATCACGATGACAAACAGGATGATGGAAACGGCCATCACCATGAAATACAGCGTGTACGTGGGATCGCTGTAAGGCTCGTTTTCGCGCTGTGCGCCGCTCGCACGAATGGCCTCGTTAAAGGCCGGGTCTTTGCTCTGGTTGGGTTCGAGGGCAACAACAAATTTACGAGTAGCCCGTTTGGGCTTCTTGTCGGCGTCGAGTTGGTCTTCGAGCTGACCTTTTTGATTTCGGATTTTCGGCAGCAAGGGCGGATCTTTGAAACCGCCTTCGACCTGCGTCTGGCCGACCGTGACATACAGAATGTTTTTCGCGGTCAGCTGCTCTTCAAAAAAGCTGTACGGAATAGTGGTGACATCCCGCTTTTGCTGGATGAAAAACACCGTGCCGACCATCAGCAAGATGCCCAGCAAAAGCATCAGCCCCAGCCCCGCCGTCCGCGGCGTGCTGCGCCGATTGTCACCATCGCCGTCGTCCTGTTCGTACTTCTCCATCAAGCACCCATCTCAGCTATGAGATCAAAAATACGGTTGGTAATCTGCGCAGACCGCGCAGCAAAAGCTAACCAGGTTTTGTCTAGCCAAGTATTCTATCCACCGCGGGGCAATTTGTGCATCCCGTTGTGGGGGCGTTGCGGTTTCTACGGACGACAGGATTGTAAAGAACTGCGTGCCTTCGACTTGCCCAGGACTTCGCCGTGGCCGGCAGTTTTTGAGTATGATTTGGGCTTCCCCGAAAAACTGACACTTTATTTGCCGCGTTTCCCCGGAGCTGCTGCCATGCTTTTTCGAGCGATTCTCTCCTTCGCCGCGATCCTGCTGCCGGTGGCAGCTTTCGCTGAACCCAAGATCCAAATCACCGGGGATAAGACCGCGGCCGTTTATCAGCCAGGTGAAAAGGTAACTTGGAAAGTTGCTGTCAAAGATGGAGCTGAAGCCGTCGCCGGAACCATTTCGTATTCGGTTCGCCGCGGCGGATTGGACGTGGCGGAAAAAGGAGTGCAGGAATCTGCAACGGGCGATACGACGATCGAAGCTTCTGGCAACAATCCGGGCGTTCTGGTGCTGGATGTAAAATTCAAAGCGAAGGATGGGGACAAAGAAATCAAAGCCGTCGCGGCTGCCGTTATTGCACCGGACAAGATCGCCGCCTCGGCGCCGCCGCCGGAGGATTTCGATACGTTTTGGAAAGCCAAGATCGGCGAACTCGATGCCGTCCCGATGAACGTGAAGCTAGAACCGGTCGACATCGGCGACAAGAAGATCGAGTACTTCAAAGTCACCATGGACAACATTCGCGGTCGCAAGATTTATGGACAGCTAGCCAAACCAGTGGGCGGCGAAAAACTGCCGGCCCTGCTCACGGTGCAATGGGCTGGCGTTTATCCACTGAACCGGGATTGGGTGGTGAGCCATGCTCGCCAGGGGCGATTGGCGTTCAACATCATCGCTCACGATTTGCCCATTGATGAATCGGCCGACTTTTACAAGCAGAAGGCCGCCAAAGAATTGAACGACTATCCCGGGCAAGGGAATGACGACCGCGAGACCAGCTACTTCCTGCCGATGTTTCTCTCCTGCCGCCGCGCGGTCGACTTTATCACGCAGCGGCCTGATTGGGATGGCAAGCACCTGGTTGTGCAGGGCGGCAGCCAAGGTGGTTATCAGGCCATCGTGACCGCAGGCCTCCATCCCGCCGTCACTGCCTTCGCTGCGAACGTTCCCGCCGGCTGCGATCACACGGGCAAGCAGGCGGGCCGCTTGCCCGGTTGGCCCAACTGGGCGAGCCGCACCTGGCAAAAGAAAGACGAACAGAAAATGCTGGAGACCGCCCGCTATTTCGACGCCATGAACTTTGCCGCGCGGGTAAAGTGTCCAGGGCTGATCGGTCTGGGGCTCGTGGATCCGGTTTGTCCCGCCGAGGGAATCTTTGCAACCTGCAATCAGCTGCAAGGGCCCAAAGAAATCGTGATCATGCCGGCCGCCGATCACGGCGGCGATCACAAGGCGTATTACGCCCGCTTCAATCCGTTTCTCGAAAAACACCTCCAAGGCGAATGAGCGTCCCACCCTTACCACTGCTGGTCACCGGCCTCGCGGGAGTTGCCGGCTACAACGCCTTTCAATACCTACGCGCACAATTCGGTGAGCAGGTGCTGGCCATCCGCCGTACTGACTACTGGCCGCTGAGCGGTCCCGGCATCATTCCCTGCGATATGGATGATCGCGATGCAATGCGCCGGTTGTTCGACAAACATCAGTTCGCCGCCGTGTTGCACTGCGAAGGGACCTGCAAACTGAAGTCGTGCGAACTTGATCCAGTCATGGCGCGGCGGATCAATGTCCGCAGCCTGGAAGTGCTGTTGGAAGCGATCGCTAACACCGATGTTCGCCTCGTGCATTTATCGATCGATCTCGTCTTCAGCGGCACCCGCGGCGGTAAGCATCGCGAAGAAGATCCAACCGATCCAGTGACCATTTACGGCAAAACGATGGTCGAAGCCGAAGAGCTGATCGCGCGTGAACGGCCGAGCGCTTGCATGCTGCGAATCTCGCTGCCGATGGGCGTGAGCTTCAATGGCCATGCCGGAGCCATCGACTGGATTCAATCACGCTTTAAAAAACAAAAACCGGCGACACTCTACTTTGACGAACGTCGCACGCCGACCTACACCGACTGTCTCAGTCCGCTGCTCGTCGATGTCATCGCCCGCCGCGATTTGCAGGGACTCTATCATGCAGGGGGACCACTGTCGCTCAGTCTGTATGAGATTGCCCAGGTCGTGAACCGAGTCGGCGGTTATCGCCCCGAAGACTTGATGGGCTGCTTGCGCTTCGAAGCCGGACCACTCCCGCCACGCGCTGGCGATGTGAGTATGGACAGCAGCAAACTCGCTCGGGCACTTGGCTATGAACCCTTTGACCCTTGGCCTTATCTGCCCGAGTTTGTGCCGACGCATCCCGATTGGCATCGGGACCGCGACGGCGAGCGAGGCTCACCGGAGTTGCTCGCGGAAGTGCTCTATCGGAATCCGCGGCGGAAAACCCCGGCTCCTCGCGTTTGATACCTCGGCCGCCCTTAAGTCCTAATTGTCGCACCTCGAAAACCATCGTGTTTGTTGCGAAAGTCCCCTATTTATTATAAGGGTATGATCGCCGCACTCGTGAATGGCGCATAATCGGTCGCGACTTTCGCAACACGTGCCCCGAAAGCGGCAACGGAATATTCTCCGCCATTGCGCCGTGTTTGCCTATTCCAGAACCTCGCACGCGGCCCAATTCGGCCCCGTTTTTACATCGACCTTTAACGGCACGCTCAGCTGCGCTGCTCCGGACATTTCCTCGCCGACCAGTTTGGCAAGTCGCTCTTGTTCCTCCGGCGGAAACTCAAAGACCAGTTCGTCGTGAATCTGCAGCAGCAACTTGGACCGCAGACCTTCACGCTGCAGCCGCCGATGAACGTTGAGCATCGCCCGCTTGATAATGTCGGCAGCAGAGCCCTGAATCACCGTGTTGATCGCGATCCGCTCCGGCAGGTTGCGTTGTCGCTTGTTCTTCAGCGTCCGCGGATCGCGCACGCCTTCCACGGGGCGCTTCCGATGCAAAATCGTGCTGACAAAACCCTGGCTGCGGCAGTCGACCAGCACTTGCTGCATGAACGTTTCTACACCCGGCAAACGCGCGAAATAGGCCTCGATGAACTTCGCTGCATCGCTCTGATTGATGTCGAGCGCCTTCGACAGCCCAAACGGACTCTGGCCGTAGATAATGCCGAAGTTGATCGCCTTCGCGCTGCTGCGCATCTCGCGTGTGACTTGCTCGAGAGGCACGTTGTACACACCCGCGGCGACTTGCGTGTGAATGTCG
>CAYMWL010000088.1:0-27899 GCA_964394305.1 uncultured Pirellulaceae bacterium
AAGGTGCATACGTCGCCGATTCCGCTCGGCGGCGGCTTGGGAATTTGGCTGGGTGTGATCGGGACATTTGCGTTAGGACAACTGGCAATCGCGCTTGTCCTCTCAAACGCTGAACTTCAAAAACTGGTGCCGGACTTTGCACTGCCACATTTAAACGGCATCCAATCGCAGTTGCCGAAGCTCTGGATCTTGCTCGGGGCGGGCACTGTGCTGATGTTGCTCGGTCTCACTGACGATCGCTGGGGACTGCCGTGGCAACCGCGCATGGCGGTGCAAATCGGCGTCGCGGCGGCGTGCGTCTATTTCATTCCGAATCTGCGACTGACGGCGTTCATTGATCAGCCTTGGTTCACGGGCATGCTCTCCGTGATGTGGATCGTCGCACTGATCAATTCCTTCAACATGCTCGACAACATGGACGGGCTCTCGGCCGGGATCGCGATGATTGCGGCCAGCTTCCTGGGGACGGTGATGTTGATTGCACCGAACCCGGAGTCGCGCGGGCCGCAGCTGTTTGTCGCAGGTTTTTTGTTGGTGCTCGTCGGTTCTCTTGTCGGATTTTTGTTTCACAACCGGCCGCCCGCGACGATTTTTATGGGTGACGCCGGCAGTTATTTCGTTGGTTTCAACATCGCGGTCGCCACGCTGCTGGCCAGTTACACGGGTTATCAAAGCGAAACCCGCCATGCGATTTTGGCGCCGCTGTGCGTGATGGCCGTGCCGCTGTATGACCTAGTCACGGTGCTGGCCATACGCATTCGCGCGGGCCGCAGTATTTTTTCCGCGGACAAGAACCATTTTTCGCATCGCCTCGTAGAGCTAGGGTTAACCAAGCCGCGAGCGGTGCTGACGGTCTATTTGACGACGGCCACTTGTTGCCTCGCCGCGCTGCTGCTCCATCGCGTCGATACGCTCGGGGCGGTTATCTTGATGTTGATTGTGGGCTGCATCCTCTCCTTGATTGCCATTCTGGAAACTACCGCCAGGCGAAAGATCAACCAGCCATGAAACGCCGCCGCGGAAAACACGACGCCTTGCCGCCAGTTGAAGACGCGGCCAACATGGCTGCGCTCGATGCGATTTTCATGTCGTACTTGCGGCCGGCGATTCTGGCGATTGCGACCGCGCTGCTCGTCTCGACTCCGTTGATCGCCAGCGAGTCGGTGGTCTCCGAAGGGACCGGCGCGACGTGGCATGTGATGTGGCTGGCGCTTGCGGTCATTTCATTGCTCGGCTCAGCGCTGTTTACGAGTAACGAGAATCGCTGGAGTTGGGTAGATCTATGCGTCGGCCTGCTCGTCGGCTGGCATATCGTGAGCGCGCTGATGTGCGACGGCAATTTGCGTCACGCTTGGAATGCCACGTGGCAGTGGGGCGCGTATGGTGCGATGGCGATTGTCTTTCGCCAGCAACTGACTTCGGCGAAAGAAACTCGCGCGCTGGTTGTGGTGATGTTCGCGCTGGCGCTCGCGGTTTCGCTGCATGCTTATTATCAATACGCCGTGCTGCAGCCGCAGATGCGGGCGCAGTATGAGAAGGATCCCGAAGCCATCCTGCAGCAGTTGGGCGTTACCGCTGAGGCCGGTTCGCCAATGCGAACGCTGGCTGAGAATCGCATCAAGAGCGTGGAGCCCAATGCGGAATTTGCACTGACGAATTCGCTGGCGGGCTTCTTGTTGCCGTGGCTGCTCATTCCACTCGCGGTTGCTTTTTGGTCGGTGCAAAAGGAATTCGACGTCAAACTGCTGGTCACGCTGCTAGTGATTGTGCTGCTGGTGTTCGGCGTGCTGTTGCTGACGAAGAGCCGTACGGCGGTGCTCGCGGGAGCTGGTGGAGTCGTATTGTTGTTGCTCTATGGACGACGTTCTGGCTGGCAACTCAATTGGCGTTGGCCGGCGGGCATTGCGGCGGCGGTGATGGTGATGGGATTGATTGCCGTGGCTGCGAAGGGGCTCGACGCTGAAGTGCTGAGCGAATCGCCGAAGTCTGTGCTGTATCGTTTGGAGTATTGGCGGGCGACGGCAGCGCTGATTGCCGATGAGCCGATCTTCGGCGTCGGTCCCGGCAACTTCCAAGAGCGATATGTCAATTACAAACTGCCGCAAGCGAGCGAAACGGTTGCTGATCCCCACAACTTCTTGCTGGAAGTGTGGAGCACCGCAGGCACGCCGGCGCTCCTGGCCTTGATTGCTTTGATGTTCGCAACAGGTTGGCAATTGAGTCGGCGTTCGCCGTTGATCTCGGGTGACTTGAAAGTCGCACCGACTGTTAACACAGCAGAGAAGAAAGCCGCCGCCGATGAATTGAAGATCGGCCACTTTGCGATCTATGCGGGCGCGGTGCTGGGTCTGTTGCTCGCCGGCATTCTCGGTTTCATTGTGTTCGATCCGCTCGAAACCACGCGCAGCGGCGTTGTCGAACCGGGCCGCGATGCTGCGCTGGGCATTCCAATCATTTGGCTCACCAGCTTTGCATCCTTCATTGTCTGCTTTGTCGGCCTGAAAGATTGGGTCGAGCGCGGCGAGTTGCCGCGCTCGGCGGTCATCATTGCGCTGATTGTGCTGCTGGTCAATTTGCTCGCGGCGGGCGCCGCGATCTTTCCCGGCGTGGTGAATGCTGCCTGGCTGTTGTGGGCGATGGCGCTGCAGCGAGACAATGCCGTTGAAAACATACCGCTGAGCAGTGAGCCGAGAATTTCACCGCAGGGGCCCTTGGTCACTAGGTGGATCAGCATCGCAGCGGCGGGGCTGTTCGTTGCCGCACTCATTGGCTGCTACGTCACCGAATATCAGCCCGTTTTGCAGGGACACATGAAAGTGCTTGAAGCGGCCGCGACGCGAGAGCAAGCGGTCCGCGATCCCAGCCGCGCTTCGCAAGTCACCGCGCTCATCGCAGACGCCATCGCTGCCGATCCTTGGGCGCCAATGCCGCGGCGGATGCTCGCCGATTTTCGGCTGCGACAGTGGCTCACTCAGCAGAACCAGCGCAACTGGGGACCGTTCCTGGATGCAATGGCCGATTACGAAAAGTCTTCGCCGCATCATTTTGCTCAGCACGAAGAGCGTGGCCAATGGTTGCTCCTTGCCGCCCGCAAAGTCAAAGATCCCGAGCGGTTGCAACTGGCAGCGAAAGCGTACGCAGCCGCAATCAAGTGCTATCCCAACTCGGCCATCTTGCACGCGCAGCTGGCATCGCTGTTGGCAGAACAAGGCCAAGTGGAAGATGCCAAGCGTGAGGCCGACGAAGCGAAGCGACTCGATGACCTTTGCCCGCACGTGGAACAGAAGTTAGAAAAGAGAGTGTTGTACGATCCGCCCCCTTCGCCGCGCGCAGCGGGAACCGGTGAAGCAAAACCGCCGAACGCAGCAGTTGTTGTGGCGGAACTTCGACAGGAAGCCCGTAACGTTCGTGAGGGGGAGAAGGTAGAAGAGCAGCGCAAGTAGAAATAAAGGCGCCAAGGGGTATTCACCTTGGCACGCGGCATCTGAGTCCTTTCCAAGTAAAACGCCCTTGCTAACGCGACGGGCTACCTGACAACCATGAAGATCGTTGCTTTTGTCGTCGCTTCGTTGGCCGTGGGGATCGGTCTCGGCCTGGCTGCCACGCGCCGTGAGTTTTCGGCGGAGTTGCTTCCCACCACCGCCTTGCGCCAAGCCAAGGCCACCGCTTCTGCCTCGAACAGCAAGGCGAAACTAGTGATCGTCGGCGGCTTGGCGTACAACTTCGGCGAAATGGATCGGCATGCAGAGGGTGAGCACGAGTTCGTTTTCAAGAACGAAGGCTCCGTTCCCATTGGTTTGCGCAAAGGTCAAACCACCTGCAAATGCACGATGAGCGAAATGAAGGACGGCGAATTGCAGCCCGGCGAATCGATGCCCATCAAGTTGACGTGGACTGCGAAGACGGGCGAAGCTGATTTTTCACAGTCGGCCGAAATCATCACCACCAACTATCCCGCGCAGCCCATCGTGCGCTTGCATGTCTATGGCAAGATCATCGACGCGCTGCGCACCGATCGCGGCAATCTCACGCTTGGCAGTGTGTCAACAAGCGAGAATGCCGGTGGCCGGTTCAAGGTGTTCGCCTTTCGCGGCGAAGAGCCCCTGGAGATCGTCAAACACGAGTTCCTGGCGAAGGACCGCGAAGAGTATTTCAGCGCGGAGTTTCGTCCTTTGGCGGCCGAAGAAGTGGCCGCCGAAAGTGGCGCGAAATCCGGCGTCGAAGTAACCGTTCAAATCAAGTCGGGACTGCCACTCGGCGCGATCGGTCAGTCCATTAAGCTGACGACCAATCTGCCGAACACCGTGCCATTGACCGTCGCCATTGAAGGGCGAATCGTCGGCGATATTATGGTCGTCGGAGCCGGCGCAGTCAGCGATCAAAATATGATCCGCCTCGGGGACGTTTCGTCCTCGGCCGGCAAAACGGCGAAGTATCACTTGCTCGTCAAAGGGCCGCATCGCGCCGAAACCACGCTCAAGATCAAAGACGTCGAGCCAGCTGATGGCATGCAAGCAGTGCTAGGAGAAGCTTTGACGGATAATCCGCAAGTAACGCGCTATCCCCTGACGATCACAATCCCGATCGGCGCCAAGCCCGTTAGCCTGCAGGGACTGAAGGCCGGCGAAGCAGGAATGATTCGACTCACCACTACGCATCCGCAAATCCCCGAGTTTGTGATCATCGTCCGTTATTCAGTTACCGAGTAAACGATTGCGGCAACGGAGCTAGCAAGGAAGTACCAAAACATGCATGCCAGCACCCCGTTGACCACCCGCCTTTTGCTTGTGACGACGTTCACGCTGCTCGGCAGTTTCATGTGGCTGGGTTGCAAACCGCCGCCGCCTCCGGTTGCGCCGCCTGTCGCACCACCCGTAACGCCAGTGCCGCAGATCACGCCTGGTCCCCCCGTGGCGCCACCGACGCTCGATCCACTGCCGGTGCAGCCCGCCGGAGAGAATCCGCCCGCAGGACCGCCGAAGACGACGGCTGTTCCCAAGCAACCACTCTTTGAAGGTTGGCCGGAACCACAGTTGGTGCTGTTTGTTACGGGGCAGCAGCAAGGGTATATCGAGCCCTGCGGTTGTACGGGACTGGCAAATCAAAAGGGCGGCCTGGCGCGGCGGCAATCATTGCTGACCGATTTGCGTGAAAAACGCAACTGGCGTGTGGTGCCCATTGATGTTGGCAGCCAGAGCAAACGCTTCGGCCGGCAATCGGAAATCAAGTTTCAGCACACGGCCGATGCCTTGCGAACGATGGGTTATCAAGCCGTCGCGCTCGGCGCCGATGATTTGCGGCTGACGGCGGGCGAGTTGTTCGCGGCGACAAACGCTGATCCGGATAGGCCGAGCATTTTTGTCAGCGCTAACGTAGCGATCATCGGACGTGATCAGCAGCCGACCTTCAAAGTGGTCGAAGCCGGCGGCAAGAAGATCGGCATCACCAGCGTTCTTGGCGATTCGTATGAGCAAAAGCTCGCTGGCGACGATTTGATCCACGAGCCCGCGTTGCCAGCGCTGGAAAAAGTTAGTGCCGAGTTGAAGGAGCAGAACTGCGATCTGTACGTGCTCCTCTGCCACGCAAACATGGAAGAGAGTCGCAAAATCGCCGCTGCCGCGCCGCTGTTTGATCTGGTTATTACGGCTGGCGGAGTAGGCGAGCCGACGCTCGAACTCGTGGAGATCCCCGGCTCGAAAACCAAGATGGCCCAAGTCGGTACCAAGGGAATGTATACCGGTGTGATTGGCCTATTTGCTGGCGAGGGGAAGAATCGTTTTCGCTATCAACGCGTGCCGCTCGACGATCGTTGGCAAGATTCGCCCGCGATGCTGCAGTTGCTGGCCGATTATCAGGAACAGCTGAAGAATCTCGGCTTCGCAGAACTTGGCTTGAAGCCGCAAGCCCATCCCTCCGGTCTGCAGTTCGTCGGCAGCGAGAAATGCGGCGAGTGTCACACCCAGGCCTACGCTGTTTGGGAAAAGACGCCGCATGCCCATGCAACGGAGTCGCTCGTCAAGCCGCCGAATACCCGCGGCGATATCGCGCGGCATTACGATCCCGAGTGTCTCAGTTGCCACGTTACAGGTTGGGAACCGCAAAAGTTTTTCCCGTTCGCTTCGGGCTATCTGTCGCTTGAACAAACGCCGCTGCTGAAAAACAACGGTTGTGAAAATTGTCACGGCCCTGGCAGCGCACACGTCGCCGCGGAAAGCGGCGCGGAGCAATTGATGGAAGCGGAGATTCAAAAGCGCCGCGATGCGATGAAGCTGCCACTCGCGGGCGGCGTGGCCGAAAAGAAATGCATGGAATGCCACGACCTCGACAACAGCCCCAACTTTCATGTGAAGGGCGCGTTTGAGAAGTATTGGCAAGAAGTCGAGCATAAGGGGAAAGATTAGCGATGGCGCGCAAAGCTTCCTCCGACTCCAAGCCGCGCAGCAAACGTGCGAAATCGCAGCCGGAAGCATCCGCCGAGCAACCCGTTGTGGAAAAGATCCAGCCGCCACTCCGCGCGCCGCGGATTCTGGCCATCGAAGAGACCAGTCCGGATGAAGTCGCGGAATCGCTGGGACTCGAGCAGTTTCAGGAGCCCGACGACAACGGCCTCTCGCTCGAAGAACTGGGGCAGGCCTATGCCGCATTGATGACGCAAGGGACCGATCCCTACGAAGCGGCGGCGCCTGCAGAAGAAAATGTTGCCGTTACCGACGGCAGTGCGGCAGCAGTCGCAGCTTCCGACGAACCGCTCGAAGTAATTGTCGGCGATGACGAACGGGCCGCAGAAGTAACGCCGCTAACCATTCTCGAAGCGATGCTCTTTGTCGGCCATCCGCTCGGCGAGCCGCTCACCAGTCAACAAATTGCCGGCCTGATGCGCGGCGTGCGACCGGCCGAGATCGATGAACTCGTGCAGGAACTCAACGAAGGCTACGAGCGCGACGGCTCGGTTTATCAAATAGTACTGCACGGCGCCGGCTATCGTTTGCAACTGCGGGCCGAGTGGGGACCGATTCGCGATCGCTTTTATGGCCGCGTGAAAGAAGCCCGCTTATCGCAATCGTCGGTCGATGTGTTGGCGATTGTTGCTTATCAACAACCGGTCAGTGGCGAAGAAGTCGATCGCCTCCGCGGCAAGCCGAGCGGCGGCGTCCTGTCGCAGTTGGTCCGCCGAGATCTCTTGCGGCTGGAACGGAAAGAACCGAAGTCGGCGCCCCTATATCACACGACCGCGCGGTTCCTCGACCTCTTCGGCCTCGACGATCTGAGCGAACTGCCGCAAAGTCTGGAAGGCGAAAAGGGGCTCTAAGAAGCCCGTAACGTGAGTGTGGGTGTCCTTGTGGAGTGGGCAGCCGGGCTTCCTCGCCAGAATGAGGGGCCTTCGGATCTTGCCCGCCCGCCGCAGGCTGCGAAACCCGCCGCAACGCGGCTCATGCAACCATCGCAGGCCCTTCAAGTGGAGCCATTGTGCGAAAATGGGTGGTTTATACGCATGGCAACGCTGGCCAGTTCAGGGGTTATGAGGTATAAACTTTCTGCGTCGCGCGGATGGCCGGTCCGTGCGAAAAGTGACCGTCGCCGCCCTCCCCGGGCCTCTTTCCAGCGACGAAACCACTCCCCGCGGTGTTGAATCCGTCTTCAACGCCAGGCCCAAACCGCCAGCCGACGGCCAGAGCACCGAGTTAGGGAAGTCGACGTGAACATTCTGTTTGTCAGCAGCGAAGTGGTCCCGTTTGCCAAGACCGGCGGTCTGGCCGATGTCTGCGGATCGCTGCCCATTGAGCTGAGCAAACTGGGTCACAACGTTTCCGTGATGATGCCCGCCTATCGCCAGGTGAAAGCGCATCCGGGCATCGAGCCTCTCAATTTGAAGTTCGATATTCCGATCGGGAACAAGATCGTCCGGGGCCGATTGCTGCGGGGGACCCTGCCCAATTCGGAAGTGCCTATCTTTTTCGTCGAGCAGGACGAATACTTTGACCGCCCCGAACTCTATCGCCACAAAGGCGAAGACTACAAAGACAACTGCGAGCGCTTTGCGTTTTTCTGCCGGGCCGCGCTCGAAGCGATCCGCATGCTCAAGCTCGAAGTCGAGGTCATTCACTGCCACGATTGGCAAACGGGCCTGATCCCGGCTTACCTGCATGTCGAGTATGCCCACTGCCATGGTTATGAAACGATCGGCTCGCTGCTGACGATTCACAACCTGGCCTATCAGGGCATCTTCTGGCATTGGGACATGTTGCTGACGGGGCTCGATTGGAAGTATTTCAATTGGCACCAGATGGAGTTCTACGGCAAGCTGAACCTGATGAAGACCGGCATCGCGTTCGCCGATGGCTTGAACACGGTGAGCCCGACTTACGCGCAAGAGATTCAAAGCGATCCGCTAGGCTGCGGTTTGGAAGGAATGCTGCAAGGCCGGCGCGACGTGCTCTGCGGCATTGTCAATGGCGTGCATTATGCCGATTGGAATCCGGCGACCGACAATCATCTGCCATACAAGTACGACGTTTCCAATTGGCAGTCGGGCAAGGGCGCTTGTAAGAGTGCCCTGCAAAGCGAACTAGGGCTGCCGATCTCGCCGCGTACTCCGGTGATCGGTCTCGTGGGCCGCCTGGCGGAACAAAAGGGCTGGGATCTCATCATGGAATTGATGAATCGCTGGGTCCGCGAAGCCGACGTGCAATGGGCGATTCTCGGCACGGGCGAGCAGCACTTCCACGATCAACTCGGTTGGCTCGCGAAAGACTTTCCGCACAAGGTGGGCCTGCGGCTGCAGTTTGACGAAGGGATCTCGCACCGCATCGAAGCGGGCAGCGACATCTTCCTGATGCCCAGCCGCTACGAGCCCTGCGGCCTCAATCAGCTGTACAGTTTGAAGTACGGCACGGTGCCGGTGGTCCGCGCGACGGGTGGTTTGAAAGACACGGTTGTCGATGTCACCGATGACAACCTCTGGAATCAAACGGCCACGGGCTACACGTTCGAGAACTATTCCGTTACCGACCTGGAGATAGCTCTCGGCCGCGCGGTGCATGACTACTACAACAATCCCGAACGCTGGCAGCAGCTGGTGACCACTGGCATGAACCAGGATTGGTCGTGGCGGCAAAGCGCGATTGAATACGTCAAGCTCTACGAAGAAGTAAAAGGTCGCCGCAAGCAGCAATGGGAACGGCTGCAGGCGATGTTGTAATTGACGAGTCGATTCGCCGAACGGTCAATGTAAAAACGAAGAGAGCTCGGTGTGAACCGAGCTCTCTTTTTCTGAACGCTGGATTTTTCGCAATCGCTTAACGCAGCGGATTCACGGGAATCGAGCTGTCGTAACGTTGCGTGGCAACCCGCGGAGTGGTTACCATCGGCAACGCGGCTGGCGGGGCCGGCGGTTCGTCGTCGGCAATCGTCAGCGAAACGGTTTCCACTTCCTGCGCGACGGCAACCTTCACCGAGGCATAGGCCGGAGCAGCTGCTGATGGCAACCGGCTGGCTACCTTGGGAGCCTTGGTCGGCTGGGCGGCAGCGGGCTGAGCCTTGATGCGCACCGGAGCGGCAGCATAAGGATCGAGCTTGGCCGGCGTGGGATAGGGCGTGGGCGTATTGATTCGCGCGGTGGCGTTGTTCTTTTTCCAATATGGCTTGTAAGTGTTCTGGCCCGGCGGCGGAGCGTTGGGGTCCATCGGCCGCATGTCGTCTTTGAATGGGTTGCCTTCATCGACTGGCGGCATGGGCGGATGCATGTTCATCTGCGCGGGCACGCCGTCGCAGCAACCCAGTTGGCAAGGAGTCGAGCATCCCACGCTGCAGCTTGAGCCACAACCAAAGCCGCACTTAGGCTTGCAGAACGCAAAGAAGTGGGCTCGGCTCTTCGTGCAGCAAGAACCGCACGACGGCTTCGTGGCACAGCTGGCCGTGCAGCTGTTGCACGACGAGCTGCAATTAATCGAATTGCATCCGAGGCTGCAAGGCAACAAGCAATCGAGCGAGCGCAAGCCGCGGTGCAACCGTTCGAGCAAGCACGGCTTGGGGCAGCAGCGGCCCACGGATGGCGGCGGCACGGGCGTGCAACAAGTGGGTGCGCACGTGGTGCAGGTCGGCGCCGGTTCCTGGCAGCCGCAACCAGCTTTATGGAAGTGATGGAAACCAACCGGCTTGATCACCGATCGGGAAGGTGACTTCACGCCAATAGCCTGCTGAGCCTCGTATTGAGCCACAGCCAGCAGGGGAATCGTCCCCACGATTCCCAAAGCAATCAGAAACGATTTCATAATTCCCCCCTACGGACAAGTGCTGGAACGCGAGGTTGGCGACAAGCTCAATTGCTTGCAGCGCGGCGCGACGATCCGGCTGGCATATCTGTTTCGACTGTTACAACAGATCGAGCAGGCACAACCCGCACGGCGAGAACTTTTGCAACGTCCGCTAGAAAGGCAGTAATCGACAAAGTCGCCTCAAGTTCCCGCACTGCTGCAGTGTGCGACCGTTTGGAAGCCTGGCGAGACTTTACGGCCGCTAGCGTCGGCTGCTGTTACGAACAGAGCCTCAGGAAACCTTCCCACTCATCACTTCAATCGCCTCGAAGTTGCGGCGAATGTCCTTCAGCCGCTTCTGATGGGCCTCTTCCTCATCCGCTTCGGTCGGCTTGCGAGGATGATGCTTGGCCTTGAACTGCAACAGCCAGGCAGCGGCCCGCCAATTCTTGCGGGCCTCGGCAATCACGGTCAACTGCGGCTGCAAGTCGCTCACTTCTTCGGCGCGCTGCAGGGCGGCTTTTAGCTCCGGATCGCGATTCGCCGCTTTGGTGACGGTACTCCGATCGACACCCAGATAAGCGGCTGCTTGAGCGCGAGAGAACCCCAGCGAAAGAAGCTGGCACAACTGTTCAAGCCGCTCTGGAGTCAGTGTCGCGGGACGACCTCGAAGGTTGATCGGCGCCTCGGGTGGCAAAGCGACAGCGACTCGCTCAGCTGACTCAGCACCGGTGACCAGTTTCCCTTGAGCCCCATTTCCGCAGGGCTGATTTCCATCCTGTTTGTTGAATAATTCGACGCCCTGCAGAGGTTCGGCGTGCGCCATTCCCGGCAAATTCCCTGCTCCTTGGGCGGTCAGAGGCCCGACTTTTTCAACACGTGACCCATTTTGCGCACCGGCGAAAAATCCGCCATTAACCACGTTTTCCTGTTGTTCTCCTGCCAACTTCTGACGGACTTTCGCAGCACTCATGACGTTTCTCCTGACAAGAATCCACGCACTTCGCACAGACACTCTGCGCAAAACCGTCAAATAGTATACGTACGTACACTATTCTGTCAAGTGTAGGTCAGGCTCCGCCTGACGGCCGCAGCAACATCACGAAAACCTGGCAAATACCCGCCGCGGCGAAGAGGCGCGAGAAGCGCTGGTCCAGTGCTAATGCACATCAGTCAGGCAGAGCCTGACCTACAAAACTGACCTACGAGATTACTTCCGTTCAAAAATCTGCACGCGTTTGCCGTTTACTTCGCTGATGTAGAGGCGGCCGCGGCTGTCTTGGGCCATGAGGTGGGGCAGCAGCAATGACTTGGGATCGCCCCAGGTGGCCGTTGTTTTGCCGGTGGTGTCGAGGTGATACATCTTGTGCTGATCCCCTTCGCTGGCAATCAATTCGTCGCCGACCACAATCAGACCGAACGCATTGCCGCCGAAGGTCCAGCTGTCGACGTATTTGCCCGAACTATCGAAAATCTGCACCCGCTTGTTGCCGCGATCGGCGACGTAGATGCGATCTTTGGCATCAATGGCCAGGCCATGCGCGGTGGCGAATTCACCTTCGCCCTTTCCTTTCTTGCCCCACGCCGCGAGGAACTTCCCTTCGGGCGATAACTTCACGATGCGCGCGTTCCCCGCGTCGGCGATGTAGAAATTGCCAGCCGTGTCGAACACCACATCATCGGGAGCTTTGAAACCGGTTTCGCCGGCGACTCCTTTCCCTTCCTGACCAATGGTGCCGACGAGTTTCCCTTCACGCGTGAATTGCCGCAGCACGTGATTGGCATTGTCGGTGGTCCAGATGTTTCCCTCGCGATCGACTCGCAACCCGTGCGGCAACTTGAAGAGCCCTTGGCCCCAACTGCGGAGAAACTTGCCGTCCTTGTCGAACGCGAGCAGCGGCACTTCGCCGCGTTGCAGAACGTAGATCTCGTCGTCTTTGCCGATGGCGACGGCCGAGACGGCGCCGAGTTCGATCTCTTTCGGAAACTCGACGAAGCCGACGGATTGAAAGGACTTCGCAGTCGTTTGGGAGGGAGACGCTCCTGTGGAGTCGCACAGGTCGAAGGGAGTTGCGGTCCCTGAAAACGCCACGGCGGCCGGCTCGGCAGGAGCCTCGCCCTCCCGAGCGTTTCGCGCCCGATCGATGCGCGCCATCGGCGGCACGGCTGGCTTTGCTTCGACGGACGGAATCGCCTGATTCAACAATCGCTTGCTTTCGCCGAGCAAAAACTTGGTGTCTTTAAAAGGTTCGAAGCCGATGTCCTGCCAACGGACGAGCCCCTGACCATCGATCAGAAACGTGCCGTGGAGCGTGAGGTTTTCAAAATCGTCGTAGCAGCGGTACGCGTGGAACGCATCGAGCTTGGCATCGGCGAGCAATTGAAACGGCAGTGCCTCGCCATAGTTTTCGACAGAGGTCTTCAGGCCGGCCACATCGTCGCTGCTGATCGCCACGATGTTGATGCCCGCCGCAGCGAACTGCGAATTCACCTTGCCGAACTCCTTGATCTGCTCTGCGCAATGCAAGCAGCCCGACCCGAGAAAGAACAACACGATCACCGGCTTGCCGCGATAGTCGGCAAGCGAGTGCTCTTTGCCGTCGGCGTCTTTCAAATGCCAATCCAGGGCCGGCGAAGGGGCCCAGCGGAATGGGCCCAGCGAATCGAGCGTGGGCCGATTTCCCGTATCGGGCTTCGGCGCTTTGACGATTCGCCAATCACCTTCGTGTCCCAGTGCTTTGGCGATCGGCGCAAAGCGCTGAATCGCCGGCGCGGTCATGTCGATCTGCCCGGAGATTTCGCGCAGCTCGGCGAACGTTTTCTTGGCATCGTCAACCTTGCCGGCCGCATGTTGAATTTCGGTGAGCTGCAGCAGCGGCAGCACTTCGTTCTTGTGGCTACCGACATGTGCGACCGCAGCCTTGATCGCTTCGTCGGCGTTGCCGGCCTTCAGTTGCAACCAGGCGAGATAGCCCGCGTCTTGATTGCCGGCCTTCTTCAGAAATTCGAGCCCGGCTTTGAAATCACCATTCGCAACCGCTTGATGCCCCTGAAATTCTTCGACTTGTTTCTTCAGCGGATTGAGTTTGCCTTCGAACGTTTTCTTCGCAGCTTCGACGGCCTTTTTAATGTCGGCTTCGTTCTTCTTTTCATCCTTGGCTTTCGTCTCTGCCGCGGCGACTGCTTTCTCCTGATCGGCAAGCAGATCGTCATACTGCTGCAGCACGGCCGCGTGCAACGCGTCGGCGTGGAGGATCTCCCCCTTACGATAGAGCGCCATGATCATAAGCCGCTGTCGTTTCTGCTGCTCGGTTTCCTTGTCCGTCAGATCGAGATAAGGAGTTTCGGTAAGAGCCAGCAATTCATCCCAGAGTTCGAACTTGGTGAGCGATTCCCATAGCCGCGATCGGCCGAGGGACGCACTTCCTTTGTCGAGCGTGTTGTATTTGGGATGGCGGGGGAGCGAAACCATGTTCTTGGCCAGATCGATGGCATCGCGCATCCGCCCGGTGTGAATCAAATTGCGAATGAGCCATTCATTGTTGTGGGCGAAGTTGTGAATCTGATCGGGGAGTACGCGATCGCGCATCATGTGCGCGTGATCGACGCGGGCCGATGCTTCTTGCTGATAACAGGCGTCGTCGTAGCGGCGGACCTTGCTATAGATATGCCCCGGCATGTGCCACATATGCGCGATGCCAGGCGACGATTGACCACACAGTGCCGCCGAGGCCAGTGCGTTTTCGGCCCGTTCGTTGTCCCAGAGGTGAATGCGATAGTGATGCGCGGGATGCAGCGGATTCTTCAGAAAGACCTGGTCGTGCAGCGCATCGACGGCCAGGAAGCTGGGGATCGATAAACCAGCGTCGCGGTTCTTCCACAACTGCAGGCCCAGCAAACTGCGGGCTTCGAGATCGTCGGGATATTTATAGAGGATCTTTTCGAGAGCCTTGGTGTAGGCTTCGTTGCGTTCTTTCTTTTTGTTGTTGTCGGCTTTGAGGTAGGCATCGAGCGCGTCGATGTACATCACTTCGTGTTCACCGGCGTTGGCTTTGCGCTTCACACACTCGGCCATGAACTTTTTGGCTCGCGTCGTGTTATCGATGTTCGCTAGGGCCATGCCCCAATAGGCAATCGCGCAATCCTTGTCGAGCGCGGCGGCCTGACGAAACGAGCGCTCGGCTTCGTAGTACCAGAAGCCGTGCACCTGACCGAGGCCCTGCAGGACGAACGCAGTTGCTTCTGGATTTTTTGTTGTCACGGGAAAGACGATCTTCGGCATGCCCGGCATGAGATAAGCTTTTTGGCGTGGCCCTTCGTTGAAGACTTCGCCATGCTGCGAATGTCCCGGCAGCGGACCATTGGGCGTTGGTTTTTCTTCGGGCTTCTTTTCTTCGGGTTTGGCCTCGGCGGGCTTTTTCTCTTCGGGTTTCTTTTCCTCAGGCTTGGTTTCCGCCGACTTGGCTTCTTCTGGCTTCTTCTCCTCCGGTTTCACTTCGACTGGCTTCACTTCGGCCGGCTTTTTGTCTGTCGCTGGCGTCTCTTGGGCGTGCAGATTCACCGATTCGAGAACAGCGAAGAGCAACCAGGCAGCGTGGAGGATGAGCGAGCGATTCATGCACACGTTCCAGAAACAAAAGGAACCGAAGCCGGTGAACAGCGACGAATGGGAGGGGGCGAGTCGAGGCGGGAGGAACGTTCAATTCTAGGCAGGAAAGCACGCTGGTCGCAAATGGTTTGCGAGATCCTGGCGGGCATCCGCTAAGCTGCCGGCGCATGCCGCTGGCAAAACGGGCAGACCAGCGGATCGACCAGTTCGTCTGCCGGGGCCGGCTGATCACTGCGATAGGCCTTGGTCTCGCGCAGGCCGCAATCCTTGCAACGATGTTCCCAGGAAAGGATGGTCAGGTCGGTGCGATCGAAGCGGTTGTAACTGCACGTGAAGTTGGCTGCCTGGCAACGGGGACAAGGGCCGATGATTTCGCGCTGGGTAGACATGCCTGGCATTATGACCGTCTCCCTTCGCAGTCGCCACTCTCGCAGTACAATGTGAGTTCTGCCGAATCCTCTCCTTTTTGCGGAGCCCGCCATGACACTGCATGTGCTGCCTGAATCGGAACTCACTAGCCGCCGCCGGTTCTTTGCCTGGGCAAGCCTGGTGGGCGCGAGCATCGTGGTTGGCAATCGTCTGAGCGCTGCGGACGACAGCCAACCAACGGTGGTAGCGCTGCTCTCGGATACGCATATCGACGCCGACCGAGCGAAGAAGCTCCGCGATGTTGTGATGGGCGATCATCTCGCCACAGCCTGGGAACAAGTGATGGGCGCTGCCGCGCGATTGTCCGCGGCGATCGTCCACGGCGACGTAGCTTGCCTTACGGGCGAAGCGGGCGACTATCGGCAGGTGGCTCAATTGCTCATTCCCACTGGCAAGGCCGCCGTGCCGTTGCACTTCCTGTTGGGGAACCACGACAACCGCGACAATTTTCGCGAAGTGCTGAAAACGTCAGCGGTGTCGCCGCTCGAATCGCATCACGTGTCGCTGCTCGAAACGCCGCACGCCAATTGGTTCCTGCTCGACTCACTGGAGCTTGTGAATAAGACGCCGGGGAAACTCGGCGACACTCAATTGAAATGGCTCGCTGCAGCGCTCGATGCTCATGCCGACAAGCCGGCGCTTGTTTCCGTCCATCACCATCCCGTCTTCGAGGGTGAAAAGCTCGGCGGCATTCAAGACACGAAGGAGCTGCTGGAGATACTCGTGCCGCGAAAGCAGGTCAAAGCGATCTTCTTCGGCCACACACATAGTTGGAGCCAGAAGGTGCACGAAGGGATTCACCTGGTGAATCTGCCGCCGGTGGCTTATGTCTTTGCCAAAGAGAAACCAAGTGGCTGGGTCGAAGCAGCCCTTCGTTCGAAGAGTATGGAGCTGACCTTCCACGGTGTCGGCCCGGCGAATGAAGCGCATGGGAAAAAGCTTGAATTGGCTTGGCGGAGTTAGATGCGTAGCGACTACGAATACGACGTCCTCGTCATCGGCGCCGGTCATGCCGGCACCGAAGCCGCGATGGCGGCTGCGCGGATGGGGCTCGCCACTTGCTTGCTGACGACGAATTGCGACACCGTCGCGCAGATGAGTTGCAACCCGGCAATCGGCGGTGTGGCCAAAGGGCAGATCGTCCGCGAGATCGACGCGCTCGGTGGTGTGATGGGGCGGGCCATCGATGCGACCGGCATTCAGTTTCGGTTGTTGAATCGCCGCAAAGGGCCGGCGATGCATAGTCCGCGGTCACAGGCGGACAAGAAAGGGTATCAGTTTGAAGTGAAGCGGCTCGTTGAGGAGCAACCCAATCTCGCGCTGCGGCAGGAAGTGGTGGAGGATTTGCTTTTTGAAGAGATCGGGTCGAACGCGGATCAGCCCCTCTCCCCGGAGTACCGAAGAGTGGGAGAAATAACCAAATTCAAAATTACTGGCGTCCGCGTTCGTGGAAATATTGAGTATCGCGCTCCTGCCGTGGTGCTAACGACCGGCACATTTCTGCAAGCGATCATGCACACCGGCGAAGTGCAAACACCAGGTGGCCGCGCGGGAGAAGGAACGACGGCAGGGATCAGTGGCGCCTTGCAGCGGCTTGGCTTTCGTGTGCAGCGGTTCAAGACCGGCACGCCGTGTCGACTGAATGGCAAGACGATTGATTACAACAAAACGGAACTGCAGCCCGGCGATGACGATCCCGAACCGTTTTCGTTTCTCACCAGCGAAGCCGAACGGCAGCGGATGGCTCGCGAGCAGATTCCGTGCTACATCACCCATACCAACGAGCAAGTGCACGAACTGATTCGCGCGAATCTGCATCGCGCGCCGATGTACAGCGGGCAGATCAACAGCCGGGGTCCGCGGTATTGCCCGAGCATCGAAGACAAGGTGGTCCGTTTTGCGGAAAAGGATGGCCATCAACTGTTCCTCGAACCCGAAGGCCGCCGCACGCACGAAGTGTACGTCAACGGCATCTCGACCAGCCTGCCGCGCGACGTGCAAGATGCGATGCTGCGGCTGATTCCCGGGCTCGAACGCGCCCAGATCATGCGCTATGGCTATGCCGTCGAATACGACTATTGCCCGCCCGATCAACTTTGGCCCTGGCTCGAAACGAAGCGGGTCAGCGGCCTGTTCTTTGCCGGGCAAATCAACGGCACGACCGGATATGAAGAAGCCGGCGCCCAAGGTTTGATTGCCGGCGCGAGTGCTGCGCTAAAGGTGCAAAACAAAGAGCCGCTCGTCATCGGTCGCGAGCAAGCGTATCTCGGAGTATTGACGGACGATCTCGTCACCTGCGGAGTCGATGAACCGTATCGCATGTTCACCAGCCGCGCGGAATATCGCCTGCTGCTGCGGCACGACAATGCAGATCGGCGGCTCACCGCGATTGGGCGCAAAGTCGGCCTCGTTGATGATGAACGCTGGGAACGCTTTCAGCACAAGGAGCAAGAGATCGCGCAGGCGCTGCACGTCATTCAAACGGAACGGAGCGGCGAAGTCACGCTCGAGCAACTCCTCCGCCGGCCCGAGATCGTGTGGAAAGACGTTGTCGACCGTGCTCCGCAGCTTGCCGCTATCTCACGCGCAGCGGCGATTCAAATTGAGTACGACGTGAAGTACGCGGGCTATGTCACGCGGCAGGAGCAACAAGTCGATCGGCAGAAACGACTCTCGGAGAAAAAGATTCCCGAGCACTTCGACTATGACAAGGTTCGTCACCTGCGGACCGAAGCCCGCGAAAAACTCCTTCGCATCCGACCTATCACACTCGCGCAGGCCGGCCGCATCAGTGGCATCACACCGGCCGATCTCGCGCTGGTGCTTACCTATCTGGAAGGTGGCACGCGCAGCTCGCGCAAGCCCGACGCTTAGTCGCGCATGAAAGAATGGGCGATTTAGGAGGTGCCGGGGCGTCCCTGTGGTAAGCCGCAGCCACGAATTCTTTAATAGTTCCGAACTTGATTACTGATTGCCAGGCAGGGCGTCGATAGCACTTACCTGACACCGAGCCAGTATCCTTCTGCGGGCAGCTGAGGGGACTTCTTCATCGGCAGGGTCCGACGCGCTTTGTGATTGCCCGCGGTTGGCTGTTTTGGTGACGAACAAACGATCACCTCCCACAGGCAACAATTCCATGCTTTCATTCTTCAGCCAGCAGCCTTCGAACCGCAAGCCGTCCAAGAAGTCGACGAAGTCCGCACTGCGTCTTGAGCAGTTAGAAGGCCGGGCCATGATGGCCACCTTCGCCGTGACCAATTTGAACGATACCGGCGCTGGTTCGTTGCGCCAGGCCATCACCAGCGCCAACTCGGCAGCCGGCGCCGACACGATCACCTTCAGTGTGGCTGGTTCCATTCAGCTGCGATCGGCCTTGCCGGTGATCAGTGGTGAGGTCGATATCAACGGGGATACTGCGCCGGGCTTTGCTGCAGATCCGCTGGTCGAAATCGATTTCAAAAACTTCAATGGTCTGCAACTCTCCGCGGGAGCCAGTGGTTCGACGATTCGTTCGTTGGCACTCGGCAACGCCAAGCTGCACGGCATTACGCTGACGAATACCACCAATGTGCTGATTGTGGGCAACTACATCGGCCTGGATCTCGATGGCGTGACGGTCGCTCCCAGCAAAGGGAACGGCATTGAAGTGGCTGGCGGCTCGGGCAATACGATCGGCGGTGAGACAGCCCTTGATCGAAATGTCATCTCGGGCAATCGCACGAGCGGTATTAACCTGACCGCGACGCAGAACAACTCGGTGCTCGGCAACTACATCGGCACCGATAAGACCGGTTTGCTCGACCGCGGCAATACGGTCAATGGCGTTCAAGTGACGGGCGCAACGGCCACGGGCAACATCATCGGTGGAGGTACGGCGAACGTCATCTCGGGCAACAATGCCAACGGCGTGCTGCTCGTCGGCAAATCGAAGTTGACCACCGTCAGCGGCAACCGCATCGGCACCACAGCGACCGGGACGGCAGCGCTCGGCAACGGCAAAGATGGTGTGCGGATTGACAACTCCACCGAGAATCTGATCGGCTACGCCGATCCGGTGAGCGGCGTCGATTACTTCGATGCGGATGACGTGACGGACCCTGTGAGCGCTTGGCAAGGGATTCGCGCTGGCGATGACCCCGGCGAATACTTGCTCGTTGGCACGTCGGGCGACGATGGCCTGCTGTATGAAGGATCGATCGATGGAGCGACGGGCACGAGCTACACGTTCGCGTATCCCAGCTCATTCACCACCAGCGCTTATGGTCCTGAAAACCTGGCGGGCGACGATCTGCGGATCGTGGGCAGCTACAAAAACGCCGACTTCGCGACGGCTCCGGTCGAAGTGAACGGCTTCTTGTTTGAAGGTGAAGTTGGCGACCTCGGCACAGCGGGCAATTACACCCAGATCAATTATCCCGGGGCCAAGTACAACTACGTGCACAGCACGATGGGTGGCTTGGTTGTCGGTAACTACGACAGCCCTGCAGCACACGGCACGCACAGCCTGCCGCTGGGACCTGGGCATGCTTACATCTACGACATCGATTCGAGCACGTTCATCGAAGACATTGTCTATCCCGGCTCGCTGAGCAACACCGCTTACGGCATTTGGCACAACGGCGAAACGCACTACACGATTGTCGGTGGCTACAGCCTGACGCCGGGCGAAAACTTCGCCGATCAAAACATTCCGATCGGCAATGCGTACATGGTGGACTACGATTCGTTGACCGGCGAATTTACGAACTGGAAGAGCTTCAGCAGCCCATTTGGCGCGAACTTCATCTCGCACTTCGAAGGGATCAGCAGCGTTGAAAAGGGGGTTTACACGCTGAACGCTGACTCGGTGCAAGCCGGCACCGGCGATCCGACGCAAGGTTCGTTCGTCACGGTCCGCCGCAATGATGATGGCACCTTCGAGGACGCGACTTGGGTCGAACTAAACTATCCGGGCATCGATCCTGCCGACAACGTGACGAGCTCGAACTCGGTGTATGGCAATCAAGTCGTCGGCCTCGTCGTGGGTGACGATGGCCCGATTTCTTATCAAGCGACGGTCAACAGCGAGTTTCAGCTGTCGAACGTGATCAGCGGCAACAGCGACAACGGCATCGGGCTGTACAACGCCCATGACAACGAAATCGCGATGAACTTCATCGGCACCGATGTCACTGGTGCGATCGATCTCGGCAACGCTGACAATGGCATTCTGGTAACGAGCGCCTCGAAGCGGAATTTGATCGGCGGCGAAGCGACCGGTGGCAACGATCCGACCAACGACATCTTTGCTCGGCCACCGATGGGCAATCTCATCTCGGGCAACAACCTCAACGGCGTGTTCATCACCGGCAAGTCGACGCTCAATCAATTGAGCGGCAACTTCATTGGCACCACGGCAACTGGCAACGCGGCACTGGGCAATACGCTCGATGGTGTCGCGATTGTCGATGCCAACAGCAACTCGCTAATCGGCTGCAACCTGCGGCAAGATCCGTTCGTGTTCTACAACGTGCTCAGCGGCAACGGTGGCAACGGTTTGCGGGTGACGAACTCGAACGACACCACGATTCAGGCCAATTTCTTTGGCATCGGTGCGGATAACGACACCGACGTGGGCAACGCGCTGAACGGCGTGCTGGTCGAAGGATCTTCGACGCGGACCACGATGGGCGGGCCGATTCCGCTGGGCAATGTGGTCGCAGCCAATACGCAGAATGGCATCGTTGTCCGTGGACGTGCGAGTTACTTCATCTCGTACAACTCGTTTGTCGGGCTGGCCGCGTTCAGCACCAATCAGAACTTGGGGAACGGCCAAGATGGGATTCTGGTGACGTCGACTGGCGGCAATAACTTGCTGCGGACAAACGTCATCGCCAGCAATGGCGACGACGGCGTGGAGCTCTCCGGCGCTGCGACCGGCGTCCGTGTGACCGGCAACATCATCGGCATGAACACCGATGGCATGTCGGCGATGGGGAACGTCGGCAATGGTGTGGAAGTGGGGGGCACCGCACATCACAACGTGATTGGCGGCCCGCAACCGACGGCCAACATCATTCCGCAGAACATTATTTCGGCGAACGGCGGCAACGGCGTCGCGGTGGTCGGCAAAGCCCATCACATCGAGATCTCGAATGGTTACATCGGGACCAACGTCTCGGGCACGCAAGCGTTCGGCAACGCCCTGGCCGGTGTTTACCTCGGCACGGGCACGACGTCGAACACGGTTGGCTCGACCGATTCCGATTTGCCGACGATGATCAGCGGCAACCTCGGCAACGGCATTGAGATGCAAGGGGCACGGAACAACACCGTCATCGGCACGTTGATCGGTACCGACCCCACTGGCTTGATCGCGATCCCGAACTTAGGGAGCGGCGTGCTGCTGAACTCCAGCCACGACAACGTAATTGGCCGCCGCCCGTCCAGCTCCGATTCCAGCACGGCCAACATCATTGCGAACAACGATGACAACGGCGTGCTGATTCAATCGGGAGTTCGCAACACGATCTTCGGCAACTCAATCCACAGCAACGATCTGCTGGGTATCGACCTCGCCACGGGAGCCAACAACAACCAGGCCGCGCCGGTGCTCACCTCCGCCACGCGCATGCCACTAGGCATGCAGGTGAAGGGTGTGTTGACCAGTAAACCGCGTTCGACGTTTGTCCTCGAGTTCTTCGCCAACTCGGCCAGTTCGCCTTCAGGCCGGATCTCGATCGGCAAGATGACGGTGAAAACCACCGCTGCCGGAACGGTCAGCTTCACCTTCCTCGGTCAACTGCCGCCGGTGGGCGTGGACGACATCAGCGCCACCGCGACAGACTCGCTCGGCAACACTTCAGAGTTCGGCGTGCTGCCGTAACGAATGTACTTACTCCCTCTCCTCGGTACTCCGGGGAGAGGGCTGGGGTGAAGGGCAGTGCTGCGAGGCGACCTGTCGCCGAAGATCAAGCTGGGAGCTCAACCACCCACTGCTGTTCTCGGAAAATCACGATCCTACTTACGATAGTGAACCGCCAAGGATTCTGCTCGACGCAGCCGGTTATGGCCGCGTCGTCGTAGTAGCAGTAAGGACCACCGCCGTACACCGGAACGGCATTGAATAGAGCAACGGCAACTTCGTCGTGCGGAAGAAGAACAAGAGGCGCACTCAGATCTTCAGCACTTGCCAAAAGACTACAATCGGCCCCGACAGCTAACATTCCTTCCACTGTCACATACTTTTGGGCCTGACCAATTTCGATCAATTGCTGAATGTTCATCTAGTGATGTAGCCTGCTAGCGCACGAAAAATTTGGCTCGGGTTTGCGGCAGGGTTGCGTTTGAGTAAGCGCCAAGAGCGCCGCCGGCCCCTCACCCCAACCCTCTCCCCGGAGTACCGAGGCGAGGATTAAATGGCGCAGGTTACTTCCACGCCACAGGCTGAGCGCCCGACCAGAGATCTTCGAGCCGATAGTACTCGCGGGTCTTTTCATCAAAGAGATGCACCACGACAGTGCCGAAGTCGAGCAGAACCCAAGGGCTGTCCTGATAGCCCTCTTGGCCGAAGCGGCCGCAGTTCATTTCTTTTTGCAGCGTGTCGTCAATAGCATCGGCGATAGCGCGAAGCTGCCGCTGGCTGGTCCCCGTGGCGACCACAAAGTAGTCGAAGATCGGCGCTTGCTCGCGCATGTCGAGCACGAGGACGTTGCTGCCGTTGAGTTCTTCCGCGACGCGGGCTGCGGCGGTGGCCAACTCCAAACTCCGTTTCGAACTTGTGCGTGCTTCCAATTGGCTCACCATGCTGGCCACGAGAACTCCTGCGAACTGCGAAAATTACGAGGGGACAGATCTGATTCTAATCAGAGAAGAGCAAAAAGACACGCCCCAGGTTCGCTGCCACGGTCAAATTTACCGCCCACTTGGTGCTCGGAGCATTCGACGATCGGAACTGGGCGCATGGTCCAACGACGTCAACTGGCAAATGAAAATCGCCGCTGCCCGCGGCCAACGAATCTCAGCCTGGCCAGGCAGGAGACCCGTCTGCGCTACTTCTGCTCTTTTAGCGTCAACCAGCTGACGACGCCTAAAGCGAGGGCGCAGACGATCATGACGATGTCCATCAGGATGGACGCGCGGCGGAACATCATGTCGGGCAGGGCCAGGTCGAGAATGAACAGGATCGCGACGAGGACGGCGACAACCATCCCGGCGATACACAATACCTTTGGCATTCCCGACGTCCCCGAACGCTTCAAACTCGATGCTGCAAAGCTCATGGCAACGTGCCTGCCTGCGTGACACTGGTCGCTAGTATAATTCCACTCGCGGCGAAGTCACCTACGCCACGAACGGGCGTCGCGATTCGCGGCCGCGAATCGATCCCAAAATGTCGCTGAATTCGACTCATTCCGCAATGGTCTTACCACCGTGCTAACCCCCACCCGTGAGATTTTTCGCCGCCAGATGCTGATCGCCCGGCGATTCGCCTATTTCGACCATGCCGCGGTCGGCCCCCTGCCGGAGCCCACACGGGCCGCCATCGCGGTCTGGCTACAGCAAGCCGCCGAATTGGGGGACACGGTTTGGCCCTCTTGGAATGCCCAAACGGAGCAAGGACGGCAGCACGCCGCGGCCATGATCGGGGCCAGCCCGGACGAAATCGCCCTCGTGCCGAATACGACGGCGGGCATCAATTACATCGCGCAGGGCCTTCCCTGGCAGGTGGGGGACAACATCGTCACGCTGGCCAATGAGTTTCCTTCGAATGTTTACCCATGGCAGAATCTGGCCTCTTTGGGGGTCGAATGCCGGTTGGTGGAAGCGCCCGTCGGCGTGGTCGACTTGAACCGCATTGAAGCGGCCTGTGATGAGCGAACAAGGCTCCTGTCGCTCAGTTGGGTTGGTTTTGCAAGTGGTTACCGTGTCGATCTGAATGAAGTCGCCGCGCTCTGTCAGCGGCGCGGCATCTTCTTTTTTCTCGATGCCATTCAAGGCCTCGGCGTCTTTCCTCTCGATGTGACGCGCACGCCGGTCGACTTTCTCGCGGCCGATGGTCACAAATGGCTGCTCGCTCCCGAGGGAGCCGGCCTGATGTACATTCGCCGCGAGCTGCTCGATGTCATCCGCCCGGTGCACGTCGGCTGGAACAGCGTGCAGAGGCCTTATGATTTTGGGGCTATCGATTTTCGCCTGAAGCCAACCGCAGCGCGCTATGAAGGTGGTGCTGCGAACATGGCGGGACAAATCGGCCTGGCTGCCAGTCTGAAACTGCTGCGCGATCTAGGCGTGTCGCCCAGCGCTTCGCCGGTTGGTGAAGATGTGATGAAGATTGCCAGTCACGCGCAAGGGGAACTGGAGCGCTGCGGCGCGACGATCTTGAGTGCTCGTCCGGCAGGACACGAGGCGGGCATTGTCACGTTTTCGTTGCCGGGGGTTGAGCCGATGTTGCTGCGCGAGAAGTTAATGGCTGCTGACGTTGTTGTCAGTTGCCGTGGCGGTGGCGTGCGGATTAGTTTGCATGGGTATAACAACGAAGAAGATGTGGCACGGTTACTGGAAGTGGCTCGTAGACTTTACTAGCCCGACGCGTAACCGAGGGAAATTGGCGCGCGACTCTTACGCTTCGATGGAGCGTCACTTGCGGGGCGAGCCCCTCACCCCGGCCCTCTACCCGCCGTACCGCTGCGAGGGAGTGAAGACGCTGGTTGCTTGGCCAAACGCAGAAACAATCTCTCCACTGCCCACCGCGCGCGGCGTTCGTTGGAGTGCGTTCCCTTCAGCGACAGATCAAGTTCCAGCAACCAGCGATAGAGTTGTCCGGCGCGCTGGCTGTTGATTTGCTTGAGCCGCGTTTCCGCTTTGGCGAGAGTGCCGACGGGCCAGTCCTTGAAACCGGCTTGCAGCAAACATTCTCTTAGGGATGGGTTGCTGCCGCTCCGTTGTTTTAACTCGCGAAAGATACGCGTGGCGAGGGCAAATCGCCGCAAGCCCCAGGCGAGCGAACCGGTGATAGCGAGCGGATGTTCGCCGGCTTGCAGGACGTGTTCGAGTTGCACGAGCGCATCGACCGCGTTGCCGTCGGCCACTGCGTCGCCCAGATCCCACATCGATTTGGCTTTCCAGCCGCCGACGATGTCTTGCACCATTTCGGGTGTGACCTTTTGTCCTTTGGTCACAAACAGCGAGAGCTTGGCGATATCCTGAGCCAGCACGCCGAAGACCGGGCCTGTGAGATCGAGCAGCAGCTTCGCACCGTCGCTGCTGAGTTGGACATCGTGATGCGTCTTGGCCCAGTCGCTCAGCCAGCGGGTGATCGCAGCTTCGTCGACGACTTTGTTCTTGCCGACGGTTTTCTGCGGCGGGCGGCAGTCGACGACCGTGGCTGTGCCTTCAGCGGCCATCTTCGCCAGCCGCGTGTTGCCGGGGAACTCGCTCACTTCCAGCACCAGCACACCGTGCGATTTTCCCTTGGTGACAAAATCTTCGAGTCGCTGCCGATGGGTGGAGACAAACGAATCGGCTTCGCGGAGTTCGACGAGCCGGGCGCCTCCGCCGCCAAACAGCGAAGCCGTGGCGAGTTCATCCATCACGTCCCGCCATTCGGGCGTCCTTTCGCTCCCATCGTGCTGTGAGATCGGCGTGTCGGCGTCGCCGTTGGTCATGATGCCGCGGATATGTTCGCGGGCCAGTTGCCGCAAGAAGGGCTCGTCGCCAAACAGCACGCACAACCCGGCGCGCGGCGGCGTTTGGCTTTTCAGAAAATCGAAGACATGTGCGGTCTCGGCCATGCCGATCAGTTTAGCGGTTTGCGTCGCCGCTGTAACGCTGCTTCAGTTGCATCCAAATGAATCCGAACACAACTGCAGCCAAAGTGCAAAAGATGGCTGCTCCGGCAGCGTTCGTAACATCTTCCTGACCATAGTGCATCGAGTCCCGATTAGTGCCGAAACACACGCCTATCAGAAAACCCAACATGAAAAATATCGCTGCAATACCAAACAGTAACGTGCAACAAAACGATAAAGTCTCCAAGGGATGATGCTGGACCTTCCGAACTGGCGGCGAATGAATCTGCCGTGGCGCGGCCACTGGCCGCGAATTCTCTAACCGCTGCACAATTGCCAGCGCCGCCGGAGCGTTTTCGGCCGTCACGAAAACTTGAAACAATCCGCCGTTGTTGCCGATCACCGGCTTCAAGCCATGGCGGCGGAGTTGCCGCGAGATTCGCTCCGCATCCACTCGTTTGCGGCAACCAGCGACAACGAACGGCGATGTTGGCTGCAGTCCATCGGTCAACGGACCCGCCGGCGCGAGTTCGTCGCTCAATCCTTTGACATTTCGCAGCCCTTGCAAGATCTCGGCGCGGGTGCGAGGTTCCTTGCCGGCGAACTCATCTTTGCGCTCTGCGACTGCTAATTGGAGATATGCAGCCCGTCCTTGAATGTTGTCGACGTCGTCTTTCTTACCTGGCCAATCCGTTTCACGGTACATGGCCAGTAGAAATCGATACAACCTCACACGCAGGCGATCGGACCACGCGGGAACGACGGCCGCCTCGCACGCTTGCTCCGCGTCAGCGAGCCGCTGTTGCCATTGATCGAGAAGTTCCTGACGTGTGGTCATTGGGAGAGGACCCCTTTAGCCCACAGCCATTAGGCACCACGGGGCGGCAGCGTGTCCAAGCGAGTTTGCACTGCCGCGGCGATTGCTTCCCAGGCGGCCATGCGGCCGGCCCCTTGCTGCCGGCAGCTGAGCCAGCCCGATTCGGGATCGATGAACTCGACGCCGTCTCCGCGCAGTCGCTGCACGTTGCGTTGCACAGCCACGTGCTGCCACATGGCCGTGTTCATCGCCGGTGCCATCAGCACAGGGCCGGTGAAGGCCAGATAGAGCGTCGATAAGAGATCGTCGGCGAGTCCATGCGCTGCCTTCGCCATAAAATCGGCAGAGGCAGGCGCGATGACCAACAGCTCTGCCCGTTCAGCGAGACTGATATGAGCGCCGAGTGGAAACGCGGGATCGAACAATTCCCGCGCGACGGGCCGGCCGGACAATGCCGCGAGCGCAGCGGACCCGATGAACCGTTCCGCAGCAGGCGTGGTGACCACCGTCACCCCCTGGCCCGCTTGCACCAGGCGGCTGACAAGCATCGCCGACTTATACGCCGCGACACCGCCCGTGATGCCGACGATGATTTCGCGTTGCGTCATGGCCGGGACTCCAACGCGAGACAGATTACAAATCGCCGAGATCGAGTTCCATCGTCTCGCCGGTTCCTTGAAATTCTGTCGTCCGCAGATTGTTCGAGGCGTCGAGGAAAATCTTGTCTTGCAGGATTTCTTCGAGCACGATTTGCATCCGGTCCTGCGTGTTCAGATCGACCAGCGCGTGCCCGCCCTTGTTCAGCTGCACCATCCGCTTTTGGATGAGCGTGCTGAGCTTAAAGCGGCCGCCAACCTTGTTCACAATTCCTTCTTCGCGCAAGTCATCAAGCATTCGTTCAAGCTCCCAATTGCGACAAAATTTCACAAATCTGACGGACCGACTGGTCGACGTCATCGTTCAAGATCTGATAGCGATAGTGATTCTGGTAGGCCAGTTCGTGGCGGGCAACTTCCAGGCGG
>CAYMWL010000089.1:0-27510 GCA_964394305.1 uncultured Pirellulaceae bacterium
CACCACGCCCGCGACCGAAATCATGGTGACTGGCCGCGACATTGCCTGCTTGAGCAACGGTTCATAACTTGTCTTGAGCTTGCGGACCACGAAGGTGTCGTCAGCGCTCACGCGCCGGGCCAGGAACAGCGATGCCATCACCGGCATTACGGTCACCGAGAGAATCAGCGCGCCGGTGAGAGCCGACATGAAGGTGAATGCCATCGGTTTGAACATCTTCCCTTCCACTCCCTCCAAGCTGAGAATTGGCAGAAAGACGATAATCACAATGAGACCAGCGAACAGGATGGGAGTGCCCACCTCTTTCGCCGACTCCTTGAAAACCAATTTGGGTACAACCTGGTTGCCGTGCTGGCGTTGATAGGCGCTGGCCGCGCGCACCGCGTTTTCGATCATGACTACCGCGCCATCGACAATCACGCCAAAGTCCACGGCCCCCAAGCTCATGAGATTTGCCGAAACTCCGGCGTAGCGCATTGCAATCAAGGCACACATCGCGGACAGCGGAATGGCCGCGGCGACGATCAGCCCCGCGCGAATGTCTCCGAGCAACACAAACAGCATGATGATCACGAGCAAAACGCCGACGCCGATGTTTTCGGCAATCGTGTGGATCGTCTTCTCGACAAGTTCGGTGCGATCGTAAAAGGTATCGATGTACACACCTTCTGGCAGCGTCGCTTGGATGTCTTTGATCTTGTGTTTTGTGTCCTCGACAACCTGACGAGAGTTGCCGCCCATCAACATCATGACCATGCCCGTGACCGCCTCACGATCGCCATCGCGAGTGACCGCCCCTTGCCGCAACATCGGTGCAAATTTCACTTGCGCAACGTCAGAAACTCGTATCGGAGTGCCATCACTGCGATTATCGAGAACGATGTTGCGAATGTCCTCGAGCGAGGAGATCAGACCTTCCCCACGAATGAGACGCTGCTCTGCGCCGTGCGCGATGTACCCGCCTCCGGCGTTAGCGTTGTTCTTTTCGAGCGCCTCGAAGAGTTGAGTCATCGAGATCTTGAAGTTTAGCAGTTTGTCCGGATTGACCTGTACTTCGTACGTTTTGAGTTCGCCACCAAAGGTATTGACCTCAATCACGCCGGGAACACTCCGCAGCTGAAAAGCAATCTGCCAGTCGAGTATGGTTCTCAACTCCATCAGGCTAAACTCATATCCCGTTTTGGCGCGCACTTCAAACTGATAGATCTCACTCATCCCCGTTGCAATGGGCCCCATTTGCGGATCGCCCATGCCAGGCGGTATATTCTCGCGAGCCTGCTGCAGCCGCTCGCTGATCAAATTGCGCGCCCAATAAATGTCGGTTCCCTCCTCAAACGCGACTGTCACAGCGGAAAGCCCAAACCGGCTGATTGAGCGAATCTCGCTCACGCGCGGCAGACCGCTCATCGCGTTTTCGACCGGGAAAGTGATGAATTGTTCCACCTCAACGGGGCCGAGGGCGGGAGAAGTTGTCAGCACCTGCACCTGCACGTTGGTTAAGTCCGGCACCGCATCAAGCGGCAATGTTGATGCAGAGATGAATCCCACACCTAACAGCACGATTGCCAGTAACATGACGACAAAGCGGTTTTCAAGCGACCATTCAATGATGTGATTGACCACTGCCAGCGACCTCTTGGAGTTATGGATTCACGGATGATATTGCGCGGGCCGAACTTGTCTGAAATGGGGCTCGCGTTGTGAGACAGTGGGCGGTCTATTCGCTGAGCAATTCGGCCAGCATGCGTGACTTGAGCGCGAATACCCCGTCAATCGCAATCACTTCACCGGGCTTCAGCCCAGCCGTAACTTCAGCGCTTTGTGCGTTGCGAAGTCCAAGAACTACGTCACGACGCTCAAAGGTGTCGCCACCGCTATGTACGAAGACGAACGATTTGCCTTCGTGCTCTTGCACCGCGGTATTCGGAATTTGAAGTACATCCTTCCGCGAGATGGCCGGAAACTCGACGTTGACAAACATGCCGGGTCGCAAGAGACCTTCTTTGTTGTCGGCAGCCGCACGCACTGCGACCGTGCGCGTTGACTCTTGGACCAAGTCGCCCGTGTAGAAAATCCGCGCTTCGAAGACCTTGCCAGGCCAGGCTGGCGTGCTGAGCTTAATTGTTCGATTGTCGAGATGGTCAAGCAGCGGTAAGTGCTCTTCGTAAACGTCGGTTGTAATCCAGACAGTTGACAGGTCGGCAACACTCAAAATTTGTCGTTCTGGACTTACACGTTCGAGCAGCACAACGTCTTTAGAGATAATGGTTCCATCGAAAGGCGAGTGAATCGGATAGTGGGAGATGGCCTCGCCGAGCACCGTCGGGTCGATGGAAGTCAACGACTTATCATCGAATCCCAGGATCTTGAGATTAGCCTCGTTCACTGCAACCTGCGTTTCAAACTCCTTCAGAGACTGCTTGGACTGTGCAGATGCCTGCTGCGTTTCCTGCTGAAACTGCTCAAGCAAGGACTGGAGTGTCGCCCTTGTTCCATTCAATTCGGACTCGGCTTCCAGGATCTGCTTCCCGGTGATCGTTCCTCCTGTGGAAAGTGGCGCGAGGCGCTCCATGGTCTTACTGGCCTTGTAATGTGCGACATAGGCGGTCATCAATTTGTCGCGGTAGTCACCCATCGGTCGGTCGGTAAGTTGCTTCTCAATTTCTTCGATGCTTGCGCCGCTTCGTAGTAGCTTGATCATCGCTTGTGTGTTGGTCGCGACAGTCTGAGTCCAGCGGTCCTTTGTCACCGCGAATTCCCGTTGCATTCGATTCTGAAAGAGTTGCAACATGGATCGTCCCACCTCGGTGCTTTGCACGACGACGAGCAAGTCTCCTTTCTTCACCTGGTCGCCCAAGTGAATCTTGACTTCGTCCACGCGTCCGTCGACAAGTGGAGAGATGTGAGCAACGCGGTCTTCATTCAAAGCGACTTTTCCCGTTAGCGCAACAGATTGTGCCAGCGGGCCCTGGGCGACAGACTGCAACTGCAGCGAGGCGGCGGCCCAAGTGTCGCGTGGAAAATTGATGGTGCTCGGCTCCACGGAGTCGGCCAGGTGCGACACATTGACCACTTGCGACTCGGTCGGTGAGGAATCTGCGTGACTCGCAGGAGATGCTCGAAAGGCATAGAACCGAATCCCGCCGAATACGGCGAGCGCCACAATCCCCAATACGGCAAACAGGGATGTACGGTTGCGGACGAAGTAAGTGAGCATAAGACTTTCCAAAACAGGGCTTTAAGTACGGAATTGGGTTGTTATTTGCTTGTTTGCGACACATTGGATGCTTTCGGACTGGCGCCCAAACTGCGCAGAACTTGCTCGGCTTGTGCCATTGCGGACTGAGCTGCTGCAACGGCCTGGCGTGCATCCTTAATTTCACGTTTCGGTTCGGCGCGATCGGGAGCACTTGCATACACCTCAGCCTTTGCTTTGCGCTCTTCCGTTTGAGATTGCAGCAAAGAGTCGTGAGCATTCCTCCACTCTGAATCGTGTTGAAACAATTCGCGTTTGATTTTTGCCTGTTTGTCGACTTGAGATGTCAGCGTCAGCTTGAGAGCCGAGAGTTGCGGATCATTCGCCAGCATTGATTGACGCCAGCGAAAGGCGGCGGCCGGTCCTTCAGCTGCGCGGATCGCTTCGAGCTTGCGAAAGAACTCGGGGGCTTCTGTGAGGCGTTTTTCAATGGCCGCGATCTGATTCTTCGTTTCGCGTGTTTCTTGGGCCGAGCGGGAATACAAGGAGTCAGAAGTTTGCTCCAGCAGGATGTCGTCTTCAATTTCCGCCAGGTCCTTTAGCAACTCTTGAGTTTCTGAACGCGCCTGGCGGAGTTCAGAAGCTGCGTTTGTCATTTCGGCGAGTACCGATTGAAGCCGCGCAGTCGCCCCGCTGCCGCTCGACTGAGCCACTGCCAGCACTTTCTGAGCAGAGTCGTACTGCGACTGTGCGGCCTTGATGGCTTGCTCACGGCGAGCCTTCATCGCGGCGGCATTGCTACGGCCGCGGCTCCGCCTGGCGGCGGATGCAACGTTCGTGCAAACGACACACATGCAGATTGTCAGGATGCAAATGATCAAAAGTTTCGGGATGTAGAGTTGTGTATTCATAAACTTGATGATCTTTGAATTCGTGAATGGTCCAAGGAGTACGTTCACAGGCCTACGCGATACATCACGGTTTCAAGTGATGGGTTGAGTGATGCTTCGATGGCCAACTGCATTCCGGCCTTAGCCAGCCGGTTGCGAAGGTCGCATCGGATCGTGCGAACGGTTGCTTGGGAAGCCAAGCAGACGCACTGAGCAGCGGATGATCAAAACGCTGATGGCGTTCGTTAGCGACGACAAGCCGCTACGGGCTAATCAGCGAGTGCCACAACGCGCCGCCATCTCACAGGATGGATCGGCGGGCACTCGTGCTCTCAAGATCGCAATACGCAGAAGCGCAGCGGGAGCGGAAGAGTGGGCGCAAACGAATCGAAGAAGTGCGCCGTATTTTGCAAACCAACGAGCATCGCAACAGCGCACTCGTGCGAGCGATCATCGACCACGGCGGCCTGGGGGGAGCTGCGGGCGTTGTCGGCCAATAGCACCGTTAGTCCATCAGTCGAATTCGTGGTCGGGAGTCGGTCCCGATCTTGATCGGCTGGCTGATCTGGATTGTCGCCCGAAGAATTCGACACATCCACATGGAAGTGCCAACCGAAAAAATGATTGGCTAAGGGGGATACCGTCACATGGTGCGATCTGAGATGGTCACCCAACCAGGAGAATGAATCTGGCGAGTTAGCAAGGGTGCCGTGGCAATGGCACCACGGGATCGGTCCCTGCAATGCGACCAGCACCAGGACCAGGCAGCGCAACGACAAAGTACACCGCCAAAAGCCGGTCTTCTTCGGAGCGCGAGAAAGTGATTTGGTCATAGTGTTCGCCGCGGAATGCTGAACTGCTTGCATTCCCTATACTCACGCTAGGCTAAATCGCGGTCGTTTGTCAAGTTGCGAGACTAGGGTATTCATCGGAGAGACAATCGATGACGCGAGTTTTCGTCTCACTTCTGGTGATCATCGGACTGCTGGCTGGCAAACTGGCAGAGGTTCCTCATTGTCACGCAAATATCTACGCGAACGGTATTCCGCATCACGAGCTAGCACCACATTTTCATCTCTCCTGGCTCCGCGTTGCGCCTCACAGCTAGGTCGGTGATAGTCCCGGTCTCCAGATGGGGGCAGCAGCATCTTGCGGGGAACCGCCCACACACGATTCCGACGCGATTTATCTGCAGACTGAGAAATCAACGCGGTTTAACCCCAAAGAAATCTTGACCGCGCTCGGTGGACCGATCCATTTCTCATGGCTCTGCCAAGTAAATCCTCGGCTCTACTTGGGCTCACCCAGTTGGTTCAGAAACACAACGCGAGGAGTCTCGACGGACCTCTATCTTCGATTGAATGTATTGCGAAATTGATTGCCCTCACCCATCTTACCGGCGGTTGTTGGGGACGAAGTGCAGCAACAATTTTTAAAAAATCAATTTCAAAGCGGATTGGCGACTTCCGCATGGCTCGTAACTCTACCAACGAGTCAGGCGTGAACTGCGATTTGCCGATCGGAGCCCCGGACCATGCAATTACTATCGATTAGCGTGATCATGCGATTTTCATATGCACACAAGTCAATTGCGACAGCCGCGGTTGCCAGGCGAGTCGTGAGCCTGATTGTCAGCACGATTCTGCTGTTGTTTGGGGCCTTCGTATCCTATGGCCAGAAGCCTGTCACCTTCCGGCCGGTGTCTGCAGTGCGCCAGCCTGGCGAGCCATCGCCAGCTCCTGAAAAGCTTCCTCCGGCCGTGGCTGCCAAACCACAGCTTAGACTGGAAGACCTGGAGCATATGGCGTTGAGCTCGAATCCGGCGATCATACAGGCTTCCGCCTTGGTTGGCGCTGCAAGTGGTAACTGGGTTCAGGTTGGCTTGCTCCCGAATCCCACGGTTGGTTACGACGGTCAGCAGCTCGGCAGCGGAGGTCTTGCCGAGCAGCACGGCGTGATGTTCAGTCAAGAAATCGTGCGCGGAGGTAAGTTGCGACTGAACCGGGCTGTGGCCGAACAAGAAATCGCGCGTGCCCAGCAAGAATTGGCCGTTCAGCAACAACGGGTTGTAACCGACGTGCGAATGTCTTTTTATCACGTGTTGTTGGCGCAGCGACAGATCGATGTCACCGAAGATCTGGTCAGAATTAGCCGCCAGGGAGCAAAGTCGGTCGATACTTTGTTTCGGGCGAAGGAGGCCGGTCGAGCCGATGTATTGCAGGCTCAACTAGAAGTGGAGAACGCAGAAGTTCTCACTCGCAATGCGCGCAACAAGCACGACGCCGCTTGGCGAACCCTATGCGCAGTCGTCGGTAATCCCACGCTGCCGCAACAAGCACTTGATGGCGACGCCTTCGCTGCTCCGAAGGAAATTGACTCTGATGAGGCGCTAACTCGCCTGCAAAACACCAGTCCCGAAATCGCCGCAGCAATGAGTGAAATCGGTCGCGCTCGATTCGCGTTAGATCGTGCTTCCGTTGAACCGATCCCGAATGTAACCTTGCAGGGACTCGTCAACGTCATCGATAACGGAATCGGCGGAAAGACTGACGCAGGAGTCAATATTTCCGTCCCCATTCCGGTCTGGAATCGGAACCAAGGGGCTGTCCTAAGGGCCCAACACGAAGTGGCCGCTGCTGAACAAGCACTTCAAAAGCTCGAACTTGGACTTCAGTCGCGTCTCGCGCCGCCGTTTGAACGCTACGCCAATGCACGTAATCAGGTCGATCGGTATCGCGCCGCCATCCTCCCGGCGGCGCAAGAGTCGCTTGAACTTACGCGGAAGATGTACGAGGCAGGAGAGGCCACTTTTCTGTACTTGCTTATGGCACAGCGAACATTCTCGCAAACAAACCTGAACTACTTGGACTCGCTGCGTGAACTGCGCATCGCAGAAGTAGAGATCGAGGGATTGCTGTTGCAAGACAGCTTGAACGTTGGAAAATAATGCTGCAGCACGTGTGGAGCGGAGCAGACAACCGGCTCGAGATCATGCTGGCGTTCATTTGCAACTGCACGCACTTGATTGCTATCGACCTAACTTGCCAATTTTGAAACAATCTGGCGGTTCGTTTGAATCCAGGCCTGTTAGACCGCTGGCATGATTGCTTCGTCGGATGCAAAACTCGCGGAATCAAATCACTGTTGATCTCCGCCATCGCAATTTTTTTGGCGCTGGCCGCCGGTTGTCACGGCCGGCCTGTCGTCATGACTGGTTCCGGGAATGTCGGCGTTGATTTGGCGCCGACGCCACGCAAATCGCCTGTCATTCCCATGGCGACGTCGCAGCGCGCTTTGGCAAACAACGAATGCCTGGTCGCGGTCATCGACGTCGACGGCATTCTTACCAATGCCGAAGCCACCGGCATGGGCTCGTGGGGCGAAAATCCCGTCGCTCTTTTTCGCGAACGTCTCGACGCCGTGGCGAAGGACGGCCGCATTCAAGCCATCGTCGTGCGGATCAACACTCCCGGCGGCAGCGTCACCGCCAGCGACATCATGTGGCGCGATCTAAATCGCTTTAAAGAAAAGACCAAGCTGCCAGTCGTCGCCTGCCTGATGGATGTCGGCGCGGGTGGCGGATATTACCTCGCGACGGCTGCGGATCAGATTGTCGCACATCCCACAATGTCGCCCGCTTTGCGACGGCGACTTACACCATTGACTCGGCTGTGTCGCTGCAGCCGCAACCGGGCGACAAAGTTGCTTACTATCTGCTCAAAGGAACGTTGACCCTGGCGGGCGTTGCTCGGCCGGTGCAGTTGAAGTGCGAAGTCATTCCGGTTGGCGATGCCGTGCGCGTCCGCACCGGCTTTCTGCTCAAACAGACCGACTACGGCATCAAGCCCTTTTCCAAAGCCTTTGGTGCTGTGGGCGTGGCGGACGAAGTGAAAGTTTACGGCGAGCTTGTGATTGCCAACAAATAAGGTTCCTGGAGCAATGATTTCCATCGAGACGGTTAACAAACAATCCATTCAATGGCATTACGATTTGTCCACGGTCTTCTACCGCGTGCTGTGGGGGCCGCACATTCATCATGGCCTGTGGTCCGGCGATGAATCGTCCGAGACGGCTCAGTTGAAGCTGACGCAAACGTTGGCGCGACTGGCGCAGATTCCCGCCGCAGGTTGCGATGTGCTTGATGTCGGTTGCGGCATGGGTGGCTCTTCGATTTACCTGGCGAAACACTTTGGCTGCCGCGTCACCGGCGTCACGCTCAGCCCCGTGCAACGATGGTGGGCGACGGCTGGCGCGCTATGGCATGGCATGCGTTCGCGGACGAAGTTCGTGGCAGCCGATGCGGAAAAGTTGACGTTGTGCCGCCGATTCGTTCGACTTGCTCTGGAGTGTGGAGTGCACCGAGCATTTGTTCGACAAGGCTGCCCTCTTTGCGAAAGCTGCAACCTGGTTGCGGCCCGGTGGCAAGGTGGCGATCTGTGCCTGGCTGTCGAAGGAAGATCCTTGCGACGCGCAGGATCAACACCTGCTGGAGGATGTTTGTCGCGGCATGCTCTGCCCGTCGCTCGGCAGTCGCGGCGATTATGCCGATTGGTTTGCAGCCGCGGGACTGCGTTTGAGCCATTACGGAGATTGGTCCGATCGCGTCGCTCGCACTTGGAAGATTTGTCAGGAACGCGTGCAGTGCTGGCGGTTGCAGCATGTGGCTCGGATTGTCGATCGGAGCTCGGTCGACTTTCTCGATAAGTTTCAATCCATGATCGATGCCTATGCCCGCGGTTCGCTGCGGTATGGTTGCCTGATCGCTGAAAAAGTTGCGAGCTGAAACGGATGAGCGCTCTGCCACAGGCCACGGCGACCACACGTTGGGGAGGCATTCTCATCGGCCTGGGAACGCATGCTCTGTTCACCCTCACCGTCTGGCGGCTGTTTCTCTTTCTGCAATCGCCGGCCGACGGCTACTGGGCGGGCAACCAGGCGACCAACTTGCTTCTGTCGCTGGTGATTCGATTGACCGGCTTTGGTTGGCAGACTGGCTGGACTCCTTGGCTGGCTTGGTTTAGAGGCGAGCCACCGCCGCGCCGCGGTTTCAATCCGACGGGCGCGTTTCGTTACTTCCGCCATCCCGTTTATCTCAGCTTCCTCGGCCTCCTCTGGTTCTCGCCCGTGATGACGCTCGACCGGGCCATCCTGGTCGGCACTTGGACGGTCTATATCTTCGTGGGGAGCCTGCTCAAAGATCAGCGGCTGCACTTCTACCTGGGCGATCGCTACCGGGACTATCAGCAGCAAGTGCCCGGCTATCCCCTGCTTGGCTTTGGTCCGTGGGGCAGACTGGCGAAAGCCCCAGAGATGCCCGCCGAGATCGAAGAGGCCGTGCCCGCGCTGCCGGTGAGCGAAGTCCGCCGCCGCGCTGCTTGATGCACGCGAACCAGCAGGGAACCTAGTCGATCACCATGGCTTCCACACTCAAGCCAGGGCCAAAACCCAGAGCCACAATGGGCCGCGGCGCGTGTTGCTGACGCAGGCGATCAAGGACGAAAAAGATCGTTGCCGAGGACATATTCCCGTGCTCGGCAAGAACATCGCGGCACGCGGTCAACTTGTCTTCAGCCAGCCCCAGCGACTTGCGACAGGCGTCTAGGATGCGCGGGCCGCCGGGACGAATCGCCCAACTGCCGACGCTTTCCACCGTCAGTCCTTCTTGGGCCAGGAAGTGCGTTAGCCACTCGCCGGCGTGGCGATCGATGATCGCGGGTACCTCTTGCGACAAGGTCATTTCGAAGCCGTGATCGCCGATGTTCCAGGTCATTGCGGCCGACGTATTGTCGATCAGCACCGAGCCTTGCCGCACGATTCGCAATTGCTCGTCGGGGGAACCGACCTGGCAGATCGCAGCCCCGGCGCCATCCGCAAACAGCGCATTGGCGACGACCTTTTCCACATCCCAGCCGTAATAGTGATGCAGGCTGCAGAGTTCGACCGCACACACCAGCACGACCGCGGAGTTGTCGGCATTCAAAATCGACGAGGCCACGTCGAAGGCATTGAATCAGCCGTGGCAGCCCATGAACCCGATGAGCGTTCGCTTAGTAGTCGGCCGCAGTTTCAATTGCTGCACAAGGCCGATGTCGATTCCCGGCGCGCTAAAGCCGCTGCATGCAGCTGCAACGACGTGCGTCACGTCGCGGGCGGCACAATCTGCTTCGCTAAGAGCTTGCCGAGCTGCGTGCAGCGGCAGCGGCAATGCTTCGCGCTGATAGATCTGCATGCGGGCCGCGGTACCTGGTCCGCGATCGAGCGGATGTTGTCGCGGCGGGAAAAAGACTTCGCGCTCTGCCAGCGGCCCGGTGTCTGCCTGCAGCAAACACGCTCCCGCGGGTTTGCACGCCCGAGTGCCGATAAATGAGCGACATCAAATCGCGTTGTTCGGCAGAATCACAGGAGAAGTCGCTGGTGAGTTCGCACGCGTCCCGCTGAGAAATCTGATGTCGCGGCGTGGCCAGTCCGAGGCCTGTGATGCCGAGAGTCATATCAAAACCTGATCAGCCTTCGGACAGCCGTTCATCAGCCAAGCTAACAAGACCGCGACCCGGGGTATGGCATTCAAAGTTCGAATGCTCCAACGGGTCAGTCTTGGCATTCGCAAAAGCGTGGTGACCAGGCGAGCCGTTTTGGTTTGGGTGCGCAAAAACTTCCGGTGTCGCTTTTGCCACTCTAGCTCTGCCCGACCGTTTGACCAAGTACCGTCAGCCGCTAGCAAATATGACAAATTCGCAGCCGATTGCAGCGCCCAGTGAATTCCCTCGCCGGTGAAGGGCTCGACTTACCCAGCGGAATCACCCACGACAAAGATGCCATGCGCCGCGACACAGCGCAGGCGGTGCGACAAACGCGGCGTGCCGCTCCATTTGGCGTCTGGCCAGGCCACGCGAGAACGATCGGCCCAAGTGAACTGTCCTGACTCTGCCAGAATGTTGGCGACAACAGCACTGAGTGTCGATTCCTGAGCGACCAGCGCAGGAGCAACCGCAGCCGCCACATGCAACTGGCCCGCAGTGGACCTCGCGAGTCCGACGTAGCCTTGTCGACCCACGGCCATCTGCACGATTCCGGGTGTTATTCCGGCTTCGTTCAGCCAGCCCTCATCCTCGACTACGATCGCTCCGATGCCAATGTGCGATTCGGCCGCAGCTTTGTCTGACATGCTGCTCTGACGACTCAAGCTGCTGCGTGAAAGTCCGTCGGCGGCAACCACGAGTTGGGTCGAGATTTCGAATGCGCCGTGCTGAGGTTCCCGACACTCGATGGTTCGCAAAAGGGACCTACGTTCACCAATCACCGCACTTGTGTGACAGAGGAACGCGGCACCTGCTTCGACCGCTGCTTTTACGAGGTATTCATCGAACATTGCCCGCAAGACGATGTTGACCGGGGCCATGGGAAGGCAAGTCGCCTGACCACCAGCAATGAGTCGCAAGCGATCAGCGCTACCGTGCGGCAACTGCCCGGACCAAGGCGCCTAGCCGTGTTGCTGCAGCACGATGTTTGCTTTCCAGCTGACGCATCCGCCGCAGACTTTATCGCGGGGAAAGGCACTCTTCTCGACGAGCAAGACGCGCTCTGGCAGTCGATGACGCTCCTGCAAATTGAAAAGCGAGACACCAAGCATTATGCGCCGCTGGATTGAAGCATTGGAGAGGGTAGGAGTGAAATGATCTTATCGTGCCAGTCTCATTCCACCAACCGACCGACGAGCAGGGGCTGTCTTTGGAACATGGAATTGGGCGATCGCTGAATACTTCCTTATCGCGCAGGCGGCTCGATGTGAGACGCCATCTTCGCGACCGCTTTGGAATTGACCATGGGACTGGAGCGGGCGTCGAATTCAAGAAGGCCCCGGTGACCAGCACTGGGGCCTCGAATTTCGCGACATCCGACCAACTTAGCGGCTGGTCTTTGTAGTCGCGGCGAAGGTTGCATTTGTGATGGGCGTTACCGTGACCGATCCATCGGTTGCGGTTGAAACCGTCGATAGGGTAACAACCGATGTTGCGGTGACTGCCGGCGCAGTCTTGTTCAACTTGAGCTTGCCCGTGCCGTCGGCACGGATGGTGATACGGCCAATCGAGGTCGCAGGGCCAGTTCCATCCACCGAAATCGAGACGTCGATCACAGCGCCTGGAGTTCCCCCCTTGAGCTGCACGCTCAACTCACTGACGACCAAACCATGCTCGGTTTCGCTCTCGAAGCAGGCCGAACCAGTGAGCTTGCTAGCCGGGTCGACCAGACTTGCGGCAAGTTTTATTTCGGTGTGATCGCCGCTCGAATCGTGCCCCGAGCCAGAACCTCTCGATGGAACGGCAAAGATGCCGCTGGCGAGGCTGGTGACTGCGCCGGCTGAATCGGTCGTATATAGTGAGATGCTCGAACCCGCCAGAATGTCCGGCGCCTTGGCAGTCAACTTGAGCTTCCCCGATCCATCGGCTTTGACCGTGATTGTGCCAAGCACGCTTGCAATTCCCTTCGTGTCGGTCGCCGAAACTTGGATCACCGAACCAGCCGTCGCGCCTTTTACCTCGACACTTAGCTACCGAACGACAACTCCCTTCTTCATTTCCGACTCGAACTTGGCAGTTCCGGTTACCTTGCTCACGCCAGCCGCGTCAGCCAGGTTAGCTACCAGGTGCGTTTCATTGGAACTGCTCGACGATTTCGCAGTCACCGTCGTCGATTTGGCTGCTGCTGTGCTCACGATCGCCGGATGATGATCGGCGTCGTGCGCACCCGCCGCACCGTGGACTCCGGAGAGCAGGCTCCGGGACTCCAGCGATTCCAGCGTGAGCCGCGTTTGTTCGAGCCAGTTTTTACGTTTTCCCAACGTCATCGCAATTCTCCTTCGACGGCAGCGCCGTCAAACGTTCCCGGTCGCGGAGAGGTTCCAAAGAAAAGAAGTGATCCGCCTGCAAGGTCGCGACCGCACCCGCGCACTCGTTTCACTACGCTGAATGGTAGGAAGGGGAGTTGTGCGTCGTATGCGAGGGAAAACCCTGATCGCACGATGAATTTTTCAACAGGGCAAATGCTTTCGGCTGAGATTCATCCCCGGACTGAAAGGTAGCTACAATCGAATAGCCACTCTCGTTCCCATGGAGTATTCGGATGCGCCGCACAACGGATATGGTTCTGTCGCTCACATCCTGTGTGTTACTCGGATGCATAGCCTGCAGCCTGATGAGCCAACACCTGGCCTTTGGTGGCAAGGATGACGAGGATGAGAAGGTGCATGAGTTGATGGAGAAAACGCACGAAGGAAAGAAGTCTCCGTGGAAGAAAGCGATGCAAGCATCCCAGGCAAATCCTATCGATTGGGCCACTATCGATCAGGCAATACCGCGACTGGCAGCCATGAGCGAGGCACTCGCAACTGCCAAGGATAAAGACGTGCGCGACGCAGCTGATGGCTATGTCGCCGCCGTGAAGGGGCTCGCCCTGCATGCAAACAAACGCGATGCCGTTCGCGCCCGAGCCGCGCTGACGGCGCTCTCCGACTCTTGCGCCGATTGCCACTACAAGGGTGGTCCTGGTGGCAAGTTGGACTAGTCGGTCTCGTGGGCTCAATCGCATTTAGGTGTTTTCTCCCAGAGAATCCGCAAGCCGTTGAACACCACAATCACGGTGCTCCCTTCATGACCCAGCACACCTAGCCACAGGGGCAAATCGAAGAACGTCGAAATCACCAGCACCGCGATCATCGAAAACGCGAAGATCATGTTCTGGCGAACGCGCCTGCGGGCCAGGTGGCTGATCCAAACGGCGAGCGGCAACGCTCGCAAGTCATCGCGCATCAGCACCACATCGGCCACTTCCAGCGCGACGTCCGTGCCAGCGCCTCCCATCGCAATGCCGACGCGAGCAGCGGCGAGCGCTGGGGCATCGTTAACGCCGTCACCCACCATGGCCACGAGTCCGCCATTCTCGGCAAGCCGTCGCAGTTCGACGACCTTTTGATCGGGCATCAGGCCTGCGCGCACTTCGTCGGCATGGAGCGCTGTCGCGATGGAACGGGCGACGCGCTCATGATCGCCGGTCAGAATCACGATTTTGCGAATCCCCAATCGCTTGAGTGCGTCCATGGTCGCCGTCGCTTCCAGACGAATCTGATCGGCCACGCCGATGACACCGCAGAGCGATTCCTGATCGGTCACGATCAGCAAGGCCGTCTGCCCAGCTTCGCGAATGCGCTGCGCTTGTTCGGCGAGCACCGCCGGGACCGCAATGCCATGCGTCTCAAACAATCCCTCTCGGCCCGCTCCAACCCAGATTCCATCAATCCGAGCATGCACACCGAGTCCTGTGTGGCTGTGAAAATCACCCAGCGGCAAATCCGAAAGAGCCACGCCGCGTTTACGTACCTCAGCGACCACCGGCACTCCTAAAGGATGCTCGCTACGTTGCTCGACGGTCGCGGCGAGACAGAGCAACCGCGCGACATCGACACCCAGCGGAGTCCAAATTTCCGTTACACCCGGCTTGCCGATCGTTACTGTCCCGGTCTTATCGAAGGCGATCACGTCGACCTGCCCCAACGACTCCAGATGCACGCCCCCTTTGAACAGCACGCCGTGCCGACCGGCGCGGGCAATTGCCGAGAGTAATACCGCGGGCGCACTGACCACCACCGCACAAGGCGAAGCGGCGACGAGCATCACCATGGCATGATAAAACGCGTCATACCAACTGGCAGTATGGATGAGCTTGGCCCCAACGAAGACCAGCGACGCAACAAGCAAGACGCCGACAACATAGGGCTGTTGCCACGATTCGACGAAGCGTTGTGTCGGCGTTTTTTGCGCCTGCGATTCCTGCACCATCTTGACGATCCGCTCCAGCGTGGTGTCGGCGACCGCCTTCGTCATTCGTACCAGCACACTACCCTGTCCATTGATTGTGCCGGAAAACACCGTCGCTCCGAGCGGTTTGTGGATTGGTTCGCTCTCCCCCGTCAATGTCGCTTCGTCCGCCCAAGTCTCTCCCTCGGTCACCACCCCATCGACGGCAAAACGCTCGCCGGGCCGAACTCGAATCACATCGCCGATCTGCAGCGATTCCACGGCGACGCGTTCAACGTCGACGACGCCCGGTCGAACTAGCATGGCCTCACGGGGTCGCAATTGAATGAGCGACTCAATGGAACGAGTCGTCCGATACATCGCAAAAGCTTCGAGCGTGCCGCTCAGCGAGAACAGAAAGAGCAGCACCACGCCTTCGAGCCAATCACCAATCGCGGCCGCTCCGATCGCGGCGAGAATCATCAGCAGATCGACATTGAGTTCGAGTTTCCGCAACGCAGCCAGTGCGTTGGCGGTCGGCCCTAGTCCACCCGCCAGGTAGGCGCCGACACAGGCCGCAATCGACCATGTTTGCGCGCCGGAAAAATCGAACGAGTGGAAAACCGCGCCCACCACGCCGAGCATTGCACAAATGGCGGTCGCGATGGCCCCAAAGACCGGCGGCGAAGCTTTCGCGACAGTTGGTACGCCGGTCGAGTGCGGACTGGTGGCGGATGAATTTGGCAAGTTCATTCTTTCCATTGCGAGAGGCTGTTCGTGGCTGCAATCACGGCCTATTTTGACTTAATGGGATCCACCAGGATGAGACTGACATCGTCGATACACTCCTGACCGTGCATATGCTCTTGGAGTTGCTGGTGCAGCCGTGCCAGAGCTGCGTCGGGTCCAGCCGAAATGGACCCTCTCAACGACTCGCACAACCTTGCTTCACCAAAGGCATCACCTTCGGGAAGTGAGGCCTCAATCACTCCATCAGTCAAGAGCAGAAAACGATTCCCGTTCTGAAACGCGACGCGTTCGGTTTGCCAACCTACTTCGATTCCCGCGCCGAGAATGGGACCAGTGGATGGCAAGGCAAGGCAGTGAGTTTCGTCCTGGATGATCCAGGCCGAAATATGCCCGGCGCTGGCATAGTCAATGGTTTCAATTCCGGGAAGCAAACGGACCAACTGCATGGTCACGAAAGCCTCGGGTATATCGAGACTGGTGATCCGCTTGTCGATAAGCCTCAAGATCTCCGCTGGGTCCGAGATATGTTCTACGGCATCGAGCAGCAGCACTTTGACAATGGCCGCCACGAGTGCAGCGGGTACACCATGCCCGGAAGCATCTGCGATGGCGACGATGGAACCACCGTCTTTCAAGGGCAGAATGTCGAAGTAATCGCCACCAATTGCCTCCGTCGGCCGAAACAAGTACGCAACCTCAAAGCCGTCCACTGAGACGGATTTGGGAAGTAAATGTTCCTGAATCAGGCGAGCAGTGTGCATTTGCGTTGTCCGGTTCTTTTCAACCTCGGCGAGTTGCTCGCTCATGCCGTTGAATGCTGCGCCTAAGTAATCCAGCTCTCGAATTCCTACGGTCTGAATCTTCGAGCCGAAATCGCCGTTCCCAACAGCGCGGGCAGCAACTGCCAAGCTGTTTAATGGACCAAGAAAGCCTGCATTCATCACGAGATTCAAGGTGGCGATTCCAACCAACAGGATCAGTCCGACTCCCCAGGTATGACGGCGCAAGTCTGACCAAATACCCGCTCGCACTTCTTGATAGGTTTCCGCCACAAGGATTTCCAAATCGGAACCCGAATGATGTCCCACCAGGAACTCGCCGTCGAACACTTCCTCAAGTTTCAGTTCACCACGCGAAACCTTAGCCAGGGATGAAGCAACGGAGACTTGGAGTGGTTCCGGAACTCCGATCGTTAGCCACTCCTGAGGAGTGTGAACAGCGATCCAATGCCGGCTGTGTTCAACGTCGTTCATGCGATGATGGGTCGCATTCAGGAATTCTTGCGCGGAATCCCGGCTGATTGCCAAATGCTCGAAGATACCCGGTTCTATCAGGCGCGCTTGTTCGTCGAGTGCCGTTCGCTTCAAACGCAGGCGGTCGGCGAAGTCGCGTTGAAAGTCGATGTACAAGAATAGGCCGAGCAGAACAATCAGAGTGCCGTTCAGAACGAGCGTAACCCGACCCCGTAATGTGCGAGGATCCAGAAAGCTCGGCCAGGGAGGCAATTTCTTAGAGTACATAACACGACACTGACATTGAAATTGTCGCACTTTCCCTCGCCCTAATCCTGACCTCCACCACTGGCGAGAAGGCCCGCTTCAATGGCGAGTTGAGTTAATTCGGCCCGGTTGTGGAGTCCCAGTTTGTTCATCAAGCGTGCGCGATACGATTCTACGGTTTTCACACTAAGATCGAGTCGATCGGCAATGGCCTGGTTCGTATGCCCTTGCGCGATGAGAACGAGCACTTCGCGCTCACGGTCACTGAGCGTGGCGAGCAAGTTGGTTTCTGCTTTTGTTGAGCCGGTCGATACAGCGGGCCTATCGGACGCTGCGGCGAGTTGAACTTGCGTGTAGATCTTCCCGCGTGCGATGCAGCGAATGGCGTCAAGCAGTTCGGTATCGGCCGATTGTTTGACCACATAGCCAAAAGCGCCGGCGGCCATCGCCACGCGAAAATACGCGGCATCGTCGTGCATCGTGAGCACGACCACCCGAGTCGCCGGGCTCTCGCGCGAAAGCGTTTCGATCACATTAACTCCCGTGCCGCCGGGCATCGTCAAGTCGAGCGTTAGTACATCGGGCTTCAACTCACGGGCTTTGCGCAGCGCCTCTTCGTGACTTCCCGCTTCGCCCACGACCTGCATGTCGGACTGGGAATTGATCAGTAGTTTCAAGCCGCTGCGGAGCACGGCGTGGTCGTCGGCCACCATCACGCGAATTTTAGTCATTACTTGCCACCAACCGTTGCAAAGGGAAATGCACACGGACCTGCGTGCCGTGATCAGGGCGAGAAGTAATTGTGGCCTCGCCCCCCAGCAGACTAGCCCGCTCATGAATGCTGAGCATGCCGAAGGGGCTACTTTCTTGACTTGACCGCAATGCTTTGGCGACGTCGAAGCCTGCGCCATCGTCACAAATCGCGATGTGCAATTCTCGCGGTGTGCAACTCAGCTGGACTTGCACCTGTCGCGCCTTGCCGTGCCGAATTGCATTCGTGGCTGCCTCCTGCACGATGCGATAAACGGCCGTCTGCACGTCATCAGCGAGTTTGGTTTCCTCCTGGCAATGCCGCTCGAACTTGGCCTCAATCTGGTGTGCGGCCGCGAGATCTTGAACATAGCGTTCCAATGCAGGCACTAAACCGAGATCATCTAACACAGCCGGCCGGAGTCCGCGAGCAAGCCGGCGGACTTCATCGTGCATTTCGCTGCCAATGCGGCGCAGTTCGTGGGCCTGACGTTGCACGGACTCTTCCTGCGATGTGCCTTCGATGGTCCGCAAGCCGATCATCAGGCCGGTCAGCGATTGCCCCAGGCTATCGTGCAAATCGCGGGCAATTCGTCCCCGCTCACTTTCTTGAGCAGACAGCGCTAGCGCCAATAGTCGTTGTCGCGTCGCTGCGAGCTTTTGCAACGGCTTGACAATCAAGTACCACAGCAGCGGAGCGAGAACTCCGGTGAGCAAACAAGCGTCAATCAGCGCTTCGACCAGCTTGTTTCCGCTGACAGGCAGCAAATACGGCAGCACCAGCATCACCAAGACTTCAATCGTGAAGAGCAGGAACAGGATTATCACGAATAGCCGCAGCGGCTGGATTCTTCCAAGTTCGAGGTTTTGTCGCGTAGGCATGGACTTCGATCAACAATGCGTCGGATGGCCAGCGGAAGCAGTTCAGTGTAACCGACCTGAGGCTGGTCATATCTCCACGCTATGCCAGGGTTGCCAGAGTGGCTGCCGGGGAAACCCCGGCAGGAAAACTTTCACCTAGTAACAACCCCGGCATTCTTAAAGAGTGATTCCCCATATTCTTCGGTTGTCGAGTGTTAGTCCCCTTTCATTTACGGCGAATGAATCCAATTCGCTTCTCGACAGCTGAACAAGGATCTCACCATGACCGCCTCCTCCACCATGTCGCTGGGCAATCGCCGCAAAACATCCCTCGGTTCAAAGACAAGCGGTTCGGGCAGCAACAAACGCCGACGATTTCTGACATTAGAAAACCTGGAAGGTCGTTCGCTGCTCGCCATGCTGGTGGCCGACGTATTGCAGGGAACCGCTAACACGGACGTGCGCGGTACGGTTTACGAAGATGTCAATTCGAATGGCGTGCGCGACGGCGGCGAAAACGGCATCGCCGGCTGGACTGTCTATCTCGACTTGGACAATAGCGGCACATTGAATAATGACGCGGCGGGAACCCCAGAGCCATCAGCCGTTACGAATGGCGACGGAGACTACCGGATCAACCGCCTCGTTCCCAATACTTACCGTGTCGGCGAGGTTGTGCAGAGCGGTTGGACGGCAACCGCTCCGGTCACTCAGGATGTGATTGTCACTCAGGGGCGAAGCACGCAGGCTGACTTTTTCAATTTCAGCGGCGGCGACATTGTGGGAACTGTCTGGAACGACCTTAATCAAGACAGCCTCCGCGCGACCGATCCCGTGTCAGGCGAGTTTACTGAACCGGGGCTGGCTGGTTGGACCGTCTACTTGGATCTGGATGATGATCGAGCGTTAGGGGTTGGGGAGCCGTCCACCATCACCGCGGCGGATGGCAGTTACTCCTTCATCGGCTTACCGCCAAACGATTATGAGGTGACTGAAGTTCTGCCAGCGGGTTGGGATGTCCCCTCTCGATTCGACATTCGGCAGACCGCGAGCGTCTTCGCCCGCCAGCAAGTCATACAGGACTTTGCCAACTTCAGCACAACAAATGGTTCCATCCAAGGCGTGATTTGGAATGACACCAATGCTAATGGTCTCCGTGAGACGAATCCCACGACGGGCGAGTTCACCGAACCAGGACTGGCTGACTGGACTGTCTTTTTGGACGCCAACAACAACCGTGCATTGGACGTTGGGGAAATCTCCACGGTAACCGATGCGAATGGCCGCTACTCGTTCATTAGCTTGGATGCCGGCGATTACGAAGTTACCGAAGTCCTGCTAGGCGGTTGGGACGTTTCGCCAACATTCGATTCCCGGCAAACCGTGGCGGTCAACGGCGGTGAGGTCTCGGTGGCGGATGATTTTGCCAACTTCACATCACTCAACGGTTCGATTCGCGGAACAGTCTGGAACGATCTGAATCGCAACGGCCTGCGCGACGTGAGCACCATTACGGGCGCTTATCTCGAGCCAGGCCTGGCGAACTGGACCATCTACTTGGATCTGAATCGCAATCGAATCGCCGATGCAACGGAGCCGACGACGCTCACCGACGCGGCGGGGAACTACACGTTTGCCGATTTGCAAGTTGGCGAGTATCAGATCATCGAAGTGCTACCGACCGGCTGGGAGGCCTCGACCACGTTTAGCGACAGCGAGTCGGTTGTTGTGTATTCAGGCGCTGAATCGGTGGCTCCGGATTTCGCCAATTACAACATCGCAGTCGCCACGCCGGGATCGCTGCGTGGCACCGTTTGGAACGACCTCAATTCCAACGGCGTTCGAAACGTCAATCCGACCACCGGCGAGTTTACCGATCCGGGCCTGGCAGGCTGGACGGTGTTTGCAGATCTCAATTCAGATCGGCTGTATACCGCCGGTGAACCCCAGGCCACCTCGGCCGCGGATGGCGCGTACACGCTGACCAGCATCCTACCTGGAACCGTCACCATTCTTGTGCAGCCCACTGCCGGCTGGCGGGCAACGGCGCCGATCTCGAACTCTCGGACGATTGCCCTGCGTAGTGGCGATACCGTCAGTGGCCTCGATTTCGGTGAGGCGGAACTCAAGGACGCCAGCATTCGCGGCGTGGTTTTCTCGGATTCTGATCGCGACCAGATTCGCGACGCAGGTGAGCGGGGGTTGGGCGGAATCACAGTTTATCTGGACCTTAACAACAACTCCGCGCGCGACACCGGCGAGCCCGAGGTTCAGACTTCAGCCGACCTGTATTACACACCCAGCGTCGATGAGGCCGGTACCTACAGCTTCACACACCTCGCGAGCGGCAACTACACGGTTCGGCAGGAAGTTCCCGCGGCTTTGAATGCCACGCCTGCCGGGCAACGCGAGCATGTGGTGACGATCACGGCTGCTGGTCAGTCCGGTGTCGATTTCGCAATGGTTTATCGCGCCAATGAGATTCACGGAACCAAATTCGATGACGCCAACGGCAATCATGTGCGCGACGCTGGCGAAGCGGGAGTCGGCGGCGTCACGATCTATCTCGACCTCGACCGCGACGACATCCACGATACAGACGAACCCAGCACCTTAACTTCGGCCGATGGAAGCTACTCGTTCTCTAACTTGTCACCGGGCGCTTACGTCGTCCGCGAGATTGTCTCCGCTGGTTACACCCAAACGTTGCCAACGACGCTGGGCGGCACTCTGTGGCCGAGCGGAGTCAGCCATCCTGCCGTGGGGAACGTCAACCCGCTCAGCATCACGACGTCGCTGGCGATCGGTGCGAGCCATCGCCAGCCGGTCAGTCTGACACTTCCGAATACAGGCGCGCTCACGAACCTGGTGGACGTGTTTTTGCTGTTCGATGACACCGGTAGCTTCGTTAACAATAGCCCGATCGTACGGGCCGCGTTTCCGGATATTATCTCCAATTTGCAGACGTCGCTCCCCGGCATTGATCTCGGCTTCGGCGTCGGCCGGTTGGAAGAATACGCCAATTTTGCGTCGGAGTACGCCACCGGGCGACCGTTCATTCTCAATCAGCCCATCGTGGCGGCGAGCACAACCGGCTACCTCGCCGCCATTCAGGCAGCGCTCAATCGCACCACGCCTGGTTACGGCGGCGATCAACCTGAAACCGATATCGAAGCGCTCTATCAACTCGTAACCGGCCGGGGCTTCGATGGGAACAACAATGGTTCGGTCCTTGATAGCGGGGTCGCGGGGCTCGCGGCGACGCAACTCAATCCAGGCAGCAGCGGTGACGTTCCTTCGTTTGCTTCCTTCACGGCCGACGCGACCAACTCCGTGATGCCAGCCGCGGGAAGTTTAGGTGGGGCCGGATTTCGCGCCGGTGCGCTGCCGATCATCTTGCTGGCAACGGATACGGGCTTTGCCTATCAGCCGCAAGGCGAGACTTCTGTCACGGGTTTGCGTGGATTGACGTTGCCCCTCTCGGCATTCACCCAAACATCGCGCCCCACCACGCCATTTAACAACGGCGCTGGCATCCAGCAGACGATCACGGGCTTGAATGCCCTGGGCGCGCTCGTCATTGGTCTGGGCACGAATCCGCAGGCGACGATCGACCCTCGACAGGGGCTGGAGGCAATCTCCAAGCTTACAGGTGCGACGAATCAATCAACGGCCACCATCGCCAACGGCACAGCAGACCCCATCGCTCCCGGCGATCCGTTCTATTTTCAGATCGCGTCCGGCTTTGGGACCAGCGTCGCGAATGGCGTCACCAGCGCCATTCAAAACGCCGTGACCAATGTCGCTGTTGATATTGAAGTGCAAGCATCCGATCCACGCGTTCGGATCATCAATCACACCGGCACACTCCGCAGCATCGGCGCCGGCAACACCGCGTCGTTTGATGTCGAATTTGTAGGTGACGGCATTCCCCATCGATTCGATCTGCAGTTCGTCCGGGCAGGGACGGATGTCGTGCTGGGTTCCATTCCAGTAGTGATCGGCACGCCAATCCCAGGCAATTGCTATGAGTTTGACGATCTGGAAGAAGGCGAAATTGAGTACGAAGATGACTTTGGCGGCCATGTTTCGAGTATCGAAGTAATCAACGTAGCGCCCTCGTTCGTTAGTGGCGGCAACGTCAGCGTCGCTGAGGATGCTGGGCCGCAAACCATCGCTACTTGGGCCACCTCCATTAGTCCCGGACCTACCAGTGAGGCAAGTCAGTCGGTCAGCTTCCTGGTCAGCAACGATAGCAATGCGCTGTTCAGCGTGCAGCCCACGATCTCTGCGAACGGCACACTGACGTATACTCCAGCCCCGAACGCGTTCGGCTCGGCGACTATAACGGTGCAGTTGCATGACGATGGTGGAACCGCCAACGGCGGCGTTGATACCAGTGCCGCACAAACCTTCATCATTACGGTGAACCCGGTCAACGATGCCCCCAGTTTTGCCGTTGGAGCGGATCAAACGGTCCCGTTTAATTCTCCAGCTCAATCCGTAACCGGTTGGGCGACAGCACTTTCCGCTGGTCCGACCAATGAAGCGGGGCAGACGCTCTCCTTCAACATCACGGCCAACAGTAATCCGGGCCTGTTCTCCACTGCGCCGGCAATTGCCAACAATGGCATCCTGACGTACACGCCAGCTGCTGGTGTTGCCGGTTCGGCAACCATCACAGTGAACGTGATGGACAACAGCAGCACGGCGAACGGTGGAGTTGATACGAGCCCGACGCAGACATTCACGATCACCATCTTGCCGGCGCCGGTGAACAGCCTCCCTACGATCAACTCGATTGGCAACCTCAACATCAGCGAAGATGCAAAGCTGCGGACCGTGAATTTTAGCGGCGTAACCGCCGGTGGAGAGATTCAGGCTCTGACAGTGACGGCGATCAGCAGTGATCCAGCCGTCATTCCTGATCCCAGCGTAGCCTACCTCACGCCGGAAACGACGGGCAGCCTCAGTTTTGCACCGGTTACGAATGCGAATGGAATAGCAACGATTACTGTCACCGTGCGCGATGCCGGCTTGGATAATCTGCTCGGCAACGCGGACGACGGAACTACGACGACCTTGTTTACAGTCACCGTTTCTGCAGTGAACGACGCGCCGACATTCACCGCAGGCTCAAATCTGACGGTCAATGAAGATGCCGGCCCCCAGACTGTCAACGCCTGGGCGACTGCGATCTCGGCCGGACCCAGCGACGAAGCTAGCCAGTCCGTAATGTTCGCTGTCGTTGGCAACACGAATCCCGCTCTGTTCTCCGCCGCACCGGCGATTTCACCGACAGGTGCGTTGACCTACACACCTGCGCCGAATGCCAGCGGCAGTGCGACGATCACCGTGCGGTCGGCCGACGACGGCGGTGGCGCCGACACCAGTTCCGCTCAAACTTTCACGATCAGCGTCCTGCCCGTCAATGATGCGCCGATCTTCAAGGCAGGCCCGAACCAGAACGTATCGCACAACGCTGGCGATCAGACAGTGAATAGCTGGGCGACTGGAATTTCGGCAGGTCCCGCTGACGAAGCCGGACAAGCACTGTCGTTCTCGGTTACCTCCAACACCAATGCAGGCCTGTTCGCTGTTCAGCCCGCCGTCTCTCCGGCAGGGGTGTTGACCTACACTCCCACCACGAATGCCAGCGGCAGAGCCACGATCACGCTGAACATTTCTGACGATGGTGACACCAGCAATGGTGGAATGAACGCCAGTGCTTCCCAGACGTTTACGATCACGGTTGCCGCTCCAAACGCACCGCCGGATGCAACCGACAGTAGTGTCACGACGTTCATAAACACCTCCGTGAGTGGTATTGTTTCGGTCAGCGATCCAGATGGTCCCACGCTAACCTTTAGTCTCCAGACCTTGCCAACACTTGGTACCGTTACTTCGTTCAATACGATAACAGGGGAGTTCACCTATCAGCCGACCTCAGACCTCAAGGGGCTCGACCGGTTCACTTTCAGCGTATCGGATGGCACGAGCACCGATACCGCCACGGTGCGAATTGCTATTCAATCAGTTCGCCCCTTGGTTACTGCTGCGGCGGGCAATCTGGAAATCATCGGAACGAACAATGAGGACTCGTTCACGGTTTCCCGCGGTCCGTCTGGCCAGGTCCTGGTGCGGACGCAAAGTGGAAGGTTCTCCGCCTCGGCCTTGTATCCATTGGCGTCGACCGGCACGATCACGATCAACGCCGGCGATGGCCGGGATTACATTGTCATCAACGGTTTGAGCAATCCCACTTTCATCGACGCCGGTGGCGGCAACGACTATATCTCGTCAGGTTGGGGCGATGACACGATCATCGGCGGTGTCGGCAACGACCGGATCAACGCCAGCGGCGGCAACAATATCGTGTGGGGTGACGAACTGGGTCAGCAAAACCTGCCAACCGGCGGCGATGATCTCCTTAGCAGCCTGGGCGGCAACGACGCGATGTACGGTGGCGGTGGAAATGATCAACTCTATTCAGGTTCTGGCAACGACTATGTTCATGCTGGCATGGGACACGATCTGGTTGCGACCGGCGATGGGAACGATCGCATTTATGGCGGCGACGGAAATGACATTCTCGATGGTGGCGAGGGAGATGACATCGTTACTGCCGGCAGCGGCAACGACCTCCTCCTCGGTTCCGATGGAAACGACGTCCTAATTGGTGGTCGCGGCGGAGATTTAGTCACCGGCGGGGACGACCATGATCTGATCGTGGCGAACGATACCACCAACAGTGCGAGTTCGACAGCCGGCGATACAAATGATCTGGCGCTGCTGGCTTTGCTTACTTCGTGGAACGCAACTCACGCCCCTGGGTTGGCGAGCGGGATCGTGTCAGGCGATGACGGCGATCTCGATATTCTGCTGGGTTCAAAGGGAAATGACGATTTCTATGCTAACTTGTCTGATTCGCTCGTCGACTTCAATACCCGTCGCAATGGCACGGACCGCCGCTTTCCGTAGTTGAGTGGATTGCGTGAACACGATGTGTCGCCCCGTCATGCTACGATGGCGACAATCATTCCTAGCAGGAGACTCGCATGAGAGCATTGCACCGAGAAACGCACCGCACCGATCGAATTGGCTGGCTGCGTGCGGCGGTTCTCGGCGCCAATGATGGGATTGTGTCGACGGCGAGTCTCGTCGTCGGAGTGGCCGCAGCCAACTCAGCGAGTAGCGACATTCTGGTTACCGGCGTGGCTGGTTTGGTCGCTGGGGCCATGTCGATGGCGGCCGGTGAGTATGTGTCGGTCAGCTCGCAAGCGGATACGGAGCAGGCGGATATCGCGAGGGAACGCAAAGAACTCGCGACCGATGATCAGCATGAACGCGAAGAGTTGGCTGCGATCTATGTGAAGCGAGGGCTGGAGGCGTCCTTGGCAAAGCAGGTCGCGAACCAACTCATGGCGCACGATGCGTTGATAGCTCACGCTCGTGACGAGCTCGGCATTTCAGACCTGACAACAGCCAGGCCCGTTCAGGCGGCGTTCGCCTCGGCGGGCACGTTCGCCGTCGGTGCGGCCATGCCCTTACTGACGGTGCTCATCACTCCCCGAGTGGCATTGATCCCCGTGGTCATAGCCACGTCCATTCTATTCCTCGCGCTCTTGGGCGGATTTGGCGCCTACGCCGGCGGTGCACCCGTCATCAAAGCCGCACTGCGAGTAACCTTTTGGGGGATCCTCGCCATGGCTCTCACCGCGGGGGTCGGCGCTCTGTTTGGAGCGACCGTTTGAGTTTCTCGAGATAACGGCTATCGATGCCGTTAGTTGTTATCCGCCTACTCCAGCCATTTCAGAGTCGGATGGCTCTGAATGGGGGGATCTGCCGACATGCCCACTCGTCGTGCGCCGGTCGACCACCTGGGCACGCTCCGCGACATCGCCGACCTTAGCGGCAGCACCGTTTCGATCACCAACCACCGTGACTACAATTCGTTCGGCTCTTTAACAAGTGAAGCCAACACTGCGGTTGACCTAACCTTCGGGTTCACCAGCAGGCCTTGGGACGATGCTGCTGGAAGCCAGAACAATCTCAATCGGTGGTTAGGCGTGGTGCTTAGAACATCGCGCAACAATGGATGCCGGCGCTGTTGTCGCCAATCCCAATCGGCACACACCGGCGGAAGCTTCGGCGCTCGAGTACTACTATTCAGAGGTTGCGCGGTTGAGGCCCGAGGCAGTTGCGACCGAGTACGACAACGATCCACCGGCCGATGAATCGCAGCAACGTGTGGTGCTCACTGCTTACCACATCCAGCACAACTGCCTGAGTGGTCTGGAAAAACGTGAGGCGCCCGACGAAACGATCTGCATCACCGTCGGTGGTGACGTACAGAAGCTCGGGCTCCACTGGGTTGCAATTGCATGGAACGAACAGGGCGCTGGCTCGATCATCGATTACGACTTTTTTTCCGTTTCTGACAGAGAACCGCAAAGCCGCGGATTGCGAGTTGTTGATCCTCGAAGGTCTGTTCGCTTGGTATTCTGCGCAACAGGAGCATCCCTACGTCACACCCGCTGGCGAACAGCTAATCGCTGACATCACGTTAATCGACCAGGGCTGGAAAGAAGAGTCGTGGAACATTCAGCCAGTGCAGCATTTTTGCGGGCAAGTTGGTTTCAACAACTTCATCCCTTCGAAGGGCGAGCCCAACTATCGGCGGCCTGCGGACTCACCCAATATTTTGATTGGCGACAACGTAGCCGTTCACGCTCTGGTGAGTGATGGGGCAGTTTGATGGTCGAGGTGGGCGT
>CAYMWL010000090.1:0-27125 GCA_964394305.1 uncultured Pirellulaceae bacterium
CTTCAGCGGCGGCGCCGGCCGCCGCTTCGGCGGCACGGGTGGCATGTATCGGTAAGCGAATTTCGTCGAGCCAGTCAGAAATTCGCGTACGCAGGCCGTATTACCAGCTTCCGCTCTTTCGGATTTCGAATCGATCCGGTGCAAGCACGTTGACGCGCCACTTGTCTCTGTTCAGATTTGCACCAATCTCTGGGGATGCGACAAAATCAAGCCAATCTTTGCGATCAACTCGAACGCCGCTCAGATTAGCGTTAAGCAAGTCGGTATCATTGAGGACTGCACCGCGCAAATCGGCGTCCTGAAGATTTGCGCCGGCTAAAACTGCATCAGTCAAATTCGCGCCATCCAAAAATGCACCGATCAGTGAAGCACCGGTTAGATCGGAGGAGGTCAGATTGGCGTTAGTAAGCACCGCCTTATCGAGAACCGCATGTTCAAGATACGCCTCAACGAGTTGAGGGCGTTCTGATTTGAATCGAGCGCCGCGAAGATTGGCGTAAGTAAAATTACTCTCGGCGATTGCGCTAGCGACGTCGCACTTGGCATTGGCCAATGAGATTAGCAGGCGGCCGCGCTCACGGCTTATCGGCCGGTTCGAAACTGAGTCAATCGAATAGGGAGTTGCACTTTGCGACCATTCGACAATTTCCGTTTCAAACGACTCAGAGACGACTTCACCTTCGCCGAGCTTTGCCAGCCGCAGTTGAAAATCACTGATTCGCTCCGCGAGCGGTGCGGCCTCGGCGACGTCTATCTGCCGCCTCATAATTTCCGTTTGTCGCTGCATTATCTTCGACTGCGTTTCGGAGATCTGTACCTGATGGTATGCGATCAACGCCGTACAGACAGCGACCACGGTAGAAATGGCGGTAGCGAGGCATCCACCTTGAGTTGCTGCACTGCTTGCTTCCAGATCTGTGGCAGTCATTTGCTGACTTTTGATAGGTTATGGACCGTACTTCTTCACCAATTCAATCTTCACGGGATCGTCAGGCTTTGAAGCTACATACGTCCTACGATAGCCGGTCTTGTTGACTCGGAATGTGTAGGTTTCTGTTGGCCTGAGCCCTTTAAATAGAACGCACCCGTCTTTGCCCGTTTCGTCCGCGGCAATAATGTCTCCGTCTTCCTTGGCAACTTGTACTGCGGCACCATCGATTGGGTCGAGCTTTGCTTTGCCCAAAACCTTTACATTAGCCTCGTCCGCATTTGCTGCAAGTGCTAGAGTCGCCGCAATAACTGCGACAATTGCCGCAATGCCACTGACGAGCGTCCGGTTTGTGTGTTGACTGGACATTCTATCTCCCTTTTTGTTCAACTACTTCTGTGGTTTAAACTTGGAGCGGAGAGCTCGAATTTCGATTGGTCTTTCACCTTTCGAGAAGACCGACAGCGCGTTGTCGATGCTAATATCAAAATTACGGGGTTTCATATAAAAAGCGTAGAAACGATCTCGGTACTTGCTTCCTTTTGGAAATAGGAAGCGGGCCGTAACGTCTTTGGGTGGATTTGCGTTCAAATAAGGTTGAACGGCCGGATCATCGAGCACATCCGGCTTCACAAAGACTGCAGCATCAACAATCTCATAATCTGCTACGAAAGAAGCGTTGTCAAAAATTAAATCGACTTCAACATCCTTCTCGCCATCGCCAATGCTGGTTGCAGGCTTGCATAGAATCTGGATTCCCTTTTGCCCTTCCTTGGGAGCGTATCCATCAACTTTGTCGATTGCGATCCGTTCTGAATCGGCATCAGACTGAAAGGCCATTGCCCACTGCAGGGAAAATACTGCAATTACAACTAGTGCAAGCAAAACTGCGATACGTAGTTTCATAAGCGGACTCCTAGTTAAACTGAGACCCGCCCATTATTAGAGCCACAAGACCGTTTTGCAATGATGTCTTGTGGCTATGACAAGGATTGGCACGGGCCTCAATCGATCCGCGCGCCAATTGCCAAGGCCTGCGATTCTCGCTGCCAAGAATATCTAGAGCAAAACCTCTTTCAGCACCTTGCCGCCGATGACACTCGCTCGTTCATCGCGGCCGTCGTGCAGGAAGGTGAGCGCCTCTTCGTTGATGCCCATCAGATGCAAGATCGTGGTGTGCAGGTCGCGCACGTGAGCAAAGCCATCGGTCGCCCAGAGGCCGATCTCGTCGGTCGAGCCGAAGCGGAAACCGGGCTTTACGCCGCCGCCAGCCATCCAAGTGGTGAAACCGAACGGATTGTGGTCGCGGCCGTTGCCACTTTCGCTCATTGGCGTGCGGCCGAATTCGCCGCCCCAGACTACGAGAGTGCTGTCGAGCAGACCGCGGCGTTTCAGATCGGTAAGGAGCGCCGCGATCGGCTTGTCGGTCTCAGCGCAATTAGCTTCGTGGTTCGAATCGAGATTGGCGTGGGCATCCCACTGCGTCCCGGAGCCCATGTAGCATTGCACGAACCGCACGCCGCGTTCGACGAGCCGCCGCGCGAGCAAGCAGTTGCGAGCATTGCGCTGCGTCGTTTCGTTCTCCATGCCGTACATCGCCAGCGTGGCGGCCGTCTCTTCGGAAAGATCAGCCACTTCTGGTGCGCTCGATTGCATGCGGAAGGCTAGTTCATACGAAGCGATGTGGGCATCGAGTCGGTCATCGCCGCGGCGCTTCTCGGCGTAGCGTTTGCTGAGGCCGTTGATGAAATCAATCTTGGCCCGCTGCTGCACGTCACTCACACCGGCGGGAGCTTCCGCGTACAGAATTGGCGTTTTTCCGGTTGCCAGCCGAGTCCCTTGATACGTCGCCGGCATAAAGCCGCTGTTCCAATTCTGATTGCCGCCCGGTGGATCGGTCGCGTAATCGGTCAGCACCACGAAGCCGGGCAGATCGGCGTTCTCACTGCCAAGGCCATACATAGCCCACGAACCGAGCGACGGCCGCCCCGCAATTTGGCTGCAGGTGTTCATTTGACAGACGGCATTCACATGCGTGAGCCCTTCGGACTGACAGCCATGCAGCATGCAGAGGTCGTCGGCGTGGCGAGTGAGTTCGGGGTATAGGTCACTGATCCAGTGTCCGCTGTCGCCGTATTGTTTGAACTTGCGAGTCGACGCGAGCAGCGGCGTGTTGGCGGTGACGCCCATCGCCGTCTGCGGCTTTTTGAACGATGGGGGGAGCGGCTTGCCGGCAAACTTCTGCAGCTCCGGCTTGGGATCGAACATGTCGAGGCCACTGGGCCCACCATCCATGAAGAGCCAAATCACGCTCTTTGCTTTGATCGGGTGATGCGGCTTCTTCGGCGCGAGCGAATGAATTGTCTTGCCGCGCGCAGCGCCGGCATCTTGAGACAGCAGCGAAGCGAGTGCGAGTGCACCCAACCCGCCACCAGCCTGGCGGAGAAAATCGCGACGCGATGTGGCGAACAATGAATTCATTAATCCACGTACACAAATTCAGCAGAGTTCATCAGGGCCTGGCAAAAATCGACAATCGCTGCCGCTTGGGCCGGCGGAAAACTGGTGGGCAGCGGTTCGGGCAGCGCTTTGTCCGGAGGGCTGCCACTCTGCGAAATGCGCTGCGCTTGTTCGCGGAGGAAAGTCAGCGAGGCTTGTAGTTCGGCTGGTTCGGGCGAGCGATTGAACACGCGATCGTAAGCTTGTTGCACAATTTCGATTGGCATGCCTTTCGTTTCGACGAGCAAGTCACCGGCCATACGACGCGAAGTGGTGCGCAGGAACTCGCCGTTGAGCAGCAACAACGCTTGCGGTGCGCCGATGGTTGTCGGCCGCGCGGCACAGGGTGTGACGCGGTTCGGGTGATCAAAGGCGGCGAACAAGGGATACTGCAAATTGCGTTTAACAAACAAATAGACGCTGCGGCGGACATGAGCGCTGGCTTGCGGCGTCGGCTGCCAGGCATAACGATCGCCATGCAATGCTTCGGGCAATTCGGGTTGCACAGCTGGGCCGTACATCTGTGGGCTGGCATCTTCGGCGGCGATCAGGGCAGCATCGCGGAGCGACTCGGCATCGCGGCGACGGAGCGGAGCATGCCAAAGTAAATCATTGTCGGGGTCGATGCTCTCGGCCCGTTCAAAATGACTGTTCTGCTCGGCGATCGATGATTGCCGATAAACATGCGACGAAACAATCTGCCGATGGATCTCTTTCAGCTGCCAACCTTCGGTTACCAGCATCGTGGCCAGGTGATCGAGGAGTTGCGGATTGCGGGCCGAATCGCCCATCACGCCGAAGTTGTTCGGCGTGCCGACAATGCCATTGCCAAAATAATTCTGCCACAACCGGTTGACCATGACCCGCGCGGTGAGCGGATGATGGGGCTGCGTGAGCCAACGAGCGAGCGCCGCGCGGCGGCCCGTGCTGTTCGGCCGGTCGGCCGGCGGCGTGATGTGCGGCTGTTCTTTCGAGAGGACCGCGAGAAAGCCCGGTTGCACTTCTTCGCCCGGCTTTTTGTAATCGCCGCCGTCGAGGCAATGCGTGGCCGGAGCCCGCAAACCAACATCGGCGGCAGTCATCGCCATCGGCAACGGCTGTGGCTTGACGTTGTCGAAGGCCGCCAACTGTTTGCTGAGTTCGTCGTACTCGGCGCGCTTGTCATCCGGCAGCCGACGGAACATGCGAACATAACTGCGTTGCAATTGCTTCCCCGCCAGCGCGGCGAGTTGAAACGCGCGCGGGTCTCGCTTCTCAGGGGGCGTCTTCAAAGCGGCCTGCGTTTCTTCGTCGAAGCCCGGGACGAGTTCGTCAAACACCACCGGGCGAAATGGATCCGTCATGGCATCCATTTTCTGCCGCAACTTTTCGGTGGCGTCTTCCCATTGATCGAGACGAAGCTCGTACTGCCGATCTTGTTCGCTGCCATCCGGAACCAACTGGGACTCCTGCTGCACAAGAGGCGCGAAGAACGCTTGCAGCTGAAAGTATTCGCGCTGCGAAATGGGATCGAACTTATGATCGTGGCAGCGGGCACACCCCACCGTCAGGCCGAGAAAACTTTGGCCAACGACATCCGTAATGTCATCGAGCATCTCTTGTCGAATTTGCCGATAGTCGCTGCCGTTGATCTCTTCGGGCGGCAGTCGTAAAAATCCAGTCGCAATTAAGGCGTCGGGATTCTGCGGAGCGAGCTCATCGCCAGCAAGTTGCTGTTGTAGGAACTGATCATAGGGCAAGTCATTGTTGAACGCGCGGATGACATAGTCGCGATAGCGAAAAGCATTGAAGCGCGTACGATCGAGCTTGAAACCGTCGGTATCGGCGTAGCGCACCACATCGAGCCAGTGCTGAGCCCAACGCTCACCAAAGTTGGGGCTGTTTAAAAGACGATCGACCAATTGTTCGTAAGCATCGGGAGCCTGGTTCCCCAGAAAGTCGTCGCACTCTTCCGGAGTTGGCAGCAGGCCGGTCAAATCAAACGTCACCCGCCGAATCAGCGTGAGCCGATCCGCAGCGGGAGCGAGGTCGATACCTTTTTTTAGCTGCTCGGCAAGCACAAAGCTATCGATGCCCACATCGGCTTCCTCGTGCGTCGCTTCGCGCGGGACCGCCGGCGAAGTAAGCGGCGTGAAGGGCCAATCTTCTGCACGAGCCAGGCTCCCAGCGCAGCAGAACATGGGTGCGATGCAAGCGCACGACAACAGCCACCGGACCAGCCGGGCAGAGAGGGGAATTGTCAACATGGGAAGCGGGAGAGGGAGGCGGGGTGCGAGCACAATTCCGTGGCGGAGGCGCCGAGTGAGCAACCCAAGTCCGAACCAGTGCAACCGCGCACATTCGTTGGCGAGTGTTCAAGCGGGGACGCAAGCAGGTACAGCAACCAATTAGCCTAATGGGCGTCGAGATCATGTCAAGCAATCTTGATGCGAATTGCGGTGAACGGCTGGCGTGCATATCTTCTATTTTCCAGGCGTTTTGCGCAAATTGTTAAACATCTGCTAGCAAAAGCCTCGGCGGCCGCAATTGACCGCCTGCCGCATAATTGCTACCGTCCGCGACCCATCACAGGGCCTGGAAATTTACCTGCCGAGCAAATGTCTGCGAATGAGATACCAATTCTTGCCACTCTTCGCATGGTTTGTGTTGTTCTGCACGGGATTATTGGTCGGAACCGGCTGCAGTTCACTCAACCCAATCGCGCGCTGGGAGCGAACTTCGGTCTTTCAGCCGGACAAATATCCCGCGGGCGAATGGGAGCAAACTACCGTCCTGGTGCAAGATGCTTCGTTTGCCGCAGCGGACGGCACCAAGTTGCATGGCTGGTACGTGCGCCATCCGCAGCCGAAGGCTCACGCTCTGGTGCTGCATGGCAACGCCGGCAATGTGACGTTGATGGCCGAATCGCTCCGCGTTTTGAACCGCCGTCATGAAGTGTCGGCTTTAGCGCTGGACTATCGCGGTTACGGCCGCAGCGAGGGGACGCCGTCGGAACAAGGTGTGCTGCAAGACGCGCGAGCGGCCCGCGCTTGGTTGGCACACAAAGAAGGAGTCGCCGAAGCCGACATCATGCTCATGGGACAATCGCTCGGCGGCGGTGTGGCCATCGATCTGGCCGCCAACGATGGCTGCCGCGGATTGGTCGTCGCGGGCACCTTTACTTCGATTCCGGATGTCGCCCAGCATCACGTCAGTTGGCTGCCCATGCGCTGGCTGTTGAGCTCAAAGATGGATTCGCTCGCCAAGATCAAGAATTATCACGGGCCCTTGTTGCTGGCTCATGGCGATGCGGACGAAGTGGTGCCGTTTGCCCAGGGGAAGAAACTTTTCGACGCTGCCCCGGGGCCAAAGAAAATGATCACCAACTTCGGCGGCAAACATAACGATCCTTTGCCCGAGGAGTATCGTGCAGCGCTCGATCAATTCATCGCGAGCCTGCCACCGTTGCAGCAAGACATGCCCGCCGCTTCACCCTGAGCAAATCACACTGCGGGTCTTGAAGATGGTGCGGCCTGCTTTTGCAATCGCCCGTGTATATAGATATCTTCGCCGACGGTGCGGCGAACCGGCTGGATCAACTGCAGGGCTGCTGACGGAGCAGAGATTCCTTGTCCGCCGATCGGGCTTGTAGCGTTACTGCCGCCGAAAATCTTGGGGGCGATGAAGCAATGGACTTCGTCCACCTGGCCAGCGTCGAACAGACTCCCCAGTAGTTGGCTGCCGCCTTCGACCAAGATATTCGTCACTCTCCGGCGGCCGAGTTCGTCGAGCAGTTGCAACAATCGCTCCTGGTGAGATGAGCCTGGCAGTTGCATGACTTCAACGCCCGCGGCAGTCAATTGCAGAATGTGACTCGCTGGGGCTTCAGAGCCAGCCGCGATGAGCAGTGGTACTTCGCGCGCGGTACGGATGAGTTGACCGCTGAGCGAAAGACTTGCAGATGAATCGATGACAATGCGTGTGGCGAGTCGCGCCGGTTGTTGACCTTCGGGCAAACGTGCCGTCAGAAAGGGATCGTCGAGTTCAGCCGTGCGACGGCCAACGACGATCGCATCCATGCGCGAGCGCAATTGCTGCACGATTTCGCGCGATTCAAGGCCCGAGATCCACTTGCTCTCGCCATTGCTCGTCGCAATTTTGCCGTCGACCGTCATCGCCCATTTGGCAATCACCCATGGGCGGCCGGTGTGAATCAGTTTTAAGTAAGGCGCGTTGAGTTCTTCGGCCTCAGCTTGCAAAACGCCGGAGACGACCTCAATGCCCGCCGCTTCCAAGTCTGCAAATCCGCCGCCCGCGACTTGGGGAAATGGATCACGCATCGCCGCGACGACTCGCTTTACACCAGCCGCAATCACCGCTTGCGAACAAGGCGGCGTTTTCCCCTGATGGCAGCAGGGTTCGAGCGTGACATAGAGTGTGCTGCCGCGGGCTTTCGTGCCGGCGTCGCGCAGCGCCTGCACTTCAGCATGCGGGCCGCCAAAGACTTCGTGAAACCCTTCGCCGACGATTTCGTCACCGCGCGCGACCACGCAGCCGACCATGGGATTCGGTTCGACGAAGCCGCGCCCTTTTTCTGCCAGCGACAGCGCTCGCCGCATGCAATGGCTATTTGGTGGCAATGGAGGCACAAAAACTCACTTCACCTGCTGCAGCCACGTGTGAATAACATAACCCACTTTGCAGATCGATTCGCCGGAGCAATTGGCGGGAATGTCTTGCGTGGTGTGCCAAAAGTTGGGCCCGCGAGCGGTGGGATATTCGAAGTCAATCAAGTCACAAGTCGGAATCTTGCCGATGTTCCGCAGTGCGAGATGATCGTCGCGGATCTCATGCCGTGTGACGTTCACAAACTCGCGCACGCCCAGCGAGCCGGCGGTCTTCCAGATATCAAGGACCAGCGGCCGCGTATCGGGCCAGGCCATGCTGTTCACTTCACGATAGAGCAGCAAGTGCTTGTCGCCGATCATGTCGAACAGCACGCCCCATTTGTATTTGTATGCAGGCGGATGCGACGCATATTCGCGGGCAAAATGCTCACTGCCGAGAAAGTACGGATCCTTGCGAATCTCATCATCGTAAATGAGCTCTTCGCCATCGAAGAAGATAAAGTCGACGCCATATTTGCAGCGCAGCGCGGCCATGTGATTGCCAAGCTCCATCAGCAGGGCCACACCGCTGCCGCCGTCGTTGGCGCCGATGAACGGAGCGCGGCGGCGGGCTGGATCGGGATCGCGATCCGGAAAAGGCCGCGTATCGTAATGGCAGCAGAGCAGGATGCGGTCCTTTTTCTCAGGATGCCATTCGACGATCTGGTTGGCTAGCTTCACCGTCGCGCCTGTTTGCGGATGGCGAGCGTCGAACTCCTGCAGCGAGACCTTCGCGCCGAGCTTTTCGAAATGAGCCTTAATCAGTTCTTGCTGCTTCAACATCCCCGGCGTCGCCGACACTCGCGGGCCGATATCACACACTTCCTTTAGATAACCAAAGGCCCGTTCGCTGTTCAGCGGATTGCCGGCCGCTTTGAATGGGCCGACCTGACGCTGCGACCAGGCGAGCTGAATATCTTCGCCCTTGAAGAGAATCACCAGCGCGATGATCAACACCAGCCCGCCGATGACCTTCGACCAGCTGAGTGTAATGAGAGGCGGCGCGCGGTCCGCAACTCGCGAAGAAGTGGTGGCTTTGTTCATGCGTTTATTGTAGCCCGGCGTGCCCTGCGGAAGGGAGAGCGGTTTCCCAACAGGCGAGGCTCTTTGATTTACGGCATCTATCGATATTAGTTACTAACAATTTCCCGTGGCTGCGGATAAACTTACAGCCGCTCATCGAACTCTTTTCTTGTAATCCTCTCCATCATTCATGGCGACGGCGAACCTCACCGCGAAGCAGCCTTTGTCGCTGGAGCAGTTGATTGCGCTCAGCGAAGAGATCGCCGCGCTCGCGCGCTCGGGCGTGCCGCTCGATCAAGGGCTCGCGGCGCTCGGTCGCGACTTGCCGGGGCGGTTGGGACGCGTGTCGCGCGAAATGGGTAGTGAGCTCGCCGCGGGCATGTCGCTCGATCAAGTTGTGGCTCGTGCGGGCGCTCAGTTTCCACCCGGCTATCAAGCACTCATTGCGGCGGGGCTGCGAGCGGGAAATCTTCCCGGCATTCTGCAAGGAATGATGCAGCTGGCTCGCAAGACCGGCGAACTGCGGCGGCAAATTGTGTTGGCCACCGTCAATCCGCTGTTAGTCGTTTCGCTCACGTATGTGCTGTTTACCTTTTGGCTGCGCAAACTGGCTCCCGTTTATCTAGCCATGGCTGATGAGTGGGAGGTTAACATCCGTTGGGCGCGGCCGATCGTTGTTTGGCTGACGCAGACGATGCCCGTATGGAATTGGGTGCTGCCGGGTTTGTTTGTGGGAATCATCCTTTGGTCGTGGTTTCGTTCGGCGAGCGGCATGGGCGAATGGTCGCTGCTCGATGTTCCCACGCTCGGCATTGTTCGCGGCATCGGCCGGATGCGCCGCGCGGGGCAGAACGCAGCGCTCTGCGAACAGCTGGCAATCTTGCTCGAACATGGTTTGCCGTTGGCCGAAGCGTTGCGGTTGATCGGTGGCACGCTGACGTCGCGGCCACTTTCGCGCGCGACACTCGAATTTGCCGAGCAACTCGAACGGGGCCAAATTGCGAGGCCGCCGCGCCCCTTTCCACCGTTGTTAGCCTGCATCTTGCTCGACAGCCGCAACGGCGGCGCGCTCAGCGGCAACTTGCGCCAGATGGCCGCGAACTATCACGACGAAGTTCGCCGCCGCGGCGTATGGCTGGGTACTTGGGTCCCCGCGATCCTTACGCTGGCGTTCGGCGGCGGCCTGGTGACGGTTCACATGCTTGTCATGCTCGGCCCGTGGATCGCGCTGATGCAAAAAATGGCGGAGTTGCAACCATGACTTCGCCGAACTTCACTTCACACGCCGATGAACATTCGGCGGCGCTTGCTCGTGAAATCACGCAGGCCGCCCAGATCGGCGCGCCACTCAGCGAGGCTCTGCTGGCCGCTGCCGACGGCACGCATGATCGGCGCACCGCGCGGGCCTTGCGAGCGCTGGCCGAACGTGTCGCGCGTGGTGAACCGCTCGCGCAGATTCTGGAGAACAGCTCGCCGCTGCCGCCGCATCTCTCTGGTTTGCTGCGGGCGTCGCTCGCCACGGGCCAACCTTCGCTGGCAATCGCCGAATGGCTGTTTGCGCGCGAGCGGGCTCATGCGCATTGGAAGAATGTGCTCGCCGCGTTGACATATCCGCTGGCGACGCTGGCCGGAGCCTATGCGCTGTTTGTGTTTCTGTCGCTGCATCTGATGATCGATCTGCAGAAGATGCTCGAAGAGTTCGGCATCAAATTGCCCGATCATGTGCGAGCCATCTATCTTTTCACGCAGCACGGTGCGCCGTTGTCGCTCATGATTTTTGGCTTTGTCGCGGTGCTGTTGCTGCTCGTGCGGCTCCTAGGCGGCCGCAGCGTATGGTCACAATTCATGACGGCTGTGCCGCTAATCGGGCCGCTGTGGCATTGGAGCGGCAGCAGCGAATTGTATCGCGTGCTGGCCATCTTGCTCGATCGCCGGATCCCGCTGCCAATGGCTCTGCAACTCGCGGGCACAGGAATTTCCGATGCGGCCCTCGGCAAGCACTGTCAACAGCTGGCCGTGCGCGTGGAACAAGGTTCCGAACTCGCGCGGGCCATGCAAGCGCTGCCGGAGTTGCCGGCGTCGACGTTCCCGCTCATCCGCAGTGGTGAGCGGACCGGCACGCTCGTCGAGTCGCTCGCCACCGCGGCAGAATTGCTCGAAAGCAGGCTGCAGGCGCAAGCCGCTATCATCATGCAGCTCGCGCCGGTTGTCATCTTTCTGCTGGTAATTGCGATCTATTCCATGATGGTCACCGGCTATGTCGTGCCCGTCGTCACGCTCATTCGAGGTTTAACCTAGTGGAATCGCTTGGACCCCTCGCTTGGATTATCCTCGTCGTGCCCGGCATTGCCCTGCTGATGGCGACGCGGATTTTCTATCGCAAGCAGGTCCTCAGTTCAAACCTCGGTCGACTTACCTTATCGATGGCCGCCTGGGTGATGATTGTCCTGGCGTTGCTGGGGACCGCGATCGGCTCGCTGCTCTGGTTCAGCATTTTCTTTCAGCCACTGTTTATTGTGGCGCTGCTGATGCTCGTCGATCGCTTTCGCCGCAGCGAACATCACGCGCTGCTGAACACCTTGGCCTTTGCCGCGGAAAAAAGAATTCCGCTCCCCGACACCGCGCGGGCTTATGCGCAGGAAAACCCCGGCGATACCGGCGTTCGCGCGCAGTACCTCGCTGAACAAATCGAAGGCGGCGCGTCGCTCTCGGCGGCCACGCGCGGCTGCCGCCTGCGCTTAGCAACGCCGCTGCGCTTGGCCGTGAACCTGAGCGACGTGCTCACTGCCCGCGGCATCGCTCTCCGTTCGCAGTTGCAATGGGGAAGCGACACCGATGCGTCGTTCCGCACCATCATCAACCGGCTGCTGTATCTGTGCGCGGTGTTCTTCATGCTGTTGTTCGTGTTGACGTTCACGATGATCAAGATCGTGCCGGTGTTTCAGAAAATGTTTGAAGAGTTCGGACTTCGCTTGCCCGCGCCGACGCAAACCTTGATCAACGTTTCGAAATGGTGCGTGCGTGGCGGCTGGATGTACCTCACACCGATGACCATCGCCAGTTCTATCGCACTTTTTTTCGGCCCGCTCTATTACACCGGTTGGTACGACTTCCCGGTGGTCGTCGGCACGCAGGCCAGCCTGCGTTATGCCCATGTCCCGGATGTGCGGCGACTGATGGACCTGGGGTTTGGTCTGCGTTTTATATTTTGGCGGTACGACGCGAGCCTGGTGCTCCGCAGCTTGTCGCTGTTGCTGACTCAACGCGTGCCGCTGCCGCAAGCGCTGGTGCTGCTGGCCAATGTTTATCCCCGCGCCAGTGTTCGCCGGCGGTTGACGTTGGCGGCCCTGGATGTCGAACGAGGCCGTGATTGGAAACTCGCGCTGCGGCAGCAATGGCTGCTCGGTTCGGCGGAAGCTGCGGTGCTCGGTGCGGCGGAACGGGCAGGCAATCTGCCGTGGGCGCTCGATGAAATGGGCGAAGCCATGATGCGCCGGCTCACCTATCGGCTGATGTTGTTGCATCAGTTTTTGTATCCCGTACTGCTGTTGATCTTCGGCGCCATCGTCGCGTTCGTGGCGATTGCTCTGATGATTCCCCTCAACGCGCTCATTCAAGGACTGGCCTGATGTTGCGTGTTACAACCAACCATCGTCGCCGCCGCGGCTTCACGCTGCTGGAAATGGGCATTGCCTGCGCGATGTTCCTTGTGTTGGGAATCGTCCTGGCCGAACTGCTGAACCTCGTCGCCCGGCAGGAACGGTCGGCCGATGCGCGCCAAGCTGCGCTTCGCGCGGTGGCCAATCGACTGGAACAACTGCAGGCCCGTGCGTGGGATGAGTTGCCGGTGGCGAACACCGACGACGAACTGCCCGAAGATGTGCGGCTGCTCTTGAAGAGCGCCCGCATGCAGACCGAGGTGGCTGCCGTTGAAGATGGCGCGCGGCAAATTCGCGTGCAAATGGACTGGCGCGATCCAGCCGGCAATTGGCAAGCGCCCGTCGTGCTGACGGCTTGGAAGCATCGTCCGAACAGCAATTCGAAGGAGCAGCCATGAAGCAGCATGCTCGTCGACTTGGTTTTACACTCGTCGAATTGCTCGTCGTACTCACAATCGTCACTGTGCTCACGGCGCTCCTGACGATGCTCCTGTCTTCACTGGTGAAAGGGCAGCGGCAAACCCTGCTGAGGGCGCGCCAGCGAACGGAATACGCACGGCTGGATACCGTCTTGCGCAATGATGCACACGTAGCGACTGCCGTGAAATTGGCGTCTCCGACCCAATGCACGCTGACGAATCAGCAAGGCCTGCATATGAGGTACGAACTGCGAGACAATCGCTTGCAGCGGATGAAACACAACGGCGATGCTTGGGCCTCTGCTGACAGCTTTTATCTGCGGCCAGGCACACAAGTGAACTTTCGCGTCGTGCAGGAGAGTGGCCGCTCGCTGCTGCAATTAGATTTGGATTTGCCTGCCGAGCAGTCGAACGCTAGCGCTCGGCAGGCTCCCTATCGTGGTCAGATGCTAGTAGGTGGTTCACTCTCCGCTGAACAACGCGCGGCGAAGGAGCAGCAGCCATGAAGCACCGACGTTATTTCACGAAGCGCCGCGGCGTGGCCATGCTGATGGTCATCGCGGTTCTTGCCGTCGTGCTGATCAGCACGAGCGTGTTGCTGCAGCGAATCGTCGCGCAGGAACGCGCGACGCGCGGCATTGCGCAGAAGTTGCAAGCTCAACTGCTGGCCGAATCGGCCTTCGATCGCGCGTTTGCCAGGCTCACCGCGGATCGCAACTACGCGGGCGAGACCTGGCAGCCGACGGTGACCGGTCTGTCGGCCAATGCCGAGCAAGCCCGCGTGACGATTGCAGTGCAAGCCGCCGAGGCTCCCCACACTTTTCAAGTGACGGTCACCGCCCTTTGTCCCGATCATCCCATCCGCCGCGCACAAGTGGCGAGCAGCCGGGAGTTGCGAATCCCGGCGCCCAAATAACAGTACATGACTTGGAGACTAACCATGACCATCCATTGCACCGATCAGCGAAAAGCGGCCTTCACGCTGGTCGAATTGCTCGTCGTCTGCGCGATCATCGGCGTGCTGATTGCCTTGATCCTGCCAGCCGTGCAATCTGCTCGCGAGTCGGCCCGCTGCGCGACGTGTGCCAGCCACTTGTCGCAGTTGATCATCGGCATTCATCAGTATGAGCAAGCCCACCTGGTTTATCCGCCGGGCACGCTCGCAAAGAAGTCGCCGATCGACAACCTGCCGAACGACAATCATCTCGATTGGATCGCCCACATCCTGCCTTATCGAGATCAGCAGGTGCTGTACAAAGTGATCGATCAAAGCGTGAGTGTGTATGACGCGAAGAATGCCGAAGCACGGGCGAATGCGCCGAAGATGGTGAGTTGCCCGTCGAGTTCCTTTCCCAACATCGGCTACAGCGATTTCGCCGCCGCTCATCATGATCAGGAAGCGCCGATTGACGAGCAGAACAACGGGGTCTTCTATTTGAACAGCAAGCTCGGCTACGACGACCTGGAAGACGGCGCGTCCACGACTCTCTTTCTCGGCGAAAAGATGACCGATGCTTACGATCTGGGGTGGCTCTCGGGCACGCGCGCCACGCTCCGCAACTCCGGCGCGGTGGTCAACTGGCTCAGCTATCGCGACGGCTTGCCACGGCCGGGTAAAGAAGGCTTTGGCAATCCGGCGACGGTCACGCCGGAATCCAGACCTACCGAGTTCGTGCCACCCAAGATCGCCGAGCCGATGTTGGAGCCTGGAGAATTTCCTGGCCTGCCTGGAGAGCCGGTTCCCGGCCAACCGTACGCAGTTCCTCCCGGACTCGGACCTGGTGCGCCGCCTCCAGCGCTGCCACCCGGTCCGTATGATCCGACGTTGGGTCCTGGCCCTGGTTTTTACGAGCCAGAGGCGCCGGCTCAACCACTCAAGCCAAAACCATTGCCGCCGCTCAACGATCCCAAGTACGTCGGCGGCTTTGCCAGCGCTCATCCGCAGGGGATGAACACAGCGTTCGGCGATGGGAGCGTGCGGTTTTTGAGCAGCACGATTTCACACGCCATGTTCCAATCGCTCGTCCATCGCAAAGACGGCAAATTGGCTCACGCTCCGTAACAAAGTCTTCCCATTCGATGACGAACATTTCCGACACACAAGGCCGTCGCACTTATCCGCTGGGCCTGTTGTTTCTCATTCTAACGGCGACAGCGCTCCTCGCTGGTGTAGCGGCGCCGCTGCTCCGCGCGCTCGATTGGAATGACGTCGGCGCCAACCTTCCTCGACTACTCGCCGCCATGGTCGGCTGCATGCTCGGAGGTTGTCTGCTCAGCATGATGATGGGCTTGTATTGCTTTCATCGCTCAACTGGCGTGCTCGTCGGCCTCGTCGTCGGCGCTGCCGTCGGTCCGCTGGCCGGTCTGCTCGTAAGTGTCAGCACCCAAAGCTTGTTGTCGCTGGCGCCGGCCCTTGCGATTGGGTCTGTCATTCTTGTTCTCGTCGCTTGGGCGATACGCCCGGTGGAGAAGAAAGCGGAGGATGAAATCGTGATGGCGGCGGAAGTGAAAGAGCCGCGCGGTCCGGGGTCGGGACTCTAGATCAAACCAACCGCACGTGTTGCACGTCGTGGTCGATCAGCCACTGTAGCCAGGCTTCGTGTTCGTCCGTTAACGGAATCTCCGCTTTGGCCGCGGCGTCGAGGGGCGAGACGATGCTGACCACCAGATCATCCAGCCAGACTTGGGCTTCGTCGTGATCGATCCAGTATTCATTTTCGGGCAGCTTCGCGGGCGCGCCTCGTTCGCCGGGCGAGGTCATGAAATAGACAATCTCCAGGCGAAATCGATCCGGCATCGTGAGAGGCGGAACTTGAGGCCGGTCGACAGCGATGACTTGCATGCGAAGTGTGCTTCTGCGGAAATAACGAGCTACTCAATCCAAGTAGATCATCTCGCTGCTGTTGAGGAGCGCCAAGGCGGCTTGCACCACCGCGGCAGCGTGCGCGTTGTCTTGCTCCGGGTGCTGTGGAATCGGCAACGCGAGCGTCTTCTCGGCCCGCTCGGTACTCTTCAGCGCTGCCGTTTGCTTGGCAAGAAAAGTTTCGAGCGTTCGCAACTCGGCTGCCGATGCTTCGCGCCCAAGCGTGTGCAGAATCAATTGCTCGCACGCGCGCGGATCAACGCGGCCGGCCACATGTTGTGCAAATTGCAATACCTGTGCGCTGTTGAGCATCAACAGCGCCTGCGGTGCAGTCGTGGAACGAATCCGCGACGGACAACTCGCATTCGCATCGGGCCGGTCGAAGGCTTCAAACAGCGGATAGCGGAGATTGCGGCGGGCAAAGATGTAGACGCTGCGGCGATAGTGATCGCCATCTCGCTTACTGGTGTTCCATTGATTCTTCAGCAGCGTGCTCGTTAGCTCCGGCGGTAGCGGCGGCAATACGCCAGGGCCACCCGCGCGGCAGTCGAGCAAACCGGCCGCCGCCAGCAGCGAATCGCGAATCGCTTCGCCGTTCAAGCGTCTTCGCGGATAGCGACTGAACAGCATGTTCTGCGGATCAAGTTGCAGGCGCGTTTCCCAATCCACATCCGTTTCTGCAGCCCGCTTGCTCCGTTGACGATAGACAGCCAATGTCACGATTTGCCGGCGCAGGTCTTTCATGCTCCAGCCGCGGGCAAGGAGCTCGCTGGCCAGGTGATCGAGCAATGCTGGATGCGACGGAGAATCGCCGAGCGTGCCGAAATCGCTCGGCGTGGCCGACAGGCCGCGGCCAAAGTGTTGCTGCCAAAGGCGATTGACGAGCACGCGGCTCGTCAACGGATTCTCAGGTCGCGTGAACCACATCGCCGCACCCGCGCGATAGAAGCTGCTCTTCGCCGGTTGTTTATAGAGTTGCGCGGTCGAAGTGAGGACCGAGACGAATTGCTCTTCCTGCAAGTTCGCAACTCGCGGCATGCCGGGGAGCAACTCCGCGCCGGGCCGGCGATGGTCGCCGCGGATCCAGAGCCGCGCTGGTTCGTTCTGTCCCGATTCCTGCATCCATTCGACCGACTTGTCTTTCTTCAGTGTGATCGCCGGTTCGAAGCAGGCCCGCAGGCGGAAGAAATCGGCCTGGCTGATCGGATCGTACTTGTGATCGTGGCACTGTGCACAGCCGACCTGCAGCCCGAGAATCACCGCGCCGACCGTGCCCGCCATTTCGTTGAGCAAGTTATGCCGCCGCTCGAGTTGATCGTTAACATCCGGCATATCAGGCCCGGCCAGGCAAAAGCCGGTGGCGATCTTCGCCTGCTCATCGCCGGGGCACAGTTCATCGCCGGCGAGTTGCAATTGCAAAAAGCGATCGTAAGGTAAGTCGCGATTGAGCGCGGCAATCACCCAGTCGCGATACTTCCAAGCGTTCGGCCGCACATGGTCGTGCTCAAAGCCATCGGTCTCGGCAAACCGCGCCAAATCGAGCCACGCTTGTCCCGCATGTTCGCCATGCGCGGGCGAAGCAAGCAGCCGATCGATGAGCCGTTCGTACGCATCGGGCGCTTGATCGGCGAGAAACTCTTCGCGCTGAGCCAGCGTCGGCGGCAGCCCGGTGAGATCAAACGTCACGCGCCGCAGCAGCGTGGTGCGATCGGCTTCGGCAGCGAACGTGAGTTGTTTGCGTTCGAGTTTTTGCAGGATATAGAGATCGACTGCGCTGATTGCCTGTGGGGGCGATTGAACAGCAGGGAGCGCAGGACGAACAAGGCGACGGAACGACCAATGGTCGCGATCGTCTTTCGTGATGGGGATTTCAACGATGGGTCGGTCATCGGGAACGATGGTGCGCTTGGTGACCGCGATGTCTTCCTGAGCAAAGGTGGTAGTCGCAACCAGGAAAAGAGCCACGCACGAAGTAAGTGGAATGCGGACTGCCAGGCGAAAGGTGATCAAAATTGCTAACCGCACTCCCCTTAATTCGTGCGGGGCTCTGGGGTACTTCATACCAGCACCTCGTGCACCACATGCGCTTCCGCAGGACCGGTGAGGCGTTCTTCCAAACCGTTGTGATAATAGGTCAGCTCATCGAACTTCAGCCCGAGCAGGTGCAAGATCGTCGCGTGCAGATCGCGGATCGGCACGGGTTTGACCTCCGCTCGCAGTCCGACGGCATCAGTTGCGCCGTAGCGGAGCCCGGCCTTCACGCCGCCGCCGGCCATCCAGACGGTGTAGCCCCAGGGATTGTGATCGCGGCCCTTTCCTTGTTCGCTCATCGGCATTCGGCCGAACTCGCCGCCCCAGATGACGAGTGTTTCGTCCCATAGGCCGCGGCGTTTCAAATCGCGCAGCAGTCCGGCGACGGGCTTGTCCGTCGCGCGGCAATGCTGCGTGTGATTTTGCAAAACATCGCTGTGAGCATCCCAGCCATTGGTGTCGCCGGAATAAACCTGCACGAACCGCACGCCCCGCTCGATCATCCGCCGCGCGAGCAAGCATCGCTGACCGAAGGACTTCGTATGCGATTCATCCAGGCCATACAACCGCTGCGTCTCGGCCGTCTCTTCATTCAGGTTGACCAGTTCCGGCGCCGTGCTTTGCATGCGAAAGGCGAGTTCGTACGCCCGAATGCGGGCCGCGAGTTCATCGTCGCCATCGCGGGCGGTTAGATGATCGCGATTGAATTGCTGCACCAGATCGAGCGTGGCTCGCTGTTGCAGATCGCTGATCTCGCGCGGCGGCCGCAGGTTGAGCAGCGGCGAATCGCCGGGCCGCATCGTGATGCCTTGATAGGTCGCGGGCAGGAAGCCGCTGCCCCACGCGGGCGGGCCGCCTTTCACGCCGCCGCCTGGATCGGGCAGCACGACAAACGCGGGCAGGTCGCGCGTTTCGCTGCCGAGGCCATACGCGACCCAACTGCCAACGCTCGGCCGGCCCATCAGGATGCTGCCGGTATTCATTTGATACACCGACTGCGGATGATTCACGCTGTCGCCGCAGACGCTGTGAATCAGGCAAAGTTCATCGGCCAACTGAGCGGTCTCAGGGAGCAAGTCGCTTACGTAGTGGCCGCATTCGCCGTGTTGCCGCAGCGGTTTGATTGGCGCGAGAAGCGGGTTCTGCGCCACCTTCCGTCGCGTCATCACCTCGCCGAACGAATCGGGAATAGGCTGCCCGCCGAGTTTGATCAGTTCCGGTTTGTGTTCGAACAAGTCGACATGGCTGGGCCCGCCATGCATAAAGAGCCAAATCACGCGCTTGACCCGCGGCGTAAAATGAGGCTGGAGTGAAGTTGCTACTTCGCTTGCATTTGCTTCACCCGCCAGCAGCGACTGCAGCGCGAGGAGGCCGAAACCACCGCCGGCTGAGGCCAGAAACTGCCGGCGATTGGAGTTCGCGAGGTGAGAGCCTGCAGTCATCAAACGTCATCCGGCGGGAGAGCAGCGGACTGAATTGCAACCGCTCGATTATAGCCGCAACGCAGGCCGCTGCCGCAAACGTTTTCCGCACGACATCGCGTCGGGCTAACACCTCGACACTCGCCCTTGCATCGAAAAAACTTCAAGAATCGACCTCACTGTGCAGCTCACACTTGACGATACTTGTTTAAACAACTATTGTTTTATTGGCCTGCTGTCATCCCCTTCCACCTTTGCAGGAATTCTCTCATGGTTGCCGATTCTGCCAGCAATGTTCAGTTCACCGATGTCGTTGTGATTGGTGGCGGTCCGGCGGGTGCAACGGTTTCCACCATCATCGCGCAGCACGGTCATCAAGTGCAGCTCTTCGAGCGCGAGCGCTTTCCGCGGTTTCACATCGGCGAGTCGCTGATTCCGGAAACCTATTGGGTGCTGAAGCGGCTGAACATGCTCGACAAAATGAAGGGGAGTCATTTTGTGAAAAAGTTCAGCGTGCAATTTGTCACGGACAAAGGCCGACTGTCGGAGCCGTTTTATTTTCACGACAACAAGCCGCACGAATGTTCGCAAACATGGCAAGTGTTGCGGAGCGAGTTCGATCTGCTGATGCTCCGCAACGCGGCCGAGCATGGCGTGCAGGTGCACGAAGGCACGCGCGTGCTGGACGTGCTGTTCGAAGGGACGCGCGCGGTCGGCGTGAAGGTGGAAGATGAGTTGGGCAATCAGCGCGAGGTGCGGGCGAAGGTGGTCGTCGATGCGAGCGGCCAAAGTTCCCTGCTTATGGGCAAGCTGGGTCTGCGCGTGTGGGACAACGATCTGAAAAAAGCCGCCGTCTGGACGTACTGGGAAAATGCCTATCGCGATACGGGCCGCGACGAGGGCGCCACGCACGTGATGCAGACCGAAGGTAAGAAAGGCTGGTTCTGGTACATCCCGTTGCACAACAACATTGTCAGCATCGGCGTGGTGGCCGACCATGAGTTCCTTTTCCAGAACCGCCAGTCGAAAGAGCTGGAAGACATCTACAATGAAGAAGTCGCAAAGTGCCCTGGCCTGACGCCGCGGCTGACCAACGCCAAACGCGTCGCGCCCTTTCGTGTCGCCAAGGAATACACCTATCGTTCGACGCAAGTTGCCGGCGACGGCTGGGCGCTCGTGGGTGATGCCTTTGGATTTCTCGATCCGCTCTATTCGTCGGGCGTGCTGCTCGCGCTCCGCTCTGGTTCCGTTGCCGGCGATGCGATCGGCGAAGGCCTGAGCAAGGGGGACACTTCCGCCGCGCAGCTGGGCAAGTGGGGTCCTGATTTCATTCAGGGAATGAACCGGATGAAGCGGTTGGTTTGCGAATATTACGACGGCTTCAGCTTTGGCCGCTTCGTGAAGAAGCATCCGCACTTGAAGGGGCACCTTACCGATCTTCTCATCGGCGATCTGTTTGACGAAAAGGTTGACGACGTTGTTGCGCCGATGGATGAGATGCGGGCCGAAACGGCAGCTTACAAGGCAGCGACTGCGGCGGCAGTTTCGGAATAGCAATTCGCTTTTGCAGCTTGATTGTGCTTGGCAGTGCGGCCATGATTCACGTTCTTACATGAATCCTCCCCCGCCTGTTTGGAGCCCACCATGTCTCGCTGCTCGCTGCTGTTGTTTGTTTTGCCGCTGGCCCTGTTAGCTGTTGTTGCCGCCGCACAAGAACCGAAGAAGATCGGCATCATCGGCCTCGACACGTCGCACGTGATGGCCTTCACCAAGGAGTTCAACAACCCCGAGGCCAAGGAGGACATCGCCGGGTTCAAGGTCATCGCGGCCTATCCGCGCGGCAGCGCCGATATTGAATCGAGCGCTTCGCGAATTCCCAAGATCACCGAGGATGTGAAATCGGCTGGCGTCGAAGTGGTCGCATCACTCGAAGAACTGGTCAAGCGCGTCGATTTCGTATTGCTGGAAACGAATGACGGCCGGCCGCATCTCGAACAAGCGCTCGTCTGCTTCAAAGCGGGCAAACCGACGTTCATCGACAAGCCCGTTGCGGGGTCGCTCGCGGATGCGGTGGCCATCTATCGCGCGGCAAAGCAATTCAACGTGCCGGTCTTCTCGTCATCCTCGTTGCGGTTTGCCAAAGGTGCACAAGAGATTCGCGCCGGCGCGATCGGCGATGTGCAAGGCTGCGATGCTTACAGTCCGTGTTCGCTTGAGAAGACTCATCCGGAATTGTTTTGGTACGGCATACATGGTGTCGAAACGCTCTTCACCGTGATGGGCGCAGGCTGCGAATCGGTGAGCCGCGTGTCGACGAACGACTATGATCTAGCCGCGGGCGTGTGGAGTGGCGGCCGCATCGGCACCTTCCGCGGCATCCGCAGCAAAGGGGGCAACGGTTACGGCGGCACTGCGTTTGGCAGCAAGGGAATCAAAGAGATCGGCAAGTTCGATGGCTATCGCCCGCTCGCGGTTGAGATTGCCAAGTTCTTCCGCGGCGGTCCGGCGCCCGTTTCCGCCGAAGAGACTCTGCAAATCTACGCCTTCATGGAAGCTGCCGACGAAAGCAAACGCCAAGGGGGCAAGCCCGTCACGATCGAATCGGTGATGAAGAAGGCTGCAACAGATGCCACCGCACGGCTGGCAGCGCTGGGCGTGAAGTAAGTTCAAACAAGAGCCGTTTGCGAGACCAGCTCGAACGGGGGCGTTCAATAAGTCGGCGACTTTTTGAACACTGGCATGCATAACTCTCGGGTTTCCGAGGCCTGCGCGTTCAAAAAGTCGGGTACTTTTTGAACGTTTACGATGAAGCCGCTTGCCAATTTTTGTAGGTCAGGTCCGGTACTCCGGCCCTGACAATGGGCAGCAGCAACGGTGGAGGAACGACTAACTCACCGCCGGCGCGGCGACACCGAACTTCACACCCGCGGCCACCAGGGCGTTCCAGTTTTCCGCATCGAGCATCAGCCCTTGGGCCGAGCGGCGTTCGAACAGTTTGCGTTCCGGATCACCCGGCAGCATAATCTCGTCGCAGCCTTCCATGCGGGGCGAACTGCGGATGTATTCGACCAGTTGTTCGACTTCGGCGCGGAAGTGGTCCGCGCCGCCGAACAGGGCGGGATCGATCAACATCATGAAGACGCAGTTTCCTTTTTTCTCAAAGGGAACGGGCCGGGCTGTCACGCCGCCGGACATTGCGCCGGTAAAGATCTCGATCATCAACCCCAGACCGAAACCTTTGTACGCTTGCGTGCCACCCATCGGCAGAATCGAACCTGGCGGTGTGCCATAAAGCGTATTCGGGTCTGTCGTTGGCTTGCCTTCGTTATCGAGCAGCCAACCCTCGGGGCATTTTTCACCGGCGATTTTCTTCACGCGCACTTTGCCTTCGGCGGTAGCGCTGGTGCTGAAGTCGAGCACCAGCGGCGCGTTCTTGTGTGGCACGCCGATCGCCAGCGGATTGGTGCTCAGCCGCGGCGCTTTGCCCCCCGGCGGCGCCACGCGGACGGCAGCGCCGTGCGAGTTGACCATGAGCATCGAGACGAGCCCTTCGGCTGCCATCATTTCGCAATATTCACCGAGACGTCCGATGTGCCCGCAATGCGTCATCGTGCCAATGGCCTGACCCGATTCATGCGCCTTCGCGGCGAGCATTTTGAGCATTCGCACGGCTTGCACTTGCCCCACGCCCCAGTTGGCATCGGCGACAACCCGACTGGGCCCTTCGCTGATGACGGTCAGCGGCGCACCGGAGATTACTTCGCCATCCTTGATCGCCTGGATGTAATATGGCAGCCGCATCACACCATGCGAGTCGTAACCGCGCATGTTCGAGTCGACCAGCGACCGCGCAGTGACCGAGGCCTCTTCGGCCGAAGCGCCGCCAGCCAGGAGGAGTTGTTCAGCAAATTTTTCGAGCGCGGCGGGAGTAATGGTGGGCATGGTTAGTCGTCGTTGGCTCCGCCAGCGATGAATGGAGGCAAACTGGCAAAAGGAAATTGGATTCAAAAAACTCGCCGGAACTGCCGGATGACAAGTCCCGGCCGGCAAACAACGTAACGCATATTCACCGTTCGCAGAGCGAACGGCGACTTACGGCAGCCGTTTGACCTGCAAGTTGCGGAACAACACCGTGCTTCCCGGATCATGAGCTTGCAGTGCAAAAGTTCCTTCGCTCAGCTTGATGGTCCCTTCCTTGTTGGCCGGCTCTTCGTAATCGACAACCGTCTTGTCATCGATCTTTACGGTCACGTGCTTGCCGTCGACCTTGATGTAGTAGGTGAACCACACGTCGTCTTTTGCGGGCGCTTCGAGCACTTTCACCGTGTTGTACAAGCCACCGGTCTTTTGCGGATCGCGGTTGTAGCTGTTGTTCACCTGGCATTCGTAGCCGATCTTCGGCCAGTCTTTTTCCTGAAACTTAGTGTGAATGAAGATGCCGGCATTGCTGTTCGCTTTGGTCATTACTTCGCACTTGAACTCGAAGTTCTTGAACGGTTTGTCCGCGCCAACATAAAACGCATGCGACCGCTCACCATGCGAAACGATCGCTCCATCAGCGACCGAAAAACTCTTTTCATTCTCGTTGACTTTCCAACCGTTCAAGGTCTTGCCGTCGAACATCTGCATCCAGTCCGACTTATCTTCGGCTTGCACCGCAATTGCGAAAGAAGCCAACAAACCAACCGCCGCCACGAGCAAAGTACGCATGAGAGGAATTCCTTGTTGATTGCAAAGACGCCGAAAATGGGCGAACGCATAGTGTGACTATGGTCCGCCCGCTTGTAAATCGTGCGAAACCAAACCTTGTACGCTTGTGGAGATCCGCGTGAATTCAGCTTGCGCGCAGAGAAATGGCAACCGATGGTACGGCTGCATCCGCGTTGACGCCCCCACCAATTCCGGTATGATGAGCGAACCTTTTGCGGAAATACCGCGTCTCTAGCAGGACGACTACATTTCCGTGGAGACAACCAAAATCGGGGTGTGGCTCAGCCTGGCTAGAGCGCTTGGTTCGGGACCAAGAGGTCGCAGGTTCAAATCCTGTCACCCCGACTGACATTTCCTAACGAGCTGTTCTTCTCGTCGGAAACAAACGAACTATCCCCGCCGGAACACGATTCCGGCGGGGTATTTTCTTGTTTTAGGAATTCTCGGCCTGTAGGTCCATCGTAGATTTCGATGGGGAGCGGCCAACTGCCTGTCGTCAGTTCGCCGGCCACGACGCGGTTGATGAACTTCGGGCCCTGTTTAGTGGTCTTGCCGGTAAACTCTCGCTCGAATCGCAAGAACAGATTCAGGTTTACTGAATCGAAGAGTTTGCGAGCGTCCGCATGATTGTTGGCTGATTTCGCCAAGGATTCGATTTGGGAAAGGCTCTCCATGCAGGCCTCCACCTCGTCGTTTTCAGTGTTGGCAGATCGCCGCGAAGGTCGATTCTCGGCCAATTTTTGACGCAGTTGCCTTTCCTGCTCCTTCAGAGCGTTAAACTCGTGAGAAATCGCTAAATAGATGTCGTCGGAATTGGCGCGCGCCAAATTGCGCTGAACGATTTCGATGTCGCGCTCGACTGAGGCCAGATCGACGGTCCACTGCTGATATTCATCGTCTTGCCGGGTGTCTCGGCGTTCAGATTGAGCGAGTTCTAGGAGCTTGGTGCGCACAAGAGAACGGAGATTCGACGTGAATAGTCGCTGCCGCATTGACGACAGCGCGAACTCCGTGGCCATTGGACCATCGACCTGATTGTGGTCGCACTCTTTCCCATGAGTTTGCATGTACTTAGAGCACCGATAACGGAATCGCTCTTTATACGGCACGCGATACATGGGCCATTTGCACTTCAGGTCAAAAATCCTCGTTCCAAGCGGGTTATTGTTCGGATCCTTCGAACGGGGCTTGCCGCGTTGCGACTCGCCGCGACGATCGAGTTCGGCATTCAGTTCATCATGGTCCTGCTGTGCGACGAGCGGATCAAATTTTGCCGGCACGGCGATAACTTGAGTCGGATCGTTGCGAATAATCTTCGGTTCTCCACCTTCGCGGAAGTCGGCATCGCTCAATTCGCGTGGACCCTCTGGGGAAAATCGCAGTTGGTCTCCCATTGACCGCTCGCCGTAAGTAGCGAGTGCCAGCAATCGCTTGCACCTTCCGACAGCAGTAATTGTGTTTGACTGCCACTCCTTTCCGACACGATAGGGAATCTTCTTCCGACTGCGGGTCCGACCGTAATCGGGCGACGGTATGCCCTCCGCTGTGAGAATCCGTGCAACACGCGACGCCGGTGTCGTCTTGAGCATCTCACGAATTCGCAGCGCCAGGCGTATTTTGTCTTCAGGTCCTGGGAACCACATGACGTGAAAGCCTCGCTGGCGGACAACCTCACCTTCTTTGAGTTCACGCACCTTGGTACCGTTGGCGTCAACCAACCAACGGCACATGTAAAACGGAGGGCGTCCGCCAGGTGAATTTCCATGCTCGGCGAGATTGATCTGCGCACGAATCATCTTGCCGGCAAGTTCGAGTCGGTCTTTACCTGCAGCATCAAAGTCGATGACCGACGAAACAAGGTCCTCAATTTTTCTTCTTTTCCCACGTTCCAGCGGGGTTAGCACTTTGTTGGTATAGATAATGGTAATTCCCTTGGAACGCAGAGTCGTCTCAAGTCTGTCTCCCTCCAAAGGATCATTCGGCCGCGCGAGGCGATCGCGTCGGGGAATGAACACGTGGGAAATGGTCGTGTCACGTTCGACTCGCTCAAAGAGCGCATCAAGCGCTGGGCGCGACGTCGTGTTCCCCTTGATTACGTAGTCGAGGTAAATGTCTTCGCGCACGGACTGCCCCAGTCGGATCATGTCCATGATCAACTGCGGTGACGCGGCAAAGTCTAACTTAAGCTGCTCAGCTCCCCTGATAGCCCATTGCACGTATTGAGCGGGGGTCTGTTCGTGCTTCCCTCCACTGTCGCGAGTATAGAAAAGTCCTCGGCCTGGCGGTCTGATGCTCGATTTTGGCATTTGATCACCGTTTCGTTTTCTGGTTATTCCAGAGAAAAGTTGCGATCGCTGATGCGAGTAGTTCGTCGTCCGTTGGTGCTACTAGGATTTGCGCCCCGAGTTTAGTGGAGCCCGACCACGAGAAATGCCGGAAGGTCGCCCGTTGAACGGCATGAAACAGCTTCAATTCGAGATCGGGCGTGCTGGCATTGAGCAGAACCTCGCGTAAGGCAGCATCAGGTTCTGGAACATCCAGATAATCACGCAGCAAGTCATTCGCCTTCCACGAGAGCAACCGCAGCGCCGCAGCAAGTTGCATGAGAAACTCAATTGAGAAGGGGCTTTGCTTTGGGAGGCCATTATCGCCTTTCCACGGCGGAGTACGTCCGAGTTCGGCGTAGAAGTCCGTGAGGAACAACACTGCTGACTCAGCATCCCTCTCGGCTTGCTCGATCGAGGCGCAAATCAGATCGGACGGAATTTCCGCCAAATCGATGTCCTTCGGCGACCCGTCCATCCTTCGGCCTCCGGTACCGCAATAGCTATTCAAGCCGTCACTCTATATGACGCAAATTTATGCCTAATTTGGTAGTGGGTCAGTTTGAAATTCGGAATTCTGCGAACCTCTCTTGTCTTCCGCT
>CAYMWL010000091.1:0-26685 GCA_964394305.1 uncultured Pirellulaceae bacterium
CCCGTAGCCGTCAAAACGACTAGACGCTTCACCAATCTGGCCAACGTGGTGCGGCGGTTTCAATCGGCCGGCGCGGCTGGAGTGGTGTTGTTTGCTCATGATTTGCATTGGGATGTCGCCATCGACCAGCTTCAATGGACCACCCAATGGGAATTGACGCCCGTCGATTCTGTCGGAGCAACGGTGTCTGGCATTGTCCAGGCGAGAGCGGCTGGGCTAAATCTATCGATTGCCGCGAGCGGCGGAGTTCGTACTGCGGACGACGCCATTAAAGTGATGATCGCGGGGGCGGACGTCGCGATGATTACTTCGGAAATCTATCGTGCAGGGCCGACTGCTATCCTCAGAATGGTTCAGGGCATTGAGCGGTATCTGGAAACCGCCGGTTATCCGACGCTGGCGCGATTCCGTCAGGCTCGTCCCGCTCCAATATTGCGATCCCACCGCGGGATGCGAGACGATTATCTAGTCTCGCTGACACGTTCCACCAAGTATCGCGATCCTACCCCCGTGCATCCAGTATTTACCGGTGATCGATACGGGCACCGGGACTAGTGCACTCGGAAGTGGAATGGCACCAGGAAGTGGTTCGCCTCTGCCGAGTTTCAAGCAAAGGTCAAGTGAGTGCCAGGTGCTGAACTCGCACCAACCGATAGCCATCTGAGGTGCGCAGCAAGGTGTCGGTCCATTCCTGATTATCGTATCGATAGTTAATTTGCACGCCGCGCACTTCGCCATCTCGAAGGGCCGCGAAAGCAGTTGGTAGTTGCCATACTCCCTCGCCAACCATTCGGGTAGCTCCGTGCTTGACCTGCACGGAGTGCACTTCGGTCCGGTGCTGCAAATCGACCTCCAATTGGGCAAGTGTCGCAGAATCAACAACGGCGTCGCACAACGGGGGCAGTTGAATCGAATCGAGCGACACGGGTACTTCGGCGGGTTGCATGGAGACCTGCATTCAAGGATTAATAGGTTGAATCTCGGCAGCCGAGTTGTTAATGAACGGCGGTCCCACTGCAGCCTGATCCAGGACCGCGGAAGGAGCATGACATTGAGTGCAGTTTGTCTGCCAGATATGAGTCGTTCGCAAGCCGGGGCGAGCAACCAGTCCGTGACAACTTGCACAATCTTGGCGCATCCAAGTGGTGTGCGGAATCGCTGGCGGTGCTCCGGTCCAGGCACGCTCGCCTGCTCCTGCGCGATAGACGCCCACGAAGTCGCTCTCGATCGGTTCACGGGCCGTCGCGAAAGGGAGCGACGTCGTGGCTACATGGCACTGCGTGCAATTGGTCAGCAGGGAATGGCTCATTCGCGAGGCAAATCGCTCGCCAATCTTCATTCCTTGGCTATGGCAGGCCAGGCAATTGGCATCGGTTTGCTGTTCAACTGGATGTGGAATCGTTGGCGGCGCACCATCAAATGACCGGGCAGCGGATCTATCGGCGAGTGCCTGCTGCTTGAGTTCCTCGGTACGAATGACCGGTGCAAATGGGTCGAGAGTTTCAGATTTTAAAGACGCGAGTCTGCTATGCCACCGAGCATTGGGCCGAGGATGATCTTCGGCCAGGCGTTGATAGGGTACCGCGCGCGGCACGGATTGAGTTCCCGTGTCCTGAACCTGCGGCTGTCTTGGTCGTCCAGGGTTGGGCGGCTCACGCATTCCGGCGACGAAGCCAAGCGTAGCCGCACCGATTGCCAGTGCGCCTAGGACGGGCGCCAATCGCGTGGTCCGAAGCGATTCGGTAGGCGGAGATGGTTCGGTCATGATTTACTTTTTGGTGGAGGCTTCACGCCAACCTTCGTGACGCGCACGGCGCATTTTTTGTAATCGGGTTGCTTGCTAAAAGGGTCGTGCGCTTCCAGCGTCAACTGGTTGATCAGCAGTCGCTCGTCAAAAAAGGGCACAAAGACCGCACCTTCCGGTGAGGTGCCGCGGCCATCAATCCAGGCAGGAAGTTCCAGCGATCCGCGGCGAGTCTCCAACCGCACCTGGTCTCCGTTGCGAATGGCCAGTCGCTTTGCATCCTCGGCATTGATCTCGACATAGGCCGAGGGCATGGCCTTTTGCAGTGGGGCAATCCGCATCGTGAGGGTGCCGGTGTGCCAGTGTTCGAGCACTCGGCCCGTATCGAGCCAGAAGGGATAGTCGCTGTCGGGTACTTCGGGCGGCGGTGTGTAGGGGCGAAACCAAATCAAAGCGCGATCGTCTTTGGTCACCGAATGATAGAACTGCACTCCTTGACCTGGCTGCACATAGGGATCGCTTCCCTCCACAAATCGCCACCGTGTCTCGTGCCAACTGCCATCGTCTTTCTCGACCACGGGCCAACGCATGCCACGGGCCTCGGCCAGCACTGCATATGGCGCTAGGTCTTTGTGCTTCATCCGCGAAAACTGGCGGTATTCGTTGTAGAGTCGCTCATCGACGTTTACGTCGTAATAGTGGTCCCATTTCCAAATCGGGATTTCCTTTTCCGCCTCGTCGGCCTGGTGAAAGAGGAAGCGACCGTCTTTGTCCTGCATACCCGAATGACCTAATTCCAGCAGCCGATGGGCGACGGCAATGGTTTGCCAGCAATCGTCACGCGCTTCACCCGGCGGGTTGACTTGCTTAAACCACTGCTGCGTCCGCCGTTCTGAGTTGCCGTAGATGCCGTTTTTCTCGACCCACATGGCGGACGGCAGGATCAAGTCGGCCAACTCCGTGGTAGCCGTGGGATACACATCCGAAACAATCAGAAACTTGTTCTCCAGGCCCCGCTTGGCATTGAACAAACGATTGAGATTGGGGAGTGATTGGCCCGGGTTGGTAACCTGCACCCAAATCGTATCGATGTCGCCACCTTGATCGCTGGGAGTGCAAAACTTCTCCCACATCAGCACGGTATGGTAGCCCGGCTGAGGATTGATTCGACCCGCGGGCAGGTTCCACCATCCTTCGGCATGAGCGCGGTGTTCGGCATTCTCGACTAAGCGCCCGCCCGGCAACGCATTGCAAAGCGTGCCGACTTCGCGCACCGTGCCGCAGGCCGATGGTTGCCCAGTGAGACTGGTGGGGCCATCGCCGGGCTTTCCCCAATGGCCGCTGAGCAAGTGAATCGAGTGCACCAGGTTGTTGATGGCAGTGCCGCGGGTGTGTTGGTTCATCCCCATGCACCACAGGCTTGTAATCTTCAACCGGCGATCGGCAAACAACTTGCCCAGCATCTGCAGTTGTTCGACGGTCAGTCCACTCAGCGGCGCTGCCTTCTCGGGTGTGTAATCTTTGAGGAACTCGCGATACTGTTCGAACGTGATGGCTTGGCCATTGAGCGTCAGTGGTTCGGTATCGCCGCGAAAATTGCAGTGCTTTTCGACGAATTCCTGGTCGAACTTTTCGCCATAGACCAATTGGTGCGCGATGCAATTGGCAATCGCCAGATCGCCCTGCGGTTGCATGGGCAGGTAATGGTCGGCCTGCTGCGACGTGCGCGTGCGGCGCGTGCTGATGTCGATCAGCATTACTTTGTCACCCCGCAGGCGACGGTCAATCAGCCGGCTGAACAAGACGGGGTGCATCTCGGCAGGGTTGTTACCCCAAGTGATCACCACGTCGCAGGCATCCAAGTCGTCAAAGCAACTGGCCGGTTCATCCACTCCATAGGAACTGAGAAAGCCTGTCACCGCCGACGACATGCACAGGCGGGCATTCGGATCGAGGTGATTGTTGGCCAGGCCTCCCTTCATGAATTTTTGTGCGGCATACCCTTCCGGGATGGTCCACTGACCGGAACCATAAAACGCGAAACGACTGGGCGCACCGTGAATCCGCTGGGCAACGACGTCGATTGCTTCGTCCCATGTAATCGGCGTCAGCTTGCCATTTTTACGCAAGAGGGGCGTGGTAAGGCGATCTTTGCCGTAGAGTGCCAAGCCGACGTGATACCCCTTCACGCAGAGGAGGCCCTTATTCACTTCGGCTTGCCGGTCGCCGGCAATGGCGACGACCCGTCCATCCTTCACGCCCACCTGAACATGGCAACCGGTTCCGCAGAATCGGCAAGGGGCTTTGTTCCATTGCACATCGGGAATCATGGGCAGTTCCACCGTAGGAACGGCGGGGGCAGCCTGTCCCAGCTGCGCAGCAAGTGAACTGGCAGCAGCCAGAGCGGATAACTTGAGAAACTGCCTGCGACCCACCGTCATCGAATTGCCTCCAGACATTGCTTTCCTTCCTTGGCCTATTGAAGCTTTAATCATCCCAGGCCACGAATGCCAGATCGACTTTGACGACGCCGGGCAATCCGCAGAGCCACTCGAACCATTCACGACTGGCGCGTTCGTCAACCGCTTCCAGCGCAACGGGAAGACGATTCTCCTGCCAACTGCCTGGCTCGAAGCATCCTGCCGCTATCAATGCGGCATCGATGGCGGCGCGGTGCGACTGATCGGCTGTCGTCGTGATCACCAATCCACTCACTGCCGCTGGCATGCTCTTGGTCGCAATTCGACAAAATGGTTACACTGGCACTGAATTAGCGAGCAGGAGATAGCGTTCAGAGGCTTGGCCCCGCTGGAAGGCCATTAGACCATCCCTTTTGCAATCCGCAACATGAAGCACTCTGAGTTCAAGGTGAGCAGCAGCTGGGCAAGCCGCGTGCCGCTGCACTGGTGGTTCGTGCGATTAATCGTACTCTTGGCCGCTGCGGTTGGTTGCTCGCGTGTCGCCACAGATCATCAGGCGTCGCCGCCGATCGAAACCGAACCAACAAAGGTCGCAACCGCGCACCATCCTGTGCATATCCGCACACCGAAAGGGGCTCCCGCGGTCGATTCTGGGTTGCGAGATCAGGCAGGCAAAGCAATCACCGTATCGTGCCAGCATTGCCATGCGACTCGCCCTCCCAATCGCGAGAGTCGCGCGACGGTGGACCTAGACCAATTCCATCAGGGGCTGCGATTGAATCACGGTCGGCAGGCATGTGTCGCTTGTCATAACCCGCTCGATGGCTACGGTAGCCTGCACCTGGCTGACGGAAAGGCAGTGGACTTCGCGGACGTAATGACCTTGTGTGCGCAATGTCATGGGCCCCAGTATCGCGACTACCAGCATGGTTCGCATGGCGGCATGAACGGCCATTGGGATTTGTCGCGGGGGCCACGGCAACGCAACAATTGCATCGACTGTCACGATCCCCACGCGCCGCAGTTTCCCAAAGTTCAGCCGGCGCCTGGTCCGCAACACCCCGCTCTTCCAACGTCTTCATCGAGCAAAGCACCAACTCATGAGTAACGCGCCCGCTGCCGAGCCTCAAGTTTCCAGGCGCTTCGCGCTGAAGGCGATTGGAGCCACGCTAGGGCTCGGCGCCTTTGCCGTGGCCTTGGCCCCCGTCGCCGAGTGGGCATCGGAGCAAAACGTCGAGGACTTCCTGCAAAAGCATTACAAGGAACTGACGCCTGAGCAAAAGCGCGTGGTCTTTGATCGTTTGGAAGCTGAAGCCAAAGAGGAATATGGCGTCGACGTCACCATTAACGATCATCGGCCGCTAGACGGTGTGAAGTTCGGCTATGCCCTCAATCTGACTACCTGCATTGGATGCCGATTGTGCGCTGAAGCGTGCCATACCGAGAACAATCACGATCGAGCGAGCCACAATTCGTACATTCGCGTTTTCGAGATGCAGAAGGGCGGCATCGACTTTGCAAAAGGCGATGCCTACTACGACGAGGCGGTTCCTCAGCCTGACAAGTTCTACATGCCTGTACAGTGTCAGCAGTGCGAGAATCCTCCTTGCGTGAAAGTTTGCCCCGTCGAAGCGACCTGGCAGGAAGAGGATGGGATCGTCGTAGTGGACTACAACTGGTGCATTGGTTGCCGCTATTGCGAAGCCGCCTGCCCCTATCATGCGCGGCGGTTCAACTGGAAAAAGCCGGAGATTCCCGCGGAAGAAATCAACCCCGTTCAGAGTTACCTTTCCAATCGGATTCGCCCGCAAGGCGTAGTTGAAAAGTGCACGTTCTGTTTGCACCGCACGCGCGAGGGGCGCCTGCCAGCATGCTTGGAAGCGTGTCCAACGGGGGCTCGGGTGTTTGGCAATGTTGCCGATCCCGAGTCGGATATTCGCTGGGTGCTGGAGAATAAGAGAGTCTTTGTGCTCAAGGAAGAGTTAGGCGCGAAGCCAAGGTTCTATTACTTCTTCGACGAATAGCCCACGAGCCGAACCGTAAGGAAATGTGCATGTCGATCGAGGCATCAACTCCACCGAGCAGGACGCGGCAGTCCCATGCCATCAGCTATGTCCGCTTCTTGCGGCGGGCGTTGGAAGTTGCCACGGATGGTAACTGGTTATTCTATTCCTGGATGACCGTGCTGACGGCAATCGCTGTGGTGGGGACCTACGCCTGGGCATTACAGGTCAGAGACGGGATGGTCCTGACCAATCTGACGGACCACGTGAGTTGGGGGCTGTACATTGCCAACTTCACCTTCTGCGTCGGCCTGGCCGCCGGCGGCGTGATGATGGTCATTCCTGCTTACCTTTATCACGATAAGGAAATGCACGATGTGGTGATCATCGGTGAAATTCTGGCAGTCGCAGCCATTGTCATGAGTACGCTCTCGGTCCTTGTCGACATGGGGCGTCCCGACCGTTTCTGGCATCTCATTCCCGGAATCGGCCGTTTCAACTGGCCCATTTCCATGCTCACTTGGGATGTGGTAGTTCTCAACGGCTACTTGCTGATCAACCTCCACATCGTCGGTTATCTACTTTACATGCGGTATCTCCGTCGCGAGCCCAGCCCGATCTGGTACGTTCCCTTCGTCTATCTCTCGATCATTTGGGCGATCAGCATTCATGCCGTAACTGCGTTCTTGTATTGCGGTCTCGGCGGGCGGCCATTTTGGAACACGGCCTTGCTCGCTCCACGCTTCCTCGCCTCCGCGTTCGTCTCCGGACCCGCCTTCATTCTGCTCACGATGCGGGTGATTCGCGTGACTTCCGATCTGGAGATCGCGCCTGGCCCAGCCCGCATGCTGGTACGAATCATTCGCGTTTCGATGACGATCAATCTGGTAATGCTCTTCTCCGAACTGTTCACCATGTTTTATACGGGGGGCGGACACGTCGCCGCGGCGCAATATCTGTTCTTTGGAGACCATGGCAAATACGGCCTCGTGCCGTGGATGTGGACGTCTCTGTTTTGCAACTTGCTGGGAACCGTGTTGTTCTTCACGCCCGCCGCCTTGGAGCGGAGTTGGACGCGCATCTTCGCCTGCGCTTTGTGCTTGATTGGCATCTGGATCGAAAAAGGAATGGGGCTGATTGTTCCCGGATTTATTCCGTCCACTTTGCACGAGGTGGTCGAATACAGCCCCAGCCTGACCGAGTGGAAGATCACGGCCGGCATCTGGGCCGCCGGCCTGATGTTGTTAACCGTGTTTCTCAAAGTCGCCGTGGCGGTTTTCACCGACAGGATGCACCGGGCCGACGACTTGCCCGCAGGCGATGCCCCGGCAATGCAGAGCTTGGCCAGGAGTAAAGACCGGTAAGCTACAGTTCGTCGTGCATCTCAATGACTTCCAGCGCGGGTGGAGTACGTCGGGCAGATTGCTCACCAGAAACCGATGCGGTATTCGGACTCTCCGAATTCGAAGCCAATTGTGGCGCTCCGCGATGAAACGGCATCAGTCGCCGCAGCAAGGCGAGTAACCGATTTTCCTCCGTTGCCTGAGGCTTGGGACCTTCTTGCGCCGATTCTTCGGCGGGATGGGATGACGTGATTACTACCGGAATCTTGGTGCTACCCCCGTCTTCCTGTTTGCCGGCTTCAACATAAGCCGGCAAGCCACTCAGTGATTCGACGATGTGTTGCCAGAGATGGAAGTGCGTTGCAGAGACACAATCAGGACGTTGCATAACCAGATGAACGCTGCACTTGGTGTATCGGATCACTGCATCGACAGCAATTCGGCCATTGATGCCCATGTCCAGTTTCAGGTCGATGGGCCAGTCGTCAGCCAGGTCATCGGGCAGATCCTCCAGAACTGCGCGGCCAATCAATGTGCAATGGAGGCTGTCTTCCGCATCACCTTGCCAAAGCGACAAGGTGATGTTCTTTCGCTTTACGCCCCGCAAGATTAGTTCGCGTGTCACCAATGTAGGCATTGGCGTGCCGCGGCGGATCAGAGTTTTACGCATCCTCTGTTTGGTGATCGGCTCTTCCCACTCGACTCCCAGATCCTGGGTAGTCTGGCTTTGGATCGCCGGCATGGGAGCCAGCGTCGAATGAAGTCTTTGAAAGGCCTGACGAGCGGCACCGCGCGCCACAGCTTCAAACGGACTGATCCAAGTTTCCGGTAATCGGCCAGTGCGTTTGGCGAGCAGTTCACGAATCGCCGGCAACTGCGAAGCGCCACCGACGAGTAGCGTTCCGTCTAGTTGATGCCAATCCAAGTGTGCTGCCGACAATGCCCGCTGAATGACATGTTCCACGCGCGTGACGAGTTCACCCATGGCAGTGGCGAATTTCTCGCGGGTGACCTCGATCTTGTGAGTCTTGTCGCCGACCTGCAAGTTGAGGTGCGTCGCAGGCCGTGACGCCAGTGCGAGCTTTGTCTTCTGCGAGAATTCTAAAATGCGGAAACGGAGGCCGGGGTTCATGAGCCATTTGTTTCCAGCCAACAGCGAAACTTCTTCGGAAACTCGGCGTGCCAGGCACAGATCCCAGTCATGCCCACCGAGTTGCGAGTCCCCCTCGGTCGCCAGAGTCGACAGCCCCTGAAAATTAAAGGAAAGGACCGAGGCCTCCGTGGCCTGCCCACCCATATTCAGGACCAGGATCTTTCGGAGTTTCTGTTCTTCACCGACAAAGGACTGCGGTATTTTCTCTGCATAGGCCAGTGTGGCGGCAAGTGGTTCGTCAATGACTTCGACGTTGGTGATACCGGCGAGCCGCGCGGCCTCAATCGTTGCGCGACGCTGTACGTCGCTGAACATTGCCGGTACCGCAATCGTGACTACTTTGCTCCCGGGAAACTTCCGGTCCCATTCCATCCGCAGCTGACGCAAGAGGCACGCCTGAAGCGCCTCGGGCGGCACATGGACGCCGCCGATCGTGGAATGATACCAACGACTGCCCAGTTCCGCTTTGATGTGCGCGGCCAGTCGCTCGGGGTGACGCCGGCCACGCAAGAGCGCCTCTTCTCCGACGATAGTGCGATCGTCGGCCAAATACACAACCGCTGGCGTCGATGCTATTCCTTCAGCATTCGGAAGAATCTCCGTCTCACCACGTGAGTTCACCCAAGAGACGACAACATTCGTGGCGCCCAAATCAACGCCGATCGCCGTACGATTGGTCATAAACTTCAATCTCCCAAGTCCGCGGGCGTTTAAACAAATCCAGAAAGTCAGTTCCAGTGCATTGATCCCGACGAAACGATCGAATCCGCGTTACACTTCGCAAAGGGCAACGATCTTGCTGCTCGATCTGAGGAGTTGATCAAGGGTCACTCCCGCAAAGGCTTTCTCCGTCGCGGCATAGGCCCGGTCCAATTCTTTATGCAGCGGGCAGAGGCTGGTGTGAGATTTCAGTCCCAGCGGACACTCGCGAATCCGCTCCAGCGGCGTCACGGCATTCACCACGTCGAGAATCGAGAGCTTTTTCGCCGAGATCGCCAGCGAGTATCCGCCGCCGGGTCCTGAGCGCGAACGAACCAACCCCGCTCGGACGAGATCCTGCAACACCTTATGCAGATACCGCCGCGGCACCTTGGTCTGCTCGGCAATCCGATCCGCCGACTCCACCTGTTCAGGATTGCGCGCGAGGCAGGCCACCATGCGTAGCGCGTATTCAGCAGTCTTGGGCAACATAAAAGATCCTCTCGTCAATGCGGTTGCATTCTACACATGGATATGTAGAATGCAACCGCATTAAGCTGAAATACGCAAGCTTGTTGGCCTGGGAGAATTATCCGATGAAGAAGCTCTGGATCGCCTTCGCGCTCGTCATGGTCGTTTCCTTCGCGGTTCTCGGCTGGATCGGCAAGCGGATTTATGAAGAAGCGCCGCCTCTCATTAACCAGGTGGTAACAACCACAGGCAAGGTGGTTATCGACAAAGGCGAGATCGAAGCCGGTCAGAATGTCTGGCAGACCATGGGGGGCATGGAAGTGGGCTCCGTCTGGGGGCATGGCAGCTATGTCGCGCCCGACTGGACCGCCGACTGGTTACATCGCGAAGCCGTCTTCATTCTCGATCGCTGGGCGAAAGACGAGTTCAGCAACGAGTTCGCGGAACTCGACAACGAGAAGCAGTCGCAATTGAGCGGCCGCCTGGCGACTTTTCTCCGCACCAATACTTACGATGCGGCGAAGCAAACTGTCACCATTGACCCACTGCGGGCGGAGGCCTTTGAGGCGAACCTGGCCCATTACTCGGATGTTTTTGCGAAAGGCAGAGCGGATTACGCGATTCCCGCTGGCGCCGTGACGCACCCCGTTCGTTTGCGACAACTGTCGGCATTCTTCTTTTGGACGTCCTGGGCGGCCTCCACGAATCGCCCAAACGACCAGATCAGCTATACGAATAATTGGCCCTACGAGCCGTTAGTTGGCAATCGCGCCACCGGCGACGCTGTCGTCTGGACGGGCGTGAGCATTATCATGTTGCTCGCCGGCATCTCAGCGATGGCCTGGTGGTATGCCTCGCGCCGCGAAGAGGAGGAACCGCGCGAAGCTCCCGCGGTTGATCCGCTGGGGAGTTGGCAGGCCACGCCTTCGCAGAAAGCTACCGTCAAATACTTTTGGGTTGTGTCTGCCCTGATCCTGTTACAGATGCTGCTGGGCGTCGTCGTCGCGCACTATGGCGTCGAGGGAGACGGTTTCTATGGGTTTCCGCTGTCGCAGTGGCTGCCGTACAGTGTGGCCAGAACCTGGCACATTCAAATCGGCCTGTTCTGGATCGCGACGGCGTGGTTGGCAGCTGGGCTATTCATCGGTCCGCTGGTCAGCGAGCAAGAGCCGAAAGGGCAACGACTAGGCGTCAATATTTTGTTTCTAGCCTTGCTCGTCGTTGTTGCTGGTTCGCTGACCGGCGAATGGCTGAGCGTTCACAACAAGATGTCCGATAAAGTTTCGTTCTACTTCGGCCATCAGGGATACGAGTACGTTGACCTGGGGCGAGGCTGGCAGATTGCCCTGTTCGTCGGCCTGTTGCTTTGGCTGTTTCTGATGATTCGCGTGTTGCGGCCCGCGTTGCAGAAGGAAGGTGATCAGAAACAGCTCGTTGCGTTATTGGCTGTTTCCACCGGCGCGATTGCCCTTTTCTACGGTGCCGGACTGACCTGGGGCCAGCACACGAACCTGTCGATCGTCGAATACTGGCGGTGGTGGGTTGTTCACTTGTGGGTCGAGGGCTTCTTCGAAGTTTTCGCCACGACGGTCATCGCGTTCATCTTCATGCGTTTGAACTTGATTCGGCCCGGGATCGCCGCTGCCGCGGCCCTGTTATCTGCCACGATTTTTTTGTCCGGTGGCATCATTGGCACGTGTCATCACTTGTACTTTTCCGGTTCTCCACCGCTGGCTTTGGCATGGGGATCGGTCTTCAGTGCATTGGAAGTAGTTCCGCTGGTGCTCGTTGGATTCGATGCGATGGATGACTTGCGGCGGTCAAGATCGTCGCCGTGGGTGCAGCGGTACAAGTGGCCGATTTACTTCTTCGTCGCCGTCGCCTTCTGGAACATGGTCGGGGCAGGGCTGTTTGGTTTCATGATCAATCCGCCCATCGCGCTGTATTACATGCAGGGGCTGAACACCACGCCGCTGCATGGTCACGCGGCGCTGTTCGGTGTGTATGGCATGCTGGGGATTGGCTTGATGCTGCTTTGTCTGCGTGTGCTAATTCCTGGCGTGGAATGGAAAGACGGCCTGCTGCGGTTCTCGTTCTGGTCGTTGAACGGTGGCCTGCTGGCGATGTGCGTCCTCAGCTTGCTCCCCGTCGGCCTGATGCAGACCTGGGCATCGGTGGAACATGGCTACTGGTACGCCCGCAGTAGCGAGTTTATGCAATCGCCCCTGATGCAAAACTTGCGGTGGATGCGCGTGCCGGGCGACACCATCTTCTTCTTCGGAGCGGTGGCGCTCGTGTTGTTCGTCGCCGGCTTGAAAACGGGGCACTCGTTCAAAAAGAAATCCTGATGTCGAGCGACGATGCACGCTAAGGTCAGGAGTCTGTTTGGCTGTCGGTCGTTCAACGAAGTCAGATTGCAACCTGCGAGAATTCAAAGAGAAACCCCTGAATCACCTTGACAAGATAACGCAGCAGCTGATAATTGGACATAAACATCCAGTTTTGATTCGAAAGGCAACCTGACCATGGTCGGTGCAGCCTGCAGGATTGACGAAAAGACCTTAATTCCGGACTTGCTGGTCGAGTTTCCGCCGGCCAGGATTGTGCTCGATCAGTACGGCTTACGGGGCTGCGGTGGACCTAATGGGCCAAGTGAGTCCTTGGGATTCTTCGCCCGGGCGCACGACGTGCCAATCGCCCGCTTGCTGGAGGAATTGCGTTTGACGACTGAGCAGCGGCGGGAAGCGCCGTTGCCAGACGGCCCAGAACCGTCGCTCGCTGATGCCATTTATCGGCCGTTCTTTCTGGCAGGAATCTTGGTCGTGCTGACACTCGGCGCGGTCTGGGGCGCCTACCTGCTGTTGCAAATCGGACTCCGGGGGAGCTTTACCGCCGCTGGCTTGCACGAGATTAATGCCCATGGACATGCCCAGATATTCGGCTGGGTTGGCCTCTTTGTGATGGGCTTTGCGTATCAGGCCTTTCCGCGTTTCAAGCATACGTCGCTAATCTGCCCGCAACTGGCCCTGGCAACATTCGGCATGATGTTGGCGGGGATCGTCGCTCGCTCGATCGCACAACCACTGGCAGTGGACGTGCCGTGGCTCTGGTGGGTTGCGGTCATCGGTTCCCTGCTTGAAATCGCCGCGGTGACCACATTCGTGGCGTTGATTGGGCTGACCTGGAAGCGAAGCGGCAAGCCGTTGGCATCGTATGACTATTACATCGGTGCTGCACTAGTTTGGTTCGTGGTGCAGGCCATCTGCGAGAGTGTGTATTTGACTGCAACGCTGAGCGCAACTGGCGAGGAATTAGCGCACCTCGTGGCCACCTGGCAGGCGCCGCTGCGTGACATTCAGATTCATGGTTTTGCCTTGCTGATCGTGCTCGGCGTGAGTCAGCGAGTCTTTCATCACTTTTACTCGCTACCGGCGCCCAATGCCCGACTTAGCCTGGCGTTGTTGCCAGTGCTCAACCTGGCTGTCGTCGGCGAGGTGGTGGGGCTGTTGCTGATGCGTTTGCGTGATCCCGTTTGGGCGGCGCTCTGGTATGCGTCGGTGGTCGTGCTCACGTTTGCGACCGCCATGCTCGTCATGAACTGGCGACTCTGGAGTCACGCCGAGGACGGAGATCGGAGCCTGAAGTTCCTCCGCGTCGCTTATGTCTGGCTGTTTGTATCTCTGGCTATGTTGGTGCTGCTACCGGTGTATCAGATGGTCGTCTTGAAGTGGCTGGCGCCAGAAAGTGTAGCCGTCCTTATGGGATTTTCGCACGCTTACTATGGCGCCGCTCGGCACGCGATTACGGTCGGCTTCGTCAGCCTGATGATTGTGGGCGTCGCGGCCAAGGTCGTGCCGACGCTGAACGGCCTGAGCACGCGCGAACTGTCTTCCCTGTGGGGGCCGTTTGTGCTGATCAACGCAGGCTGCCTGCTGCGTGTGATTGGGCAAACGCTTACGGACTTTACGCCGCTCGCATTTTCCTTGGCAGGGTTTAGCGGAATTCTGGAAGTAAGCGGGTTAGCGCTTTGGGGCACGCATTTAGCTTGGATCATGTTAGGAAAGTCGCGGGTTTCGAACCAAGTTAACCCATCCGCCAGCGACGAACTTTCGGCCCGAGAAATACTCGCCACGGATTATGTGGCGACGGTGCTTGATGACGAGCCGCGACTACTGACCGTCTTTCTCGAGGCTGGTTTTACAACACTGGCAAGTGGTTATGCCCGCCACACGATGGCTCGGGTGGTTACGTTGCGGCAAGCCTGCCGGAGGATGGCGGTCGACGAGTTGCAGTTCGTGGCGAAATTGAATGAGGCGCGTCGGTGGTTGCGCTTGCGGGAACTTCCGATGGTCACCGAGTCGGTCGAGTGTCAAAAGTCAAGAGTCTGAAATAGTAACAATTGCCACTACTGCATCAGCAGCGAGGTTTTATGGAAACCGCCATTCCGCTTACAACCGCAGAAGTCGTCGACTTAACGAAATCGGTGACTCCGCCGACTGATGGGATCATCAGCCGCACTATCTATCAGGATTCAAGCGTCAAAGCGGTACTGTTTGGCTTTGGTCAGGGACAAGAACTTTCCGAGCACACGGCCTCAAAGCCCGCGATCATGCACTTTCTCTCCGGCGAGGCGGCGGTGACGCTGGGCGATCGTAACCTTACCGCAGTCGCGGGAACTTGGGTTCACATGGCTTCGGGGCAGCCGCACAGCATTGTGGCGAAAACACCGGTCACGATGTTGTTGTTGCTTTTGAAATAGGAGCGGGTCGGCAGTTCAACCTTGCTTATGCTAACAGGGAGTGAGTTATGGGCCTTTCGACAGTCGTGTCTTTCCCGGGCAACTCTTCGCTCGTGGCGAACGAATGTTATCTCCATCGTCCCGCGGGGCTGCGCTCCGTCGGGGATGACCATTTGCCAGCTCTTCCGAGTCGAGAGTGGCCGCCGGATCAGCTGGTGAACCATATCGTCCGGATTCACCATGCAGTCGTTCGGCAATCCTTAACGGACTTAACGAGTAAGTTGCCGACCATTTCCGTGCTTTCCGGAAATCGCGACGGTCAATGGAACAAGATCATCCAGAGGATTGGCGAACTCCACGATGCGATTCTGATGGGTATTCGCTTCGAAGAGTCGGTCGTCTTTCCTCAACTCCTGCGCTGGCACGCGACATGCAAGGAACAATCGCCTCCGAGCGAACTGCTCGCCATAGCGAAGGTTGTTGAGCGATCGCACGCGCATTGTCTCCAGATGCTCTGGCGGTTGTTGCGACTCACGCGCGACGAGTTGACCAGCCCACTTAACACTCGACATCACCGCAAATTCACTGGCCAACCAGCCGAATTGCTCTTCGAACAGCTTTCAGCTTTATGCGATGACTATGAACGGCACCTGTTTGAAGTGGAGTGCCTCCTGCTACCAATCGTCACATCCCGCTGACATCGATCGGGAATCTCTCTGCAACAACCTCTGTCGATACATCTACTCAAGGCTGAGGGATACGGACCACGAGAATCATTACTGCCTTCCGAGGTGCAAACAGCCATGTTGAAGCAATCCTCTGAATCAGCGGAGTCATCAGGGCCTCTGCCAATTGCCGAGCGGTGCTGGATGGTCGGCTACCGAAATCCACAGTCGTTGCTGCAATGCAATACGTATCTGAGGATCTTTTCTGGGCCGCGGCATGGGACCAGTATCTGCATCGATCCTGGTTCGCAATTCGATTCGGCAGTGATCGAGTCAAATATAAACGACTTGACCGGAAACGGTGGGCTGGACTACATCACCGTGAATCACCAGGATCCCGATGTAACAGGAAATCTGCCGTCGTTCTGCCGGAGCAATCCCGCAGCGTCGGTGATGCTGACCGAAGACACCTGGCGGCTCGTCCAGCACCTGCAAGTGCAACCCGGAGCCCTGCTGTTTCCGCCAGCATTTCAGGCCCGTATACAAACTCTGCGAGGTGGAATTGCCTGGCAACCGGTTCCAACACCATTTTGCCATTTTCGCGGCGCGATGGCCTGGTACGACCCGGAGTCGCAAATCTTGTTTAGCGGAGATTTGTTTGGTGGGCTCAATCAAGTGGGTCGCGTTCACTTATTTGCCGAAGCGGCAGATTGGGGAGGCATCGCTCAATTTCATCAGATCTACATGCCCACCCGGGAGATACTGCGTTACGCAATCCGGCAAATTCGTGCATTGACGCCGCCCGTCAAGATCATCGCCCCACAGCACGGTCACATCATCGCTGGCGATCTCGTTCCGCTGTTCCTTGATCAGATGGAGCAACTATTTGTCGGATATGACCTGCTGGCTTTGGAGCTCGACGAACTTTATGCCCAGCAATACGGCGAGCTCGTTGAGCTGTTAATCAGCAATGCGACTGCCGCACTCGGGGACAAACACGTCCAAAGCCGGCTGACCGCAAGCAACATCGACGACGACCTGGAGCTGTTGCTCGCGAGAACAGACAAGCAGTGGCGTGTCCGTCGATCGCCCTATGCTTGCGCTTCGCGAGTGTTTAATCGATTGACTCGGGATAAAGGGGCGACCTTCGTCAATTCCATGCGTGATGCGGTGTTGAAATTCTGCTGTGAACACAGTGTGCCCGTGCCACCAGTTGGCTGGGGAATGTAATGTTGCTCCGACAATCCAATTGCCCCGCGATTCCAAATTGAACTGAGTCTTGATCACTGATTCGCGCGCCGCGCGCCCGAAAGAGCACACTTCGCTGACACTGTTGACAATCGAGGGATGTGATGAGCCTCAAAAGACGAACGCCTCGAAAAACAGGACATAGTGGTCCAGTTTGTGCTGCAGGGGGTCGCTGTGAATGGGGTTCAACCTCTCCCGTCTAAGAGAAGGAGGGCGCAAAGTGTTCAGCAAACTTAGCGGTTGGTTAGGTGGTGGGTTGCTGATGGCATTTGCAGGAGTGGGCCTGAGCGGTGCCCAGGAAACTGTGGGAGGGGCAAAAGCAGCGTTCAACACACCCGCGCAGTCGCTTTACGCGCGGCATTGCGCCGGATGTCACGGCACGCAGGGAGATGGCAAAGGAGTGGCTGCCGCGTTTCTGTTTCCCAAGCCACGCAATATTCGCGCAGGCAAGTATCGACTTGTTAGCTCTGAAAATGGCGTTCCGCGACAGGCGGATTTGGAAGCCATGCTTATTCGCGGTATGCCGGGATCATCAATGCCTTCATGGGCACATCTAAAGCCCGAGGAGCGAACGCTTCTCGTCCAGGAAGTGTATCGCCTGACAGGCGAAGGTGCTCGCGATCGATTTCTACTGGATCTGAAAGAGGCAGAGGGACTTACTGACGAAGAGCTTAAATCAGCGGAAATTCAGGAGGAGATTGCCGCCTTCGTGAAGGGCCGCACGACACCTGGCGAGAGCGCTGCCGTGCCAATGATCGCACCTGCCGACCGGGCAGCAATTGACCGCGGTAAAGTGCAATTCATAAAGCAAGGATGTGCCTCATGTCATGGTAACGAGGGAAAAGGCGACGGCGTCAAGAAGATGGTCGACGATGAGGGCTATCCCACTCGATCGCGCGATCTGACCCGTGGCCTTTACAAAGGTGGGCACGACCCTGCGTCGCTCTTTCTTCGCGTCGCTCGCGGCATGCCAGGCACTCCGATGCCGTCTGCACCGTCGCTGACGGAGGCTCAGGTGGTGGATCTCGTCCACTATCTCCGCTCGCTTTCGACGGAGGAGCAACGTTTAGCATCTATTCTGAAGCGTGAACGGATTTCGGTTCGCAAGGTGTCCGCCCTGCCAGCTAACTCCGACGCCAACGCCTGGCGTGTGGCTCCGCCTGTCCAGGTTCATCTCACTCCGCTGTGGTGGCGTGATGATGCTGTTGCCACTGTGCAGGTCCAGGGCTTGCATGATGAGCAAAGTCTCGTGCTCCGTTTGGAGTGGGAAGATCCAACCGCCGATATGCATGCCGGCAAAGTGGAAGCTTTTGAGGATGCGATCGCGCTCGAACTCGTGACCGGTGGGGACGAGCCCTTTCTGGGCATGGGAGCTTCCTCTACCCCGATTGATTTATGGATGTGGGACGCAGATCGCGGACAGCCGGGCGGAGATCTGGAAGATGTCAATCCGCGCGTGGTTGTGGATTTGTATCCGCTCACGGAAAAGGTGGTAGAGACAGCTGAGTTCGCGCGACCCGGCACGAAAACCTCTCAGCAACCCGACCTGGTCTTTCCTGCCAAGGCTGTCGGTAATCAAATCACCCGCGCCGCGCAGCGCCCGAATGGTGGAAGTTCGCTGGCGGCAGCTGGGCCGGGTTCAACGACGTTTCGTTTTGCCAAGAGCCAAATCGTCAGCGCTTCGGGGCGTTGGAGCCAGGGACGCTGGACGGTGATTATGCGTCGCTCATTGAAGGTTGCCACGCCGGACGAGGGCGTCGCTCTTGTGCCGGGCAAGACGGCATCCGTAGCCCTCGCCGTGTGGGATGGCACTCACCGCGATCGCAACGGCCAAAAGCAAGTGTCGATCTGGCAGGAACTCATTCTGGAAGCCGCACGCAAGTAGGTGAAGGAGTACGCTCATGTCCGTTTCGCGTCGACAATTTCTGCAATCATGCCTGGCAGGCGGAGCCAGTCTGCTAGCCGCCAGTCCCAAGACGTGGGCCTTCGAGCCGGTGAACATCGCGAATCCGCTCGGCTCGTATCCGAACCGCGACTGGGAAAAAATCTATCTCGACCAATACCGCTACGACAGTACGTTCACCTGGGTCTGCGGCCCCAACGATACGCACATGTGCCGACTGCGGGCATTCGTCCGTAACGGCGTCATGGTCCGGAGTGAACAGAATTACGATCACGAGCGGTGCGGCGACCTTTACGGAAATCACGCCACCAACGCCTGGAATCCGCGAGGTTGCCCCAAGGGATTCACGATGCAGCGTCGCGTCTATGGTCCTTATCGCTTAAAGGGACCAGTCGTCCGAAAAGGGTGGAAAGATTGGGCAGACGCCGGCTTTCCGTCGCTCTCGGATCAGCCGCAATTGCGGACCAAATACAAGTTTGACGATCGCGGCAACGACACCTTCGTCCGGGTTACGTGGGACGAAGTGTTCAAGTATCTGGCCGATGGCCTGTCGGCCGTCTCCAACACTTACAGCGGCGATGTGGGAGCGGCACGTCTGCAGAAGGATGGCTACGAGCAATTGATGATCGACCAGGTGCAAGGCGCCGGCACGCGGACGATTAAAGTCGGCTCGAACTTGCCGATCCACGGTTTGGTGGGCAAGTTCGGCATCTATCGACTGGCGAATTTGTTGGGCCTCGTCGATCACCATGTTCGTGGCGTGCCGGCAGAGAAGGCCCGCGGCGCACGTGATTGGAATGAATATACCTGGCGCGGCGATCAAGCTCCTGGCCACCCGTACGTGCATGGCCTGCAGGCGTCCGACATGGACATGAACGATTTGCGGTTCTCGAAGCTGGTCATCCAGATCGGCAAGAACCTCATTGAAAACAAGATGCCGGAGTCGCACTGGCTGAACGAAGTGATGGAACGAGGCGGCAAGTTGGTCGATATTGCTCCGGAATACAACTGCCCGAGCACCAAATCCGATTACTGGTTGGCGGTGCGTCCGGGCCTTTCCGACACAGCAGTGCTCTTGGCTGTCACGAAAATCCTCATCGACAACAAGTGGTACAAACCCGACTTCTGTCGCCAGTTCACCGATTTTCCACTGCTCGTCCGCACCGATACGCTAGTCCGGTTGCGACCGCAGGATGTTCAGAAAGATTATCGCCCGAAAGACATTTCGTCCGGTCCATCGTTCAAGATCCAGGGCCTGACTGATGAGCAGCGGGAGCGAATCGGCGACTTCTGCGTGTGGGATGAAGAACGCAAGGGAGTTGCATTCCTTTCACGCGACGAGGTGGGCGCTAACCTAAAGGTTCACGCGGCCTTGGAAGGAGTCTTTCAGGTTCAATTGGCAAATGGCCAGTCGGTCGAAGTGATGACCGTTCTCGAAATGTACAAGCGGCATCTACGCGACTATGACCCGGAGACAGCCCACGAAATCTCGGGCGCACCGGCCGATCTCATTTGTCGCCTGGCCGAGGACATCTGGAAGACGACCGAGGCGGGTCATCCTGTGGCAATTCACATTGGCGAGGGGATCAATCACTATTTCCATGCGACGCTGCACAATCGCGCGTCGTATTTGCCGTTGATGCTCACGGGTAACATTGGGAAGCACGGCACCGGAGGATTCACTTGGGCCGGGAATTATAAAGGAGCGCTTTTTCAGGCTTCCTCGTGGAGTGGTCCCGGTGTGGGCAGCTACATGCACGAAGACCCTTTCGCGCCGGTGCTCGACGAAAAAGTAAGAATCACGCATCACGAGCTGCGTCACTTGAGCGACGGCGAAGACCCGTCGTATTGGGCCTGCGGCGAAAAGACGCAGACGGTTGATTTGCCCAAAGGTGGAACCCGTACCTTCACCGGCAAGACTCATCTGCCGACGCCGACCAAATGCCTTTGGTACAACAACGCCAATTTCATCAACCAATCAAAATGGGTTTATAACCTCATTGTCAATGTGCTGCCGAAGATGGACCTCATCGTCGACCAGCAGATTGAATGGACCGGCTCAGCGGAATACTCCGACATCGTCGTGCCGGTAAACTCTTGGGTCGAGTTCGAAGACTACGAGTGCGGCGGTTCCTGCTCCAATCCGTTCTTGCAAGTCTGGAAAGGCGGAATCAAGCCAGTCCACAACTCCATCGACGATGCGGCCGTCTTCGCGGGTGTCGCTCGCGCGTGGACCAAGAAATACGGCGACCAGCGGTTTGCTGACTACTTCAAGTTCGTCACGGAGAAAAAGAACAAGGTCTATATCCAGCGAGTCTTCGACAACTCGACCACGACCCGCGGAAAGGATGGTCCGTATAACGTCGATCGTCTGCTCGCGGGCGAGTATGGTGGTGAGCCCGGTGCGGCGATGATGCTCTTTCGCACCTATCCTCGAGTCGCCTTCTACGAGCAAGTTCACGACTCGATTCCGTTCTACACGGATAGCGGCCGGCTCGCCTCCTACTGCGATCTGCCAGAAGCAATCGAGTTTGGCGAAAACCTGATCGTCCATCGGGAAGGTGTCGAGGCAACTCCGTATCTGCCAAATGTCATCGTCTCGACCAGCCCGTTCATTCGGCCGGCCGACTACGGCATTCCACTCGATACGCTCGATCCGTCGCTCCGTGAGGTCCGCAATCTGAAGCTCCCCTGGGCCGAAGTAAAGAAAACAGTCAATCCACTATGGACGCAAGGTTATCGGTTCTTTTGCACGACACCGAAAAGCCGGCATTCGACTCACTCGTCTTGGTCCACGGTCGATTGGCACTGGATCTGGAGCGACAATTTCGGCGATCCTCATCGCACCGATAAACGGGCGCCGGGCGTGGGCGACAGGCAGATTCACGTCAACCCGCAGGCTGCCAAAGACATGGGGCTGAACGAAGGGGACTACGTTTACGTCGATGCCAACGAACTGGATCGACCTTACATCGGCTGGAAGAATGATACGGGCTTCCGAAAGAAAGCGTTCCGCTGCATGGTTCGCGTCGTATTCCATCCGGGCCTGCCTTACAACTTCACCATCCTGAAGCACACGGGGTGGATCGCGACCGAGCGCTCGGTGAAGGCCCACGAAAGCCGACCCGATGGCCGCGCATTGGCGGCCGACACTGGCTATCAGGCCAGTTACCGCTACGGCTCGCATCAGAGTATCACCCGCAATTGGATGATGCCGATGCACCAGACCGACACGCTATTCCACAAAAAGACGGGTGGGATGGCCTTCGTCTTCGGTGCCGACGTGGACAACCATGCCATTAACACCGTCCCGAAAGAGACGCTGGTTCGCATCACGAAAGCCGAAGCTGGCGGGTTAGACGGAAAAGGAGTCTGGAAACCGGCGACGACTGGCTATAGCCCCGGCGCTACTTCCGAACAGAACGAGCGTTACCTGGCCGGCAGCTTCATACAGATCTCGGGAAAACCCTAACACAGGAGATGTCCCATGTTACGCACAATGTTCCTACTGACAGCGATCGGCCTATTGCATGCGAGTTTGGCGTTCTCGGATGAAGAGAAATCTCCTGGTAAAGACTCTCTCGCAGGTACGTGGAAGCTGACCTCGGTCGCAATCAACTCGCAATCGCTATCCATGGAAAAGCTCCAAGAAGCCCGCTTGGTGGTTCAAGGCCCGAAATACTCGTTGGTACTGGGCGACATTCGGCTGGAGATGACTCACGTCCTACAGGCTGACAAACAACCCAAAGCGATGGATTTGACAATCGCAGAAGGTCCAGAGAAAGGAAATGTCTTCCGAGCCATTTACAAACTTGAAGGCGACAAGCTGACGGTCTGCCGGAACATTAAACCCGATCTGGAACGGCCATCCGAGTTCGCAACCAAACCCGATACGGGACTAATGCTGGTCGTTTGGCAGCGACTAGTGGATGAATGAGTGACTACTTGGCGTTCAGAGCGTGGTCCACCTACTCCGAAGTGGTTAGCTCAACAGAGGAATGTGACTTTCATGGCAATCCCACATGCAAAATCCGGCGATGTGATCGACGCGCGTCCGCTAGGCCCCACCCTAACAGGCGCAAAGACAGTCACGCTCGTCAAGAGCGACGCCTTAGAGGTCATTCGGTTGGTCATCACCGTAGACAAGGACATTGCGCCGCACAAGACGAAAGGCGAAGTCACGATCCATTGCTTGGAAGGTAGCGCTGGCATTTTAGTCAACGGTGTGACGAAGGTCCTTGAACCCGGACAACTGATGTATCTATCGGGAGGCGAACTGCATGCGGTACGCGCCATCACCGACGCGTCACTGCTCGTCACAATATTGCTACCTTAGCCGCATTACTTCGCCCACGGAACAAATCACCATAAGAAGGACTTGAGCATGTTGCCCGATCTGACGAATGCAGTACCCAAGGTTCATCCGGCGACGCGTGGTATCGAACCCGACGACCCAATGGACCTGCATGCGGTCGAGGTCGATGGTGATCCTCAGGTCATGCTGCAAATGTTGGTTGAGGAATACGCACGCATGGGTTTTGGACTTGATGAGCTGATGAACCTCTCCCGCCAACCCTTCTATCAAGGCTTGCACGGGCTTTGGCAATTGTACGGAGAGGCTGGACTGCGGCGTCATTTAGGCGCCATCTTGTCGCGCTGCGGGGTATTCAGGGCCAAGGTCTGGGAAGCGACACCGCCGGTGTCGGAGCAACTCTTGCAAATCGGGGATCGCGCACAGCTCGAAAGGAATCATCATGCCGAACGTTAATAATTGGCAAATTGGCCGCCCCATGGAGTATCCGCTGGAAGAGCGCCACCCCAAGTGGCAGTTCGCCTTCGTGTTTAACCCCAACCGCTGCATCGGCTGTCAAACCTGCACGATGGCCTGTAAGAGCACTTGGACCTTTTCCAAAGGCCAGGAACTGATGTGGTGGAACAATGTTGAATCGAAACCGTATGGCGGCTATCCCCAACACTGGGACGCGAAGCTGCTCGGCATGCTTGAAGAAGCTAACCCGGGCGGACAAGTCTGGAATACGATCGAACCGGAACCGACACAAAAGCCCTACGGCACGTTCCAGGGGAAGACCATTTTTGAAGCAGCGGAAAAGTACGCTGGGCCCGAGGGAGCGCAGCGGGCACTCGGCTATTTGCCTACCGACGACGAATGGAGGCATCCCAACATCCACGAAGACACGCCGACTGGCGATCTATTTCAAAAGGACAGCCAATACGGCGGCTCGGCCGCATTGCCCGAGCATAAGGTCTGGTTCTTTCATCTGGCGCGCATCTGCAATCACTGCACCTATCCGGGCTGCCTCGCCTCGTGCCCCCGAAACGCAATTTACAAACGGCCCGAAGACGGCATCGTGCTGATCGATCAAAGCCGCTGCCGCGGTTATCGCAAGTGTGTTGAAGGCTGCCCCTACAAAAAAGCGATGTATCGCCCGACGACGGGCACAAGCGAAAAGTGCATCGGCTGCTTTCCACGCATTGAGGGGAAGGACGAATCAGTCAGTCCAACCGGAGCCCCCGCGGAAACGCGGTGCATGGCGGCTTGCGTCGGAAAGATCCGACTGCAGGGCCTGGTGCAGATCGACGAAGACGGACAGTGGACCAAAGACCCGCAAAATCCGCTGTATTTCCTGATTCGCGAGCGACAGGTAGCCCTCCCCCTGTATCCGCAATTCGGGACCGAACCTAACGGTTTCTACATTCCACCCCGCTGGGTGCCACGCGGCTATCTAACGCAGATGTTCGGTCCCGGCGTCGAGCATGCCATCGAGCAATACACCTGCCCAGACCGCGAATTGCTGGCCGTTCTGCAATTGTTCCGCGCCAGCCAGCAAATCATCTTCCGCTTTGAGATCCAGCCCGGACCCAAGGTCGCAGAAATCGAAGTCACTATGCCAGATGGCAAGAAGAAGGTTCAAGAGATCTTCAACGATACGATTCGTGGCTTCAACAAGCTCAACGAAGAAGTCGTACGCGTGACGGTCGAGGAACCAACATTTGAACGGGCTCCCGAACAGCATGTGAACTCGATCTAAGCGACAAGGCGAAAATCATGGCAACGCCCACGACTCATACTGCGTCTGACCCTGCATTACTGCTCGCGCGGCGTGCCTGTTATCGTTTTGTCGCGCTCGCGCTAGCCGATCCGCGAACAGGCACTTACTGCGAACTTGCCGACCCAACGACGCGCGACCTGATTACGCAGGCTGCGGAAATCCTTCGCGACGAAGACGCCGCCGTGGCCCGCCCCTTGGCGCTCGGTGAGCGACCGCTGGCCGACTTCAATCCATCAAAAGCTCTGGCCCGCCTCCCTTCCTCAGCGGGCGAGTTCAACGAGTTGTACGAGGCTAACTTCGGCCTTCTCGGCGGCAGCAAGTGCCCACCCTACGAAACGGAGTATGTGCCGAGCAAACTTATATTTCAGCGTTCAAACATGCTGGCCGACATCGCTGGCTTCTATAGCGCGTTTGGGTTACAACCTTCGTCGTCCAATCCTGACCGGCCCGACCACGTTGCCATCGAGTGCGAGTTCTTGGGGCAACTACTTCACCTTCAATGGCTGGCCATTCAAGACGCTGGGCCGGCAGCCCAGGAGCGGGCCGAAATATGTCAGCAAGCGCTCCGTCGATTCCTAGATGAGCACGCGGCCTGGTGGTTGCCTGCCTTCGCAAAGCTCTTGGGCCACCAGGATTCCGGCGGCTTTTACGAAGCAATTGCCCAGTTTCTTGCTGCGCTCATCGCCGTCGAGCGGGCCCTAGCTGGTGTCGCCCCGCCAAATCAGTGTGCCGAACCAACCCCCATCGAACATCCAGATGAGTGCTCGGGATGTGAACTAGCGACTCATTAAAACTCTCACATCGAAATCAAGACTCATGTCCTCTCACGTTGCATCAGCAGTCCGCGCCTACGTACTAGCGGTGAGCACTTCACCTGGTGGAATTCCCAAGCTGCCGCAAGAATTCGCGCGGGTATCCACCGATGGTCTACAAGGTGACGGCCGTAACCACGCCAAACATATCCGCCCCGATCGTGCGCTGAGCATATGGGATCACGAAAACCTCCAGCAACTAGTGGCCGAAGGATTTCAACTCACGCCTGGCGCTGCTGGGGAAAACTTGACGGTCTCTGGATTGAATGTCCAACAGATGCTTCATGGCACGCTGCTCCGCATCGGTGATGTCGTGCTGAAACTCGAACAGCCGCGCAAGCCTTGCTACGTCCTTGATGCCATCGATCCCCGTCTAAAAGAGGTAATCGTCGGCCGCTGCGGTTACATGGCCTCCGTGGTCCGCGTCGGCGTACTCTGTCCTGGAATGCCCATCCAGGTCATACCAACCAACGACATCGGTCAAGACTCCGCAAGCGTGCTTGTATAAGACGAGGTCGAATCCTCACCTAGGAGTTAACCAAAAGTTCGTGAAGTTCAGTAGTTGTTCGACACCTTGTGCCACTCGATTCAGCAGCGTACTGGAAGAGTACGGCCTCAGGGCGACCGGAGTGGCAGAAACATCAATGCCCACGGTGGTGCTCGATGTGAATGCCGCCTGGCAAACCTGCCATGCTCACCAAATAGGTTCCATACCCATCCCACACCCTGAAATCGGTTATGTTTGGGCTCTGAATGAAGCCACCGTCCAAAGTGCTCCGGTCACATCGTACGAAGCGGCGAACTGTGAGGCTCATCAGCGGAGATAGCGCACTGCCGGTGGTTGATAAGTACCCCGAATGTCACCAGCATCACGTCATCATGCCAGGGCGATTTGCGCAGGTGTGATTTCTAATTATTCAATGGGGCACCAACCGCGAGGTCTTCCGCTAGTTGTTTCGGTTGGCCGATGTGGACACCGATCGTGCGATAATGCGGGATGGTGTGCCGATTCGCACATCCCCACATGTGCTTCACCGGGCGAGCACCCTGCGATTGCGGTTATTCCATTAGGGCACGACACTTGCAAAATGAAATCTTTAGCGGGTGTTTTGCACTCAATTCAGTCCGACGAGTGTGCGTGCCAAAGAACGAATGTACTCCGTAAAAGGTGATCTCCCAGTACCTCTCACCTACAATGCCCGCTTGAGAGTGACTTTGCTCAAACTTTTGGTACTGTCCAACTTGACCCACACAAAGTCCAAAAACTCGCTACTGTCGGTAACTTCCGAAAATCCGGCACGCTTTACGTGTTTGGTATGCGACATTTTAGCAAGCACACCTGCTCAATTCGTGACCGATACTTCTGCCAGGCGGGTGACAGTTATTGGCACAGGCCACTGTCGCTTCCAGGCCCC
>CAYMWL010000092.1:0-25918 GCA_964394305.1 uncultured Pirellulaceae bacterium
GTCTCCCACTCTCCCCGTCTCCCACTCTCCCCGTCTCCCACTCTCCCCGTCTCCCACTCTCCCCGTCTCCCCCTCCCTCCTTCGCGCACTCCCAGTTAGCATTGACCTAATGACCAATCCAACCCTCGCCAATCTCCGCATCGCTTCACTCGAAAGTCGCAAGCAGGAAGAGATCGCGCGCCTCATCGAAAAATTCGGCGGCCAGGCCTTTGTGAGCGCCAGCCTGCGCGAAGTGCCGCTCGCTGAAAACCGCGCCGCGATCGACTTTGCCCAGCAGCTCGTTACGGGCGGCATCGACGTGATGATCTTTCTTACTGGAGTCGGCTTTCGCCATCTGCTCACGGCCGTCGAAAAGCAAGTCGATCGCCAGCGCTATCTCAACAGCTTGACCGACATCGTCACCATCTGCCGCGGCCCGAAGCCAGTGGTCGCGATGGCCGAAGTGGGACTCAAGCCGACGCATCGCGTGCCCGAGCCGAATACTTGGCGCGATCTGCTCGCCACCATCGACGGCGGCATTCCCATCGCACATCAAAACGTCGGCCTGCAGGAATATGGTGTTACCAATCACAGCCTGATCGCCGGCCTCGAAGCTCGCGGCGCGCATGTCATTCCCGTGCGGGTCTATCACTGGGAACTGCCGACCGACATCCGCCCGCTGCAAGAAAACATCCAAGCACTTGTCGCCGGCGAGCGCGATGTGCTGATGTTCACCTCGGCGCATCAAGTGGTCAATCTGCTCCGCGTTGCCGAGCAACTGCAACTCCTGCCGCAACTCCGCAGTGCCTTGAAAAAGACGGTGGTTGTTTCGATCGGGCCCACGACGAGTGACATGCTGCGGGAACATGAGTTGCCCGTCGACATCGAACCAGAACATCCCAAGATGGGCTCGATGGTACTCGCCGCGGCCGAGAAAGCGGCGGAGATTCTCGCCCGCAAACGCTCGCCGTCGATCTCGTTTCCTCACGCCTCGAGCCAACCACTCGACCAGAACGCTGCCTGGTACAACGGGCCATTCATGAAGGCCTGCCGGAGGGAACCCACGAACGTCACGCCCGTCTGGTTGATGCGACAAGCGGGCCGCTACATGGAGGAATATCGCGCAGTCCGTGGCCAAACGACGTTTCTCGAGCTCTGCAAAAATCCGCAACTCTGCAGCGAAGTAATGTGTACCGCCGTCGCCAAACTGGGCGTCGATGCGGCGATCATCTTTTCCGATCTGCTGCCGATTCTCGAACCGATGGGCCTTGAACTGGAGTTTGCCAAAGGCGAAGGGCCTGTCATCTACAATCCGGTTCGCGCGCCGGCCGATGTTGATCGCGTCGATGAACTCGAAGACCTCAACGAACTCGAATTTGTCTTCGAAACGGTCCGTCAAACGCGACAGGATTTGCCCGCCGATTTGCCGCTGATTGGTTTCGCCGGCTCGCCGTTCACGCTGGCCAGTTATTGCATCGAAGGGGGCGGCAGCAAAACGTATCAACACACCAAGGCCCTGATGTATCGCGATGAAGGCGCCTGGCGCACGCTGATGACGAAGCTGGCCCGCACGGTGACGCGTTATCTCAATGCACAGATCGCCTCCGGCGCGCAGGCCGTGCAGCTGTTCGATTCCTGGGTTGGCTGCCTCGGACCTGATGATTTCCGCCGTTATGTGCTGCCGTACACCAAGATGATTATCGATAACATTCGCCCCGGCGTGCCGGTGATCAACTTCGCGGCTGGCAATCCCGCTCTGCTGCCGCTGATTGCGGAAACAGGCGGCGATGTGATCGGCATCGATTGGCGCGTGCGACTCGACGACGCGTGGAAGACGGTCGGCTATGATCGCGCAGTGCAAGGCAACATGGACCCGCTCGTGCTGCTCGCGGACCAAAAGGAAATCCGCCGCCGCGTGAAAGAAGTCCTTGAGCAAGCCGCAAACCGCCCCGGCCACATCTTCAACCTGGGCCACGGCGTGGTCCAGCAAACGCCGGTGGAGAATGCAGTGGCAGTTGTCGAAATGGTGCATGAATTGAGCCGGCGGTAAGCACCTGCAGTTCATCGTCCCTGAGCAAATCGCCCAGGAACGATGTTAAGTGCAGCGAATTCACTAGCTGCGAGTGAACTGCTTTTCCAACTTAGTGCCGTCCTCGAAATTGACTTCGACCAGGATGTCGCCGTTGCAGAGCATCTTGATCTGGCCCTTGCCTGTACGGGCGTAGTTTTTCTTCGAGTACACCTGGATTTCAATTCTCTTTTGCTCGACTTGGTCTGCCTCGTACGGCACGCATTGCAGCGGGCCATGCGTGACATGTTCAATGTCCACCGTTCCGCCGAAAGCTTCATCGGCCAGCAGGCGGGCGGGACCGCCGTTCACTTCGTTCCAAGGGAGACCGCCCCATTCTCGCCGGCCGGCGGTCACAGGCCCTGGCGTTGTTGGTCCATTCCCGCCCGTTACCAGCAGTCCCATCACCCATTTGCCGACCAGCGAAACTGCGAAGCCCACCCAGGCGAGCACAATCCCGTGTCCAAGCCAGTTTTCCTGCGACTCGGAGCCATCAGGAACATCAATTGCTTGATGGCCGTCATCAGCGCCGTGAGTTGCAAGGCCGCTGAAGCCGTACTTGCAATTCTTGTTCGCTCGCCTACGAATTGCTTGAGCAACGATAGCGATGATAACAATTCCTGCAAAATAACCCGCCTCCCAAAACCCATAAGTCTTCATTGCTTTGTCCTCGAAAGTAGCAGAGAATGAGAAACCACTACTGCCGACTCTAAAGGTCTTCACCGTCATTCCCAAAAAGGTGACAAAAGGTGCCAAAATGGTTAAGGCGGAAGAGTTCTCGCGCGATAAGCTGATCAAGCTGGTCGAGGCTTTAGAGCCCATCATCGATCGCAAAGCGTTGGTAGCAGCGTCAGCAGGGACGCACTTTCAGCTGTCAATCGACACGCTCAAAAAGCTACTAACGACCCGTAAGCTGACGCATAAGTCGATTAGTAAGGTCCTTGAAGCCGTTCGCTGCGCTGTCTCGGAATTGGGCGACGATACCAACAATCGCAAACGCCTTGAGCACAAGATTCGCATCGACTTTGAAGGTGTAGAGTTAGCGGAATTGTCGTCCGCTCAGTTTCGTGTTGCGCCGGTTGCTTTGGATGTGACTCGCGTTGCGCGGGTTCCGTCAAAGACAGCTGAGTTCATCGGGGACGGTGCAAATTCTCAGCGTCTGATGGACGCTTTGGCCAGCGATCATTGGCGTTTGCAGCTCTCGCAGGGGAATTGGATCTGTGCCACCATTCCTGGTTCCTCAGCAACTTCGTGGCTGCAAATCGAAATCCTGGTGTTGCGGATTGAGACGCATCTGCAGGTCTTACCAGTAGTCCAAAAATTCATCGCCTACGCAAACGAGCAGCGCAAACAACCGCTGCTGGTTGTAGCTCAGGGTGAGCAACTTGCGCTCATCGATTGGCGCGCCGCAGGAATCGAGTTGCATCTCGGACCGTTCAGCCAGTCAACTTGCTTGCTGAAGATGCCAGTCGAACGGGCAAGGCAGCAGATCAAGGTGCTCGCAGAGTCATACGCTCGGGAGCGATTGCGCGGAGAGGTTGGTATTGGCCGTTTTGACGTGGCCGGCGACGTGAGTTTGGTGATTCCTCATGATTCGTCGGCCATCATCGCAGAAGTGCTGGCACACTCGTCATTGGAAAAGAACAAGCGATCCTGGATGATTCAGCAGGCCTTGGCGATGCTGCAGAAGGGGAATTTTCCCGCGCAGTGGTTTATCGAAAAGTTCAAGATGCATGATGCACCGGCAGCAGTCGCCAAAACTCTGCACGAATTACTTCGGCGGCGCAAGACGGGGCGTGTACCTGAAGTGAGTCACGAACAGTTGTCGCTGGGGAGCCAGGTGATCCACGACATGGAGTTCGGCGATCTGACAAAACCGGCTCCCAAAATCCCCTTCGATCAGCGGGCAACGTATGGCCTCGCTCGAATTGCCCCACTCGTGCCGATTGAACTGTTTGTGAATCACATCGACAAACTTGCTCATTTCGGCCCGCGCGTTGAGTCGTTTGAACAACGCGCGCTCTTTGCAGGGTATTCACTGCGGCTGCTCGACCACCGTCGTGATTGCCGCATCGAAGATGCCGCCCGCAAGTTTCTTCAGGATGTGATACCAGCGCTACGCGCCAAGTCCCCCAGCAGTTTGCGACGCGTGCATTGGTGGGCCGAGCACATTGGCTGGTTCAACTTGGCGCGGATGGGGCACCGCGACGCGGTTGCGTTTTTGCAACGTGAATTGGCCGAAGCGATCATTGTCAAAACCTTGGTGGCGATCGACTGCAGCTACTACGCCGAACGCCTCACGGGCAAACCAAAGCCGCTGGCTCTTTCCATCACTCAAGAAATGAAAATTGGACACGACCTCGAATTAATCATCCGCGATGGTGGCCTTGCGGTGATTAAGCGTTTTCGAAAAAACCTCAATTTTCACAGCGACAATCCGCTCGCTGCTGCGCAATTCATCGAGTATTTTGCCCAGCGCAGCCGTCGTGCGGAAGACATGTTTGCGCACATCGCTGCGTGATTGACGTATTCATCGTTCAAGCTCGGTGAGGGCCTGGGCGGATTGTCAAAGGATGCGAGAATGACAGCCAGCATTCTGCACGCCGCTGAGAATCCCTGTGAACAAGAAGCCTCCCACCGATCTCCACGACGAACACACGCAAGAAGCCATTGCGCGCCGCCTGAAGGCAGCGACGCGGCATAGTTATCTGGGCGATTTCATTCTCGGCGCGGTCGATGGCGCGGTGACGACCTTTGCGATTGTGGCTGGGGCTGCCGGCGCGGAACTGTCGAACGGTGTCGTGCTGGTGCTCGGCATCGCCAATGTGCTTGCCGATGGCTTTAGCATGGCCGCGGGGAATTTTTTGAAAGCGCGGGCCGATCAGCAGCTGCTCGAACAAATGCGGAAGGCCGAAGAGCAGCATATCGATACGATTCCCGAAGGGGAGCGCGAGGAAGTGCGGCAGATCTTTGCGGCCAAGGGCTTTGAAGGCGATGTGCTCGAAAAGATCGTTGAGGTGATTACGCACGATCGCCATCAGTGGGTGAATACGATGCTCACCGAAGAATGGGGGCTGCGACTCGAAACGCCGTCGCCGTGGAAGGCCGGCCTGACGACGTTTGTCGCGTTCCTGCTGGCCGGCATGATTCCGCTGATCCCCGCCGTGATCAATCTACGCGGCCATGCCGAAGTGACGTTCTTCTACAGTTCGATCCTCACCGGTATCACGTTCTTTGTCATCGGCGTGATTCGGGGCCGCGTGCTCGATGGCCGGCCGCTGGCGGCGGGCTTTGAGACGTTCTGCATTGGCAGCGGCGCGGCAGCCATGGCCTATATCGTGGGCCTGCTGCTGGAGAGCATGACAGGGAAGTAGCAGCTAGAAATTCGAGAAGCGGGCTGGGCACCCGCTTCTTCCGCGCTCACATCGGGCTTCCGGTTCGTTGCTGCGCAATCTGTTCGTTGCTGCGCAATGAATTACTTGCCAGCGAGCACTGCTGCTTGTCGCTTGAACTTTTGCATCTTGTTCAGTGCTTTGCGGCGGGCTTCTTTGCTCTTCAGGGTCTTCAGTTTGCCCTGATACTTTTCGCTGAGGGCCAATTTGCGGGCAGCGGCGGCGGCGACGGACTTGGACATGGGAATACTCACTGGGAAACAAAACGTAGTGAAAGGCCAGCACCGCCTTCTAACGGCAACTCTGGGAGGCCTCCATCATAACCCATTTCGAGTATTTTGCACCAGCCAACCTCATCAGCCATCATCAGCCATGCCAGCGATTGTCGCGGAAGGCCAACAGAGTCTTTCTTGCCAAACCGGCGTTGTGGGCAAACATTGGGAGCGAGAATTCGTCGCCAAAGAAATCGCTGAACCCGGCCAGCCGCTGCGCTTGATCGGCGTTCACAAATCCCATCCGCCAATCCCCGAAACTCCGTTCGGCGATTTGGCCACTCATCACGACCGAAACGTCAGAGTGCCGCGGATCTCGGCTTGGTCAGCAAATCTTCGAGTTCCTGCTGCGTGAAATGCTTCAGGCCCCGGCTCAAATAGATGATCTGCCAAAGCTTGCTGGTGGCCGCAGCGGGATCGCAAAAGACGGTCGAATGCTGGGGCGTTTCGAGCGAAAGTGTACTAGGCATAGCTACTTACAACGGGTCAAGAGTACGCAAGGTACACGGATTTCAAGCACAAAAACCCTACGTCGCAAATAGTCATTTGCCAAGAAATCGACGGTTGCGGTTTACCGTCGCTACGCTGGCTTAAATGTGCCCCGGGCAACGTTCTCAGACGCCAGCGGCTGGGAATCCATAGCTGGCGGCGGCCCGGGGCTGATATTCCACGCCAGCGTGATCCGCGGTCGCTGTCCGCGGTACGGATGCACGAAGTGGACAAACTCGCTGGGGAACATCAGCAACGTGCCGGTGCGGATATCTGGGAGCAGACCGCGGGTCGGCCGCTCTGGATGCGTTGAGCAGCAGTAAGGAATCCGCGGATCGCTGAAATGAAACCGTCCCGCGAGTTTCTCTTGGGGATCGGCTTCGCCTGGATCGAGGTAGTAAACGAGGCTGGCCTGCGAATCGTAATGGCAGTGCGGGTAGGAATAATCGCCCGGGTCCATCACGTTCGCCCATTGATCGGTGGTGTGGGCGGACGTCTGGTTGTAGCACTTGCAGAAGAGCAGCAGCGCGCGACGCGTGAGGAGTCTCGCGGCAGGATGTTCCCAGGTGAACGGCTCGCGGATTTTTTTGCCGCCGAAACCGAGCATCCCCTGCGGCTGCCGACTCGCCTGTTGCAACAGCAACGCGGCGAACTCTGGATGAACCAGGTTGGCGTCACCGAAGATGGTTCCGAAGATTCGCGAATCGTCGCGCGGCGTGATCGACTGCCCGCGGGGCCAGGTGACCGTCGTGCCGGTGCTAAAAGTAACCGGCGCTGCTTCAATCCGCTCGTCGTTGGTGGAAGTCAGTTCGAGTGATTCGAAACGGGGCATGGAAAAGGTACCGTTGCTGACTCACGCTTCGAAGACTCACTCGCCTGCAGCAATGGCTCAGGCTACGTGACTTGCTTTTCCTCGCCTCTCGCGTCCCTCATCCCGCGCTTTTACACACCACGCCGATAGCGCTTCGGCGGCCGGCGCATCAGGCTGGTTGGCGGCGGTGGCGGGGCTGGTCCTTCCCCACCATCTTCTCCCTCGGGGCCTTTGCCCAGCGGCATGGGAGCACTGACCATTTCGAAATTTTCCATCTCGCCGCGCTTGAGCAAGATATTGATTCGCTGCTCAATGCGAGTCAACTCAGGACCTTCGTCGGGCGCGACAAACGTGTAGGCCACACCTTCGCGGCCCATACGGCCTGTGCGGCCGACGCGGTGGACATAGTCGTCGCTGAACGCGGGAATGTCGAAGTTGATGATATGCGAGACGGCCGACACATCGATGCCACGGCCGACGACATCGGTGGCGATCAGATAGGTGATCGTCGCATCGCGGAAACCGCGCATGACGCGATCGCGAGCGCTCTGATTCATGTCGCCATGAATGCAGCCGACGTTCGACAGCTTCTTGCTCAGTCGCTGGAAGATCTTCTCCGTGCCACGCTTCGTGCGACAGAAGACAATTGCTTGCCGCGGCTGTTCGCGCTCAAGCAGGCGTTGCAGTAGGTCGAATTTGCGGAGCGGATCGACGGTGAAATAGAACTGCTCGATCGTTTCGACAGCCAACTCTTTCGGCGAGAAGTTAAGTGTCTCCGGTTCGATCATATATCGTTCGGCCAGTTTGGCGATTGGTGGCGGAACTGTCGCACTGAGCAGCAAGGTTTGGCGATCCTTCGGGCAGCGGCGAAGGATCTTTTCAATGTCGGGCCGGAAGCCAATGTCGAGCATGCGGTCGGCTTCATCCAGGACGACGATTTCGAGCTCGTCCATCTGAATCGTGCCGCGAGCCAGGTGATCGAGCACGCGGCCTGGCGTGCCGACGACAACGTGCACGCCGTCTTTCAATTTGTCGATTTGCGAACGAATCGGCTTGCCGCCGTAAACAGCCACGCTCTTGATCGGCCGACCAAAGGCGAGCTTCACAAACTCGTCGCGCACTTGCACCGCGAGTTCGCGGGTGGGAACGAGCACGAGCGCTTGCGGATGACGAGTGTCCGGCCCGAGATAAAGTTGCTCGATGATCGGAATCGCAAACGAAGCCGTCTTGCCAGTGCCGGTGCGGGCCTGGCCGACGACGTCGATCCCTTCGAGCGCCAGCGGAATGAGGCCTGCTTGGATCTGCGTGGGATATTCGTAGCCTGCTTCGGTGAGCGAAGCCAGCATCGACTTGCTCAATCCCAAACTGGCGAACGAGGGCTGCGCGGAACTCGCGGCCGGCGTGGAGAACTTTTCGGTTGGCTTGCCGGCCGGTTTGCCAGCGGGGCGGGTGGTTGGCTTTTCCGCAACCGGTTTGGGACCGCGCTCGCGCGGTGGCTGTTCGTTGCGTTCCGCGCGTGGTGAAGCAGCAGGACGCTCGGCTGGCGGACGCTCGGTCCGTGCGGGCCGATCAGTTCGCTGAGGCGCTGTTCGTGGTTGTGCCGCGCGCGGTTGTTCGGCCCGACGCGGTTCGGCTTTGGGGGCACGATCTTCGCGCGGGGGACGCTGGCTGCTCCGTTCGCTAGAGCGATCGTCACCAGCATCTCGCGGCGGGCGGGCTGCGGGTTCGTGGCGCTGGGCCGGGGGCTTGCGATCGTGACGCGGCTCGTCACGACGGTCGCCGCGAGGAGCTTCGGCACGAGCGGAGTCAGGGCGTGGTTCGGATCGACGAGCTTCGTTATGACGGGGTTCGCCACGACGAGATTCCGCCGAGCGATTTCCTTCGTCGCGATTGCGCGGCGGCGAGTTTGATCGTGGCGGTCGATTGGGAGCAGCGGGCCGGTGGCTTGAAGTTCCGCCACGGTCCGACCGTTGTTGCGGCGGCAAGGCTGGCGGCAGTTCATCGTCATCGGCGTCATCGCCGAAGTCGACATAGGAGCGCGGTGGCCGCGATGGGGACTTTGGTTTTTCGAAGACCGGGGCTACATCGCGCGGACGGGAGTCAGGCCGCTGCTCGGACGGGCGCGGTTCGGAACGGCGCTGCTCGGATCGGGGCGGACGCTCACCGCGTGGCTGTTCGCGACGAGTTTGCTCGCGGCTGGCTGGGTCACGGCTGCTTTGATCACGACGGGGCGCATCGTTGCGCGGGCGGTCGCGATCCGCAGCGGGGCGTGAGCCTGACTGGTGGGGAGGCTTTTCCGAGCGGATGGGCTTCTCGGTGGGACGACGTTGGGGCGAATCTTCTCTCATCCTGCCTAAAGCTATCTGGCAGCAAGGGTTTCGTCAACTTCCGGACTGTCAGGAATGCGTTAATTGTCACAACCTGTGCGGAGTTGCGGGACCGGAATTTTCCGCAAGGTTTCGCAACCTGGCCTGCGTTTTTGCCAGTGGCAGCTGAATTCGCCGAAAGCGCAATCATGCTGCACTAGGAGAAAGGGCGAATCAATGAGATGGACGACTGTGATTGCCATTTGCCCTGTTTGAGCGGAGCTGCCACCATGCCGATGCTTGCCGAAGCCGATTCTATCGCCGGGTTGGCCGATCCCCACTTGGTGCGGGCGCTGCGCGAAGCCGTCGACAGCGCCCTGATGATGTGCGCCACCCAGGCCCGCTGCGTGGGCGTGTCCATAGTGCCCGGGCGCGAGGTGGGAAAGATCACTGGCCTAATTGGTGTACATGGTCGGGTGTCGGGCTTCGTTACCGTCAACATGGCCGAGCGAGTTGCGATCCGAGCAGTCGAAGGGCTGCTGCAAGATCGCTTTGGTCAGCTCACCGCGCAAGTCGTTGACGGCGCCGGCGAAATCACCAACTTGATTGTCGGCGGCATCAAGTCGCAGTTGGCGGGCACGCCGTGGAGTTTTTCACACATCACCATCCCCTCAGTGATCGTCGGGCAGGGATATCAAATTGCTTATGCGCGCGGGCTGGAGTTTGTCTGCATCACTTTCGAACATTCCGATGAGCAATCGCTGGTCCTGGATGACCGGTTGCTGCAGGTGAGCATTTCGCTGCTGAAGCTGTAGGACCTTCAAGAGAAGGTACGATATTCAGCGATATGGTGGATTTTAATTCGGTGCTGAAAGATGCTCGCCAATTGAGCGACGAAGATCAACTGCTGCTGATCGACGCGCTCGCGATGCCGGCGTCCGGAATTTCGGATGCACCGAATGACGGCTCGCTAGTTCTTCATTGCGGCGACGCTGAATGGTTTACTCAGCGTCGTAGCACTGGACAACTACGTATTTACAATTTCTTCCCCAGCGCCATGGCCACTGCTTTGCACTTGGCCATCGTCTCTTCGAACTGCTTGAAGTTCAAAGATTGATAGCCGTCGCTGAGGGCCTTTTCGGGGTCGGGGTGAACTTCCAAGATCAAGCCATCGGCGCCCGCGGCGATTGACGCAGCGGCCATGTCGGGGACGAGGTACGTGTGCCCCGTACCGTGGCTGGGATCGACAACGACGGGCAAGTGCGTTTTGTGATGCAGGTACGGCACCGAAGCCAGCGGCAGCGTGAACCGCGTGTGGGCTTCGAACGTGCGGATGCCGCGTTCGCAGAGCATCACGTTCGGGTTGCCTTCGTTCAGAATGTATTCCGCCGCGAGGAGGAATTCTTCCATCGTCGCCGAAGGGCCTCGCTTCAGCAGCACCGGCTTGCCGGCCTTGCCGACGGCTTCGAGCAGGCGGTAGTTCTGCATGTTGCGAGCGCCGATCTGCAACACATCGGCATAGGCAGCAACCAGCGGCACTTCTTCGGTCGACATGATCTCAGTCACAATCGCCAGGCCCGTTTGCTCGCGAGCGAGGGCCAGCAATTTCAGCCCTTCTTCTTTCATCCCTTGGAACGCATACGGGCTAGTCCGCGGCTTGAACGCTCCGCCGCGGAGCGACGTAGCGCCGGCGGCCTTCACCGCATGAGCACAGGCCAGGATCTGCTCTTTGCTTTCGACCGAGCAGGGCCCGGCCATGATGCCGATCGAACCGGCGCCGACTTTGAGATTGAGCACGCTGACTTGGGTAGGCTCTTTTTTTACTTCGCGGCTGGCCACTTTGTAGGGCGCGAGAATCGGCATGACCGATTCGACGCCGGGGCCGCTGGCGAGGGCTTCCTTGGTTTCCGAACGCTTTTCGCCGATGGCGGCAATCACGGTTCGTTCGGTCCCGGTGATGGGATGGGCTTTCAGGCCGAGCGCTTCGACCCGTTCGATCATGTGCTTGATTTGTTCGGGGGTAGCCCCTTGTTCCATGACGACGATCATTGAAAACAGCTCCGGCAGAGAGGGAATGTGGTAATTGGGTTGCGGGGGGATCGATACGAAATTGGCAAGCTTCTCGAAGACATCATTGTCTCCGATGTCACGGGCAACTCTGGTCAAAACGGCATTCACGGCTGCTCTCCGGGCGAGGATGTTCGCACCCAGGATTCCAACCGGAAAATACCGCCGCGGCCAACAAAAAAACCCCGAGCGACCGGCTGGTCCCTCGGGGCTTTGGATTGTTGTGCTGCTGGTCAACGAGCGACTACGCAATCTCCGCGGCCCCGGGGATGAACCCCGTAAAGTAAAACCGCCAATAGCTGCGTGGTGTGCTCGTCATGCGTGTGATTATCGTTTGCCCCGCGGACTTTTCAAGAGGCAATTTGTAGGATTCCATCGCTAGCGTCACCGTAGAACGAGCCATGGGCTCGTTCTATGGTCAGATGTTATTCACCGAAGACTCCGCGGCCGGCTGATTAAGGTCCGGCAGCTTATCCTTCACCGCGAGCGAACCCGTCAGATCGGCAAAGAACAAATCGAGCGCGGCCGTACCACCGTTGAGCGTGTCCGATACGCCGTCGGGATTCAGTTGTCCGCTGAGATCGGTCGTCAGCGTTGCCGTGCGAGCCGCATAGTTGCCGACAGCGGTCCAATGCGAAAGGAGCAGCGCGAGGTCGTTGATCAGCGCGTCGAAATCGGTCGAGCTGTCGATGAGCAGATCCTCGCCCGTGCCGCCGGTCAGTTTGTCGACGCCAGCGCCGCCAATCATGATCGTGTGGCCAGCGGTGGTTCCACTCAGCGGCGCTACAGCAACACTCAGCGTATCGTTGCCATTGCCGCCAACCAGTACGGCCGGGCCGCTGCCGGCCTTGAGAACGTCATTCCCTTCGCCGCCGAGCACGATACCCGTGCCCGAACCGCTGGTGAGCGTGTCGTTGCCACCCATCCCATCAATCTGCAACTCGCCGCTGTAGTTCAGCGCGTTGATGGTATTGTTCCCCGCGCCGCCGGTCAGTTCTGCGGCTTCAATGCTGCTGAGCGTCGCTTTGCCGCGACTGGTACGCGTCAGAGCCGTATTGTTCAGCGTCATCGTCGAGACGTTGTCGGTGACGAGCAGCGTATCAGTACCACCGCCGCCGGCCAGCGTTGCAGTGCCGGTCCAAGAGCCGATTGTGAAATTGTTATCGGCCGCGCCACCCGTGAGCAGAGCGTTCTCGAGGGTGCTTAGCACCACATCGGGCAACGCCGTACGCTGCAGCAACGTTGGCGTTAATACATAGTCGCCATTGTTGGCAGCTTCGATCGTATCGGTTGCCCCCGCTCCCGCCACAGTCAGCGGGCGTGACCAGTCGGTGATGGTGAACTTGTTCGCCAGAATGCCGCCCGTGAGCCGCGCCGATGCCATGCCGGTCATCGTCACAGTCGACGTGGTAGAGAGGTAAGTGTGAGTCAGCAGCGTGTCAGTCAGTACCACATTGCCGCTGCCCGTGAATGCCACCGAGTCGGCTCCGCCTTGGCCGTCGATCAGGACGTTGAATCCTGGATTCGTGAAGACAAACTCTTCGGCAGCGGCTGTACCGGTGAGTTCAAGCACTTCGACCTGCGAGTACGAATCGGTTGAAACGCCGACGCGAATGGTGGTCGCCGTGATGGTCGCCGCACCGGACTGCTCGATGATCCGGTCATTGCCGACGCCACCTGCAATGGTGTCGTTGCCGCCGCCGCCGAGGAACTCGTCGTCCCCGTCGTTGCCGGTCAGTCTGTCATTCCCTTCGCCGCCGAGGAACGAATCGGGGCCGCTGCCACCCGAGATCGTGTCATGGCCCGCGTTGCCATTCAGCGTGGTCGGTTTGCTGATCGACGATTCGATGGTGATCGTATCGTTTCCGCTGCGGCCGAACACCACGATGCGGCCAAACGAATTGAGCGGGAACGTGCCAACCAGGCTCGTGCCGATGTAGACCGCGGCGTTCGTCGTTGCTTGACGAACTTTGATCGAGTCGTTGAAGTTGTCGCGGCCATTGATCAACAACACATCGTCATTGGCCGGACCCGGATTCTCGGGATCATCGACGACGATCGCGCCAAATGTCGTGCCAAACTCAGTGACGTCGATCGAGACCATGTCGCTGTCGCTAGCTGCGTCGTCATCGGTCGCCGTGAAAGTAACGTCGTAGGTTCCCACCTGCGTCGGCGTAAAGGTAAGCGCCGCAGTCGTGCCGGTCGCCACTTGCGTCGCGCCGTTCATGACCACCCACGAGTACGTAAACGCGGTGTCCAGCGCATCGGTTACCGTGCTGGTGAGGCTGATGGGCGTCCCCAGGCCGCTGGTCAGCGGCGCGCCCACGATTGTCGCGGTCGGCGTGACATTCGTGACGGTGATTGCCTGTTGCGTGGTCCCTTGCTGACTCGTGGAATCGGTAACCGTCAGCGACACGTTGTAAGTGTCGTTGTTGTCCGGCGTGAAGTTGAACGTGCTGCTGGTTCCCGTCGCGAACGGCGAGCCGGCTCCTTGCTTCGTCACGCTCCAGGCATAGGTGTAGGGCCCGCCTGCGCCGGGGCTAGTGATGTCGGCCGAGAGGCTGATCTGAGTTCCTTCGGGACTCGTGTTGCCGCCCGGGAGCCCGTCGATTGAAACCACCGGGCTGAATGAAGCCAGCCATGGCTCGGTCCCGTTCGTGCCATCGTTCGCGGTGAAATACAACTGGCCGCCCAGGTACGTCAGCGCGCTCGGATAGCTGCCGGAGCTCGGATTGATCTCTTGCAACAGCGTTACGGCGCGAGTGGTAGTATTGATCTGCCACAGTTCGTAGTTAAAGCCTGAGTTGGCCCGCGAAAAGTACAGGTAACCGTCGCCGGCGACCAGTTCCGAGCCCGGGTAGAGATTGTTCCCGCGATATTCCACCGGCCCGGAATCAGGAAAATAGACGATGTAGTTATACGTATCGAAATGCACGAACGCGCCGGCTGTCTGATACACGATCGAAGTCGGATTCGACCCGCTCGAACCGGGCGTGTAGTCATAGACGAGTTCTGTCCCTGGCGAAGTGCCGTCGCTGCGCCACAGCTCGCGGCCCGCTGCGGCCGTGGTGGCCGAAAACCACAATTCTCCGTTGACGTCGGCCAGGTACGACGGCGAGCTATCCGCAACGCCAGGGTTGATGTCCGCCACCATCACGGTGCCGTTCGAGGTGCCGTCCGAAACATATAACTCGCGGCCGAAGTAATTGTCCGAAGGACCCACGGCGCTGAAATACAGCTTGTCGCCGACCGCTTTCAGTTGCTGCGGATTTGCACTCTCGAACGACAAGTCGGCGATGTTCCGCACCAACTGAATGCCATTTGTCGCATCGTATCTCCACAATTCGCGGCCGATCGCGTCGGTGTTATTCGCACTGAAGAACAGCACGCCGTTCGCGTTGGTCAGGTAATAGGGCGTGGAACCGAATGCACCCGGTCGAAGATCCGCAACGATCGACGCCGTCGTACCGTCGAACCTCCACAGCTCGTCGCCGTTCGTGGGATCGTAGGCGGAGAACAGCAACTCGTTGCCGACCACCGTCAGATAGTCCGGCGACGAACTGGCGATCGGGTCGATGTCGATCACCAATTGCGTGCCGTTTGCCGTGCCGTCGGTCACCCACAATTCACGGCCGTGAACTTGATCGTTGACGGTGAAATAAAGCTTGCCCTGAAACTCCGTCATTTCTTGCGGCGCGCTGCTCGGCGCACCCGGCGCGATGTCTAAGACCATTTCCGTTCCGGCCGTCGTGCCGTCGGTCTTCCACAGCTCCAAACCAAGGGAGTTATCATTCGCCACGAAGTACGTCAGGTTTCCGACGCGAATATAATCCGAAGCATTGGAGTTGCCGGAGTTCGGCGCGACGTCGTCGAGCAACTCGACTGTCGCTAGCAAGTCGCGGGTTTCCAGCGACTCGAGAGTGAGTTTTGTTCGGCGGGCGTTATCGCGAAACCACATTCGTGCGTTCCTTTGCAACAGAGGCGAGATTAAGTTTCCCGCCAAGAAAAGGGCGCATTTAGCCCCTGGTAGGGAGATCGTCGCAACAGGTCGAGTCACTGCAAAGAAAGCATCGCAACCGTGCTAGTTTGTCCGCTAGTGAAACTAAGCTAGCGGCGGTACAACCCAAATCGGCTCATGGCCATCCTGCGGCAAGTGAGGCCCCCGCAGCGCCGGGCAGCGGACGCCCGGCAGCGTCTGCACGGCAAACATTTCTTCCATCCCTTCGGTGAACTGCAGCGTCGCGATTGTCTTGCCGCTGCGCAGATCGACCACGCCGATCCCGCAGCGCAGCTCATCGCGCTTCTCGGCAATCGGCACGCCGCCGAAGACCGCCGTCTCGCGAATGCGACTCAGCCCCACGAACGCCAGCGGCCCGAGAAAACTCAAGCCCCGCGTGTAACCAGGAAACCGCTCGACCGTGGTTCGCTGCCCAGTCGCCGGATCCACAATCTGCAACTCGCCGCAACCGCTGTTGAGCACCCATAGTTGCCCTTCGTGAACCCGCGGCGAATGCGGCATGCACAAACCTTGCGACACAATCTCGCCGCTCGCCACATCGATGACAATTCCGCCGCTCGCTTTGTTCTCACGCCAGCCCTGCCGCTTATCCGTTGCACCCATCGCCGTCACATACTGAATCCGTTGCCCGTCGGCAGAAACCGCCAGGCCGTTCAAGTGACAACGATCATCAGGTCCTTGAATGCCCGCAATGAATTTCGGTTTCCATCGCGGCACAAAGTGATGACGTTCATCAAGCGTGCATAAACAAGAAAATAGCGTGTTCACGATCCAAAGTTCATCGCCCAGATACGCCATTTCGTGCCCATGAATCGTGCCGGTATGAATCGAACGGCGTGTGAGCAGGCAGGCATCGTATTTGCCGCGAGGCTCGATCGTCGGCGCGATGGTCGGCACCGCATCCAGGATCCATACATCGTGCTTGGCGCCCACTGCCATCCGCAGCGGATGAACGGCAATTCCCATCGCCACTTCAAAGTTGTGAAACTCCAGCACCAACTGGCCCTCGTGCGCACAGATCGTAACGACCTTTCCCGCATGGTAGGTCGACACCAGGAGGGAAGATTGCGTCCTTTCCAGCAGCGGCACAAACCCCGGCGAAGCGGTGTAAGAGATTCGTCGGCCAGATGGGGAGGCAGAGTCAGGTGTTGAGGGGATTGTCATCTGCACAATCCTAACGTTTCTCTCAATCCAGAATCGCCAGGATGTCATCCTCGCGGCAGATCAGCAGGTCCTGGTCGGCAATTTTCACTTCGCTGCCGGCGTAAGCATGAAAGACCACGCGGTCCCCTTCTTGAACGATCAGCGGGCTGCGGGTGCCGTCAGGCAGCAGGGCGCCGTCGCCGACCGAAAGGACCCGTCCTTGCTGTGGCTTTTCGCGGGCGGTGTCGGGCAGGATGATGCCGCCGGCGGTCTTTTCATCTGCTTCCAGTCGCCGAATGATGACCTTATCGCCCAAGGGTACCAGCTTCATGGAAAGGAAAACTCCGGCGGATAGCGACGCGGCACACTGCGCATCCGCAGCAATAAACTGGCCCCGTCACTGGGGCGGGATTGTCGCACGCCAGCCGATCCCTTGCAAGCATTCGCTGCTATCAGCACCCGCTATCCTCCTGAAGCGCCAATGCTGGAACCACGCAAATTCCGTCGCTTACGCTGGCAGTCTGTGAATTAGCCAGCATTCTTCGAAATGCGTCGAATTCCGCCCCCCTCGCCCGCAATTCCCTTCATTCCCCACGCCTTTCTGCCGATGCAAGTCGCGAGAAGCTTTAACGACTGGGTGAACCTTGACGACGCTGGCTGATAGCAGCCGCCATCCACAGCCCAGCATTTGGCGGAGCCCACAGCATGCCCAAGACCCGAGCTGGCAAAACCACCGAACCCAAATCGCCTGCACAGGAAACACCGGCCAATCCCGGCATGGAACTCGTTTCCCCCTTTCGCATCGATGCTCCGCATGTCGCCGGCCAGGCCGAGGCTCGCCCCACCGTCGATGGCATCGCTGCCGATCTTGTCGCCACGCTTGCCGATTTACCAGATGAACCCCCGGCAGCACCCACAACCGGCCCGCTGCAAGACCTCGCTCTCCGCGAAGAACAACTCCAACTGCAAGCCGCTCAACTCGCCGGCCATCTGAAGGCCCGCCTCAGCGAAGTCGATCGCCGCGAAGCTCAGCTCAACGCTCGCATCGCGCAGCTCGAAGCCGATCTCCGCACAGCTCGCCTTTGGCAGCGCGAACGTGAATACGACTTTCAACAACGCGAAGGGGAACTCTCGCGGCAAATCGAAGATCTGCAGCAACGTTCCGCCGAAGTCGCCCGCGGCCAGGAACAAGTGCAAACGCTCGATGAGCGTGGCGAACAGATCGTCGCCCGCGAAAAAGAGCTCACCGCGCTCGACCTGCAACTTCGGCAGCGGCGCCAGGAACTCGAACGCCAGAACGCAGCCCTGTCGCACTCGCAATCTCTCTGGCAGCTGCAAAAAACGCACGAAGAAACCGCCGCCCGCCAGGAACGTGAACGGGCCGAAGAGCTCTGGCAGCGCTTCGTCGCAGAGCAACGCCAACAACTCGAGTTCGAAACCGCCGATCGCCGCCGCAAGCTCGAAACGGCCGAACAAAAGTTGCGCGAACAACAAGAGCGGCTCGATCACGAACGGGTCGACTTCGAACGCCTCCGCGTGCAAGGGACCACGCAGATGCAACGCGAACGGGCCGCGCTCGACGAACAACTGGCCGCCGCCGATCTGGAAATGATCGCCCGCAGACGCGAAGTCGAAAGTCGCGAGACCATCGTCGAACGGCAGCGCGTCGCCATGGAACAAATGCGCACCGAGATCGGCCACGTCCACCGCCAGTCGCTCGAAATGCGGCTCATCGCCGAACAGCTCTGGGCCCAGATCACCGGCCGCCTCAGCAGCGCCGAAATCACCCGCTCGATCGCGTCACTCCGCCTGCAACTCAGCCAGCAGTACGAACAAGAACAAAAACTGCTCACCAAGCAAAAGGACGAACTGCTCCAACTCGCCGAACGACTGGAGATGCAGCACCAGCTGGTCGCCACCGAACGCCAGGAAGTCCGCAACTGGGGCTCCGCCCGCCAGGCCGGCATCGAACAACAAGCCCGGCAACTCGTCGAACGGGAACAACAACTCGAAGCCGAACAACAAGAACTCCGCGCCGCCCGCCAAGCCCTGCACGACGACCGCCGCCGCTACGAACAAGAAATCCGCGACCTCGCCGCCCAACTCCGCGCCGCCTCAGCCGAACCCGCAGCCGCCTGAACCGCCTCCTAACCGCAACACTTTTTTTCGCGGACCTGAATTTCGCAAACCATTGATAAGAATCAACTTGCGAAAACAGGCCGTGCAGAAACTGTTGCAAAATGAACAAAAATGAATAGCGAGTGTTGCCCCCCACAACCTCAACTAAACGGGTAATGCACCCTGCCTGAACACTTCTGCCGCGCAAATCAACCCGTGCTAAACCGTGCCGCCGCGCGACACCGGAACCGGCCCCAAGAAATAGCCCACCACCGCTCTGAGGCTGCTTCCCTCAAACGGTTGCCAATTTCCATCCACCACAGATGCCAAAGAGCCCAGCCGACGTGCGGATTGTAGTACATATGTACACTGCCGTCAAGTCCTCGGGTGGCCCGCGGCCGTGAGGCCAGGGAGCCCCAAGCACGACCCGGTGGTTGAGGTGCAACGTCTGGCCAAAAGATCGCTTGGGCCGCTGGTGGAAGTGTTCACACGGGCCGCGTGCGAGGTTCTTTTCGTTCTGCGGCGGAACTCCAGATCCAGCTTGTTGTATTCGGCGATGATTGCATCGGCTCCCAGGACTACAAGCACTCCACCACGTTCGCAACCTGTTTCGAACTGTCGCACGCAGATTTGCCGAGGCCGCGTGCCGCGCAAGATTTGCTGGTTTGCTTATCGGTTGACATTCGGAGCGCAAGGTACTTAACTGACGACAGATAGATCGTTCCCATCCCATTGGTCGCGGCTCAGGTTAACGTGACCGCGGCGCAAGATAATGACTAGTTCGGCCCGCGGAGGAGTGATGAAGGTAAACGCTGTGGCCGCAATCGCCGCAGGCACTGTCGCTGCAGGTGTTGGTGCCGCTTTCCTAGGTTACCGCCATTTCGACTGGCGACCCGACGAGTCGGCGGTTGTTGTTCCCCTGCACGAGAACAGGACACCCCCGCACCCTCGACCCCAAATTCCCGAGATCAGCCTTTACACGGACGATGAGGTCCAACGGATAGTCGAGGAGTGGAGCGCCCGCGATCCCGCCGACAAGAGTCTCCTGCGACTGGCCCCGGTGGGGAAATCAGCTCCGCTGCAGACCGTGTTCGAATCGCTGGAACTCGATCCGGCCCGGCTCGGAAAGCCGATCGAGATTGAGCTCAAGACAGAACTCGACCAACTCGTCTTCTTGAAATGGCAATTGTCCCCATCCTTCGAACTCTCGTGCCTGACCACGAACAACGACCCTAAGAACAAGTCCGTCGGTTACACTGACCCCCAGCGACTGCTGTACGGTATCCGGATTGGCACGCGAGTGCGATGACGACGAGTGGCAGGCCGAACAAGTCGCTACAGCAGACGAGGCGGCATATTCGTTTCTGGGTTGGCTCTGCTCTTCGGGTGCCGCCCCGCTGCTGAGCTTGGTCGTTATGTGGCACGGGCGAACCCGCGATGGATGAGCAACGCAAGAGCGCCTATCGCTACCTTCTCTACTGGGCGTTGCTCGAAATCCGCGGCATCGAGTGGATCACGTACCGCCCCCTGTGGTTGCTTAATCCCTTCACGCTTCGCCGCGAAATGAAACGGGTCTCGCGAGCGGGCGCGTTAGCGGATTGGTTGCACAACCTGGCACAAATCTCGGGTGGAGACTTTCGCGACTTCAACGAGGAATGGTTCTGGCGTGACTACGAATCAATGGTGAAGCGACATGGCGACCCGTGGAATTACAGAGCGGTGTTCGATCGCCGTCTCGAAGAACTCAGCCGTCCGGCGGGTGCCACATAACGTTGGTCCGTTAGGCGTTGCTATGCATGCCTTTAATCCGAGCGGAAGGACAACACAATGAACTCGATTCAAATAATCGCATCCCTGACCGGAAGCACCGGCATTGTCGTTTTTGGCTTGGCGATTCCGTTGATCCTTCGCCGTGTCGCACCCAATGGTGTTTACGGAGTTCGCACCAAAGCATCGTTCGCTTCTGAGTCCGACTGGTATCGCATCAACTCCATTGGTGGCCGCCATCTTGCCGTCTCCGGTCTCCTCATTCTCATCGTTGGCGCAGTTGGTTTTTTTCTGCCGATGTCTATGTTTAGTGCTTACTCGATCACCGCAGCGATAGTGACACTCCTTGCTGTCTTGGTGCCATGCCTTCGCCTTTGCATGCTCAAGCCTTCCAAAGGTTCCAATGACAAGACCAACGCCTAACCATGCGCTGCAGCGAACCCGGCCCTCGCGTCGCGGTTGCAATCCACGCCTCCCGCGGGCCGGGTCGCTGAGCTTGGGTCGTTATCCGAATGGAATCAGTGCTATGCAAACGTTACGGTCGAGTTGCATCTTAGTCTGGTGCGTTCTCTTTTTTTCGTCACTCGATGGTGTCCAAGCTGATGCACAGTCGATCCAGTTGGTCGATAAGCCGATTCAATTTCTCGATGACAAGAAAATTCAGGGAACCGAATCGATCATTGTGCCAGGGGCAACGCTTTTGATTGGTGAGATACATGGCACATGGGAGACGCCAATTCTCGTCGCCACATTGGTGCGACAAGCTGTCATGCAAGACGTTGAGGTGATTATTTGCGTCGAAATTTCTTCATCGGAACAAACATCGATCGATCAATTTCTCAGCAGCGACGGTGGGGACACGGCTAAAAGAGCCTTGCTAAACAATCCCCACTGGACGAATCAGGACGGGCGTGCCAGCGTCGGAATGTTTGCAATGCTGGAGTTGCTGCGACGCCTTTGTAGCGACGGAAAGAGGATTCAAGTTATTGCAATGGACGCTAACTGGAAGATTCCCGACGAGGACATCGCGTCACTGCCACCGGAGAAAATCAAGAGACTTGAGGAACTCGCAAACGGTCGTGATCGCGAGATGGCGAAGTCCGTAATTCAAGCGAGAGAAAAGTCCGCCAAGGCAATTGTCATCGCCTACGCGGGCAATGTGCACACCAAGGTTACTCAAGGTGCGGCTTGGAATCCCAAATACGTTCCCATGGGCTGTTACGTCTCCCAGAAGGTGAAAACTCTTGTTAGCCTTGACGCCGAAATTGCTGGTGGCCAAGCGTGGGTATTTACGGAACGAGGCATAGGACCGACGAATTTCAGTGGAAAAGATAGGGGGCCACGTCCGTTCGTAAAACTGCTTGAAAGTGCAGACTCTGGTTATCACGGAATGTTGTACGTTGGGCGAATCACTGCGGCCAAACCTGTTGTGGGGAAATAACGGCAGGGTGGCACCGTCAAACTCTGCAAGACATTCAAGAGTGCGGCACTGGCCAAAGCCCGTGCCGAGTTGGGTACAACTTCAGCCTGGCAACAGCGGCCCCAGCGATCTTTTGGCCAGACGTTGCACCTCAATCACCGTTGCGTCCCTTTCGATTTGCGAGCGAGACTGCTGGCGGGCAAAATGATGTCGGCTTCGTTCCACTCCACGAGAGGCTCGATGCTTGGCGCTGTGGGCTTTCGCGTTGCCTCGACGAGGCGTGCCAAGATTTTGGCTGCTTGTTAGCCGCCTTCGTTGAGCGGCCCGGCAAATTGACTTTTCGCTACTGGCAGGAAGGTGGCGGCTTCGATCGCAATCTCTTCACCAAGCAAGCCGTGCTGGCCTCGATCGACTACATCCACCGCAATCCCGTCGAACGTGAATTGTGTCGACGCGCCAGTGACTGGCGATGGTCGAGTGCTCGCTACTAGGAAAGCGACGGCCGAATCATCGATCCCGACTTGCCAGTCATCACACCCCTGCCCCGCGACTTCTGGCTGTGAGCACGCGACGCCGTTAGCTGAGTGGGCAACCCCTGGCAAAAAATCCGGGTTACGTCGCTCGCCAGTCTACGTCCGACTTCGCTTCAGCACTGGCCAGTGCCACACCTCTTGAAGAGTTTGACGGCGCCACCCGGCCGAATCTCAAAGACAACGCAACCTCAGCCTCGATTCGACATGCGGGAGCATGCCTTACGCGACTCGGCTGACACGAAACACAACCAGGGAAAATATCATAGTGCAGCAAGCAAACATTCGCCTGCTAATTCCAAATCATCAATTATCACCTCTTCCCCCACTGCACCATATACAATACTCCCTACATAGACGATCGTATCGGTAGTGCCAAAAAGCTGCTGGGCTAACACCGCCTCATCAACACCCCATGCATCCAGAAAGAAACCAACGTCAGCATCACCTCCAGCCATTGTCTCTGCAAAACCCTGGACATTCGTTGCCTGATCTGCCAGAGTTGCCCCTTCAAAATTGTAAGCAATTGGAGTGTTTGCAACCTCAACAACCCACCTATTATTCACTATATTTATTAACAATCCTGGCATAAATCACTACCTTAAATTAGTTATTACTACACTTACCGTTAGTGAGCTGTGACCTGATGTCGGAGTTCCGATTACGCTGTACCCCAACGCCTGAGAATCCCATGTGTACGGATCAGCAGGATCGGACCCGGCAAGCGCCCAAGCACTGCCGTTGGTTGTAACATACCAGATAGGCCTAGGACCGATGCCAAACATCTGGAAGTTAAAATGAATCCAAACACCGAAATTTATCCCAGCAGCCCAGCACAAGTAAATGTCTGCCGGGCCTTCGTCAAGGGCTCCAAGTATTTGGCTTGCACCGATTGATTGCTGGCCCGAATTAGCAGCCAATAAAGGGCCGGGCGAATTTGTCAGCCCGCCAAACCCTTCTTGTAAATTAGACCCCCATGTCGAACGTGTAAACTGAGTAGTGGAGTAATTTGTGTACTGAATCAATATGTCAGCATCAGAAGCGGCCAATGCATTGCTTTTTATTGGCTTGTCCGGAAATTTTAATATTCCCTCAAAATTGGCGTTGCTACCTAACGATTTGCACTGAACCATTTCGGACCTTGTAGGCAAACCATCTTCTCGTATCCCAACGGCATAGTAACTCTCGCCTACCTTAAGCCTGCTTCCCGCTGCCCGCGATACCCTCAAGGCGGTGTTAAAAGAATCTTTTGTCTTTTCTTGTTTCATGAGTCCTATTGAGTTGCTTATTACAATCTCGTTTTTAAGATTGTAAACATTAAGATTTCTTAACTTCATAAACGCCTCGTGTTTTATAGGACTGACAGGAATTCCAATAAGGGCCTAGGGCCGGCGTTGGCCAGCGCGAGCGTTAGTATGAGGAAGGTTCGCGACAAATGTCAAGCAGTTATTCCAAGTTTATCTGTTTTATGAATAAAAATGGTCGGGGGTGTCAAAATATGTCACAGGCTGCTTTGGGGTCCATGAATTCTCTGTCGCGTGTTGGGGGAAAAGCGAGTAACGGACCAACAACCATGCTTGACAATTTCTCCCACCTCTCCAGAAGTTCGACTCGCACTGAGTGGGAAAAATCTTCGATCTGCCAGCGACGGGGTGGAGCCAGCCCTACATCACTTGACCGGCTTACCGCGATTGTTCAGAAATAGAAGCGTGAAACTGCCCTCGAAATGTTGTGATGGTCTTGCAACTAAATACGAAGGTTTGTGCCGATGCTTATCACAGCCTCTGTTGGATCGTCGGGCGTCAATCGACGGGACGACGTAACGCTCATCCAGTTTCTTCTTAATGAGTGGCGCGCACAAAACGCGCGCAAGCGGATTGCCCAAGACGGCCTGGTTGGACCAGAAACGATTGGCGCGATCCGCGACTTTCAGAACGCGGTGACGCATATCGTCGACGGGCGTGTTGATCCTGGGGGGCCCGCGATCAAAGAGCTCGCGCGCACTCCGGCTGGGGAAGGAATTCGGTCAGTTGCATCGATCCTCCTCACCTATTTGATGACGATCGAGACAGAACTCCAACGGGCCAGCGGCAACCTTCCCGATCTGCGAGCGGTGGTCCGTCAGCTCAAAGTCGAAGCCCAGGAAGCTGGGGGCGAACCCCTTCCTATCTCCACTGCGGGCACAGCGCGCCGGGGTCCGCTGCTCGCCTTTGCGATCGGCGGGAGCGGCCCACCCGTGTTTGGCTTGGCGATCACCATCGAATTGATCTTAATCGTGCTCGCCGCCATCCTGCTGATCATTTTGGCACTGAAAGCCATGCTGGATGACATCAACCGTCGGAATGGAAAGATCGATCCCAAGACCCAGCGCTGGATGGAGAACATCGCCGACGAACTCGGCAAGAGGGTGATGGACTTGAACCGGCAGACGAACGACATCAAACGTCGGTTCGAACGCTGCCTCAACAAATTGGTTCAAAAGTCGCCGCAATGCCTTCAGGCGATCGCGGTCTATTTGCAACTTCAAGCACTCGTCGACGCCAAGCAGGCAAGAGTCATGCAACTGGCCGCCAAGATCGGTCTCGACATTCATGACAAAAAGCCCGTCGATCCCGCCGAACTTTCTGAGCTGCAGAACCTCGTCAATGAGCTCAAACAACTGCTTCCAAAACTCGAAAGCGCACTCGACGACATGCTCGAAAAATGCGGCTGCCTCGATGAACCTCCCGGCCCGCGACCATCACCCGGCCCCAATCCACTACCCCAATGACCGCCCGCGCGTATGAAGAGGCGAAGGGCAGGCTCCCGCCTGCTCGCGATCGTTCCTGCTCATTGGGAGCTGCCCCCTCTTGCCAAAAAATCGCTTGACGCCTAACTGCCATCACCTTTAACGGCAGGGTGGCGCCGTCAAACTCTGCAAGACATTCAAGAGTGTGGCACTGGCCAAAGCCGGTGCTGATGCGGAGTCGAACGCTGATCGGCGAGCGACGTAACCCGGATTTTTTTGCCAGGGGTTGTCCACTTACCTGGCGGCAGGGCATGCTCACAGCCAAGACTCGCGGGGCAGCGGAGTGAGCATTAAAATGGCCGAAGGTTGACAGCCGATGCTCAGTGCGCTCGATCGGCAGTTTGGCGCCGTCGTTGTCGGTAAAATTTTTGAAGTTCCGTAGAACAGGCTCGCCAGCACTCGAAAAGAATTTGCGATGAACGGCAATCGACTTCTGGTTACAGCCGCAATGCTCGCAGGGCTCCTGTATCTCTCGGCGGTACAACGGTCTTCGAGGGCAGAAGATGGTCCTGCGGGCCAATCCGTGGCGACGCAATCGCCCGCTGTCTTGCGCTTTTCACGCGAGGCGATACCGCCCATTGCTGTGGACTCCGAAGGACACCTGTCGACCACAATACGCGATGTGAAATTCGATGTTTATTTCAATCCAGGGGCAAAGTCGAATGTCGCCATTTATGCCATCAACACTGGACGCAAGCATGCGGATGCGGCGGCGATCGACGAAGTTATACACGTACAGCAGATTGTCGT
>CAYMWL010000093.1:0-25714 GCA_964394305.1 uncultured Pirellulaceae bacterium
CGGCCCGTAGAGAACTCTCATCTCCGAGAAACACAACATGCCAGGCACACAAAAAGAAGGCCAGGTAGCGAACTACCTGGCCTTCCGTATCTTTCAACAATGAGTCAGCGTCAACTTACTTCGCGCCAACCAACTGCTTCGATTGCTTCTTCTTCTCGGCGATGATCTCTTCCTGGATGTTGCTCGGAGCCTTGGCGTACTTGGCGAGCTCCATCGTGAAGGTGCCTTGGCCCTTGGTCATGCTGCGGATGTCCGTCGCATAACCGAAGACTTCGCTCAGCGGCACTTCGGCAATGATTTGGCAAATATTGTCGTGCGTGTCGCTGTTCATGATCACACCGCGGCGGCGATTCACGTCGCCGGTGACGTCGCCCTGATAGTTCTCCGGGCATTCGATTTCGACCTTCATGATCGGTTCGAGGATGGCCGGTTTGGTATCGATGAAGTGCGTCCGCAAGCAGTCCTGCGCGCAGATCTGGAAGGCCCGATCCGACGAGTCGACGTCGTGGTACGAACCGTCCGTCACCACAACCTTGAGCCCCACGATCGGGTATTCCGCGAGTGGGCCCTTGTTGAGCAACGCGCGGAAGCCCTTTTCGATGGAGCTTTCGTATTCGCCCGGAATGCGACCGCCGGTCACCTTCCATTCGAAGACGAAGTTTTCCGTCGAGTCAGTTTCCAGCGGTTCGAAGTAGCCGACGACGTGACCGTATTGGCCCGAACCACCGGTTTGCTTCTTGTGCTTGTAGTTGAACTCATACTTCTTGGTTGGCGATTCACGATAGCTCACCTTCGGGGCGCCGACTTCGAGCTCGACCTTGTATTCACGGCGAATGCGTTCGACGTAAATATCAAGGTGCAACTCACCCATGCCCGCAATGATGGTCTCGCTGGTTTCCTCGTCGTTGTAGACGCGGAAGGTTGGATCTTCCTTGCGGAAGCGTTGCAAAGCTTTGCCCATCTTGTCGGAGTCCGCACGGCTGGTCGGCGTGACGGCGACCTTGATCACCGGCTCGGGGACGAACATGCTTTCCAGCGAGCAATACTTGTTTTCCGACGCATAAGTATCACCGCTCGCACAGTCGATGCCTGTGATTGCCACGATGTCGCCCGCTTCGGCTCCATCGACGACTTCACGCTTGTTGGCGTGCATCTTGACGATTTGGCTGAAGCGATCTTTCTTCTGCGTACGTTGGTTGAAGTAAAACTCGCCCTTCTTGATCGAACCTTGATAAATTCGCAAGAAGGTCAATTGACCGAAGGGATCTTCGACAATCTTGAACGCCATCCCGACGAACGGAGCTTTGGGATCAGGCTTCAGTTCCATGGTCTCGGTCGGATTGTCCCACTTCTTGGCCGTCAGCTCGCGTTCGAGCGGCGAAGGCAAGTAGCGCACGATCGCGTCGAGCAGCAGCTGCACGCCCTTGTTCTTGTACGCCGAGCCGATCATGACCGGAGTCATGCCCTGCTGTTGGGTCGCTTTCTTGATGACGTCGTAGACCAATTGAATGGAGGGCTCTTGCTCGCTGAGCAGGATCTCCATCAGTTCGTCGCTGTACATGGCCAGCGCTTCGAGCATCTTGTGCCGCCATTCCTTGACGGGAGCTTCGTATTCGGCAGGGATGGGTTCCTCGCGAACGACTTCGCCTTTGTTGCCGTCGAAGAAGTATGCCTTTTGCGTAATCATATCGATGACGCCAGCGAAGTTATCGCCGCCACCCATCGGATATTGAATGAGCACGGGATTTGCGTTCAGCTTGGTCTTCAGGTCGTCGAGGATCGACAGCGGACGAGCGCCGGTGCGGTCCATCTTGTTGATGAACGCGATGCGCGGAACGTGATACCGCTTCATTTGGCGATCGACCGTCATCGATTGCGATTGCACGCCGCCGACCGCGCACAGCACGAGCACAGCGCCGTCGAGCACACGCAAGCTTCGTTCGACTTCGATGGTGAAGTCCACGTGTCCGGGCGTGTCGATGAGGTTCATGACATGCATGTGGCTCTCATCGCCAGGAAATGCCGGGTCATTCCATTCCAAGTGCGTCGCCGCACTGGTGATCGTGATGCCGCGTTCTTTTTCCAACTCCATATGATCCATGGTCGCGCCGTCGCCGCCACCCTTGACCTCTTCGATCTTATGGATGCGGCCAGAGTAGAACAGGATCCGCTCGCTGAGGGTCGTCTTACCCGAGTCGATGTGGGCCGAAATACCGAAGTTGCGAACTTTTGTGAGATCCATAACTACACCAAAAAAAGGACACTGCGTGCTCGCAGCATCAAACACGACGACGCAAAAAGGCATCGGACCTACGCTGAGCAGGGCCGAATCAATCTAATGTACACAATTTTGCAGGCTGGCGGGTGATCAGGCAGCAGTGTGCGCAACCTGCTAGTCACGCAAGACTTACGCCGTCCCCAAATTCTGCTCAACGCGATTGCAGCCAAAAACCGGCCGGCAAATCGGCAGGTTTCGTGCAGAATCCGCTATGTAATGCAACGATCACGCCAGAGTGGTGACCCAATCCCAAGATCAAGTCAGCCAGGCAAAAGTTCGGGCAAATCGCTGCAGAAATCCATCCGTTGCAACCAGTAATCTTATCCGAATCCGCCCCCGCGGAAAGGTCAAATTCACGGAGCGAAATGGGCTGGGGGCGGGATTCGCGCAACATTTACATTAGTTCGCGTGGTCACTTGAGCCGCAGACCAGGGGGACTGAACAGCGTTTTCACGCTCAAAGAGAAACCCGGCAGCAACGAGGTCACTAACGAACCATCGATGCCAAGGACTTGGGGTGTTTGCCCGGGAACAAACTGATAAACCTGCATTTGCTTGGGGTAGGCGTACCAGACTTCTTGGACTCCACATTCAAAATACGACGCGAGTTTACGCTCCTGCTTGGTGTTGGAAATGCTGATGACTTCGACGGCAAGGTTCGGAATGAGATTCACAATCGGCACTTCAACGGGATATTCACCCCGAGGAAATCGGCTCGACAAGATGATGCCGCAGTCGGGTTCGTAAATCAAATGAGGAGCAAATTCAATCGGCGTTCGGTCTCCAAAGGCGATGCCGATCTCGTTATTGACCAAGTAGTTATTGAAGTGCGTGACGATCCACCCTGCCAAAACACCTTCGAAGGATCCTATAGCCTTCTCGATGAGAGTTCCGTGGATCAGCTCACAATGCTTGCCTTCATTGTCGATCAGCCGAATCAAGTCGTGCTTCGTTGCAGCTCCGGGCAGCGGTGAAAAGCGGATGCGCTCGATCGGAAAATCACCGATCTGGCAGGCGAGTTCCGCGAGAGCACGCCCCGGCTGACAGCCGTAATCGGGCAGTGAAATGGAGAATGCGGTGGTCATGGGGGCAATCTTACCCGTGAATACGCGAAATTGCGAGGATTTCAGCTGCACTGCCAGTCATTCCCCGTCGTTGCAACCCCTACAAATCTACTCCGTCCTGATTGCGGCCAGCATTTCGTTGACTCTCGCGGGCCCCGTATCTAGACTCAAAGAGACGCACCCATCTTATCCCTCGCGTCTTCTCGAGCGGCCAGTCGGCCGTGAATGACGTTGTGAACTGAAGGCTGGGAATAAACGGTCTCGGCCAAGGCGAATTGGTCGTTGGTGAAATCCTTGGGTGGCGTTGGATTGAACATTTCCGCACTGCGGGAGGAATACGAGAATGGCAGCAACAACATCACGCGAAAGTCAGGGTTTGCAGATCGCGGTCATTATCTTCGCGGTTTTGACCATCATTCTCGCGGTCACCACCTATATCTTCTACGCCCAGTCGGAAACGGCCCGTAAAGATATGGAAGCTGCCCAGGCTGCCACCGCGGCGAAAGAACGCGATCGGGCTGCTGTCTTCTATCAAAATCAAGTCCTGAAGTACGTCATCGGCTACGGCGGCGTTGATCGTCAAACAGCGATGGCAGCCAAACCGGCGACGGGCGACGATCCAGCTGTGGTCGAAATCCTCCGCAACTTCGATACGCACATGGCGATGTTCCCGCAGGCGGGCGAAGCCGGAGCCACGAACTACGTCGCGCTGCCGAATTTCCTGCTGGGCATTATTCACAACAAGCAAGTGATGTCGGTCGACGCTGGTGAAGAAACCAAGCGAGTCCAAACGAAGAGCGCTCAGGACCTGGTGGCAGAGCAAGGCCGCACCAAGGTGAACGCCGACGCCATGGACAAAGCGATCGCGGATCTGAAAGGCGAAATCGACAAGTTCAATGCCGATCGCGCGGCAATTACTCAGGAAAAAGAGAAGGTCGCCACGCAGTTGACCGCCAAAGACGCGGTGCTGAAAAAGGAACGCGAAGATGCGGCCAAGAACATCGCGACCTTGTCACAGCAGCTGAATCAGCTGCAGCAGTTGGCCGAAACGATGAAGAAGAAGGTTATCGACTTTAACAATCAAACCGTCAATCGCTTCGAAGCTCCCGACGGCCGCGTGACACTGGTCAATCAGGCGCAGCGGCTGGTGTGGATCAACCTCGGCCAAAAAGATGGTCTGCAACGGCAGACGACGTTTTCGGTGTTTGACCATGACGAAAACGGCGTGGCTCAGGCCGAACCCAAAGCTCGGCTCGAAGTGGTTCGCGTCAACGGCGATCACCTGGCGGAATGCCGAATCCTGGAAGATAAGCCAGCCGATCCGATTCTGCAAAACGACATCATCTTCACCCCGGCCTGGTCGCCAGGCTTGAAGGTCCACTTCGCGCTGGTCGGCTTCATGGACATCGATCGCGACCAGGTGAGCGACCGCGAACAAATCCGCAACATCATTCAGATGAGCGGCGGTGTGATCGATGCCGAACTGCAGGACGACGGCACTCGCACCGGCGCGTTGACCGTGAACACGCGTTATCTGGTGCTCGGCGAAAAGCCCAACGAACGGTCGGGCACGCGCATGTTGCAAGAATACAACTTCATGCTCGGCGAAGTGAACAAGTACGGCACGGAAACCATCAACGTGCAAAAGCTGATGGCCATGATGGGCTACAAGCCCGAAGAACGTAAAGTCGAACTCGGTACGAACGCTGCGAAGAGCGAGTTTAAAAAGCGTGGCCCGGCGAAGGCTGGTCCAGCGCCCGTCGGTGGTGAACCCGCCGGTGTGCCTGGCATCGCTCCCGCGGGACCGCCGCCCGCAGCGGCCCCGCCTCCAGCTGCCGATGATCCGTTTAAATAGTCCACGCTCCGGCGGGATGCGTGCTGCATGAAGCTGTACGATTGCATTATCTTGGGCACGGGCGGCGTCGGTAGCGCTGCCTGTTGGCAACTGGCCCGCCGCGGCTGTGCGGTCCTCGGCTTGGACCGCTTTCCTCCAGGCCATGACCGCGGCAGCTCGCACGGCCAGACTCGCATCATTCGCCAGGCGTATTTCGAACACGCCGACTACGTGCCGCTGCTCCGCCGCGCGTATGAACTCTGGGCCGAACTCGAACAAACCACCGGCCAGCGACTTTTTGAACAAGTAGGGCTGCTGCAAATCGGCCCGGTTGACGGCGTGGTTGTTGCCGGCGTGCTGCGGGCAGCCGCGCTCCATGGCTTGGACGTCGAAAAGTTTTCTGCCGCGGAATCGAATCGTCGCTTCCCCGGTTTTCACGTGCCGGAGCAGCTGTCGGCCGTGTATGAACGGCGAGCCGGGCTATTGCATGTCGAAGCGTGCGTCCGCGCACACTGCGCTGCTGCGGTCGCCGCAGGCGCCGAGTTGCTGAGCGGCGTGGAAGTGGACGCTTGGAACGCGACTCGCGACGGCGTGGTGGTGCATACTAATCGCGGAGAGTTTCGCGCCCGCAAATTGATTGTGACGGCGGGTGCCTGGTCGCCCGATTTACTGCAGGATTGCGCGTTGCGCCTCCGCGTGCTGCGAAAGCATATCTATTGGTTCCCGGCGCCGCGCGGTGAGCATCGAGCGAACCAAGGCGCGCCGACCTTTCTCTATGAATTGCCGCACGGTGTGTTTTACGGCCTGCCCGCGCTGAGCGCCGATGGCCTGAAGTGCGGTGAACATTCCGGCGGCAGTCTTGTCGCCGATCCGCTGCATGATCCGCGGTTAGCCGATGAACTCGATCAGCAGCGAGTTGCGGAGTTCGTCCGCAGTTACCTGCCCGGCGTCGATCCGGCAATTCAATCACGCAGCGTTTGCTTTTACACGATGTCGCCGGATGAGAACTTCCTCGTCGATCGCCATCCACAGCACGCCAACGTCTGCTTCGCGGCGGGACTCTCCGGGCATGGATTCAAGTTCACGGGCGTCCTCGGCCAGGTGCTCGCGGACTGGACACTGGAGGGAGAGACTTCGCTGCCCGTTGAATTCCTGTCCATTGATCGGCTAGTGCGCACGAGCTAACGTGAGCATAACTTTCCTCTCCCCTTCTTCCCGCGAAGTGAAGCTATGCGCCCGCCGAATCGATTCGTTGCCGTAGTGTTTTTGCTATCAGCCGTTAACGCTTTCGCTGCAGAACCACTCGACCTGGTAAAAAATTCGCAGCGAATCCTCTTCCTCGGCGACAGCATCACCGCTGCGGGCGGTTACATTGCGCACTTCGACGCCTGGCTTGTTTCGCAGCGTTGGGAAAAAACGCCGACGGTCATTAACTGCGGCCTGCCGAGCGAAACGGTTTCGGGCCTCAGCGAAGAGGGGCACGCGGGCGGCAAATTTCCGCGGCCCGATTTGTTCGAGCGAGTCGATCGCGTTCTCGCGCTCGCCAAGCCTGACCTGGTGTTCGCCTGCTATGGGATCAACTGCGGCATTTACTTGCCGCTCGAAGAACAGCGGTTCGCCAGGTATCAGGAAGGGTGGAAAAAGCTGAAGGAAAAAGTCGAAGCCGCGGGTGGCAAGTTGATCGTCATCACGCCGCCGTTCTATGACGATCTCCGCGCTCCGAAGCAAGGCTTTTCATATAATGACGTGCTCGATCGCTATAGCGAATGGCTCGTCAAGCAACGCGAGCAAGGTTGGACCGTCATCGATTTGCATTCGGCGATGTCTGCCGTGGTAAAGAAACAACGCGAAGCCGATTCCAAGTTCACGCTGCAACCCGATGGCGTTCATCCAAACGGCGACGGTCAGTGGGTGATGGCTCAGCAACTGATCGCGGCGATGGGAGACAAGGAAGTCGCCACGGCGAAATCTGCCGCCGATTGTTTCGCGGCTCGCAAGCTTCCCGCGGCTGCCTTGCCGCTGATCAATCAGCGAGTGAACTTGCTGCGTGATTCGTATGTCGGCGCCGCCGGTCACCTGCGTCCCGGAGTGGCCAAGGGTTTGCCCGTGGAGGAAGCCACCAAAAAAGCCGAGGAAATTTCGGCAAAGATCACGGCATTGCTGAAATAATTCAGCAGCCTTCTGCATCTATTTTTGTTCCACAAGTTCAAGATTGTTCTGAGAATCCCCATGCAACTTTCCCGTCGCCAATGGCTCGGCTCTTGTGCCGGAGCTTCGGCTGCCGTCGCCCTCGGCTCCGCACTCATCGCTGAAGACAAAGCTGCCAAGCCCGTCGCCTTCGCGCTCGTGGGCGATACCCACTATCTGGCCAACAAAGAGTCGCCGGGAGAACTCTTTGCCGATTCCGCCGCGGTCACGTCGCAACTCATCGCCACGCTCAATGGCTTGCCGGGCAAAGAGATTTCCCCTGAGGCAGGTGGCGGAAAGGTTGCCGCGCTCGACGGCGTCATTCACGCCGGCGACTTGATCGATACGGGTGACAAGACCGGCGGCGTGCATGAAAAAATGCAGCAGACCGAGTTCGATGCCTTTCAAAAGGATTTCGGCCTAACGGGCAGCGAAGGTAAATTGAAATTTCCCTGCTACGAAGTGCACGGCAATCATGACGGCCCTCGCGGCACGGGGCTAGCCATCGAAGGGATTCAAGCGCGCAACAAAAAACGTCCGGGGCTGAAGGGGCTCTCGGCGAACAGCCAACATTTTTCGTGGGATTGGGGCCCGGCGGAATCGCCGGTGCACTTCATCAACCTCGGCATTGTGGTTGGCAGCGCGAAGAGTAAAGCCAATCCGCGGCGTTACAATCCGCTCGATAGTCTCGAGTTCCTGGTCGGCGATCTGCAGCAGAACGTGGGGGACAGCGGCCGGCCTGTCGTGATCACGCACCACATCGATGTGCAGCGATATTCCACTCCTTGCGACCAGGACGAAAAGAACGCCGGCAAGGAATGGCATCCATGCGATGCCCGTGCGTTTCACGCGGCCATTGCCAAGTACAACATTGTTGCCATTCTCTACGGCCACACACATGCGCGCAACGTGTTGAAGTGGAACGGCACGCAGACTCGCACGGAGCAGGGCTTTGACCTGTTTAACGTCGACAATAGTTCCCATTTCCGCAGCGATGCGCAGGCCTTTTTCTACTTCGAGATCAGCCAAAACAAGTTGACTGTTCGCGAACTTGCCACAACCGATCGTTGGCAAACGTCGAATTGGACCCCGCAAGTTTGGACGCATGCGTTGTCTTAGTTCGGCAAGCTCTTCCTCTCGAGGATTTGATTCATGCTTCGCGCTTTACTGTTCATCGCGATCGCTTCTTCCGTAGCCACGGCCGCCGACAAACCCAACATCGTCCTCATCGTCGGCGACGACATGGGTTATGCCGATGTTGGATTTCATGGCTGCCAGGACATTCCCACGCCGCATCTCGATAAGCTCGCAGCCGGCGGCGTGAAGTTTACGAATGGCTATGTGACGGGGCCTTACTGTTCGCCCACGCGCGCGGGTCTGCTCACCGGCCGTTATCAGCAGCGGTTCGGTCACGAGTTCAATCCCAGCGGCCAGGACGGCATGCCGCTGAGCGAAAAAACCATCGCCGATCGCTTGCAGGCGGCTGGTTACAAAACGGGTATGGTCGGCAAGTGGCATCTCGGCAGTCCGCCGCCGCTGCAACCACCGGCGCGGGGCTTTCAAGAGTTCTACGGCTTCCTCGCCGGCGCACACGACTATTACGCCGACCAAGGGTTGCTCCGCCGCCCCGGTAACGAGCCAGTCGAAGAAGAGGAATACCTGACCGACGCCTTCGCGCGCGAAGCCGAGGCGTTCCTCGACCGGAACAAAGCCCAAGAAAAACCGTTCTTTTTGTACCTCGCGTTCAACGCCGTTCATACGCCGATGCAGGCCGACGACGCGCGGCTGAAGAAGTTCGCAGCCATCGAAGACAAAACCCGCCGCACGTATGCCGCGATGATGTCGGCGATGGACGACGCCATCGGCCGCGTGCTGGCGAAGCTCGCGAGCCACGGCCTGGAGAAGAACACGCTGGTGATGTTCATCAGCGATAACGGCGGCCCCACGATGCCGGGCGTGACGATCAACGGCAGCGTCAACAAGCCGCTCCGCGGCAGCAAGCGAACCACGCTCGAAGGAGGCATTCGCGTTCCCTTCGTCCTCAACTGGCCTGGCACCATCAAGCCCGGCACGTTCGACCAACCGGCGATCCAACTCGACCTGCACGCCACGGCCCTCGCCGTTGCCGGCGTGAAGACCACCGAAGAAATGAAGCTCGAAGGCGTGAACCTGCTGCCGCATGTCAGCGGCGAAGCAAAAACGCCGCCGCACGATGCGCTCTATTGGCGGTTCGGCCCGCAAATGGCCATTCGCGCCGGCACCTACAAACTAGTCCGCTACGACACGACCGCCGACCTCGACGACAAACCGCGTACGATCAGCCCGGCCAGGCTCTATGACCTCGCCGCCGACATCGGCGAAAACAAAGACCTTGCTGCAAGCATGCCCGACAAGGTGAAAGAACTGCAAGCCAAGTGGGACAAGTGGAATGAAGGGAATGTAAAACCAATCTTCGGCGGTGGCGATGCGGGTAAGGGAGCGAAGAAGAACAAGAAGGCGGACTAAGTCCCTACTAAAACTCCTGCCGCTCCATATACAGACACCCCAGCGCCAGCATCACGATCATAAACGCGGCGCTGCTGTAGACCGGTTCGAATGGGCTGCGGATCCGGCGCGAGGGATCGGGTTCGTCGTCGGGCATTTCGCCGTTTTCATTCGGTTCTGGCGGCGGAGCTTGCTCGAGCAGCAGATAGGTGATCGTGCGATAGAATTCGCCCGGCTTGGGGCAAATGGTATAGATCGGGTTCAAAACGTAGTGATAGGCAAGGGCCTGAAACTGCATCGGCGGTGAGAAGCGGCGGGTCCGCTGCCAGGTGCTCGTGTCGTATTCGGTCAAGCGATCGACTAGATCCGCCACCAGTAGTTTGTTGTCCGCGGTAAACGCGATCGCCGAAACATCTCCCTGTCCGCTGACGGGAGCCAGTTGAAACTGCTTGCCGCCGGCCGCGAGCAAATACAACTGGCGCTTTTCCATGACAACCGCGAGCAATTTGCCGTCCGGAGAAGCGACGATCGCGCGCGGCCGTTCTTCGGGCGCCGGTTCGAGTGTGCTGCGAACTTCCAGGGTCTGTAGATCGCGCAGCTGAATGCGGCCATCGCGCAGACCGAGGACAAAGTGCTCGTTGGTCGCCGCGATCCAACCTTGTCGCTGATTCTTGCCGTTCAGCTTTTCGGATTTATCGAGCGCGTACTTGCCGTCCTTGTTCTTGGTGAAGCGCTGCAGCTTGCCGCGCGAGTACGTGAACAGCGTCCCATCCGGCGCAAACGTGGCCGCAAACGGCTCGTCAAACGTCTGGGCAGGAGTTGGCCCCACGTCGCGCAGCGGACCGCGCCCGGCAATGGGAAGTTTGTACCCCAGGAACTTGATTTCATCCGGCGCAACGCCCAGATCCCCTTCGGCCCGATAGATCCCCTGGCTGGTAAACAGCAGCGGCGTGCCATCCGGTTCATTCAGCAGCGCGAGCGCATTCGCCGGCGACGCCGGACCTTCGCGATATGCAAAATCATCTTCCTGCGCGCCGGTGCAAAGCAGTTGCTGCCCATTGCTGATCGACGGGAGCACCGCGAGCAGTCGCTTGTCTTTCGGGTCGTAAATCGGACCTGGAAACCCCGGCAGGCCCGAAAACAGGATGATCGTTTGCCGCAGGTCGCGCAGTTCTTGCGACAGCAGCACAATGTTCCAACGGTGGTGCTGTTCGTCCCACGCCAGCGGAGTGTTGTTGGCGTCGACGACCACGAGCGATTCAGGCACCGGCACGATCTCGCGCACGCGGGCCCGGTTCATTGAGTATTCGAAATACTGCTTGCTCACGCCCACCGTGAAGCAAAGCGCCCAGAATACAATCGCCACCAAGATGCTGACGATCACATTCCGCCACAGCAGCGCGGCGAGCGATGCCACCGAGTAATAAACGGCGAACACAAACACATAGATCGGAATGCACCACAGCAGCCGTGGTTCCCAAACCGCCCAGCGTACTCCGAGCAGCGCATATAACCCGATGAACAAGTAAGTGGCACACAGCAGCACGAACGCACACGAGCCAAGAAACTTGCTGAGGTACAGCAGCGAGCGAAAAATCGGTTTGCTGAGCAGCAAGTGCAGCGAGCCCGGATCAAACGTATGCGGAATCGCGGGCGCCGTGACGATGATGGCAATCAACAAGCCGATTGCCAGCAGGCCTTTATCGACCAAAAACGGCAACGCGCTCCGCACTGCAGCGACCAGCATCGACTTGCTCATCGGAAACGGGTCGGTGAGATCTTTCCAGGCGATGCAGAGCACCAGTGAAGTTGATTCGCTGTCTTTGATCGCCTCGCCGAACGCACCTTCGAGCAGCAAGCGATTGAGCCGCAGTTTTTCTTCCTTCGACAATGTCTTGTCGCGTCGCACCAGTTCCTTTCCTTCCATCCGCAAGCTGGCCGTGGCGAAGTGGACCGAATCGTACAAGTCCTGCCGATTGAGGATCCCTTGCAGATCGCTCAGCAGCGGTCGCACTTGTTCTGCGTGCTTAGCCGGGTCATCGAATTTCGGAATCTTCGGCAGCGGTTTGTAATTTTCGATCACCGCTTTCGCGGGCGAACTGAGAAGCGACCAAATGTGCTGAGCGCCGCGATTGCCTTTGCCGGCTTTTGTCTTTTGCAGTTCGGCCACGAGCTTCGGCCAGCGGATATCGTCTTCCTGCACACCCACCGTCAACGTCTGGCGATAACTCAGCAGTGACGAAAGGAGTAGGAACAACGTGATGATGAGCAACACGACCCACAACACGCGGGAGTGGAACGCCTCGCGAAATGAGTCCTTGACGATGGCCAGATACGGTCTCATGCCTGCTCCGTGCAACGTGCAACCCGTTGCTTACTTTCCGATGATTTCCGCTGCAACGATATCGAGATACGCCTGCTCCAGGCTAATTTTCGGCCGCGACAGGCCGATGATGCTGACCTGGCGGCGGCGCAATTCGTCGATCAGCGCATCGACGGCGACTTGATCGGGCAACTTGAGGAGCACGCGAAACGACAGCGGCGACAGCGCCTGCCAGGAAGCGACCGCCGTGGTGGGAATTGCGAGTTGCAACAGCCCATCGCGAATCGCATTTTCTTCGCCGGCGAGATCGAGTTGCACTTCGACGGGTTCACCCAGCGTGCCTGCTGTTCCGGTTGTTAAGTCCTGGACGTGGGCCACTTCTTTCAAATGCCCGCGATCGAGAATCGCCACGCGGTCGCAGATCAATTCCACTTCCTGCAAAATGTGGCTGTTCAAAAACACCGTCTTCCCCTGCTGCTTCAGTTCGGCGAGATAGCCGCGAACTTGCGAGCGGGCAATCGGATCGAGCCCGTCGGTCGGCTCATCAAGGATAAAAATATCCGGATCGTGCAACATCGCCTGCGCCAGCCCCAACCGTTGCAGCATCCCTTTGGAGTAATTTCGCACCGGATCGTGTGCTCGAGGCGCAAGGCCGACGCGCTCGAGCAATGGTCCACGGCGTTCACGAATCACGCGGCTCGGCACATTGCTCAAATGGCCGTAGTATTCGAGCGCGGTCATTGCCGTGAGATGCCTCGGCACCCGCAGGTTCTCGGGCAGATAACCGACTCGCCCTCGTGCACGCCGATCGCCGGCGGGATAGCCCAGCAGCGTGGCGAGCCCATCGGAGCGGCCGATGATGCCCAGCAGAATTTTGATGAACGTCGTTTTTCCCGCGCCGTTGCCGCCGAGCAGGCCGAAGATTTCACCCTGTTCGACGCTGAAGCTGACGCTGCGCAGCGCTTCTCGTTTCTTGCGGCGAACGAATCCTTCGACATAAGTCTTCGAAAGGTTTTCGACGTGAATTGCTGCGACCATGCAGTTGCCTTGGTAAAGGTTCGTGGCAGTGCGCACTCGTAGCGCAAACTGGAACTTAGCAGAAATTACCCCGCCGCCGCAGCGCAGGTTTCAGCCCCCCGTATGCGACTGGCGCCGTTGCTCCATAATAAGGAATTACTTCCCGTCGATTCGTTGGACCTTGCAATGTCGTTTCCGCAGCCCACGCCTTATTCACTTTGGTTGTACGAAGCCCTGCAACAGGGCACGATGCAATTGCCACTCGGCGCACGGACGCAAATCGAAATTACCGGCAAGGACCGCGTTCAACTGCTGAATGGTTTTTGCACCGGGGATATCAAAAAGCTCCAACCAGGCGAGGGCTGCGAAGCGTTTATCACCAATCATCAAGGCAAAGCAGCGGGCCATGTGATTGTGCTCGCCGAGGCCGAGCGATTGGTGCTGAACGGCGCACCAGGGCAGGCCGAAAAGCTGATCGCCCATCTCGATCGCTTTGTGATTTCCGAACAAGTGACGTTCCGCGATCAATCGGCGGAGACCGCGCACCTCTTGCTCGCGGGAAAAGCAGCAGCAGGCGCACTCGAGCGAATGCAAATCGTTCCGCCGGCTGCGCGATTGAGCCACACTCCCTATTCGTTGGGAAATGCGCCAGGCCTGATCACGCGGGTCGATTTTCTCGGCGCGACTCCGGCGTTTCTATTCTCGGTGGCAACAGGTGACGCCACACAATTAGGAATCAAATTGGCAGCGGCCGGCGCAGCTTCTTCGGACAGCGCGGCCAGCGCAGCCGCCTGGCAAATGGCGCGTATCGAAGCGGGCTATCCGCTGTACGGTGTCGACATCACCGAAGACAACTTGCCGCAGGAAGTCGCTCGCGATGCCCAAGCCATCAACTTCAACAAAGGCTGCTACCTGGGGCAGGAAACGATCGCTCGCCTCGATGCGCTCGGTCATGTGAATCGCGTGCTAACCGGTTTGAAGTTTCCGCCGGAAGCAGTTCTGCAACCCGGTGAAACCATTTTGCAAGGCGACAAGAAGATCGCCCAAATCACATCGCTGACATGGTCGCCCAAGTTGAAGTCACCACTGGCCCTCGCCTATGTCCGCACGCTGCACGCGACGCCAGGCAAACGAATTCCGTTCGCTGGCGGTGAAGCCGAAGTTGTTAAGTTGCCGTTGGAATAGACTGGATTGAACATGCCAGAATATCGTTGGAACACTTCCGCGTTTGCCGAAGGCTACGATGCAGCCGCGCCGGAAATTCATCCGTACTATAAGGCCGTGCAGGAGCAGATTGTCACCTTGCTCGCTGAACACGCGAAATCATTGGGTGAAGCAAGCCCCTATCACGTCGTCGATATCGGCGGCGGCTCGGGGCGGTTGCTGGAACGTGTGCTGACCACGCTTCCTCACGCCACCGCGACCATCATCGATCAATCCGATGCGTTCCTCGCGATCGCCGAACGACGCCTGGCACCGTTTTCGCCGCGCGTGAATTTCATCGTAAGTCGCCTGCAAGAGAATTGGTCCGCGCAGTTGAAATTTCCGCCGCAAGCCATCATCAGCACGTCGGCCATTCATCATCTCGAGCCGGCCGAAAAACAAACGCTATATCAGCAAGTGGCAGCGGCGTTGCCTGCGGGCGGCCTGTTCCTTAACGGCGACGAAGTCCGCCCCGAGGACAATGCGGAATACAAAGCGATCATGGAACGCTGGGCTGCGTTCATGCGCGCGGGGATGAACAGCGGTGTCATTCCTGCCGGCTTTCATCCTGCAGCGCTCGGTTGGATCGATCGGAATGTCACGCGCTTCGGCGAACCGAAAAAGAGTGGCGACGATTGTCATGAGACCGCCAACGTTCAGTTGAACTACCTTCTCGCCGCAGGATTTCGCACGGCTGATGTTGCGTGGCACGCCGAACTCTGGTCCGTGCTCCGCGGCCAGCGCTGAATCCGAAAGCCCATAGCGTTAGCGAGGGAATGCCCAAGCCTCGGGCTTCCTGAGATGCGAGCGGGGCTTATACTACCGGCCTCTCCCCATTCCCACCGCGAGGCTTTGCCATGCTCCGTCGCCGTGACTTCTTTGCTGTTGCTGGTTTGACTACTGGATTGTCGCTGCTGCCTGACTTGCCCGACGCAACATGGGCTCAGGAGGCCAAAGGCGCGGCAGCGCTCGAGCCGCTCAATCGCTTCCCGCGAATGGTGCAGGAATACTTTGTCCGCCAGGTGCGGGCTGCGGAAGACAAAGGAAACGCACTTCGAGCTGCCGTGAAAACGAAGAGCGAGGCCGAGGCGTACGTGAAAACCATCCGCGAAAAAATTGCCGCGGTTTTCAATTTGCCGAAAGAGAGAACGCCGCTGAATGCCAAGGTCACCGACGTTGTGGAGCGCGATGCCTATCGTATTGAGAAGGTGATTTTCGAAAGTCGGCCGAACTTTCTCGTGACGGCGAATTTGTATGTGCCGAAGAATCGCAAGTTACCGCTGCCCGGTGTGGTCGGTTCCTGTGGACACTCAGCCACGGGCAAAGCGATCGACGCGTATCAAAGTTTTGCGCAAGGACTCGCGCGGCTGGGTTATGTCGCGCTGATCTTCGATCCAATCGGCCAGGGGGAACGACTGCAGTATGTCGATGCCAATTTGAAACCCCGCCGCGGCCTGAGTGTGAGTGAGCATCTTTACGCCGGCAATCAGCAGTTTTTGGTCGGCGAGTTTTTCGGCAGCTGGCGGGCCTGGGATGGCATTCGCGCGCTCGATTACCTTCTCACGCGCGAAGAGGTCGATCCGAAACACGTCGGCATCACCGGCAATAGCGGCGGCGGCACCATGACGACCTGGCTCTGCGGTGTGGAGTCGCGCTGGACGATGGCGGCACCTAGTTGCTTCGTCACCACCTTTCGCCGCAATTTGGAAAATGAACTGCCGGCCGATACCGAACAGTGCCCACCTGGCGTGCTCGCCGCGGGCCTCGATCACAGCGATTTTCTCGCCGCCATGGCGCCGAAACCGGTGGTGATTCTCGCCAAAGAGCGAGACTACTTTGATGTCCGCGGCGCGACGCTCGCGTACGAACGCTTGAAACACCTCTACACGACGCTCGGCAAACCTGAGAATATTTCACTTTTCGTGGGACCGACCGATCATGGCTACTCCAAAGAAAATCGCGAAGCCATGTATCGCTGGTTCAACCGGCAGACCGGCGTGAGCGATGCTCAAGAAGAACCAACGCTGACGATCGAAAAGGACGAGACGCTGCAATGCACACCGCATGGACAAGTGGCCGGCCTCCGTTCGAAGTCGGTTTTTCAGTTCACGCAGGACATCGCTCTCAGTCAAGATGCTCGCCGCAAGCAGCAGGATTCAAAAACACTGGCGAAGGCAGTTGCGGATACGCTGAAACTCCCCGAGCGCAGCGGGCCCCCCGATTACCGCATTTTGCGACCGAGCGCGAAGCGGAACTATCCAAAGGCCGCGGCCACTTGCTACGCGGTGGAAACCGAACCGGATGTGTTTGCGATCGTCACGAAGCTCAGCGACGCCGGTCATCAATCGCGGCCGCCGCGGGGCAATGGCCCGGCGATTCTCTACGTTTCACATCAGAGCGCCGATGTTGAGCTGCGTGACGAGCCACTCATTGCCGATTTGATCAAAGCAGAACCAAACACACCGTTCTTTGCCTGCGATGTCCGCGGCATCGGCGAATCGCGGCCGAACACGGCTGGCAGCGATCAGTTTCTCAAGCCTTACGGCAGCGACTACTTCTACGCCATTCATTCGCTCATGCTCGACAAGCCCTACGTCGGCCAAAAAGCACACGACGTGCTGTGCGTCATCGATTGGCTCGCCGACAACGGCTACACCGAAGTCCATCTCACCGCCCTCGGTTGGGGCGCGATCCCTGCCACTTTTGCCGCGTTCCTCAGCGATCGCGTGAAGCGCGTCACGCTCAAGCAAAACCTCACCAGCTACGAAGCGATCGCGACCAGCGAGGGATATGACTGGCCGCTGTCGTCGTTTGTGCCGAATGTGCTCGGAAAGTTTGACTTGCCGGCCATCTATGACGCTCTCAAGAGCAAGCAACTACGGCAGCTGGAGCCGCGCGGAGCGATGTAGTTTGGCACGTGGCAGCGAGCTGGGTATGCCAACGTGGCATGCTGTGAATTGGGGTTGGATTGGTTCCATTGGAATCTACGGTAAAAACAGTTGACATCTACGGCAAAACCAGTAGAATTCGTCTCATGGCGAGACCCAAAGAAGAACATCCGACTTCGGCCGAGCTCGAAGTGCTCAAGGTATTGTGGCAGCGCGGCCCGAGTACTGTGCGCGATGTCCTTGAGGTGCTCAACGAAACGCGGCCGCGGGCGTACACGTCGGTGATGAGTTTGATGAACGTGATGACCGACAAGGGGCAAGTGGTTCGTCGCGAGCAGGGGCGCGCATTTGTGTATGAGCCGGCCTGCGAACGCGAAGCGACACTCGGCGGCATGGTCGCCGATTTGCTTGGGCGAGCGTTTGAAGGATCGGCGAGTCAGTTGGTCACACACTTGCTTGATCAAACCAAGCCCGATTCGGGCGAACTCGACGAGATTCGCAAAGCGATTCAGCAATACAAGCAACAGGGTCGCCAATAAACCTGAATGCGAAGCGAGGTTGTGATGACTGCCATCGAACTCCTCTCCCATCCGCTGGCCCAACGCCTGACCTGGACCTTGGCTCACTTTGTGTGGCAGGGATTCGTGATCGCCTTGGCCTTGGCGGTGATCGTCGAGATCCTGCGACCGCGCAGTGCAAATGTTGGTTACACGCTGTCGCTGGTTGCTCTCGTCATGATGCTGGCGATGGTGCCGTTCACCTGGTTCGCGCTTGGGGACCCGTCGGTTGCGGTTGGAAAAGTGACGATCGCTGAAACTTCGGTCGCGGCGGCATCTTACTGGAACTCGCTGCCTGTCGAGAACTCCGCGGCCAACGACACTCACGGGTTAACAGCCTGGTGGATTTCGCTGCAACCTGTTTTATTTTGTGCGTGGCTCGCAGGAAGCTTTTTACTGAGTTTGCGGCTGCTGCTAGGCTGGTTGGCGACCCAATCGCTGCTCCGCTCGCGCGTGGTTCTTCCCGCCGATGTTACGGCCCAGTTGGCCCGAGTCGGCTGGCGATTGCGGACCTCGATTCCGCGAGTCGTATTCGCGAGCGACCACGTTTCGCAAGCGCTGGCAGTGGGATTCTTGAAGCCCGTAGTGTTATTGCCTGCAGCTTGGTTGCTTGAGTTGCCGCCGAACTTACTCGAGGCGGTTGTCGCGCACGAACTGGCACATTTGCGACGGTGCGATTTGTGGGTGAACTGTCTGCAGCGAATTGCCGAGGCGTTGCTCTTTTATCATCCGGCGATTTGGTGGCTCTCGGCGCGGCTGCGGCGAGAACGGGAGCTTTGTTGTGATGAATTAGCTGTGGCGGCAACCGGTCAGCGGTTGGAATACGCCGAAGCTTTGGAACTTACGGCCCGGTGGGCGACGGTCGACGGGCGACCAGCGCTGGCAGCGGGTTTTTTCGGAGAAGGCAAAATGAATCTGCTCCATCGGGTCCGTTGTGTGCTCGGCATGTCGAATGAACGTCCGGCATCGCTCTGGCCAGCCAGCGTGCTGCTGGGAAGCTTGTCCTTGGCGTTGCTCGCTGCGATCTACGCGGCCAGCAGTTCGCCCGCGAATGCGGATGATGAACGTCCCAAGGAAGGGGCCCGAGAAAGTGCTGCCAAAGACGCTCCCCGTGGTGAAGTTCGCCGCGAAGGTGACCGTCCGCGCGAAGGCGAAGTTCGTCGCGATGGCGATCGGCCTCGTCCTGAAGGTGAAGTCCGTCGTGATGGTGACCGACCACGTCCTGAAGGCGCGCCACGCGATGGCGAACGCCGGCCTGAAGTGCGTCGGCAGGATCAACCTCGGACCGATGGTGCGCCGCGCGAAGGAGTTCGTGAAGGTGCTCGACCGGCAGGCACTGGCGAGAACGCTGAATTGATGGCAATCATTCGTCAACTGCGAGCCGAAGTTGGTGAACTGCGCGCGGAAGTCGCGCGACTGCGCGGCGGTGAAGGCGCTGTCCGTCGTCCCGCCGGAGAAGGTGACCTGCGGATCGAACCACGGCGTGAAGGTGATCGCCCCCGTCCCGACGCAGAACGTCCGCGCGAAGGTGGCGACCGTCCGAAGCCGGAAGTTCGGCGCGAAGGGGCAGATCGTCCCAAATCAGAAGGTGACCGTCCGCGGCCAACTCCAGACCGCCCGCGCGAAGGTGGCGATCGTCCGAAAACGGAAGGCGAGCGCCGCTAACGAATTGCTGAGCAATTAACGAAATTTCGGGGCGACTTGTCCTACCTCTTCCGGACAAGTCGCTTTTTCGTGCGCCGGCTTCGAACATTGGGTTTATAATGCCAACTTCGGGGCGCGAATAACCAGGCGGGCAGCAATGTTTTCATTCATTCGATTTGATCAGGGGAAGATCGCGATTATTGGTTGTCTGTTGGCGCTCGCCAGCGGTTGCTCCCCTGCGAACCAACCCGTCGCCAAACAGCCGATGAAGCTGGCTGCTGCACAAGCGCCGTCAGCGACGAAGAAAACGCCGAGAAAACCGCCGGCACAACGGTCGCGGGAATCGACGCCGCCGCGGCGGTTCGACCCGCCGCCCAGCGACGACCAACCTGCCAAGCCGCGGCCGGCGGGATCGCTGGCAGATCTTGTGCAAAAGGGCGAGGCCCAGAAAAATGCACTCCCGCTGTTTGACGACGGCAAAATTGCCGTCGCGGGCATTCGCAAGCTAAATGGCAAGCATTTAATTCTTTATACGGATGTGCCGGAAACGGTCGCGGACGTGAAGAATCTGCCGGCTGTCTTCGATGCAGCCGTGCTGCATTGGGCGAAGTACTTTGAGATCGATGCAGCCAAGATCGCCGATTGGAAACTGGTGGCCTGCGTCATGCAGTCCAAAGAACGTTTCCAAGGCGCCGGCCTCTACACCAACGATTTGCCCGATTTCCCCAACGGTTTTCAAAAGGGCTCGCAGTTTTGGCTGTATGATCAGCCCAGCGATTACTACCGCCGACACCTGCTGCTGCATGAAGGCACACATGCCTTCATGAGCCATTGGCTCGGTGGCGCAGGACCACCGTGGTATAGCGAAGGCATGGCCGAGATGCTCGGCACGCATCAATGGGACGGAGAGCGGCTGACGCTCGCCTATAATCCGCCCGACAAAACGCAGGTGCCCTTTTGGGGACGCGTGAAGATTGTCCGCGATGAGTTTGCTGCCAATCGGGGGATGACGCTGTTTGATATCTTTCGCTACGACGCCCAAGCGCACCTCAAGAACGAAGCCTATGGCTGGTGCTGGGCGGCCACGTCCTTCCTGAATTCGCATCCCAAGACGCGCGAACTATTCCAGGGACTGCGCAATAAATCCGCGGATCGATCGATCGACTTTTCGAAGAGATTTCACGAAGCTCTAAAATCAGATTGGCCACAGATCGCAGAAGATTGGCAGTTGTATGTGATCAACTTGGACTATGGCTACGATGTGGCCCGGGCCGCAACAATACGCAAGTCAGCAATGCCGCTGAAGGATTCAGCCACTGTCAGCGTTACCGCGGATCACTACTGGCAATCGACGGGTGTGCAATTGGAAGCGGGTCGCACCTACGAAATCACTGCTGCAGGGCGATACTCGCTGGCGAAAGAGCCGCAACCTTGGTGGTGTGAACCCAATGGGATTACGATTGAATATCACCAACGGCTGCCGCTGGGAATTCTGCTCGCTGCGGTGAGCGATCCGCAGGCAGGCGATGTCGGCATCACGCCCCTCGCAAGCCCGGAAGCGATCGGACAAGCCGGCAAGTTTACGCCGAAAAAGACTGGCACACTTTATCTTTGCCTCAATGACTCGCCAGCGAAGTTGAGTGACAACGAAGGCTCGGCGACCGTTGTGATTAAATCAGTCGCTGGCGGGGAGTAACGGTTTGCGCAGCTGGATGCGTTGAATGTACAAGTTGCCAAACTCGATCGGCGGATCGGGTTCCCAGATCTCCTCTCCTGCAACGGACTGACGCAAATCGATTAATAGTTGTTCGCGCACACTGCTTTGTGAGGTGCGAATCAACAGCCAAAAGCTTTGTCGCAACTTCAGGAGTTGGCGTAGTTCGGCAGATAGTTTGCCTGGGTTACTGGTGGTCAGCGGATGTGCATTCACCATTTGCAAGCGATACATGCCGCGTACGGGGCAGAGGCAGTATTCGCGAAACAGAGAGTCGGAGTTCTGCGGCAGGGCATCTGCCTCGATCAGTCCGCTGCGGACGAGCACCGGAATGTCGACCTGCTGACGCGTTTCCAATTGTGTATTCAATGCGAGGATCGCTCCCCGCCAATCTTCGCGTCGATCGGGAATGAGCCGTCGCCCGTTCATGACATTCTGCACCAGTCCGCCGTTGGCAACTGCTAATGCCAGAACGATTCCGACGAACGCCGATTGCGTGGCGACGTTGATACCAAAGCGAACGCACAGTGCCGCTGCGAGCAACGATGCGGGCAAGACTGCAATTAAATACCGCTGATGAAATAACGCAGCGACGTCGAGTTGAGTGGTCGTCCACGCGACGCCAATCGGCACGAGCAGCCAACAGCTGAGGAGCACCAAATTCCGCTGCGAAATCACCGGGCGCCAGGAGTTCAGCACGATGAGCAAGATGATCGCAGGCGTCCAAGGAAACATGCGGAGCATTTCCAGTGGCGGTTGGGCCTTCACGAACGAGTTCCAGTTTTCACGCCGCGTTGCAACGTCCAAGATGCCGGGAATTGCAGGTAATAGTAGGACGATTAGCGCAACTAGGTCGATCCAACATGACAGGCAAAACTGAACGGGTTGCTCGCTGGCAACACGCGTTGGGCAACTTGCAGATCGCGCTTCAGTCACCGCCAACAACAGGAGGGCCATAAATTCAGCCAACAGAATCAAGCTGCCGGTGTAATTCAGATGCACAAGCAGCGCGCCGGTAATCACCCACAGTGATCGCGCCCGCCAGTCGTTCTGCTCCAGCGTGCGCAGCAACAAGCCAAAGTGTGCCACCGCGGTGAGCATGAGCAGTGCATAAGGCCGAGCCTCTTGTGCGTAAAAAATCGCCCGCGGATCGATCACCACCAGCCAGGCAGCGAGTAGGGGGACCGTGTTGTCTTGCGTCTCTTGCTGCGCAGGGCAAAGTTTCTTCGCCACCCAGAAAACTGCGACCGGAAGCGCACAGCCCGCGAGCAAGCTCGGCAACCGCAGCGCGATTTCAGGCTGCACTGGCAAGCGGGCAAAGAACCAAGCCAGCCAAAAATACAGCGTCGACTGATTGCCAATGCCGGCCCGCGCGGCGACCTCGCCGAGCGAACCGCTCACAGCCCATGAAGTGTGGAGTTCATCCAGCCAGAGGCTTTCGCCGGCTTGCAGGCCGCGCAGCACGCCGGCGACTAGAACAGCGAGACCAAGCAGCAAAGTCGTGGACTTCAAGGGGATTACTCAGCGGCAATGGTGCGTGATTCGACGCCGCTGGCGTGACCACTCAGCTTCAGTGTCGCACTGCCGCGAAGATCGGCCGTCACTTGATAAAACTGCTTCGGCGTAGCAACGCGAGACTTGCCGACATGGCTGATGAAATCACCGGGGCGAAAGCCGGCTTTCCAGGCGGCGGAATCCTTGTCGACATCCACTACTCCCAGGCAGCCCTCCGGGTCCAGATCACGACTGTGGTCTCGAAACTGCGTTGTCGCCGTAGCGTACTCGACATGCATGCCGCGCCAACTCGGCTCAACAACCGTGGCAAAAGCTGGGCGAGAACCTTCCACTCTCTTCTTCGAAAGTGTGACCTTCGAAGTCTGAACTTTGCCGCGGCGATTGGCACCGCTGCCCCGTTCGAGTGTCAAAGAAACGGTTGTATCCGCTGTCAAACCGCTGACCCGCCGAATGAGTTGCAGTTCGTCGCTGATCGGTTCGCCTTCGACATGGGTGATCACGTCACCCGCTTGCAAACCTGACTTGGCTGCAGGTGTGGCCGGAACGACATCGAGTAACCTCGCGCCGAAACGACCTTGCCGGCGTTCTTCGGCTGCGAGAAAAGTCGGCGCGACGCCTAAGAATCCATAATCAGGAATTCGCCCACTCTTCAACGTTTCGAGGGAACGACGAAAGTCTTCATCGACGGGAATGGCATAGCCCCCGCTCTTTTCGTAACCCACCAGAGCAGCCAGCGAAGTGGTGATGCCGATCAGTTCACCCTTCAGATTTACCAGCGCGCCGCCGCTGCTCCCCAGCTCGAGGCGGGCGTCGGTTTGAATTAAGTTGCCATAGTGATGCAGGGTGACGCGGCCTTCGCTAGTGCCCGCGCGCTCGGCGGCGGGGGGCGCGGGCCGAGCGAGATTCGAGATAATTCCCCAAGTGGCACTGGGTTCTCCGTCACGAGCGATTGCATAAGGATTTCCCAGAGCCAGAGCAATCTGCCCCTTCTTCAACCCTTTGGAATCACCCAAGGTGACGGCCGTCAGATCGGTCGCTTCAATCTTCAGAACGGCCAGGTCCAACCAAGGGTCGGCTGCTTTGACAGTCGCTGGATATGGCTTTTTACCAATCCAAACCAGGTAGCGGGACGCGGGAATTTCGCCGACGACATGATACGTCGTGAGAATCAAGCCGCGGCTATCAATCACCACGCCTGAGCCAAAATCATGCGGCACAAAATCAGGCCGAGTGGGATCGCTAAACAGATCTGCCCCTTCGCCGCCTAACCCTTCCAGCAAATCTGTGGCAGGTGAAGAGTCGCCCGTCGGCTTGCGCAAGCGAGCGACCGCGACGACCGACTTTTCTGCTTTGGCGATAGCCTCGACCAGCAGCGATTCGATAGCGATCGCTGCCTGCAATCCGCTCGGTTCCTGCGCCGACGAATCTTGGGTTGCGAGGCAACATGCAGCGCCTAGCAGCAGAAAACCGAGTTGATAACAACGAAACATCGGTGAGTCCTTCTTCGGCCTCAGGGCAATTGCGAAGAAGGCTAAACCGTCGGACGGAGCACTGCTCCGACCTGCCGACGCCGACTATTCGTCTGCGCTGCCTTCATCTTCTTCGCCGGGCTCTGGCGCAACTTCCTTCACACCCGCGATACCCGATGCCAGAATCTTATCACGAATTTCATCGCGAATCGCGGTATTCTCGGCCAGATAAGCTCGCGCCTTTTCCTTGCCCTGACCAACATAGGCATCGTTGTATTTAAACCACGAGCCGCTACGGGTCAGAATTTTGAGTTCGACGCCCATATCGAGGATATCGCCCTCAAAGCTGATGCCATTGGTGTGCATCATGTCGAACTCGGCCACGCGGAACGGAGGCGCGACCTTGTTCTTCACGATCTTGGCCCGCACTCGCTGGCCGACGACGTCTTCACCCTCTTTGATCTGGGTGACGCGGCGAACATCAATGCGGCACGAGCAATAAAACTTCAACGCTCGACCACCGGGAGTCGTTTCCGGACTTCCATAGGTCACGCCGATCTTTTCGCGAATCTGGTTGATAAAGATCACCGCGGTTTTGCTCTTGGCAATCACGCCAGTGAGCTTTCGCATCGACTGGCTCATCAAGCGAGCTTGCAAACCAACGTGCGAATCGCCGATGTCACCCTCCAGTTCCGCCCGCGGCACGAGCGCCGCGACCGAGTCGACGACAATGACATCGACCGCGTTCGACTTCACCAGCATTTCGACGATTTGCATCGCTTCTTCGCCGCTGTTGGGCTGGCTGACGAGCAACGTATCGAGCTGCACGCCCAGCTTTTTGCCCCAAGTCGGATCGAAAGCATGTTCGGCGTCGATCAGAGCGCACACACCGTCTTTCTTTTGAGCTTCGGCAATCGTGTGCAGTGCCAGCGTCGTTTTACCGCTCGACTCAGGGCCAAAGATCTCGATGATGCGTCCGCGCGGAATGCCCTGGCCGCCCAGCGCCACATCCAGCGCGAGGCTGCCCGTGGGAATGCCAGAAATCGCCAATGTGCGATCGCCGCCCAGCGGCATGATCGAACCATCGCCGAATTGTTTTTCGATCTGTTGGAGCGTCGTCTTGAGAACTTCGTTCCCCTCGATCAGCGCGGCCAGCTTGGCCTTACCGCTATCCTTCGGAGCTTTGTCTTTTTTCGCCATGCGACCATTCACCTTTTCAGCAGCAACCATCGGAATTCTCCTTTATGGGGAAGCGGCGGGCGAGTTGCAAGCAGCCCGGCTTCCATCGTGGAAGCGACTCGATAGTGGACATGCGGATACTGTACACAATTCCATATCGACGTCAACAGCTTGATTACTCAAATAATCGCGAGAGGACGGACAACTTAGGTCGACTCGCGGAAGAATTTCCGCGGCCCGAGAAATTTCCCAAAAGATGAACGGCAACAAACGAGACTCGGCGAACTCAGTAAGCGACTCTTCCACAGGGCAACTCACTGTTTCACGATGCGGAGGAATTTGAGCAGGTCTTGGGGGCG
>CAYMWL010000094.1:0-25475 GCA_964394305.1 uncultured Pirellulaceae bacterium
AGTTTGTGGGTTCATGCAGCACATTTCGGAGTGTAATTGACACGCGACGTTGCCGTGGGACGCCTCGATCCTGTTTGCGAGCCCTGATTCCGTGTCGCCACTGATATCTCGCATCCCCACTCATCACCAGGGCACTGCCCGGACTGAGCGAAATGCTCTTCGTCGCGGCTGACGGCTCGATCCGGATGAACTCCATATCACACGCAGATTCTAAGCTGACCGTGGAGATGGTCGCACCGAAGCACGGTTCGCAATCCACGTGGGCCGCGATGCCCTGGCCCGGTAGGTACTCGTTAATGATTGCTTGATCCGGCATCTGCGTGATAAGAGATCTGGCAATTAGCAGCTCCGCGAGTTCAACGGCAAACGATGGCAGAGGCCCAAGGTGCATTGAATGATCAATACGCCGTGCTCTGTAATCGTACTGGTATCCGTAGTGCTGCACTCGTCGTTTCAAACCATATTGCCAGGGGCGGGCATCGATCTCTGCGAGAATACGTACTTGTTCCGTCGCCGAGAGGAAGTCCGGCAGGTACCGCAGTCCGTTAATGCCAGTTACGACACCCGCGTCGACTGTCGCTTCCGGTTTGCACATCGAGGTCACCGCCCAAAGAATCGACGACGCCACTTTCGACCGAGCGTTCGAGTGGGCCAAGCACTGTCCATGAAGTCAACGACCTCTGAGCCTTCCATCGATTTCTTGCGATGAAGGCACCTTGCCAGCGCATCCGTAACCTTCCACACTTCTGGGATCCGAAAGAGCTCCTCTGTCCAAGTGGCCAGCATGTAAAGATGGTGCCACCATCTGCCACTGCTTCGCGGATATAGATAGTCGATGATTCGTTGAATTTGGCCAAGGTCCGAATCGATTGGTGGATTCGGGCCCGCTAGAAAATACAGGCCGTCGACCCAAATCAGATCGCCATCTTCATCGCGGTTCTCATCGTTCAAAGAAAAACAAAGATGTTGGGCATGGGGACCAGCCAATAGAGTAACGACATGGCATGCCACGCGGGTTCGAGCGAGGCTTGGGTTTGAGGCGACCAGTCTCGGTATCTCGTTGAGCGGATGTTCGTGCTGAAGCGAAATATATCCGCCTTGGCGTGGCCTATGTCGTCGGAATTCGTCGGTTGTGATCACTTGCACAAACTCAATAGTTTCATTGAGTAGGCAGCTGACGACCGCGTGACCAGCCTCATGGTACGCAAAGGAAAGGAGGGTCTTTCGGACCTCCTCGCGGGGCATCTTGGTGACGATGTGGCTACTCGTAAGCGACGCGATTTTCAAAGACATCCGGGCCCTCTAATGAGCTAGAACGTGGAGCATGACATTATCTGGCGATCTAAGGCGTTGCTGAGTTTAAGTCGATTGTAGCTGTAAGGGATTGCCAACCTCTGTACGCCGCGTCCCAATCTCGCTGAAATTCGACCAGCGGCAGGAGCTCATCGAAACCCTGTACGCCGGCGATCTCTCGTACCCGTCTGTACGTATCGCGATGGTCTAGGTTCTCGTAACAGGGGCCTAGTTGGTTAATCCAGCCTTGCACTACTTGGTTGGCCAGCACGGCGGCATTCGGCCGGCTTTGGGCGTCAGCTAGAGCCTCGTTCAGATTCCGCCAGCTGCGGTCTGTCGGGATGATCGCGAGCCGGTCCGCTTGGAGCGTAATTCGCATCCCGAGCCACTCGATATGATTCAATTCGCGTAGCTCGTGAATGGCATCGTAGGCATTCGCCTTTGTCGCCAAGCCACAGTTTCGCAGCGTGGATACCAGCCTTTCGGACGCCGCCTCAACCTCTGTACGTGAATGCCCGCAGATCAGGATGTCGTCGACGTACTTGAGCAGCGGCAGATCAGGGAACTCTCTTTCCCACGGCCGCACCAAAAAGTGATCAAGGTACGCATCTAGCAGAAGGGGCGACAGCGGCGAGCCCTGGCGAAGACCTTTGCCGCTGCTGGTACGAACGCACCTCTCAATGAGTCGGCAAACGTCTGGACTGGGGATCGCTCGCGGAAGGACCTGAAACAGGCGGTCTTGGGGGACATTGTCGAATGCGTCACGAATGTCGTGAAGCCCGATTACGGTGCGATGCTCGTCGAGCACCAATCGCTCCAGCTGAGCAAGCAACAACATTCGATTTCCGGAAGCGGTCTGATTAGCCTGGCAAAACTGTGACTGGTACAGCGGCAGCAGGATGTGTACGCAGGCCCGTGCAACAACCCGGTCTTGGATGTTCTGCAGCGTCAGGGTCCGCGTGCCGGCCCCTGAGCTCTTCTTGATCGTCACCTGCCTCGTTGGGCTGGGCTGGTACTCGCCGTTCAAAATTAGCGTGCTGAGCTGTTGGAGCATCGCGATCGCTTCGCTTGTGGACAGGTCGGCATAGGATAAGCCATTCGGACCGGGGGCCTCGCCGCCCTCTTTAGCTAGGAAATCGTAGGCAGTCCGCAGATTTCGCAGATCTGCGATCCAGGACAGCAATCGCGGTCCCAGCTCACGAAGCCCTGCAGACCCGTTAGCAGCATGCTCGCGGATCACCTGCTGGAAGCGGGCGACTGTCTTGCTGTGGCTGGCTTGGTGAAACTCGACATTGCGAAGCGTGGGAGCGGGGAGATTGCGGCTGGCTAGTCGTGGGGAAATGCTCATGCTGGAGTGTCCGGTACAATAGAACAGAGAGAAAAGACATCGCCGGGAGCGAGAGATCCACTCCCGGCGAGTCTGCGGCTGCGGAGTCACAGCCGGCTTGAAAATGGCTTGGCGGAGCCGCCTGTACCCGAAGAGAAGCGAAGCGGTACTGTCAGAGGAAACTTTTCGCTCTTTGTGTTTTTCCTTAAACACTTAGAAGCGAAAGGTGCCAGAAGATCCAGTACAGTTACACAGTCTTGCTTACTGTATAGGCAGCTAGTCAGATAGCGGTCATGTACAGAATACATAACGGATAGTGACTCCCAGTAGTACCTGTTAAGTTCTCTTACTGGGCCTTGAACGGTGTTTAGCATATAGCTCCTTTGTGAAGGGGTTTGTTTGAGCGGGTCAATAGTTAGCTCTGTATGTCGTAGTTCGCTGCGTGATACTGCTGGACCCGTGCGGTGGATCTAGCACCAGCAAGCGAATGGAATGTGTCTGTGAAGTCGACGAGACTCTGTACGCGGTACTGGCTCTGTACGCGTGCAGGGAACAGGATTGCTCCTAGTTCGTTTCCACTGGCGTTAATCAGGACGCCGCTTGTGATTTCCAGCCTGGATGCAGCCGGTTCTGTCACGATGCAGCAGACGCCTGGGAGCTGTGCCGAATTGCTCGAAACAATGGGCCATTCAGGTAGCAGCTTCTGCAGCTCCAGTGCGTGCTCGCGATTCTGTACAAGTACGCTCACTGTGGGCTGCTGAAGTGCCAGCTCAAGCGGATCAGGTCTCCGCAGGGCAGGAATGTGCGGAATGATCGAGTTCTGGTCACCTGTACGCAGTGCAGTGGCGAGGGTCGCTACCAGCTCATTGCGGTGTCCGCTCCGCCAGTACAGGCCCCGTTTTAGCTCCACCGCTGGCGATTCCCTGTTCAGGATCCCAGAAACGGGCCTGTGCGAACCATCAACCATCAGCACCTGTACCGAGGCCCGTTGTTCATGTCCGGCGTATTCATGAATCACCGGCCCACAGCAATACTCGATCTGTAGTTCTTCATGCAGCGACAACTTTGTCCATGCCGGCCTCAGGCAGTACATGAGGGACCTGTTCGCGTGCCAGCCGGCGTTTTCGATGATGCTGTGTCCCTGGATCGCATCCGGCGACAAGAACACGATTGCTGCCCAGTTGTCATCAGGATTCCGCATGCTTCCGAATCGAAAGCTGCTTACGACCAGCTTGCCGCGAGGATCAGCAGAAGCTGCGTAGATGTCTGCATAGACGCGAACGCCACTGGCCCCGGTCAGCCGCCTTGCTAGGCCCCGCAGCTCCCGGCGTCGGCGTGCCACGAACAAGATCCGATGATCTGCAAACGTCTCGATGAGGGTGGCCAGAACATCTCGTGCGTGTCCTGGTGTGTGGTAGATCACCTGTCCCTGGCGATGCGTACAGAACGCCTCGGACAGGCTGCGGATCGCGTCAGGGCGGGACTGGTTGGTATCCAGGCCGATGTTGCGAATCCTGTCGCTTGGCCGCAGATAGTTTCCGATAAGCAGCGGATTCAGTCCTGCCACCCGCACGACTCGCTCAGCACGCGGGGCCAACCCAATCGGTATCTCGATGCCACCCGTGGGGAGATCCCAGAAGTGGGCATGCTGCTCAATCATGCTCTCGGACAGGCTGCCGTTCTGGGGAACAAACCGCCTGAATCGCGAGGTGAGCCCGCGTCGGACAGGTGTGGTTTCCTGGCCGGTGATAACTGCGGTGTTTGCTAGTAACTGAATTGGCATCTGATTTCGGTCCAGACGTCTGGAGAAAGATTTGCTGTTGAAATGGGACAGTTTGTCTCGATCTGTCTGCATCAAATTCCAGACGTCTGGAGACGAATGTGTCCTCACTGGGTCATGCTGCTTTGCTCTGTGAATCGATTGCTTCGTCGAGCTCCTCGATGAGCTTCGTTAACAGTTGCTGTCCCTTGACCAAGGCAGCCCGCTGTACGGTCCACCGCCTGTTTTGAGTGCCCTTGATCGTTTCATCGCTGCCAAGGGCCTCCTGGGCGTTCTGGAGGGCTTTTATGAGCTTGGCTAAAGGCGATGCTGACTGGCGTTGAGTATGGGATTCGCCCATCATTCTCAGCACCTCAGCTTTCACCTTTCGAGGCAGGCTGTCGTCTCGCGTAGTCTGGGCGTTCACTACATTTTCGATTGCTGCACCGATCTTCGTTTTGCGTTTCGGAGGGAGATTCTGTATCTGCAAGGCAACGTCCATTGATAAGTAACCTTTCGTAACGGCATGCTGTACTGACAGAGGTGTGTCGAGAATTCTGATGTATCGTTGCAGCGTCTTTTTGCTGATGCCGAATTGTTGAGCGATCTGCTTCTGCAACCGGGACATGGCCCTGGACAGGTTCTCGCCGGTGGCGTCTTTCAGGGAGCTGCTCTGGATCACTGCAAAGCTCTTCGCGATCTCCAATGGGCTTAGGTGGCGGCGATTGAGGTTGTCTTCGGCCAGGGCCTTGAGCACATCGGACTCGCTGAGCCCTTCCAGCACGATGGCCGGCAGAGTTGTCAGTCCAATTTGCTTGGCAGCGAGTACACGCGAATGTCCGCGAATAATCGTGCCATCAGTCAGGATCTCGATTGCTTGGCGTAGGCCGTTTCGTTCAATGTCGGCGGCAAGGCGTTTGAGCTCCTCTGGTGAAGGGGGTGCATACAGTAAGTCTTGTTGTGAGTGTGGGGTTAAAGTGGACAGATCTACGTCAACAAGGACGACGTCGGTTTGATTGTTGCTATCAGTCATGGCGGCCATCTCGGGTCTAAGCCCATATACAATTAGTACTCTGGTCACATATCAACAGTGATGTGACTCATTTATGTAATTGTATTAGATAGTCGCGTTAACAAACAATTGCATGCTATGCCTTTGATCCGCCTCCTACAGCCGTGCGGTCAATAGTTCGGGAACTACGCTTCACGCCAGCTTTCTTGCCGGGCAAGACCACGGTGGGCGGCTGTATCGGCCTCCCATTGATAGTCCCGTCGATTTTGCCTATTGGATCGCCATTAATTGCAGCCCTCCTCAGACGACAGTGGCCAACGAGCTCCTCGCACTTCTTAGCAACCGCTATTGCCTCGGCTTCAATGCGATCTAACGTCTTTGCTTGTTTGACCTGATCAACTGCATGTTGGATGGCTGTGATCCGCACGCGAAATGGATCAAACGTTTTCTTTATCTGAGCCGTAGTCTTCACTCGGGCTTTGGGCTGTCGCGTCGCTTGAACTCTCTTCGTCGCTTTCTTCGCCTTGGAATCGGTCGTGGTGCGTGACTCACGAGCGGCCACGACTTCCTCGCCACTATCTTCGCTCCGCTTAAATGCTATGGCGTCGAGTGCTTCGACAAGGGTGAACTTGTCACGCCACTCGGGGTCGAATTCGTCCAGCACCTCGCGGTTCTTGTACAAGGCGATGTAGCGTTGCACTTCGCGAATTCCCACACTACAGTTCGCTTCAACGGCTTTCTGCCATTTACCCCTTTCAGTTCGTCTCTTGAGCTCGTCCAGAATCTCTCCGGCATCCAGTGCACAGTCGTTCGAGATCCGAATGGCAGACCGCATCGTGGCACGTGCGGTCTCGAAGCCGGCGTGCCGGTCTTTAGCATCCCGCCATAACTGCTCGGTCGTTTGTTGCTTGATGTCGACAGCAACCTCGGATCCCGAAGAGTCGGCCGGCACTGCGGGACGAGAGACAGCGGCTTTTGTGTTCTTCGTTTTGCTCATGGCTATTCTTTCTTCGTGAGGATGTTGTGGACAGAAAGTTGGCCGTTGCTGCGGTCGACCAAATAGTTTGCGAGCACAGTACGGTGACAGATCGCCGGATCGGCCTCGACGCAAAGCAGGCAGCACCGTTCAGCCAGAATGCGTCGTTCTAGGTCGGCAATGGCCTCTTCCTGTTGGTCGAGGTACTTCCCATACAAATCCAGGTAGGAATCGAGCCAGAGTTCTTCGTTGCGATACTGCGTCCGCAAATCCGCTGGAGTGCCAAGCTTCGGCAAATGCACGTAGCTGATTCCGGCTGCGGACATTGACGCCGCGAGACGCGTCTTAGCGAAGTCGCGGTTTCGGCTGGCCGCACGCTGCCGAACGTCCACGACCGTGTCGATGGAGTTCGCTTGCAGAGACCGGATGAAGTTCGCGGAATTGCGGCCTTCGTAGCCAGCAGTAAACAAGCGAGGGGCCTGGGAGTCATGCCCTGGCAACTCGCATTCATTTTCCGGCATGGATGATTCAAGCATTGTTATCTCGATCAGAAAGGCCAAGCCGGCCTGCATCCCGCTGGACAGCTTGACTGGTTTCATCCGCGTCGCTTCTGGCGACGCAAGCACGTCATGTCACCTAGCGATCAACAGCGGGCCAAGCTTGGCGGCACTCGCCATCGAGCATTCCGTCGTAGCAAAGCTTGTCCTTCTCGTCGTAGTACTGCTTGAAAAAGTGGGCGACGCCGGCTTTGCGACACTGCTTGTCAACGTCGCGAACCCACTGGAAGTCCATGGCTCGCCGCTTATCCTTCGCACCGCTTTCGCAGCCGGTGATGATCCAATCGAGGTCGGCGAGGTATGGCGTGAAATCGAGCGGGCCGAGGAGGGGCTCCGCAGATATGAACCGTACCTTTGCTGGGACGTCGAGTAGGTACGGGATACGCGACATTGATGTCGCAATGCCGACTGTGACGCCAAGCCACACATGCGGCCAACCTTCACCCCAGTCGGGCGGCAGATGATCGGCGAACCGTGCAGCGTTCTTGGTGAGGATGAGCCAATCGAGATTCGGACACTTACGGATGACGTCCCAGGCTGCGGGCCGCCAAGGGTCAGCTGCCTTTTCGAAGAAGTCGGAGAGGGAGCAGGTGAATACCCTCGGCCGTGTTCCGTTCGCAGCCGCTTCGCGGTTCCATTTGAGCGGTGCATCCCAGGTGGATTGGCTGGTGAGCACCGGGCCGCTGAAGACATCAGCGATCTTTCCACGGATTGCTTGCTTGATGTAGCAATTGTCGCACTCAGGGGTCTTCTTGATGCAGCCAATGAATGGGTTCCAGGTTTTGTCTGCCCATTCGATGCCAGTGGTTTCTGCCATAGGGCCTCCCTGACTGCTCTGTGCCGCGAGCCGCGACGCAGGGCTCGAAAGAATTGCAAAGCCATTTTCAAATTCCTGTTCAAAAGTAAGCCAGCAAATTACGTATGTTGAATGGCATCGGAAGGGGGCCCGCGATTCCGAACGCGGCGACGAACGATAGGAGTACAGTTCATGACACGGAGCCTCCGGTTTCTTGGGCCTGCTTCAAAGCAGCTTGCCGTTGTAGGTGCCGCACAATGGCCTCTCGGCTCGTATACATTTCGCCGGCGTAGAAGAGCACTTCCAATCCTGCGGCCACCATGCGGTAGCCGTAGGTCCGATGCTTGGGTCTGCCGCTCTTTCCTTTAAAGCCCATCTCGAACAGCACTTGCGGGAGCGTGCTGACGAGTAGGATTTTCTCGACTAGCGGATCGATCATCGAAGTCCTCCTCGGATTGGAGGACGCCGGCCGTCATGAAGCGTCGCGAGGCAGAAGACGGTCAGCGTCATTGACCAATTGGCCAATGACTTCACGCTAGAGCGTCGTCCGAAACGTCGCAAAAGGGGGTAGTGCGAGTTGCGACGAGTTAAGTAGAGTTACGACCAGTCGACGAAAAAAATAGAAGATTTCTCGACGGCACTTCAAGATCTACGGGGTTTCGCCGTCGCTTGGGCGAGCCTCTCCCGTGCCGAGAAAGGAAGTGTACTCAGATCGAGTGTGTATAACTCGCGATTATGGCGATGGGCCTTCACCTCTCCCCGCATGATTTGCTTCCTAAGTCGCTCACCTAGTGTCCTGGGTTTTAGATCGTCATCCTCAGGCCAGATTCCAACCCCATGTCCGCTCAGGCTGTTGGGCAGACTTGCGTCTTTGATCTGATCAAACGGAACCAGTCCCTTCCAATCGCAGTTATTTTGTTCGCCGCTTCCGCCTGCAAGTGCATCTGCCACCGTTTCGGCCACATTTGCAACTTCTGCAAAGAAACGTGTCTGGTCAGCTGTCGGTGCTGCATCTGGCGAGTTCGTCCATGAATCTGTTTCAACGATGTGCCCGTGTTCGGTAACCCCTTCGGCCACTGTATCGGCAATTCGCAAGACAACTTGTTTGCCGAGATGCGGGTAGCAACGCTGCCAAATCGCGACAGCTTGCTGGACGATGATTTGCTTCAGTTGCTCTTCCTGGATTCGTTCGAGGTCTGCCTCAAGCATCACCTTCTCCTCAGCAAAAACCTTCCCCATCTCTTTCGCCGTCCATCTTGCCCGCTGCTGGCTCGACTCAGCAAAGACCTCGTCACCATCTGTCCGTTTCTTATTGGCCATGTTGACCCTGAAGTCAACTGCCCAACGATACGGGACAGTGTCAAATCGGTCGCGGTTCCGGAGCCGGGTTCCAAGTCGAAACATCAAGTGTCCACCATGTCCGTTGCAACTGGCTGCGAATGGCTGAGAATCGCTGCGACTGAGTGCGACAGACTTTCGGCATTCTGGGCCCGGCTCTTCCCGCTGAGGTAATTGCTGCAGACAGTTTAGGGCTGACGCAGCAATTGCGTCGGAGCAAACACCTACTGACACTAGACCCGTCTAAAATCGGCACTACGAGTTTTGCATGAGCACAATCGAAGAACGACTTGACCGAATCGAGGAAGCACTTCGCAGCCTCGTCGAACAACGAACTGTGAAGGACTGGTATTCCACGTCCGAGGCCGCAGCTATCCTCGGCAAGGCGGAGTGGACTGTTCGCGAATGGTGCCGGGTCGGCCGCGTGAACGCTGACAAACGAGCATGCGGTCGCGGTAGATCGCAGGAATGGATCATTTCCCACGCTGAGATGGAACGGATTAGGAACCAGGGGCTGCTGCCCGATCCGCGTGTTGTCCGAAGACGGCCGCGATAGCCTGCTTCGTTGTCGCGGGCAGCAAGTGGCGATAACGCCTTCGCTGTTCGTCGGTTTGGTGGCCAGTGAAGTCGTCGATGATCCGTTGGTCGACTCCCTTGCAGGCTAGGGCGGAAATGAAGCTGTGCCTCATTACGTGCCAGCCTTTAAGTTTCGCCCACCTCGTTCCGGCTAACGCTGACTTGAAGTGGTCGTGTGCTTCGTCGCCTGTGATCGGTTCAAAGCCACGTGGAGAACGAAGGCGTACAGACTTCATGCGTTGTGCAAGAGTTGATGCCCGCCCGTTCCCCAGGTGACCAGTCGTGAGACTTCGCTTCTTACTTCGGGCGACGACTGTTTCGTGACAGAAGAGAGCCGTACCACCGGGATGCACTGCGAGCCACTCGGTCAGAACAGCGTGAAGCACTGGGGAGATGGGAACCCTTCGAGTTGTTTTTTTGTCGTGTGCCTTCTTCCGTTCGTGGATCGTCACCCACCCATTCTTCAAGTCCACGTCGGAAACCCTTGCACGAAGCATTTCTGATCGACGAGCACCGGTATGGAAACCGAAGCAGAACATCGGATATATGAACGGCGTGCGGCTCGTTGCCACGTGCTCTAGCAGAGACTCGATGTCCTCGACAGGGAGATACACTGACTCCCAGAATGCTGAGGCTTCGTTTGCCTTCATGTCTTTGGTGAGCTCTTCCACTTCCGCCAGCGACATGAACGGCGGCTTCTCGCTCCCCTTCGGATACTTGAGCCCACGACTCGGAAACGGACGGTCGACGAGTTTTGACCTAAGTCCCCAATTCCACGCCGTGCGGAGCGTGACCACTTCCTTCTTGCACGTCGCCGGCGACAAACTTCTCCCTTTCCTCCCTTTGGCTTTGGATCGCGTCGTGACGTAGTGCTGAAGGTGCTCAAGCGAAAGGGTGTTGATCGGAAAGGATGATTTCAGAATCCGCTGCAGGTGCTTCTGGTGGGTCTTCATTCCGTCGATGGTCGAGTCCTCCAGGCTGCCGGCAGGGATGGAGCTGAAATAGGCCTCGAACAGTCCTTTGAGCGTCACCTGCGGCGAGACCACCAATGGTTCGGGGACGCGGCCATCTGACAATAGAAACGTCACCAGATCGACGTTCTCGGGAATGACGAGCCGGCCGCGTTCGACGTCCATTAGATTCCCTTCCAGACGTGCGGTAAGGATGTCCGCCTCCTTTTTGCACTTGGTCTTCAGGGATCGGCGAAATCGCTTCTGTCCAACGCGAAAGCAAATGAAGTAGCAGTTAGAGGGACCAATCTCGTTCCAGGCCATGATCGTTAGCTCCGTACTCAAAAGGTACGGACGTACGACCGAAAGAGTATCGACGCAAAGAAAACGCAAAACCATGACTGCCACTGATTTGCCACTGATTTCACCAAGTGGTGATCGTGGGATCAGCGAAGGGATCTGCGAAAGACGCCTGAAAACAGGCTTAGAGTTGCAAGCCGCGAGTCACTCGGCACTTCACGTGGGCTTACATTTTGAATCCAGCGTGTCTGCCATTCCACCACTCTGGCAATAGGAGCAAATGCCCCTAGCAGTACACCCAGGAGGGCTCGAACCTCCAACCTTCGGTTCCGTAGGTCGGAACTCGGAAAGTTGGAATTTCGTTGAAATTCCCCGTGAATGTAAGCAATTTTGTCACCGTGAGACGCCTCTCTTGGCCGTTCCACGATTTCCATATTCTCCATGATTTCGTACGGCTTGCAATGGGTTCTGTGACACGATCTGTGACAAGAATCCCTATTTGATGCCTTCCTTCAGCCAGGTCACGAATTGCAGCAAATGGTCGTTTTCGGCTTCCAGGGATTTTACGAGACGAACGACTTAAGAAGAACTCCGCAAGCTGGCGGCGGTGCGGCTCGCGAAGGAAAATCGGGGCAGACCCTCCAGGCAACAGCCCTTGTGCAAGATGCTTACATGCGGCTGGTCGATATTAGCGCCGGCACTGGAACAGCCGCGGGCACTTCTTCGCCGCTGCCGCCGAAGCGATGCGCCGGATTCTGGTCGATAACGTCAAGCGCCGTCTATCGTGGCTTGATCTTCGATGGCGTGTGACTGATTCAGGCATTCCGGTTCGGATTACTCTTGCCCACTGAGATTCCTTCGCAAAACGGCATCCTCAGTTCGCACGCAACCAGAAAAAATTCAAACGGCACCTACGTGAGTCGCCGAACTTGAAAAGCGGGAGCTATACTTCCCATCCTGCGGCGATTGCTTGGGAAGGCCCAACGATCACCTGAATCCAAATGAAATGCGACCAGCGCAAGGTCGATCGCGGAACCTGCGGGATCGGAGCCAGAACCGTAATTCATGCAGATAGTGATCTGAGGAACAACAGCAACACAGCAATCATTGTCGCAAGCTCGGATCAAGTGTTTGCAATGCTGCGCTAGCGGAAAATCGGACTTGCTCGTCGGGATCATCGAGGAAGGGAACAATCTCAGGGGCCGTACTCTTTGCCGGGGGACCCATGTACCGCAAGACGTCGATCGCTGAGCGGCGGACGCGAGGATTGCGATCATGCAGGAATCGCACGGTCAGCGGAATGGCAGGTCGGCCGACAAAGGCCAGCGGTTGGATCATGACGCTTCGTGTGGCCGGGATCAGCGATAACAATGACAGCACGGCCAGCCAACCGGCTGTTACAACCAACATCCGCCGCGCGGTGCTGAGCAATGTGAAACGGAACTTCGGATTCTCACTGCCAAGCCCAAAACTTCCGCTGACCACGTAATTGAGAGACCAGAGAACCCCCAGTCCCCATACTAAAACGGCGAGCACGAACACAGGAAATAGGATCAACGGATGTACTTCCATTCCGGCGAGATCGGGGATACCCATGAAGACCGTCGAGATCATTAGCATAAACCCCATCATGACTAGGGCCACGACAAGCGGCACCGAGGCATAGCCGAGCAGAGATTCCAGGGGCTTCGACATGATAGGGTATCCTCACAACAAGCGCGAGCTGCGAAAGCGGAAGTGCTAAGACAAGGCGTTCTATTTCCCCTGGGCGATTTCTTTCGCCGCTGCTTGGAGCATTACGACGTACTGATTCACGATCGCCTGCTCGTTTGTTGCAACCTGCTCGTAGGGTTTGCGGCCGACGACCTGCTGACCCGCGATGGCTGCCACTCCAATCTTCTGCCGGCGAGAAATATCTCGAAAGCAGTCCAGAGCCGCAGCGTAGTCGCCGCGGCGATACAAGTCTAATCCTTTGCGCCATAGCCGCGTTGATTCGCCAACGGCGGCGGTGATATTGGCATCGTTCAGCAGCTTTTTGGCTGCCCGGATCGGGACTGCGTAGTAATTGATCGCGCCGGTCCCTTCGGGCAACAGTTCAAATGTGAATTTGCCGTTTTCGAGCGTCGTCTTTAATTGGCACGGGTTGCCTCGGACGTTCAATCCGATCGCTTCGCCGGCGGCGTTCACCACCGGCCCGCCGCTGACGCCGCACCATTGCTTGGCGGAGACAAGCAACAATTCGTCTAACGCTTCGCCCGAGGCACCGACCAACCGGCGCTTCGTCCTTTCGGACAGACTTAGCCTGCTGGCGCTATCCCGAGCAAGAACCTTTCCGGATGACACGTTTACCTGGAGCAATTCCAGCGCGGTCATCGTGTCTAAGTTGTAGCGAATCCCAGGAAAGCCGAGCGAACTGATCGCGACATCGGGAGCTGGTGCTGCATCGGCGGCCAGCGGCAAGCAGATCAGAGCATCGCCGGCAGCTTTGACATCGAGTTGCAGGATTGCCACGTCATTGACCGGCTCCTCGCCACCACGTTTCAGCACGATTGCCGGGGCAATCACCCCTTCGCGCGTATCGAGACCCAACCAGCCGCTGGCCAGCCGGTCAGGCGTACCCAGGCTGGATTGCTTACCGTACGAGAGCAGGATTTCGGCACGCCGCAACTGCGTCGTTTGTCGGCACTGGAAGCCGTACCACAGCGTGATAGCACGACTGGCCCGCTTTGCCAGCACTCCCTGGGGACCGTCGCCAATCTGTTTCGCTAACTCCGCGTGCAAAGGCGCAAGCGACGGGGGATCGAGCGATTCGGTTTCGGTCATGTCGAGGGGCTCTTCGGTTTTTTCGGCGACCACATGACGGTTCGTCAACAAAATGCCGTCGCCACGGACCGCGAACGCGCTGCCATGGCCGCTCATGGTGATTCCGAGCGTGCGAGTTTCTGCCGAAGGAGTTAAATACCGGTCGGGCTCTTGGGCAACGCGCAACCATTTGAACGTCGCGCGATTGATATCCGTCGGCAACTTGCCTGCCGCCAGCAGCTCATTGAATTCAGCATCGAGTCCATCGAGCTTGACGGCGACCGAGTTAGGAATGGTTAGCTTGCCCTCGCCGTGAGTTCGCACCATGTACACGGCCGGCAAAGAGCGAAGCAGGTCGACATCGCTTGGCTGCGGCGGAGTCTCGGCTTGTGAAGCTGCAACCCGTGCCAGCGTTAGACAAGCTACGAGAGCATAAATCCCGATCTGGTGTTTCAGAAACATGAAGAATCTCCGCTGAGAATGTCCGAGCCACTCAAAACCGTTCTGCATGGCTGCTACGCAGTTCCGCTCGGCGTCTGACACTCGGATACCGAACAACTGGCCCTTGCTTGCACACTATGTTTGCTTTGCAGGAAGTGGTCGTTTGCCGCAAGTTGGAAAGTCAAAAAACGAGAGGACGGCTACCGGGATTTGAACCCGCACCTCGTGCTGGCAACGCGGCCGAGACCGTGCTCCAGAAGACGCGCTCTACCGGGTTAAGCTATAGCCGTCCTCTCGCCGTACATGATACGTCGAGCAGACCCCCATCTGACACTCGGAAAGTAATCGCACCGACGTTTCCGTGCGCCTATTCTCATCCGACCTTGGAAAGGATCGCCGCACGGACTTCCATCAGCACCTTGCCGGCCCAGTTCAGGCCTTGCCCGTCGGCACCAACGCCCCAGTACGGGTCGAATGGAGAATCCTCAACGATCTCTACCGCATGGGTGACCAACAGCAGTGCTCCCAGCGACGGGTTTTGGACAAACTTCGCCTCGTCAGCGCGGCGCATGATGGATAACTTGACATCCTGCCAATCGGCTCGCGGCTGTTGGCCGTTCTTGCGGAACCAGGACTGCGACGAGATCCGCCGCGGCGCTTCGGGCCTCGCCGCCAGCCGCTTGGCGATGCCCGGCGAGGTCGCCTCGCGAATCGCTTTTCGGTACGCCGGATCCAGTGACCGCTGCGCCTGATAAAAGTGTTCCACGGAACCCCAAGTCTCACCGTCGAGCACGATCGGGGCGCGGTAAAAATGCGAGAGCCACCCAAACATCGCCCGGTCGCGGCGAAAGAACAAGACTCGCCCGTCGGCTGGGATCACCAGATCCTCAGGACGAGGCAAAGAAACTTCTATTTGGCGGTCGCGATGCGAGAAACAAGGTGTGTTCATGGCAGTGAGTTTGATCGCGAGGTGATTTGACGGCGGCTGAATAATTTTGATACGCCCGATGCCGGCAAAACTGACAATGCCTGTCCTCCGAACGGCAAAATCAACCGACCGAACCCAGAACCATCCCCAGGATACCGATTGCACCTGCAAGCACGTACAGCACCATGATTCCCTGTCCGATTCGGCGCGTTACAAGCCCGATTGAGGGAATTCGTTCGGTCACAGCGATTGCCAGGACTGCGGCCGGAGGGATAGCGATCAAAACGATCGGAAAGCCGCTCGGAAGATGCAAGTCGGGATACATTGCATGATGCAGTCCGGCAGCAGCAGCTACAGCCAGAAAGCTCAACAACGCAACTCCAAAAACTGCTTGAAGCGTCTCAAAGATTGTTGTGGACGTCGCTGGGGAAGGAGTCGCGACTTCAGCCGGGGCGTCATACGCTTTGGCAATAAGGGCTCGAAATGCCAGAGCGGCGGCAGCGCCTAGGACAATCAGCGTGGCTAGCATGCCAGCTCCCCAAATTCGGCCTCGCCGCCACACGCTGTCCTTATAGCAATGTTCCGTGTGAATCGTCAGGCCGACGACGACAACTCGCAGGACTCGCTCGTCCTCGGTCGGCCCGTCCTGGACATCGACAATGCCCATCGACAGAACGAATCCGATTACTGCGCCAACCAAAGCCCAAAGCGGCCAGACACGCAAGATCAATCGTAAATGCGACATGATAAGAGTCCTGGCTTTTTCAGCAATGATGGCGGGGGCGGCGAGTTGCGCCGCCCCAATGAGATCTTTCAGATTACTTCGCCGCCAGCTCGTTCAGCCAGCGGTTGAAGTTTTCGCGGGCCTTTTGCAGTCCCTCTTGAGCTTGCTTGTGCTCCTCGTTGGTAGCCTTGTCGGCAGCTCGCACGAGGGATTGTGCTCGCTCGACCGAAGCCGGACCCGGGAGTTTTCCCTCGACCGTCAGGCGGTGCAGGTTCTGATGCAGATGCCGGCAGTCGTCGAGTTCCGCAATCGCAACGCGGGCAAACATCGCACCGATCGCTTCGGCTTCCGGCGCGGGAATGGTCGCTAGGTCAAGGATTGATTCCTGCAACTGCACGTGAGCTTGATCCCGCTCGGCCGCCGCCTTGGCAAATGTCGCCCCATCGAACTCGCCTCGTTCCAGCAAGGCGGCCAGTTGCTGCCGGAAGGCAGTCGCCCGCTCAGTCAGGATGGTATTGCGGCGAGACAACTCGGCTTGCACCTCGGCAACGCGTCGAGGGATTTCTGATTCTGTGAGTGGCGGCGTCAGCGAGGCGCGAATCTTGACCATTGCATGCGTTACTTGGGTCCTCAGCTGGCCAACAAACTCGACTTGCTCAAAAAACCCAACTGTTTGGCCACGGTCAATACAACCTTGGGAAGTCGTCTCCAGCACCGCGACGGTAGGGAGTTCCTTGATATTCAATCCATCTTCAAGCTTCTGCACGTTACCCGCAGCGTCGTCCAGGTCGACATTCACCTTCAAGAAAACGGCCCGCTCCTGCATTGCGATCACCTCGCGGCTGGCCAGTGGCCCTTCGGCGAGCTTGCGCGACCAAGGGAGCATGCCGTCTTCGCCTTCGGCGAAGAAGAACACAACGAGTGGTTTGCGGTCGGCCGACGCGCGCTTGACGGCGCTGGCCACGCTGGTATGCCAGTTGATCGAGGCGGTCGATTGCGCAAGGAGCGGTGCTGCGGCGAAGCACAACAATACGACGGAAAGAACGAATGAACGGTGCATGGCGGGGTCTCCTAGGATGTGTGACCGGCTGGGCCGGTCTGGCGTGTCGCGGCTGGCAACTCACCATGCCGCTTTCGACCCTGATACGCATGCGGTGATGTCCTTTGACAGGAACTGAGAAAATTTCTGCGCGTTATTGGCCGAAGATGCGCCGCAGAAAGAAACTTGCCGTTTTTCCGCTCATGGCGGCAGCCAGGCCTTCCCAGCTAGGAAGTGGCTTGTCGACATCGAGTGCCTGGGCAATCGCGTCGGGCAGTGGCTCGTTGCCCGCACAATCGGCGTATACTCGCGCCAAGGATCGCACAGTCGGCTCTGTCGACTGAGGTTGCAGCTTCGATGCTTCCCACAGATTCGCGGCAGCCCAATCGATGAGCGTCAAGCGGTCGTCCTCCTCCACAACGAGACTGGCGGAACGCACGAGGGGATGAGCCAGTGACGGCAGCTTGGCAAAAGCGGCTGCGATGGGCGCAAGGCCGTGAGCGAGAGCCGGCGAGCGATCCTGGGCGGCAATCCGGTCGAGGCGCAAACCGCCGTCGTACTCGACGACGAGGTAGGGCCGGTTATTGTAAACGCCGACGTCGAGGACCGTTGCCACATGCGGCCGACGCACCATCCACGGCCGTGCCGCAGCGGCGAGCGCCGCTGATCCAGCGTCTAGTTCGGCAAGAGGCGCATGCGCGACCTGCACGAGCACTTCGCGATGCACAACCGCATGCAAGCCCCGAAAGGTTGTCCAAGCAGGACCATCGTCAAACTGACCGACGACGATGTACTTGCCTATCGCGCTGGGCACTTTACCTGCAGGCGAATCCTCGCTGAGGGGGGCAGATGTGCTTCGTGTATACTGGAGGATCGTCGATTCAGCTTCTAAACGACGGAGCGCTGCCTGGCACGTGCGACACTCGTGGACGTGCGCCGATTCCCTAGGACTCGCGGCACCGGCGAGCACCGCGTGCAACGACTCTTCGGAAAGACAATCGGACGTTTTAGGCAAGTCCGAACTCATGGGGCGAGTTCCTCCTCGCTGATCGCCTTGCACCGGCGACGTGCCTCTTGCATGACGCGCGTCGTGTTTTGATAGACCAACGCGACATCGATCTTTAGTTCTGCAGCCACCTCCTTCGCCGGCCGGCCGTACAGTTTGTGCTCTTCGAATGACAGCCACTTTGCGGGGCTGCTGGCCAGCAATTCTGCTTTGAGCGGCCCAGCAATGCGTTGCCAGATGGCTGCGCGATACGCCACATCCCACTCATTGTCAGGCTTGATGCGCTCATCCTCCAGATCGATTTGTTGCAGGTCCATCGCGATCGCCCGGTGCTTTTTGCGGCGGCGGACAAAGTCGGTTAGCGCGTTGATGGTGATCGCATACAGGAACGTGCGAAACCGGCCGCGCTCGCGGTCAAAGGTAAAGTCAGTCGAGTGTTTCCAGAGTTTGATCCACACCGATTGCACTACTTCATCAAGGTCGAGATCTTGGAGTCTCGAACCACTGCGATTACTCTTGGCGGCAAGGTAGCTGCGGACCATGGCCTGGTAGGTGGCGACAAATTCGGTCCACGCCTCGCTATGACGCGGATCGCAAATGCGGCGGATGAGGGATGTGCTCGTCGTTGGCATGCGAGCATTGTACTAACGCCCTTGCGGCGTCGCATCAATGATCTGAATGCCATCGCGCGCACCGACGATGAACTGACCACTGGGAGCAAACTGAGCATCGTCGAGCGACTGCGACCAGACCGTTACCAGCTGGCGATTGTTCTGCCGGTTGATGATTCGCATTGAGGCATCGACATTGCGAAGTTCTCGCAAGCCATCGGGCGAAACTTCTGCATCGAGTGGGCCGGGAAAAGCAACCTTTCCGGCCAGCGATTTTCCCGTAGTCGTTTCCCAACCGACAACCGCGGTGTCACGGAGCACTCTCGTGCTGGCCGCAAAAGCCTGTTGGCTATCAACAGAAAAAGCCAACCGGATCGAACTTGCCGTCGCCTCGTTATGCGAGGTCTCGCTGATCCGCTTCCGCGAGGCGAGATCCCACAATTCGATTGTTTGCCCACCGCGCCAGCCAGTGTCGCCGGCGAGCAAGTTGGTTTTTCCGACTTTCTCATTCCAGTGGCGAGCCAGCAGTAGAAATTGACCGTTCGGAGAAAACACCGCCGACTGAAATACATACGGCGCTGGCTGCGTCGTAGCAGGTTCTGCCGGAGGTACTTGGGGTTGGGTTGGATTCGCCAGTTGCCGTTGCAACTCGGAAAGTGAGATCTGCAGGCGAGGCTGCACGTCGGGAGGATTGCCGAGTGGAATCGTTTCAGTCTCCTTGTTTGCAGCCAGGTCGAACCGACGAATGACACGATCTGCTGCCAGCGACCAAAGTTCCCCGCCATCCTGCGAGAACGCAACTTCCACGACAGCTGATTGCTTCTTCGGATCCTCTGCAAGTTGCAGATGAGCGACTTCTCTTCGCGAGGGAAGTTCCCAAACACGTATGCCGTTGCCAGCGGCGTCGGCAGCCGCGAGCAATTGCGAGTCGCTGCGAATTGCGAGCGGTGCGGCACCTGGTAAGGCCTGCGGCCAACGAAGATCCCAGACCTTGGCGACTCCGCCTGCATCAACGGAATAAGCTTGCTCGTTGGCATTGAATCCGAGCGTGAGAATCGACTGACGATGCCCACCAAGCAGCCGGTTCAGTTCGAGTGTCGCCGCGTCAAACACCAGCACTCGGCCAAGTTCATCTCCCGCCAGGAGCCAACGGCCGTCGGGCGAATAAGCGACTGCGGTTGTCTTGCCCAAACCGACGGCTTTCGTGATTTCGCGAGCCTCAGGGAGTTCAAAAACTCGCAACAAAATTCCAGCCGCAACAGCCAGCCGATGTTCATCAGGAGCAAGCGCGACTCGCTGCCAGGTTTCGCCTGCGGGCGCGGTAATGGAGTTGAGCACCTTTTTGGCGGCAACATCCCAAACTTGCAAGTAACTGAGGTGCCCTTCGTCAACGAGTTGATTCGACCAGCCGCTCACAACATACAACCGCTCGCCATTCGCACTGAAGCAACCATCGAGCGGCAGCGCGTTGGCTCCCTCGAGTGTTGCCAGTTGCTTCGCCACCGTCACGCCCGATAGGAGCGGCGAACTCGCGTTCTTCGCGCCGAACGGTGACGGTTGAAAATCGTGCGTTTGGTAAATAGTGATTGTGCATGGCTTGCGTTCGCTGGAAAACCTGCCGCTGGCGCCAATTCCCAGCCCAAAACCGCTGTGGCCGACTGCCACCGATTTGCTGTCCGCGCGAAAGGTAATGAGCTCTCCTTCGCCCGCTAGTTGCACCAATCGTTTTTCAGTCACCAAGTTCCAAAGTCCAACGGACTTGTCCCATCGCACGGCGAGCAACTTCAGATCGGGGCTGAAGCGTAGAGTATGGCCGCCATTGGCGATGGCTTGTTCCTGCTTCCAGGAAGCGGTGTTCCAAATTTGCACCGGAACCGCTCGATCATCGGACACATATCGGCCGACGACGGCCAACCGCGAACCATCGGCACTCACTGTAGCCGATGCGAGATTGAAATCGGCAACTTGCTGAGTGTGCTGACTTCCCTCTAACTGCCGTCGCAACCAGTGCCATTCGAACTGACGCAACTCAGGCGGGCAGCGATCGAGTTGCGCCAGCGCTGCTGCCCGTTGGCCCGGCAGCAGCGTCATTGCACCACTCGCAATCTGCCGCTCGGTGGCGAGGATCCAATATTCATAGAGCTGGGATTTGAGTTCGCGGTTGACTTCGGCTTCGCGCTTTTGGGCGTCGATCGCGGCATTCCGCCCCGCATTAGCTTCCGCCGCCAGCTTCTTCGAGGTGCGACTCTCCTGCTGATAGGCACTCGCAGAATTGGAGGCTTCGATGGCTTTGTAGGTGGTGCCACCCAAACCGAGGGCAACGGCTAAGAGGAGAGCCGCGACCAGGCCTGCGACGAGCGGATTGCGCCTGCACCATAGCCAGGCGCGCTCACGGCGACTCACGGGACGCGACGTGATGGGCTCGCCGGCCAAAAAATGCTGCAGATCATCGGCGAGCGCCTCGGCAGAAGCAAATCGCCGGGCTGGATCTTTCTCCAGACAGCGCAGGCAAATGGTTTCCAAATCAGGTGGCACACTCAGAACGAGTGATCGTGGCGGCCGCGGAGGATCGTGATAGACCATCAGCAGTGTCTTTTGGCTCGACGAACCTTTGAACGGCGGCTGACCGGTAAGCAGTTCGTACAGAATCGCCCCGAGTCCGTACACGTCGGTGGGCGGGCCGAAGCCGCCGCCAGGCACATCGCCCCAGGCTTGTTCGGGTGCCATGTAACTGGCGGTTCCCGCAATCTGCTCGGCCGATTGACCAACGCGATCGGGCGAGCGAGCCAGGCCGAAGTCGGCGATCTTCGGCGTGCCATCGGCGGCGAGCAGGATGTTGTTGGGTGTTAGATCGCGATGCACAACGCCACGCAGATGCGCAGCGTGTACTGCGCGGGACAACGTTTGCACCAATTCGGCCGACTGTCGAGCTGGCTGCGGTTGGCCACCGCAGCTCTGCGCCAAGCTACCACCCTCGATGAGCTCAAATGCTAGGAATGGCTGGCCGTTCACCTCGCCCACGTGATAGAGCGGCACGATGTTGGGATGGACGAGCTGTGCAACAATTTCTGCTTCGTAGCGAAAGCGGGCCAGATCCTTCGCTGAAGCATCCTCGTGATTGCGGAGCGTTTTGATCGCCACGAGCCGGTTGAGCGCGGTCTGCCGCGCGCGATAAACAACTCCCATTCCGCCAACGCCCAGAACTCCTAGCGTTTCGTAGCCAGGAAACTCTCGCAGTTTGGTCACAGCTTCCTGAGCGTTTGCCGCGGCAGAATTCTGAGCTAGGTCTGCCGCGGGTGGATTGGATGGCGACATAGAAACCTACTCGCGAGGAGCGCCTTTGAGGATCTCGGCAGCCCGTGATCGGCGCTGCTCTGCCGGACCAAACGGAGATTCCATCCCGCGATTGTAATCCGGAAGATGCCAGGTCTCCCAACCGAGGTAGTTGCGCGGCAGGACTACTGCCGGAGGATTCTGCCCTTGATACTTCGTGACCGTTGCGCAGTAGATCGCGGTCAAGGGCTTCCAGAGCATGAAGACCACAAACGCGAACCAAAGTACTTTGCCAGCAAGATTTTCGGTCCATTTCATCGGCGAGCTCCATATCGAAGGGAAGGTGTTGTTCAACCTGATACGCAGCCTGCCAACCATCCTGACAAGTTTGCTAAAAATTTTGCCCACGACCTGCGTCGGTCACATCGACCGAGAGACAATCGTGCGCGCGAGTAGTGCACTAGTCAGAGAACCGAGAAAGCTTTGGTTAGAAAGACCAACGCTCTAAGAAAGAAACGACGCAAGTCGTTGGAGCGGAAGAAAATACACCCAGCTGGATTCGAACCAGCAGCCTTCGGTTCCGTAGGTCGGAACTCGGAAAGTTGGAATTTCGTTGAAATTCCCCGTGAATGTAAGCAATTTTGTCACCGTGAGACGCCTCTCTTGGCCGTTCCACGATTTCCATATTCTCCATGATTTCGTACGGCTTGCAATGGGTTCTGTGACACGATCTGTGACAAGAATCCCTATTTGATGCCTTCCTTCAGCCAGGTCACGAATTGCAGCAAATGGTCGTTTTCGGCTTCCAGGGATTTTACGAGACGAACGACTTAAGAAGAACTCCGCAAGCTGGCGGCGGTGCGGCTCGCGAAGGAAAATCGGGGCAGACCCTTCGGTTCCGTAGGTCTTTCAGTCTAAAAATCGGATGATCAAACGGGCCAATGACTTGTGCTCCTAACCATTATCGTGGCAACGATTTCCAAGCGATTTCAGTTCGGGGAGATCGGCGGTTATCGGTTTGCGGAACTGACTGAACGAACCCGAAATATCTGAATTCAGAAACGAGTTTTTGGATTGTTGCCGCCTCGCTTACACGATTCTCATCAATGTCGTCTACAGTCTTCACGACAGCGACCGACTTGTGCCGATGGCCGAGTTCCTGGTGCGGAATGGTGCTGCGATCAACTGCGAGACGAAATACGGCGAGTCGGCGTTGAACGTGACTTCCCGATTCGGACGGTTTGACGCCGTAAAGTTCTTCCTCGACGCCGGTGCCGATCCTTCCCCGCTTGGATGGACTCGAATGTTAAAGGCTGCGGCCATTGGAACCACCGCAGAACTTGAATCGCTTCTCGGTGAGCAAAGTGGCATCGGAGACAAGGACAGATGGGACCGGACGCCTTGGTTGCTGGCGGTGTTGGCGAATGACATGGCGAAGGCCAAATTGCTCCTCGCTAACGGAGCGAACACGGATGACCGAGGGCGAGCGGGTCGTTCAGCGCTGATGTATGCCGCAGAAAACAACGCAGTTGAGATGCTGCAATGGCTGATCTCAATCGGTGCTGATCTCGATGCGGCTGACGATTCTGGATACACCGCTCTCATGCTTGCGGCTCACCTGAAGATCGGATGGTCAACAACGCCGAGCAAATGGCGGCAAAATGAAAAGTCGATCAGCCCCGACTGAGTTACCCCGGTCGGGGTGATCTTCTACTGAGGCATGACTGCGAGATGCACTAACCCTTCCTGCAGGATTCAGCGCAAGCCCTGCAGACCTTCGCACATTCCTTGCAACTGGCGTCTTTGCCCTTCTCGCAGACCGCTGCACATTCAGTGCAGACCTTCGCACACGCTGCCTTCACGACACCTTCGGAAGGTGTGCCATCAAGAGCCGCACATGCCGTGCAAAGATGATGGCAAGCCATGCACATCTTTGCGCATTCGGGATTGTCTTTTTCACAATCCGCAGCGCACTTTTTACACGCCTCCGCACACGCCTTGCACTTCGCAACGCAATCGTCGGCCTTCTGCGCCCCTTGGACGACCGAGCCGATAGCGAACAGGAGAAACGTCGAAGCGCACCCAACGAACCAATTGGCAAACATGGAAATCTTCCTGTAGTTGAAATCAAAAACAAAACGAGACTGCTGACCAGTCTTGGATTATTTCCGCCAACAACAGAACGCTCGCTGAAGGTTCCGCTGGGGAAACACTTCACCGATGCAAACGCAACAAACGCAAGAATCATCGCCGCTGACAGTGAAGCCTGCCGGAACCGGGCTCGATTCAATGGCCAACTTTTCTGCCTGCTTGATCGGCAGATTGCCGCATTGGCACTCTTGCTTCGGCAGATCAGTTGGCCGAGTGGGCTCGCCTTCTTCGTGACAATCTGCATCAGCACAGGCCGGGCAACATGCGACCGGCAAATCGGAAAAGCCCTGACACCAATGGGGCGGCAATGCCACCACGAGGGCAAAGAGAATCGTCAAGAGTCTCAAGCTTGGCTGCATGAAACCATTTTCCCACCAATGGCAAAGGAATCAAGTTGGCGTTGGCTGCGGCATCATCAGCTTTAGCAGTTGCTCACTTCCCGTAGGCTCTTGAGTAAGCCACGGGATGATGGCCACTCGTGAGACGCCTTGCTGCACTCGCTCGATGTGCATCCACCGTGCAACCTCTCGGATCAACAAGAAGACTGGCAATCCGACACCTCCTTCCCGCAGTACGCTTCACCAAGAAATCGTCGTCCTGCGACAGGTCCTCAAGATGGCGGAAAGGAACAAGTGGTTGCAAGCGGTGCCAAATCTCTCCCCTCCCTACAAAGCATCGGGCAAGATTACCCATCGGGCTTGGTTCTCCCCCGGCGAATATCGCCAATTGTATGAAGCAACCCGTGCCCGCGCGCAGGCACCGAAGAAAATGCGTTGGAAGTGGGTGTGCGAACAGTTGCACGATTACGTGCTCTTCATGGCGAACACGGGCCTCCGTCCCGATGAGGCGGCTCGGCTTGAGTATCGAGACGTTGCGATCATCAAAGAAAACGGCGAAGTCATTCTTCTCATCGAAGTGCGCGGCAAGCGTGGCGTGGGTTACTGCAAAAGCACTCCTGGTGCCGTGCGGCCGTTCCAACGCCTGCGCAAACGCAACAATGCACAACCGCAAGGCCGGTTGTTCCCCGGTAATCACCGCGAGCTATTCAACTCGATCTTGGATGAATTGAACCTCAAGAAGGATCGCGACGGCAATCGACGCACGGCTTACAGCCTTCGGCATAGCTACATCTGCTTCCGCCTGATGGAAGGAGCTGACATTTAACAGATTGCCAAGAACTGCCGCACCAGCGTGGAAATGATCGAGAAACACTACGCAGCGCACATCAAGACAACACTCGATGCCTCGGCGATCAACGTGCGCCGAGCAAGGAATATTGATCAGCGGGGAAGCAGCGCCAGGAAAAATTCCGATAAAAGTTCTTTGCGGAATGAATCATTGGCGGTATAGCTGCATTCGTGCGGGCGTGGCGAAACTGGTAGACGCACGGCACTTAAAATGCCGGTCCTTTCGGAGTGTCGGTTCGATTCCGACCGTCCGCACCAAGTGCCGCTGGTTAAAATCTCGTGGAACAAGCAAAAACTTTCCACGGCAGGCAGCATCCGCCGTGAGCGCACATGGATTTCCGTGAACAAATGCGGCACTCTGCCACACGACGTGCAACTGAGCTGCTTGGCAAATTTCGGACAGTGTAGTGGTTAAGGGGAGTGGTTCGG
>CAYMWL010000095.1:0-24957 GCA_964394305.1 uncultured Pirellulaceae bacterium
GATGCACGCCAAGCAGATCGCAAACAACGATCGCCAGTGCTGTTTTGCCGTCGTCCAGCACCAGACAGCGGGCGTGCAGTTCGTCGTGAATCTGCTCCGAGGGATAGGGCACGAAGCCGCCGATCACTTCGAGACCGAGGGGCGGTGTGATGTTGCTGGTGGCAGCGCCGGCCTGGAAGTTGCCGGCAGCAAGAGCCGTTGATGTGAGTACGAGCGAGACGAGTAGTGCTGCTAAGTTTTTCATGTTCATTGGATTCTTCACTAAATGGTCACTTCACGCGCGGCACTCCCTCGCTTAATCGTTGGGCATGTGCGGAGTTTGCCAGCCGCTAATGTGACTGATACGATGCGCGCCGCCAAGCTTTTTCGATTCCCGATTGAGGAAGAATTTTATGCGTCAGCTTCCCTTTAGTTCGTTGCATTCACCGATCACACGCCGCGGTTTCTTGGCTGCAGGCGCGGTTGCGTGCTCTGCATTTCCCACTTTCGTGGCAGCACAAGACACGCCAAGGAAGCGACTCGCCGTCATCACCACCGTGTGGCGCAACCGCTCACATGCCTGGCATATGGCCGAACGTTTTTTGGTGGGCTATCCCAAGGAAGGCAAATGGCGCCGGCCGCCGCTCGAAGTGGTGTCCGCCTATGTCGATCAGCAGGGCGAAGGCGACCTCAGCAAAAAACGAAGCGCCGAGTTTGGATTTCCGTTGTATGCAACGATTGCCGAAGCGTTGCGCTGCGGCGGCAAGCAGTTGGCCGTCGATGCGGTGCTGATTATCGGCGAGCATGGCAATTACGAGAAGACAGAGTTCGGTCAAACGAAGTATCCGCGGTACGAATTCTTCCAACAGGTCGCCGCCGTTTTTCGCCAGGAAGGCAAGTCTCTGCCGGTCTTCAACGACAAGCATCTGTCATGGAACTGGGACTGGGCTCGCGAAATGTACGACACAGCCCAGGAGTTGAAAATTCCCTTCGCTGCGGGTTCATCGCTGCCTGTCACTTGGCGGATGCCGGCGATCGACATGCCGTACGGAACAGCAGTAGAAGAAATCATGTGCGTTGCTTTTGGAGGTATCGACAGTTACGACTTTCACGCGCTCGAAGTGATTCAATGTATGGCCGAGCGTCGACATGGCGGCGAAACGGGTGTCGCTGCGGTGCAAGGTTTGCGTGGCGAAGCAGTGTGGAAATCTTTTGAGGCAAACAACTGGAGGAACGGCGGCTTTGATCCGCGGTTATTCGAAGCTTGTTTGTCGCGCAGCCAAACGCTGCAACAAACCGACAACAACAGCCATCGCTATCCCACGCCGACGCAAATTCGGGAGTGGGTGAAAGACCCAGTGGCATATCGCATCGAATACAAAGACGGCACGCGGGCCACGATGCTGTTGCTCAACGGACTGGTGACGGATTTTACTTTTGCGGCGCGCTCGAAAGATGAGAAAGAGCCGCTCTCGACACTCTTCTATTTGCCACCGGTGCCGAACGTCACTTACTCGGCTGGACTGATGGCGCAGGCCGAAGCGACCTTCCTGACCGGCAAAGCACCTGCTCCGCTCGAGCGCACCTTGCTTACCACGGGACTTGTCGAAGCCGGAGTTCGATCCCTGGGAACAAACCAGCAACGTCTCGAAACACCGCACCTGGCAATTGCTTACACCGCGCCGCGAGAATCGCAATTCTTGCGAAAGTAGGGTGGGGCGAGCGTCCTCGCGAAGCCCATCCTAGCGCGCAACAAAACGTCGGGTAGGCCTCAGGAGTACCTTCGCCCAACCCGACGGGCAGCGCATGAAAAGCTCCCACCACAACCGGCCTGTCGTGATGAGAGCTTTTGTCTTTTCAAACTGTCAGAACGAGCTGGTCGATTAGACCATGCCCTTCAGGCCTTTCAGAGGGCGAACCTTCACGCTCTTGCGAGCTGGCTTGGCGGGCACATCGCCCACAACGCCGGTGAAGCGATTCAACACGTTCTTCTGAGCCGGCTTGGCAGGGATGTCCTTGCGCATGATCTTGGCCAGGCCTGGAATCTGGAACACGCCCGAGCCCTTCTTGCCCAAAGCCTTGCCGATTTCTTCGGTCAAGGCATCGAACACCGAGGTGACCTGCTTCTTGGTCAGGCCCGTTGTCGTGGCGATGTTCGCGAACACTTCTGACTTGCTGGCGGGTTTTGCCGCTGGGGCTTTCTTTGCCATCTGCTACCGACCTCCGTGGCGAGGCACTCGTGAGAGGTTGCCTCAAAGACTAATGAATAGTTTGTTCGTCCGGCACTGCGTTGTTCATTCACAGCGTGGATTTGCGGGCCAATTTGACGTCTGCGGCAGAAAATGCAACTGGTCAGACGTCAAAAACGCCTTAAATTCCGCAAAATATCGACAAACAAGGCCAAAACGTGCAAAAAACAAGCTGATTTTGAACAACTTTCGGCAGAAACGTGCCGCCGCCCGCTCGCTTTATTCAATACTTTTGTCACAGCTCGCACCAACTTTGGCACACGCCCGTAACGAGCCTGCCGTTTCTTGCCCCGGTCTTGCTTGCTCCTGGTAAGATATTTTGAGAAAACGAGTTGCGCTTGCGAAACACTGCAAGCGTGGTTGCAGAGTCGGCCGAGCATTCCTGCGCGGTCCACCACTATTTGCGAATAGGACGCGTATCGATGTTGCCAAATCGATGGATTGGTTGCGGACGCTCGGGCCTGTGCTGGGTGCTGGTGATGCTCGTCACTGGCTTTGTCGCGCTGTTGCCCAGCAATCTTTTCGCACAGATTGGAACGAACGGCACGGACGCTGGGTCGGTGATTCGGCCGGCGACGCGCGAGCTGCGGCAACTGCTCAACCGTGCCCGCAAAGCACTCGATGAAGAAGATTATCCAGCGGCCGTGCAAGCGCTCGAAGAGCTGCTCACCGATCCATCACTCGATGACTATTTTCTCGCGGCTCCCGGCCAGGCCGAGAGTCAAGTCAGCGTCAAAGCAACGGCCAGCCAGATGTTGGGAACGTTGCCCCCGGCCGCCCGACAGCTGTACGAAACGCAGGTGGGTCACGAAGCACGCCGCCAATTGAACGACGCCCTCCGCGCGCGTGATGCCGCCGGCGTGGCGGAAGTGGCTCGCCGCTATGTACACACCAAGGCCGGTTACGAAGCCACCTTTTTGCTCGGCCGTTTGGAACTCGATCAAGGCCGCGCGCTCGCCGCGGCGATTTTGTTGCAACCGCTCTGCGAACAAGGTCCTGCCCGCGAGTTACTCGATCCCGAGTTGTCCGTTTTGACAGCCACCGCTTGGAGCCACGCGCTCCGTCCGGACAAGGCGAATGAAGTGTTGTTCGCCCTCAAGCTTCGCACGCCGCGCGCCCGGGTTCGCTTGAAGGATGGCGAGCAACCCCTCTTCGAAAAAGAAGAAGACGCCCTGAAGTGGCTGGAGCAAATCGCTGGTCGCGGTCTCGCGCCAGCAGCCGCAGTCGCCAATCAGTGGGTGATGTTTCGCGGTGACGAAACGCGCAATGCAGCCAGCGCCGGCGGCATGCCCCTTGTGATTTCCGAATGGTATTTCCCTACAACCAACGATCCGGATCTCGACAAGTGGGTCGCTAAGTACGCCCGCACGCTGCAGGACAAAGGGGAATCGATCATTCCTGTGCTGCAACCGCTGGCCGTCTCGGCCATCAGCAAAAAGGATGACAAAAGGGTCGATTATGTGGTGATTCGTTCGCCCGAAAAGGTCATGGGCGTTTCACTGAAGAGCGGCAAGCGACTGTGGGTTTATCCGCACAACGACCCGATCACCAGCAGTGCCGAACGTTTGACTCCAGGCGCTCAGCAGGCAGCCGCGACCAAAGAAAATGCGGTGAGGCAACGCATTTGGGACGACAACCTCTACGGCCAGATGAGCAGCGACGGCACACAACTTTATTTTGTCGAAGACCTCGACTTCATCAACATGTCGATCAACCAGATGCGCGGCGTCTGGATTGGCGGACGAACTCCGATGAACGTGCGCGGCACGAACAAGTTGACCGCGCTCAATCTTCGCCAGCAGGGAAAGTTGTGCTGGACGGTTGGCGGCGAATCGGGGGTTGATGATCCGAACCTCGCCGGCGCGTTTTTCCTCGGCGCGCCGATCACCGTTGCCGAGAAACTTTATGTGATGGCCGAATTCAACGGCGAATTGCGGCTCCTTTGCCTGTCGCAAGAGACGGGCAAGCTGGAATGGAAGCAACAACTCGGCAGTATGCCGGAAGAAACGCTGACCATTCGTTATGACGCTACTCGGCGACTCGCAGCAGCATCACCTTCGTTTGCCGATGGTGTGCTGATTTGTCCGACATCCGCCGGCGCCATGGTCGCCGTCGACCTGGGAACGCGCTCGCTGAAGTGGAACTATACGTACGATCGTAATGACTTGACGACGCGAATCACCGGCCGGGTGATCACCTCGTCGAACCTCAACAACAACACCAATGCAGGTCACTGGCTCGACTCGTCGGCGATCGTCGCCGAGGGCTCGGTCATCGTCACGCCCATTGAATCGCATGCACTACACTGCGTCGACCTGCTGACCGGCAAGCCTCGCTGGCCCGCGCTGAAGCGTGACGACGCGCTGTTCGTCGCCTGCGTTCACAAAGGCAAGATCATTCTGGTGGGCAAGAAGAACGTCCGTGCCGTCAACATCAGCGACGGCAAGGATTCGTGGACCGCTGCCGTCGACTTGAACGGCGAGATTGCCTCGGGCCGCGGTTTTTACAACGGCACGCATTACTATTTGCCGACGACAGGGCAGCAGCTGCTCAAGCTGGATCTGGAAACCGGCAAGGTCGCGGAAAAAGCCCGCACTGAGTTCACGCTCGGCAATCTCGTCAATTTCGCCGGCGAACTCATCTCGATCGGCCATGATCAAATGTCGGCGTTTTACATGGTCGAACACATGCGGGCGATGGTCGAAAAGGATCTCGCTGCCAATCCGACCGACGTTCGTGCCGTGGCTCGCTTGGGCGAACTGTTGCTGACGGAAGGGAAGACGAACGAAGCGCTCACGAGTTTGCGCCAAGCGTACAAGTCGCATCCAGCCGATGCTCGCATTCGTGCGCTCCTCGCGCGCGTCATGCTCGTGCTGCTCCGTTCCGATTTTGTCAATCATCACGACCTGGTCCCCGAAGCCAAAGAGCTGATCGACGACCCCGCTCAACGCCGCGAACTGCTCCGGCTGCAAGCGGTCGGCATGCACAAGGCGGGGCTCGTCGCCGAATCGCTCGAAGCGTTTGTCACCTTGGCCGACGAACTGCAAACCGAGCTGGGTCCCGAAGAGGGCGGCGGCTCGCAAATGGAATATCTCGATAGCAAATGGCAGGTCCGCACCAGCCGCTGGCTGCAAGCGCGACTGACCGAGCTTTACACCAGCAGCAGCGACGCCGATCGCGCGAAGTTGCAAGAACGACTCGAGCAACGGTTGGCTGCCTGCTTGAAGAGCGACTCGCTCAAGAGTTCGCGGCGGTTTGTCGAAGTGTATGGCTTCCATCCGCTGGCTGATCGCGCCCGCTTATTGCTTGTCCAGAAGCTGCTGGTTGAGAAGGCATTTCTCGAAGCGGAGTTGCGAGCCGGTGAGTTGTTAAATTCAGCGGATCCAAGCTATCGCGCGGCGGGAATGGCCGCGCTGGTCGAAACGTACGATCTGGCCCAGCGTCCGCATCTGGCTGCGGAACAATTCGCGACACTCTCCAGCTTTGTCGCCAGCCACCCGCTGGCTGTGGAGCATCCAGCGTATGTGCTGGTCGAGAAAATCCAAAAGCAAGCCACGCAGCGTGTGGCTCTTGCACTCGACAACTGGCCCAGCGGTCGTGCGCAGCGGATCGAAGCAAGTGCCGAAGGCGCCCGGGCTCGTCCTTACATGAACAATTTCAGCGTAACGATGGCCGAGGTCACCGGTCCGGCTCCGCGTGGCCTGCGGGCGGTTTACGATCCTTCGCAGCAAGCGTTGCAAGTCTCCGATAGCCTCGGCAAAACGATCGCACAAGCGCCGATTCGCCGCTCGGACGGTGTCTATCGCACTTCGTATTCGATACCCTACTCCGGCTTGATCGGTCGCGCGACGGGACACATCGTCGCCGTGCATACCGGTGGCGAAATTCTGACGATCGATGCTTTGCGCCCCAATCGCGGCCCCGGCGAACCGATTTTGTGGCGGGCCGAAGTGGTGAATGTCGATCCGATGCAAATCGGCCGCGCTTACCCGCAATCGCGGCAAACCTCGAACCCAATTACCGGCACGCGGACAATCGCCTTCGATCAATCGGGACAAACCAACTATTCGCCTGGACCCGTCACGCCGTCGGGCATTGTCTATCAACGTTCGCGGCAGCTGATTTGTGCCGATCCAATCACCGGCGAGACGCTCTGGGAACGGAGCGGCGTCGATGCAGCCTGTGACTTGTTCGGTGATGATGAATACCTGTTCGCCGCCCCGCCGAATTCCGATCGCGCAACGGTCTTCAGCATGCGCGACGGTACCCAGGTCGGCACCCGCACGGTCAGCCGGCCGAACAATCGACTAGGCACCAACGGCCGGCGGGTCCTCGCCTTTGAACAAGTCGGCAACACAGTGCGCCTCCGCCTGTTTGATGCCTGGAGCGAAAAAGACGATCTGTGGAAATTGGAGACCACCAGCGGCGCCAAGGGTCAATTACTCGATGCCAACGAATTCGCCCTGTTGGAAAACTCAGGCAAGTTCAGCATTGTTTCGCTCACAACGGGCGAAGTGCTCATGCAGTCGCAATTGCAGGCCGAAACGACGTTGACTTCGCTGCACGTGTATCGCTCGCAGGAGCAATATACGGTCCTCGCGAACACACCGATTTCCGATGCAGTGGCAGGTCTCGTAACGCAGCCTCTTTCCGGAGGCGGCATGCCCGGTCAACAAGCACATGGACGTGTCTATGCCCTCGATCGCCTCACCGGCAAGCAGCGATGGCAAACGCCGGCATTCATTGCTCAGCATGGGTTGCCTTATGATCAGCCCGTCGATTCGCCGCTGCTCATCTTCATTCGCAACCGTCGTGGCAACAACAGCGGCAATTGGACCGCCAATCTCCTCTGCCTCGACAAACGCAACGGCGCGGTTGCTTATGAAGGAGACATTGCCACCGCCCAGGCCAACATGTGCGAAGTGCAAGCCGATCTGGAAAAGGCGATTGTGCAAGTCACCTCCTGGGTGCAGCCGGGCACCATGCGCGTGACAACCATCAAGCTGACGAACGACCCCACGCCGCCGCAGGCTCCGGCGCAAACAGGCAATCTGTCGAGTCTGCTCGTGGGTGTGCCGCAGGGAAAATCTGTCGACGTTGCCGATGCAATTTTCGATCCCAACCGCCGCGGCAATCTGCCCGCCGAAGCCGACCCCTTTGGCGTTCCCGTGGCTCCGGGACAGCCGGGCCGCCAGATCATCATCGGGCCCAACGGGCGGCAGATTCCGCTGCCGGCCGGTTTGCCTGCCGCCGATGTCGAACGGATCAAAGAAGCACTTCGCCGCGCTCAAGTGCCAGTCCAACCGATGCCCGTTCGGCCGCCCAATGCGGTTCCCCCTGCTCCACGCCGCGAAGCGCCGCCCGCAGATGATCCCTTCAAATAGCCGCTAGCCGATTTCGGCATCTTGCGTTAACCTTGGCCCCGTTGCTTTTGCGCGCATCGCAGTGGGGGAAACGTCATGCAGGGGTTGTACAACAAGATCGAAGAAGCCGCCGCGTTTATCCGTTCCAAATGGGACAAAACGCCGCACGCGGGCATCATTCTGGGCACCGGCCTCGGCAGCCTCGTCGAGCAGATGCAGCAAGATGTCGCCATCGATTACAGCGAGATCCCGCACTTCCCGCGGAGCACTGCGATCAGCCATCGTGGTCGCTTGATCTGCGGCACGCTCGGCGGCCTGCCGGTGATGGCGATGGAAGGCCGCTTCCACATGTACGAAGGTTACCCGCTCGACCTGATCACACTGCCCGTCCGCGTCTTCAAGGCGATGGGGGCAAAGCTGCTCGTGGTCTCGAATGCCTGCGGCGGCATGAACCCGTATTACAAATGTGGCGACATCATGGTCATCGAAGACCAAATCAACCTGATGGGCGGTAATCCGCTGATCGGCGTGAACGACGATCGCCTCGGCCCCCGCTTCCCCGACATGAGCCAGCCTTACGATCGCGAACTCGTCGACCGCGCGCTGAAGGTCGGCCGCCAGCAGGACATCGTCGTGCACAAAGGAGTGTTCGTGGCGGTGAGTGGACCGAACCTGGAAACGCGCGCTGAGTATCGCTTTCTGCGGATGATCGGCGCCGATGTCGTCGGTATGTCGACGGTGCCCGAAGTCATCGTCGCGGTACACGCGGGACTCAAGGTTGTCGGTTTTTCGATCATCACCGACATGTGCTTTCCCGATTCGCTCGAACCGGCCGAAGTGCCGAAGATCATCGCGCACGCGAACGCAGCCGAACCCAAACTGCGGGCGCTAGTGATGGGTGTGCTGGCGGAAGAGAAGGCCTCCTAACAGATCCCCTCTCCCCGGAGTGCCGGGGCGAGGGAGTAGACGTGTTTCATGAACGCTCCACTTCCCACGCAACGCCGACAAATGCTGCAAGACGCCCTCGCCGCGGTGCGTTCGCGTTGGTCGGGCAAGCCTGAAGTCGCGATCATTCTCGGCACGGGCCTCGGCGATCTCGCGGACGAAATCGCCGCGGAAGTGATCATTCCCTATCGCGAAATTCCACACCTGCCTCACTCTACGGCCCTTGCACACAAGGGGAATTTGATCTGCGGGAAGTTGGACGGTGTACCGGTCGTTGTGATGCAGGGACGTTGCCATTTATATGAAGGTTACGATGTCGAACAAGCCACGCTCGCGGTCCGCGTGATGCAAGGTCTGGGCGCCAAGACGCTCATCGTTTCGAACGCGGCCGGCGGAGTGAATCCGCAGTTTGTCGCCGGCGACGTGATGCTGATCGAAGATCACATTCAGCTGATGTTCCTCCGCGGCCTGGCTTCGTTCGTTCCCGGTCAGACCGACCGCATGCCGCGGGTCTCTGCCCGTTTGTACGACCCCGAATTGATCGAACAGGGCCTGCAAGTCGCTCGCGAGCAAGGCTTCGTCTGCCAGCGGGGCGTGTACGTGGCGGTGACCGGACCGAGTTACGAAACACGTGCGGAATATCGCATGTTTCGCAAGCTGGGCGATGTCGTCGGCATGTCGACCGTGCCCGAAGTGCTCGTCGCTGCCGAGTGCGGGATGCGAGTCTTCGGCATCAGCACGGTCACCAACATCGCCCGCCCCGATTCTCCTGTTCCCGATGAAATCGACGCCGAGCACGTCGTGCAGGTGGCTCAGCACGTGCAGCCGAAAGTGCGTGCGCTGGTCCGCGGGCTGTTGGCGCGAATGACCTAATTGCACTTACGTCGCATCGTTTTAGGCAGACCGCGACCGGGGGGTGTCCAACAATGGGGCTCATTGTTGGACAGTACCAGTTGCCAATCGTGGCTGCGGCGGGCTTTGCCCAAAAACCCTAGTTCGTACAACAACTGACAAACTTGCCCAAAAACCTCCCCATACAATTAGCCGCCAACTGACAAACAACGATTCTGTCGGGTGTAGCTAATGCTCTTCACATCCGGGGATCTTGGCCGTGCCGGACACGAACCAGTTGGCTTTCTTGCCAGGAACGCCGCCACCTGACGGCAAAAGCACCCCGGTTTGCAATAGTCCTTCAATCTATCGGACACCAGCGAATCCAGCGGAAAGCGAAAGCAGCTGTGCCTAGCTCTCCTTCTCAAGCTGGAGGTTTCTGCATGGACAAAGGTGAGGCATTTGAGTACTTCATTCGAGAGCTGGAGGGAAGGCTGGAGAAGCTAAGGGCGATCAAGCAAATGCTCGCCATAGATCCTGGTCTCGATCCTGATTTGACCAGGATCTTGGCTTGGACTGGAGGTGAGGGCAAGACGATGAGTGCCCGAAGTGGGGCTAACCCATCAGACAATCCAATGTGCAGCAAGATCATCACGTTCCTAAAGTCAAAAAGCCCTGACGATTGGGTGCGGGCTCGGGAGATCGCAGAGAAGACGGGCATCCAGCGGCACAACGTCTACCTGACCTTGGATCGGTTCAGTACGTACTTTGACAAGGATGTCAGAGGCCCGAAAACGAAACTATTCCGCCTCAAGTTAGAGAACCGGTAATCCCGGTCTCGCAGTGTCCTGCATCGTGCAGGGACGCACTCCTTCGCTTGCTGGCACTCTGCCAGCAGGCTCCCCACACTTCGGCGGCGATACCACCGTAAGTCTCGCCGCCGCTTTTTGCTTTTAGACGGATGGAGATCACACATGAAAAGCCAAGAAAAGGCTGGCATTAAAATCGCCATCCACCGGCAGTTGACCGAACGGAAGGGATATTGGTTAGTTCAAAGCAGTAATCAGTACCTGTTTTATCGAGTGGATTTCGAGCAAGGGAAGTGCGAATGCGATGAGTTTCGAAACCTAAACTCCGGTTGGTGCAGACATTTATACGCAGTCAAGTGGCACCTTCATAACCGCAGTCGCTTGATTAAGAAGTCACCACGTCCGCCCGTCAACTCCGTTCCTCGGGATTGGCGGTCATATCATGCTGGTCGTTCGGCAAAGCATCGATTGTTTAAGGAGTTTCTTAACAATGTTTGCCAGAAGTTGCCAGATTTCATTCCCTCGAAAAAAGGCGGCAGGCCACGAGTACCGCTCAAGGATTTGGTTTACGCCTCCGTCCTGAAGGTGCGAAATCAGAAGGCTGGCAAGGCAATGGAGTCTATGTTGGAAGAAGAAGACGAAGCAGGTCGACTACCCGGCTATGCGGTACCAAAGGCGAATACGCTTTTCAACTTCTTCAATTCGTGGCGTGCCTTCGATGTATTGAATATGCTCATTGGCGAAACCAGTGCCCCATTTATCCATCTTGAGCACGCTTTTGCCATTGATTCAACTCACTTTCCGATATCCAGGAAGGAGAAGGGATACAACTTCAAGACCGACAAGGTTTTCGAGAAGTCAAAGACCTTCAAGGCACACGTCTGCACTGGCGTCCTTACCGGTGTGGTGGCTTCGCTCCGTGTGACCCCGGATGAAGGAACCGGGAGCGCCGATGCCGCCAAGTTCCCTCATCTCTTGCGGGAGACGATTCAGAGGTTCAGCGTACTAGAAATTCTGGCCGATGCAGCCTATTGCAGCAGGCGAAACTTTAGGTGTTGTGATGAAGTCGGTGTTAAGCTGTTCACAAAGTTTGGCAAACGGGACACGAACGCCGACGATAGTTCTTACGGACGAGCATTGCTTTTTAGTAAAGAGCATCCGAAGGAGCAGTACCTGAAATTCCGCAACCGGAGTTCAATTGAGGCGACATTTTCAGTTTGGAAACGCCGCTTCCCAAATAGAATGTTCTTCAAGAATGAGCAATCAATTGCTAACGAAATTATGTGCATAGCCCTAGTGCATAACCTCGAATTGCTGGTTCGGGCTCGTTTTGAACTCGGAATGAAAATCGAGCTTAAATAGACTTGCGGTGGTGCGCCGTGGTTTCCGGCGTTTCGCCGAAATTAGGCGTCATTCTGGCCACCTTTCTTGCCATCCTTTCGAGGCCTTTTCCAATAGGGCGACTTGCATTTCGGGCAAACCCGAGGCTCTTCCTTTCCCTCGTCCCGAGGCACCCAAGTGTGACCGCACCGTTCGCACTTCCAGCCCCAAAGTTGAATCTTCGCCACGTTCACCCTCCGTGAATGCTCACCCGATTTTTTCGTATTTGACCCTTGCCCTGGCGACACGGTCAAGTATATTACTAGTGGTAATATACCGCTAGGTAGTTCTTCCACGGAGATTTGAAATGTCATCCAGTCGAGAGCAAAAGGGGTTGATGATCGCAGCCACCGCACGAGTCGTTCGGCACAACGGCCTTTGGATCGTCCCGTCCCAAACCAAGAATCGCAAGAGTTATTTCGTCAACCTCGAAAAGCGAACTTGCACCTGCGAGGACTTTATCGGCGGAACGCCAAAATGCAAACACATGTGGGCGGCGGAAACTGTCGAGCGACGTGAAGCTGATCAAGCCAAGGAAATTCCCGTCGAGCTGCTTCCTACCGATCTCGAACTGACCGTCCCCAAGAAGACCAGCTACAAGCAGGATTGGCCTGCGTATAACAAGGCACAAATCAACGAGAAGGCAATGTTCAAGGCGTTGCTCTTCGACCTATGCAAAGGACTGATTACGCCGCCGACTGACGTTGGCCGTCCTCCGATCCCCGTCGCCGACTTGATGTTTGCCGCAGGATTCAAAGTTTTCTCCACGATGTCCGCTCGACGCTTCGTCAAGGAGCTTTCCACTGCACAGGACGAAGGCTATGTCTCTCGACCGATGTGCTACAACAGCGTCCTCCGCTACTTCTACTCAGACGAGATGACCACGGTGACCCGGCAGCTGATCGAAGAGTCGGCCCAGCCGATGGTCAACGTCGAAACCGAATTCGCCGTGGATAGCACTGGCTTTCCAGTCTCCCGATACGTCCGATGGCATGACGAAAAGTTGGGAAAAACACGGAGCGGCAAAGACTGGGTAAAGGTCCATGCCATGGCCGGTGTGAAAACCCACATCATCACGTCGGTTGATATTCGCCGCCGCAGCGCTGCCGATGCGCCGATGTTCGGCCCCTTGCTGCGGGCGACGGCCAAGAATTTCAAAGTCGAGGAGGTCTCAGCCGACAAGGCTTACCTTTCGAAGAAGAATCTGATTGCAGCGGCGGACGTTGGTGCCGAAGTGTTCATACCGTTTAAGGCCAACAGCGTGAAGGGACCGGGCGGCCTGTGGGACAAGATGCTATGTATGTTCACGCTGCGTCGTGAAGAGTTCTTGCAGCACTATCACAAACGAAGCAACGTGGAAACAGTTTTCCACATGATCAAGGCAAAGTTCAACAGTCACGTTCGCAGTCGGACGGAGACCGCAATGAAGAACGAAGTCTTGGCCAAAGTGCTTTGTCACAACATCTGTTGTCTGATTCAGGCTGAATTCGAATTTGGCATCATCGCAGAACTTGGGAAAAGAGCCCCGGTTTTGACATGATTGCGGCGCGCAGCGCACTACGCCTCGATTGATAGTTCAACGTCGCTCTTGTATCGTACTGCTCTCCAACTGACCTTCAGGCAGAGCAGCAGAAAGTGATTGAGCGATTCGATGGCGAGTGGAAACGGTAATGGAAAAACATCGGCAACTGTCTCGCAATCCGAAATCAACGGCATTCTGTGGAAGGCGTGCGATACCTTCCGGGGGGCAGTCGATCCTTCGGAGTACAAGAACTACATCCTCGTGATGCTGTTCGTGAAGTACATCTCCGATGTCTGGCAGGATCACTACGCCAAGCTGGTCGAAGAGTATGGTGATCCGAAAAACAAAACGGCCCAAGAACGAATCGAACGGCGATTGAAGCGGGAACGCTTCGTTCTTCCTGCCCACTGCACGTTCACGGCATTGTTCGAGCAGCGGAACGCCTCCAACATTGGCGAAGTAATCAACACCGCTCTCGACGAAATCGAAGACTCCAACAAGGAGAAACTCGAAGGGGTCTTCCGCAATATCGACTTCAACTCGGAAGCAAGCCTTGGTCAGACGAAGGAGCGAAACAACCGACTCAAGTCCCTGCTGGAAGACTTCAGCGATCACCGTCTCGACCTGCGTCCCAGTCGAGTTGGGAACATGGATGTCATTGGCAACGCTTATGAGTACCTCATCGGCAGGTTCGCAGCCGGTGCCGGGAAGAAAGCGGGGGAATTCTACACGCCCCCCGAAGTCTCGCAACTCATCGCCCGGCTCGTTGATCCGCAGCCGGGAGAACGCATCTGTGATCCAGCGTGCGGTTCCGGGTCATTGCTCATCAAGTGCGGCCAGCAAGTCGGCTCCAAAGACTTCTCGTTGTGGGGGCAGGAGAACATCGGTGCGACCTGGGCACTCGCCAAGATGAACATGTTCCTGCACGGTATGGACAATGCCCGCATCGAATGGGGCGACACGATCCGCAATCCGAAGTTACTATCGGACGACCGGCTGATGAAGTTCGAAGTGGTTGTCGCCAATCCGCCGTTTTCGCTCGATAAGTGGGGAGCCGACGAAGCGGGTGCCGATGATTACAACCGCTTTCATCGGGGCATCCCGCCTAAGAGCAAAGGAGATTTCGCCTTCATCTCGCACATGATCGAGACGATCACCGAGACTAGCGGACGGGTCGGCGTGGTTGTCCCGCATGGCGTGCTGTTCCGTGGTTCCACCGAAGGAAAGATTCGCCAGCAACTTATCGAAGAGAACTTGCTTGATGCGGTGATCGGCCTTCCGTCGAACCTGTTCTTCGGCACTGGCATTCCCGCCGCCATTCTCGTCTTCCGCAAGCAGAAGTCAGACAAATCGGTCGTTTTTATCGATGCCAGCCGGGAGTTTTTGGACGGCAAGAATCAGGTCTCGCTGTCGGAAGAACACTTGGAGAAGATTGTCGCCACGTGCAAGGTCCGGCAGAACGTGGACAAGTACGCTTACGTCGCCGATTTTAATGAGATGAAGGAGAACGACTTCAGCCTTAACATTCTCCGGTACGTGGACACGTTCGAGGAAGAGGATGGAGTCGACATCCGGGCAGTGCAAGTAGAGATCGATGAACTCGACGGCGAGTTAGCCCAAGTCCAAGTGCAAATGCAAGCGTATCTGAAGGAGTTGGGGCTATGAATAATCGCCGAGCTAACGATAGAGCACTTGCTCATCTAACGGTGTCTGAATTGTGCCACTCCGTTTCCGTTGGCATCGTAATCACGCCTGCAAAGTATTATGCCGAGTTTGGTGTGCGAGCGTTTCGTTCTTTGAATGTTAAGCCAGATCGCATCTCTGATGAGCGGTGGGTGTTTCTGAGCGAAGAGGGGCATCGGCTGCACTCAAAATCAACGCTTCGCACAGGTGATGTTTTGATCGTGCGTTCTGGTGAGCCGGGCGTGGCTTGTGTCGTTACAAAGGAATACGACGGTTGCAACTGCATTGATCTCGTTATCACTCGCCCAAATCGGGAAAGGGTTTTGCCGCAGTATTTGTCGTACTACCTGAATTCAGATGTTGCGAAGAAGAACATTCAATCTGTCCAAGGTGGACTTGCTCAGAAGCATCTTAACGTTTCTGCGGTCAATAAGCTGCGTGTACCACTCCCCTCGCTTCCCGAACAGCAGAAGATCGCCGCCGTTCTGTCTACGTGGGATAGGGCGATTGAATTGACCGAGAAGCTAATTACCGCTAAGCAGAAACGCAAACAAGCCCTTATGCAGCAGCTCTTCACCGGCAAGGTGCGGTTTACAGAGTTTGTGAAGTCGAATGAAGTCTTTTCGACTCGGTATGGAACCTACCCGAAGGACTGGAAATACGTTCGACTTGAGAACGTCGCCGAGGAAGTCTCTGAGCGAAATGCGGACGGCACGAATCATAAGGTCCTGTCTTGTACAAAGTACGACGGACTCGTCGATTCGCTGACGTACTTCGGCAAGCAAATCTTTAGCGACGATCTTTCAACCTATCGAGTAGTTCGGCGAGGCCATTTCGCCTACGCTACAAATCACATCGAAGAAGGATCAATCGGCTATCAGAACATCTGTGACATCGCAGTCGTCAGCCCGATATACACTGTCTTCAAGACAACGGATGACGTAGACGATGGATTCTTGTACAAGCTGCTGAAGTCCAACCTCTACGTTCACATCTACCAAGTCAACACGAGTGCTTCCGTCGACCGGCGTGGAAGCCTGCGATGGGAGGCATTTTCGCATATTCGCATCCCGCTCCCATCTCCTGCTGAGCAGCGCGCAATCGCCGCTGTTCTCGACCAACAGCAAGCAGAACTTAATGTGCTTGCAAAGAAGTGCGAAGCATTGAGGCAGCAGAAGAAGGGCTTGATGCAGCGACTTCTCACGGGCAAGATCCGAGTCAATGCTGAAGACGTTGCCGGAAAATGAGATCGTTCTGAATTAAGGGCAATTCGCATGGCGGTCTCGGAGTTTCTCGAAGATCTGGTCTCGCACCTGCCTGCGTTACAAATTTTGCAACAGCTTGGCTTTCAATATCTCACGCCGACCGAGGCGCTTGATCTCCGAGGGGGAAAACGCAGGCGGGTCGTGCTGGAAGCGATCCTGATTGAGCAACTCCGCAAACTGAACCAGATATGCTTCAAGGGACAAACGCACGACTTCACCGAGTCGAATCTGAGAAATGCAGTCGATGCCCTGACCAACATCCCCTTCGATGGCTTGGTGAAGACCAACGAGCAAGCGTTCGACCTGTTGACGTTGGGCAAGGCGCAAGAGCAGACCATAGACGGCAACAGGCGGAGTTACACACTGCAATACATCGATTGGGAAAAACCAGAGAACAACGTCTTCCATATCGCCGATGAGTTCGAGGTCGAACGAACGGCATCGCATGAACTGCGACGACCCGACATCGTGCTTTTCGTCAATGGAATTCCGCTGGCCGTGATCGAGTGCAAACGACCCGACGAAGAGGATGCCGTCGAAGTCGGCATTAGCCAGCACCTTCGCAACCAACGGCAGGACGAGATTCCCGTACTGTTTGCGTTTTCCCAACTCTTGGGCTCGATCTGCCAAAATCACGGCAAATACGCCACTGCGGGGACGCCGAGAAAGTTTTGGTCAGCTTGGAAAGAGGAACACGCCGACGATCTTGACGTGAAGCTCGCCAAGATGATCAACACCCCGCTGTCGGCTGGGCAGTTGGCACGAATGTACGAGAGCCGGAAACCTTGGCTGATCGCCAAGATGCAGGAAGTTCTGGCGGCGGGCCAACGGTTGCCTTCGCCGCAGGATCGATTGCTTTATTGCCTTTTCCGACCCGAACGGCTTTTGGAGATGACGTATCGGTACATCGTGTTCGACAAGAACATCAAGAAGGTCGCCCGTTACCAACAATATTTTGCCATCGGCGAAACGCTGGCGAGAGTTACCAAATCAAAAGGGGACCAGCAGCGACCGGGTGGCGTGATCTGGCACACCACCGGCAGCGGCAAGAGTCTGACTATGGTCATGCTTGCCAAAGCGCTCGCACTCGAACCATCGATTAAGAATCCTAAAGTCATCATTGTCACGGATCGAATTGATCTCGACCGCCAAATCTGGAAGACGTTTCTCGCCTGCCGCAAGTCAGTCGAACGGGCGAATAGTGGCAGTCATCTGGTGCGACTGGTTTCGCAAGCGAAAGCCGACATCATCACGACGATCATTGACAAGTTCGAAGCTGCGGCATCCACGCACGACTTACGGGACGAAGGGTGCAACGTCTTCGTCCTAGTCGACGAAAGTCATCGCAGTCAGTACGGCCTGGCCCATGCGAAGATGAAACAAGTCTTCCCAAACGCCTGCTACATCGGGTTCACCGGCACGCCGCTCTTGAAGAAGGATAAGAGCACGGCAATGAAGTTCGGCGGCTTTATCCACACGTATCCAATGCGAAAAGCAGTCGAAGATAAAGCTGTTACTCCGATCCTGTACGAAGGCCGGATGTCGGAATTGCACGGCGATCAGAAAGCTATTGACAAGTGGTTCGACCGAATCACGAAGGACTTGTCCAAAGAACAAAAGGCCGATCTCAAGAAAAGGTTTCGCCGGGAAGAAGAACTGACAAAAACCTCGGAACGCTTGTACGAGATCGCCTTAGACATCGCTACACACTTCTGCGAGAACTTCAAGACGACAAAGTTCAAGGGGCAGTTCGCCGTAAGCAGCAAAGCGATTGCCCTTAAGTATCACCAGTTATTCGAGGAGATCAGCAAGGAGTTTCCCGAACGTGCCGTCTCGACTCGTGTGATTGTCTCTGCGCCCGACACACGAGAAGACAACGAAACCATCGAGGAAAAGGACGTTCCAGAGATTCAGCAGTTCTGGCAACGAATGATGAAGGAGTTCGGGTCCGAGAAGAAATATCTCGAACAGATTATCGATGACTTCGAAAAGAAGCCAGCGCCAGAAATCATCATCTGCGTGGACAAACTGCTGACCGGCTTCGACGCTCCTTGCAACACGGTGTTGTACATCGACAAGCGGTTGCAAGATCACAACATTCTGCAAGCCATCGCCCGAGTGAACCGCTTGTTCGACGGCAAGGACTTTGGTTTGGTCATCGACTATCGGGGAATCTTCGGGGCACTTGATGAAGCCGTGAAGAAGTACGATGCGTTGACCGATTTCGACGAAGAAGACCTCGAAGGGACGTTTGCCGAGGTTGCGGAAGAAGTCGCAAAGTTGAAGGAGCGGCACACAAACGTGTGGGCGGTCTTTAGCGGAGTGCAAAATCGCCAGGACTTAGAAGCGATGCAGCAACATCTTCGACCTGAGGATGTGCGGCAGGATTTCTACGATGCCCTGAACGAGTTCTCGAAGACGCTGCAACTGGCGATGTCGTCAGCGAAGTTCCATGAAGACACTCCCATAGAGACTGTGCAGCGGTACATCGATGACATGAAGTATTTCCGCAATCTGCGCGCAGCGGTCAAGCAACGATATAACGAGGCAGTCGATTACAAGGAATACGAAGACCAGATTCGCAACATGGTCGATAAGTACATCGGTGCCGACGAAGTGAAGCGTATCGTCGAACCGGTCAACATCTTCGAAGTGGACAGTCTCAATGAGGAGTTGGATGAGATCGAGGGGTCGGCTGCAAAAGCGGACTTCATCGCTTCAAGGGTGAAGAAGACTTGTGTGGAAAAGATGGAGGAAGACCCCGTACTGTATCAAAAACTCTCGGAGGTCATCGATGAGGCAATTCAGGCATACCTCGAAAAGCGTTTGAGCGAAGAAGCTTACCTTCAGAAGATGTTCGAGGCATTGAGTGAAGCCAAAGAACAGGGATCGTCGAAGGTGCCAGCCGAGTTGCGAAGTGATCCCGAAGCCAAGGCCTACTTCCGTTTGTTGCAGGAAGGCTTGCTAAAAGTCGCTGGCGATGGGCGGAGCGATCTTGTGGGTATCGCTGCGGAGACGGCGCTAAAGGCTCGGAAGATCATCGAAGACCGAAAGATCCGAGACTGGACTGATAATCGAGATGTCGTCAACGCCATGGTCAATGACCTCGACGACCTGATGTTCGCCGCCAAGGGGCGCTACGACTTGCCCCTCACAGCTGACCAGATTGATGAAATCTTGGATGGACTCATGCGGGTCGCCAAACGTCGGGAGACCCAGCCATGAGTGAGTCCGTCGAGCGGGCAGTTGCTGGCTTCCTGGGGAAATCTAAGATCGATTGGGAGAAACTCAAGCCCGTCATGTGCTTTGTCGTGCTTTGGAATCGACTTGAAGCCAGCCATGGTCAATATCTCGATCTTGACGGCCTTAAAACGAGTACTGCTTCGGTGTCCGCATCGCCAACGTTTGATATCTCCCGCTACGAACCGCACATTGTTTTCTTCCAAGAGCGATACCGGAAATCTCCACAGCGTCTCTCCAATCTCCTCAGGACCGGGCGTGAGCCGGTGGTTAAGCAAAGGGTGGAAGATCTGCTCGCTGGCAAGCCAAGCACGGCCAAAGAGACTTTGACCGCTGTCTTGATGATCCCGTATCGCATTCGGAATAATCTGTTTCATGGACGGAAGGATACGTTTCAGTTGTATGCTCAAACGGAACTTTTCACGCACGTAAATGAGGTCTTGTGCCTCTTTTACTCCGATCTGAATGGAGGCTCCGACAATGCGTGAAATGACGATCCAGTACGGTCGCAAACGGATTGAGTTCCAACTTCTGTACTCGTCTCGCAAGACGCTGGCGATTGACGTAAATCCTGATTTGTCGGTTGTTGTAACTGCTCCCAAGGATGTCGATGATGCTGCGGTTGAGCAGAAGCTGCATAAGCGAGCGGCTTGGATCGTCCAGCAGCAGCGTTTCTTCGAGAACTACCTCCCCCCGATCCCGCCCCGCCGATACGTCAGCGGCGAGTCGCATCGATACTTGGGTCGGCAATACCGGTTGCGTGTCCACAGCGGGGAGGACGAGGCAGTAAAGATGTCACGAGGTGAGATCAATGTCTACCTGACCGATCCATCGAAGAAAACACGAATCAAGACCCTGGTCATCGGCTGGTTTCGCCATCGTGCCCTAGTCGTGTTTCAAGAGATTTTCGACGACATGTTGGCGAAGTCAGAACGCCATGGCATCACAGCGGGCAACTTCGAAATCCGCCGCATGAAAAATCGCTGGGGGAGTTGCACCAAGGAAGGCCGAATCCTTCTAAATCCCGAGCTGATTGTCGCCCCGAAACAGTGCATCGAGTACGTCATCGTTCATGAACTCTGCCACCTCAAAGAGCACAATCACGGTCCCTCATTTTATCGACTGTTGCAGTCCTTGATGCCTGACTGGGAGCAGCGTCGAGAGCGGCTGAACAGTTGCCTAGTGCGATGTTAGCAACTCTTTAGATTTGAAATTGCGGCAATTTTGCAGCAGCTTGAATCAACAAGAGAGATCGCCGCTCGATGGCCTTGCAAAGCGTTGCGTTATCCGGGCATTGAATTTGTAAGAGTCCATCAACGACCTGAAGCCCATGTCCCGACGCCTCTTTGAGTTTCGTTGTTTCTTTGCCACTGTTATGTGCCAGTGCGTGTCGGGCCAATTGAGTAATCTCGATGAAGTCGCCTTCAAGGCAGTCTTTGCCAACTTCGTCTCCGAAATGCTTCTTGGTGTCCGACACTAGCGTTTTCCACGGATAACCCTTGTAATTGGAATTGCCTTCGGCGATAGCTACTACGTCCTTCACGAAGCTCTCAAAGGCAAAAAACAGCCCACCGAAAACGAGTCGTTGCGATCCCCAAATGGAAAACACCCATTCGTAATTTGCTTTGTCGAGATAATCTTTCCAGAGGCTTTCGGGGCTCAAGCCGTAATCGTGCTGGGCAAGCTCGTTGTTGATGGAAGCGGCGAGGTCTCGAATCACTTGCCCCATTTCTTGCTGCTTCATTCGGGAGATTTTGCCCTCCATTCGCTTGGGCAATTCGACGGCCAAGGCGTTGATAAAATTGGCCTGAAGTTCATGGTTCTCCAAGAAGCCGGACCAGAGATTGCTCATGGACTTGATCATGAGCCATGGCAGCGTGTGGCAGTTAGCGGCGGCACGCAGATTGACAGTTAGCAGGTGTACTGCGGGGTCAAACTTGGTTCCTTTAGCAGCTTCGAGAATCCCCTGCGCCCAGTCATGGTTGAAGAAGGTTTTATATGCCTCAAGTCGCTCATCAAGCACGAGGTTCAGATTATCGGTGTCGCTCATGGTCGGGGATCTCCTTACTGCCCTAGACAAGCAGCCACGGCGATTGGTTCACGCCAGCGTTGTTCAAGCTTTCGCCTGCGGACCAGAAGTCAATATTTGCATATAGCTGCGGGCATTTTCTCGGTTTTCCCATGTTCCCGAAATCCGTTCGGCAAGAGCTTTCACATCTGCCTCGATGGTCGATGTCCAAAGGTTTTGGTCGTAGGGATACACCCGCATCAAATTGTCCACATCGAAGATTGGTCCTGTGTCTTTGGACTTGATTAACACCACTGGTTTGTCCTTCGCCAGCCGAATCCCAAGTTCGAAAAGTACGTTGGGATTGTGGTCAGTCAGGTCAGCGATCACGAGGTCGGCATTCAGCAATTCGTGAATAATTGTGTGGTGAATAATGTCGCTGTCCTCCCGCCGAGCAGTCTGAACGGCAAAGCCCGCCTTATTCGCCGATGGAGTAATCAGGCTTGTCAGAACTTCATCGAAGAAGCCCTTTGATCGTTCCTGCTTGCCTTTTTCACTAAAGGGCATGATCACAAAAGCAGTTTTATCAAACTCATTTTCTGGCTGACCCAAAACCCGAAATTCGACCGATTTCGATTTCGGAGTTCCTGTTCCGAGAGACGTGCCTTTCAGCCCGTCCTCAATTCCGAGGAACGTGCAATTGGCCGTGAAAACCTCCAAAAACTCGACATGCTGTGAAATTGGAAGCTGAAATTTGTTCTCCAAGGTGTTTGAAACGTATTGTTCTTCGGGTAATTTGCTGCCGTTGTAGTGGTCGTAAACTTGCTTGAATTTCTCGACCTTAAAGAAGGCTTCGACCTTCTTTTCACGTTCCAGTTCCGCATTGTCAGCATAGACAATCGATCTTCCTAGTTCCGTCAGGCCAATCGTGGCGGTATCTCGTGTGCCGACCGTCAGACCATAGTCTCGGGCAGCGGTAGAGTGGTAAAAAAACTTGCTGGTCATGTGGGCGATACCACATGCCTTGGCGACAAGCTTCGAATCCAAGGGCTGGCCATTGTTTTTCGCTTTGATGGCCAGCGGAATTCTGATTGCGTCTTCGAGTGTGATGAGGGGAAAAGACCGACGAGGGTTCTTCGCCTTTTTCTCCGTTTGAGGAGTGTTGTCGCCAACAGGATTGCTTCGTTTTTTGGCCATTCGAGCCGCCTAATACTTGGTGTTGCGCTTGGTGCTTGCAACATTTTACCAGAGTACTTCCCTCGTAGGAGCGGTAATCGACGGGGAGATGGCCGGAGAAGAATGCGAGTCAATCGGCCCAGATTCGGCGGTTTTTGGGCAGACTGAGCGAACGCAACAAATGTTGTTACAAAAACAGGGGTTATTGGGCAAAGCCGCTGCGGCGCAAATAGGTGTCCAACAATCGCCGTCAAAAGTGGACAAACAGGATGAAATCGGATTCGACAATCGCAGCGCGGATTCGCCGTAAGTCTCCCCAAGCTGCGGACATTTTTGCTATCCTGAGCGATTCCGCTTCTGCCCCGGAAACGCCCGCACACTTTGAGGAACAGCAATGCTCGCGCACATGGTTTACTTTGCGTTGAAAGACAATTCCGAAGCCGCCATCGACCACATGGTCGGAGCCTGCAAGAAGTACCTCAGCGGCCATCCCGGCACGAACTTTTTCGCCGCCGGTAAGCTGGTGCCGGACCTGACCCGGCCGGTGAATCAGACCGACTTCCACGTCGCTCTGCACGTGGTCTTCGATACCCGCCAGGCCCACGACGACTATCAGACGCACCCCCGGCACGTGCAGTTTATTGAAGAAAACAAGGCCAATTGGGACCGGGTGCGAGTGTTTGACTCGTATGTCGATTAGGCCGCGGGAACAGCCGCCAAGCCGTCTCGTAAGGCCGAAATGCCCTTTTCTCCGCCTGCGGGAGAGCTATACTTCTGTTATACGCACAGGTGTGCGATTCCGTGGAATTTACTGCCAGTTTTCTGGTTTTTGGTGGAGCAGATACATGATTACGTTGACCGAGCGGGCTGCCAAGGAAGTGCAAAACTACAAGTCCTCTGTGCAGGCTCCCGCTGAAGATTTTCTCCGCATTCGTCTGATGGCCGGCGGTTGCAGCGGCCACTCGCCCAAGCTGGACCTCGACAGCAAGTTCGACGAAAAGGCCGACAGCAAGTACACGTTCCACGGCGTTGATCTGGTGGTCGACAAGAAGAGCGAACTGTACCTGGAAGACGCCACGATCGACTTCGTCGAAGGGCTGGAACAAAGCGGTTTCAAGGTCGACATCCCGATGGCCAAGAAGAGCTGCGGTTGCGGAAGCTCGTATCAATTCTAATTTGCAACTTGCAATCTGAAAACGAAGAAAGCTCGCCCTCACCAGGGCGAGCTTTCTTTATGCGCTGTTTGCCAGTTATGGTAACTTATCGGCATTCACATACACATAATTGCCGCCGTTGTCGGCCGCCAGCTTACGCATGAAATGATCGCTGGCCGCCGCATCGCTTCCGCGCCCAAAGTGAATGGTATGGATCGACGTGCGGCCGCGCGCCAGTTCGCGTACGATCCGCAGTTGGCCGGGATCCATGCCGGGTTCATCGCCATCGGTCAGCAAAAAAATGACTTCAGGTTTGAGCTTGAGCGCGGTCGTCAGCGCAGCTGTGTGATTGGTGCTGCCGAACGCCGGCAGGCCGCGTAGATACTTCAGCAGCCGCTCTTTGTTTTGCGGCGTGGCGGGCAACCAATGCGTGTCGAGCAGCGACGGCGCGGCGTGATAGGCGACGATCTGCACGCGCTGCTTCTCGTCGAGCGAATCAAGTTGCCGCGACAATTCATCGGCAGCCGCGCGAATGGCCCCCAAGCCCTGATCGCCCATACTTGCCGACCGATCGATGACCATCACAAACGATCGCCCGCGGGCTAGTGCGCCGAATACGGTTAAGCCGCCTGGTGTACCGATCAGGACTTCGCCCGCGCCGCGGCGACGTGCATCCTCGGCGACGATCGCGGCTTCATCGATGCCGGACGGCAGGCGGCGGTTCGCGGCGACGCCGCCATCGATCCCCGGCAGCAAATTTTCGCCTGGCAACTCCAGCCCTGGTGTCGTCGGCAATTTGAAATTGGCAGGAAGTTCGAAGGTCTCTTCCTGCGGCAGGGCGTCCGGCTGTTGATTGACCGCAGCAGTTGACTGTGCTTGACTGGCCTGAGACAGACTGGTTTCTGTGGCATCGTCGAGATAGTTCTCCGCTCGGTGTTGATGCGCACTGACCAGCACGATCTCAGCCTGCCGCACTACTTCCGAGGCAACCGATACTTCCTTCCCGGGGATCATACACCAGACCAGGAATAGCATGGTCGACAGATGGATGCTGAGAGAAAGGAGCAGCGGAAGCGCCGAGAAGACCGCCCAAGATTCTGGCCGCCACTTTGCATCAGCATCCTTTGCGTTCGATTCGCTCGCTGGTTGTTCATGAAACGGCATTGCACATACTCGATTGGCCCAACAGTATTATCAACCGAGTTCAAACGTTAGCAAGCGACAGTCGCGCCGCTTGCCGTTCATTGCAGGGCTAGGGCTTACAGCGGTGGAATCCGCTGGTCGGTTCCCATTCCCAGCGCGTTGTAGTCGGACGGTGTCAGGCCGGGTTGCACGTCGATCGTTTCCCAGCAG
>CAYMWL010000096.1:0-24914 GCA_964394305.1 uncultured Pirellulaceae bacterium
GGACTAGGCCTGGGTTTGAGCATTTGCGATACGATCATCCGCAATCACGGCGGCCGCCTCGAGCTCCGCAGTACCGAGCAGGTGGGAACGGACGTTTCGTTCGACCTGCCGCTCGTTCCTTCAGAAGGTACCTTGCATGACGACTCAAATTTCGCAGAAACAAATACTCTACGTCGATGACGAAGCCCAAGCCCTGAAATATTTCACGCGGCTGTTCGGCGATCGCTTTCAGATCGTCACGGCGAATTCGGTCGACGCCGCGCTGGCGCTGCTGGCGACCAATGCGCAAGACATCGGCGTTGTCATCACCGATCAACGCATGCCCGGCAAGCTCGGCGTGACGCTGATGGAACATTTGCGCCATCGGCATCCCAACATTGTTCGCATTCTCACTACCGCATATTCCGATCTCGAAGCTGCCATTCGTTCGGTTAACGAAGGGGGCGCGTTTCGCTACATCACCAAGCCCTGGAACGAAGAAGAAGTCACCGGCGCGCTCCTCCGCGGCCTGGATTACCATCAGGCACTGGAAGATCGTGATCGCTTGAACCGAGAAAAGTTGAGCGTGCTGCATCGCTTGATCATCATGGACCGCGTGCGAGGTTTGGCAACGGCGGCCACCGCGCTCGAAGGCCGGTTGCACAACGCCTGGCAGGCGCTGGTCGAATACATGCAGCAGTCGCCAGTGCAAAAGCGTATTCGTGTGCAGATGGACGAAATCGCGAACATGAATCTGGTCGCTGTCGCCCGCCGCGAAGCTGAACTGATGGTGAAAACAGTTCAGTTGATTCTGAGCGATACGGTGGGGTCGGCCACAGGTGATGAGCCGCAAATCAACTTAAGAGAAATGCTGCAGGATCTCGCCACGCGAACGAGCGAAGGCTTGAAGGCCGATGACATTGATTTGCAAATCGCCGATGTTCCTGCCGACCTGACGTTGTCGACGGATCGCGGCATGCTGAAGCGATTGCTCGCGCTCATGGTCCGTCGGATTGCCGATCTGCACGAAGAGCCGATGCAGGTGCAAGTTGCCGTGGTCAATCCCAGCGGCGATCCGCTCGACATCATGGTTCGCGGCGATTTTGCCGAACTTTCAAATGGCCATGTCGCGTCGTTGTTCTCGGCCGCGATTCCGCTGCAGAAATGGCCGCTCGGCCTCGATATGGATCTGCTTTCCGTCTTCATGATCGCTCATCACTTGGGTGGCCGCGTGCAGATTGAAACCAAACCCCCACTAGGCCCAGGCTTTCGCATCACCCTGCCGCGCACGCGCCCCACGACCGAATCGAAGGAAGCGGTTCCCGCGATTCCTGCAGTGTGGTTCGACACGGTTTACGACGCCATCGAAGCCTGGGAAAAAGATCTGCTGGCAGAAGAACTTTTCGATGGAGAGTAGGTAAATCGCCCGCAAAAAGCAGCTGCAAGAAACTCGGCCGTGCGGTAACATACGAGGGCTAGAATGATCCCTCTCCGCATCATGCCGAGGTGTTGCCATGCATTGCCAAAAGTTGTCTTACCCGATGTTGGGGCTCTCCGTACTACTGCTTGCGGTCTCTTGCTGGCAAGTGGGCGCTCAAGAGGCAAACGAGAAACCTGTGGCGGCAGAGCCAGCAAAGCTCGATATCGCTACGCTCATCAAGCAACTCGACGCCGATGAATATAACGACCGGCAATCGGCTTCTGCCAAACTGGCGGCCGCGGGCGAAAGTGCAGTTCCCGCGCTTGAGAAAGCTGCAGCCAGTGACAGCCGAGAAATGTCGATGCGGGCCTTTGATATTCTCAAGGGTCACTTCGACAAAGGAACCCCTGCAGTGAAAGATGCTGCCAGGCAAGCGCTCGAACGGATCTCGCAGGGCGATCTCGGTGCTGCTTCTCGCCGAGCTACGGAAGCACTCACGCCACCATCAACCAAAGATGCGAACAACCCCGCTGCGGGCAATGTACGCGTTCTTCCCTTTGCACCGGTCCCGGGCGGCATTCGCATCGCCGGAGCTCGTGTGGCGATCGCTGCCGGTGCGGTCGGTGGCGGAGTGGAAACGAAGATCAAAGTCGAGAACGGAATCAAAACGACCGAAGTCAAAGACAAAGATCGTCAGGTAAAGATCGTGGACGATCCCGATAAAGGCCTGCAACTCGAGGTGACTGAAACCAAGGACGGCAAAGAAACTACCAAGAAATACGAAGCCAAGAACGCCGACGATCTGAAGACCAAGGACGCCGAAGCTCACAAGATTTACGAACAGTACTCACAGAAAGGCGCCGAGATCAAAATCGGCGGCTTCGGCTTCGCTCCGGCCGGTGTGCCACTGCCGATTGCTCCGGCAGTGCCCGCGATTGCTCCAGCCCGACTTGTTCCCATCGCACCAGCGCTGCCACCGATGGCAGTCCCGGCCGAAATCGGTCCTCCCACGAAAAAGGCCGACGCGCTCGAAGGGCTCGATAAAGCTCTGCAAGAGGCCGAAGCCAGCTTGAAGGAGGCATTCAAGCAAAGTGGCGACAGCGAGCAACTCAAGCGCGCTACGCAGCGCTTGGAAGAAGTTCGCAAACAGCTTGAGCAGCTGCGTTCTTCCTTGAAATAGACCACCGTACTCCAGTTCTATTTTTGATCGTCGAGCGACACGTATTGCAAATTGGCCTGCCGAATTTTCGCGGCGGCCTCGTCATAGAGAAACGGCAGAAACGCATACCTCTTCCCTCGCGTGACCGGCGTCGCCTCGTGCAGTAGTGAGCAGGAAAACACCACGGCGCCTCCAGTCGGCGCTCGATAGGCTCGGCGGCCAAACTCGGGAAATCGCAGGTTGCCTCCTTCGAACTCCTCTGCGTTCAGATTTATTGTCACAGCAAAGCGTCGATGCGCAGTGCCCAGCGTTGTATTGTCGCGATGCGCACGAAAGTGGCCACCGGACGCTGCGTCGTAACAGGCCACAATGTGCCGCTCGATGCGCGTGACATCAAACTGAAATGCCTTCTTGATTTCAGGAAGCAGGCGGTTGCGCATGCGGATTTGCGTTTGCCGGATCAGCGTATCATCGGTGATCTCGTAATCCGAGCGGCGCTTATGATTCGGATCGGTTACTGCTACCGTCTTGCCGTTGATGTCGCGCATGAAACCTGACTCGGTTCCGCCATGCCGCTCATAAAGTTGAATCAGCGACTGGCAGAACTCACGCTCAAAAACATTGGGCACGATCAGCACCGGCGCCACGAAGGCCGGGCTTGTGAGAGGCTGCTGCCGTTCGATGAATCGCAGTACGTTCGGAATATGCTCGGCCACATTTTCGGGCCAAGGCGAAATCGTGAGAATCCGCAGCGACTGATCGAGCACGACCGTTGTCGGCCGGTACAACGGGCCTTCGCCGGCAACTTCGAACAAGCGACTAATGGCCGAATCGAAATCCCAGAAGTGAATCACTCCCGGCGATTTGGGGCGGCTCTCCAGGACTGGTTGATCGGCGGGGTTCGTCGTCACGCCAAAGAACATCACATTTTCAACATCAAACCGCTCGCTGTGCTTTTCGACATCGGCCCAAATCTGCTGGCTGCGGCCGTTCGACGCCGAACCGAAGAAACAGAGGACAACGTATCGTCCGGCAGCGGTGCTGAAATGAAATTTCTCGTTGACGGAACTTCGCGCCGTAAACATCGGCGCTGCTTCTCCCCACGCCAGCATGCCAACCTCGCACGACTACAACGAAGAATCTGAAACGAAATCCTGAACGAATAAACCCTAAGCACCTGCTCCAGGGTCGTTGTTTTCTTTCCGCCCTTCCACATAAAACCAGTTGTGGATGGGCCGCAAAATCTGTTGCACTTCGCTGAGCAACTGCTGATCCAGCGGCAGCGCGGCCCACTCGACCCACTTCTTGACGTTTTCAGGATTGGCCGAGCCAACAATGCAGGTCGTGAGCGCCGGATGGGCGATGCTGAACTGCACGGCCAGCTGCGCGATATCCACGCCCCGGCTGCGGCAATGGTCAGCCGCTTGTTTGGCAATCGCGCGCACCTGCGGCGTTGCTTTGTGCCACTTCGGCAGCGGCTGCTCGGTGAGCAGTCGGGCCGAGAACGGCGCCGCGTTCATCACACCGACGTTTTTGCTCTGCAGATACGGCAGCATGTCGGCCAGCATCGTGTTTTGCAGCGTGTAATGGTTGTAAGAAAGAACCACATCCAAGGGCTGCTGATCGAGCACATACTTGAAGATGTTCATCGGGTAGCCGCTGATGCCGATGAATCGCACTTTCCCTTCCTGTTGCACTTTCCGCAGCGCCGGCAGCGTCTCGTCGATGATCTGTCGCATGTCGACGAACTCAATATCGTGACACAGCATGATATCGAGATACTCGACACCCATGCGGTGCAAGCTGATGTCGACGCTCTCCACCACCCGCCGCGCCGAAAAATCAAAGTGGGCCGCATCATATCGGCCGAGCTTAGTGCCCAGCAGGTATTGATCCCGCGGCACGTCACGCAAGGCCACACCCAACAGCACTTCGCTCATGCCGCGGCCGTAATAAGGGCTGGTATCAATAAAATTCATGCCCAAATCGAGCGCGGTCCGCACGCTTCTTAATGCTTCATTCAGGTCGACGCTGCGAAACTCCTGCCCCAGGGATGACGCCCCAAAACTTAGTTGCGCAAGTTTTAAACCCGTTTGACCGAGGCTTCGCAGTTCCATACTGGCTGGTGTCTTTCTTTCGCTGACAAACGCGGAATTGGATGAGGTGAATTTAGCAGCCTGCAAACGTTTTGTTGGGAGCCTTCCCTGCCGATCGAAAAAACAACAAATAAGCAATTCTCGATGCAGTGGGGTGGTGACGCACCGTTGTCACTACCCCAGCCGATACTGTAGCGAATTCCTTTACTTATTTGGGGTGGCGGAACCAAATGGGCTGTCTTATTCTAGCAGCCACGTGCAGGGGCTCTCTTGCTGCAGGACCAGATGACCAACAAAGCGCACTCGGCCGTCGTCAATCGAATTCTCGCTCGTTATCAGGGAACCCCTGCCAACGACGGTTTGCTCGACATCATCGCCGGCGACATGTTGGTTGCGGTCGAAACCACCGCGACCCTCGCCGCGGCCATGGCCCAGATCCACACGCTCGGCGGCAAGCGATATGTGGCGGTCACTAATCAAGAATCGCTGGCCGAAGCGCTGCGCCTTGCCGGTGGCAGCCCCGTCGGCGTGATGAATTCCAAAGGGGACATCATCAAAGAAGCCGACCCCAGCCCAAAAAACAGCTGAGACCCGAATTGCCAAAGAGCAAACTCGCCTGGCCTCAATTGTATACACCTGTTCACGTTTGATCAAGTCGCTAATCGCCGACAAAATCGGCCCCGACCGTCGCTTGCCGCATCTGCCGCGTATGCGGCTCATAGATCCGAATCCGCACTTGAATGCCGCGCAGGGGCACGGCGTACGGCGGCTGCGTTTGCCGCTCGCCTGGGTCGTCGACGCCATTGGCTCCGTCGTCATCCAACCCGTTAAATGCCCGACCGTTGCCAGGCCCCTGCAACTCGTACGTTAAGGGCCACGTATCCCAAATCCCGTAAGAGAAGTTATTGGGTACACGCGAAAAGTGAGTGGACACTGCTGCACCTCCTTCTCGCGTTAATCCCTGATTGAAATATAGATCGACCCACGCACCTTGCCCTTGGAACTGATTACCAACCGCAGCAGCAGTACGGTAACCTGGATCACCTGGAACAAGCGCTGTTACCGAATCGGCATCGCGATAGATCCGCACTTCAGGATCGAAAACGCGAACGTCAAAAGCAAGTACGTTTGTCAGCACCCGATCTTCGCCCCGCATAACGCCATCCAGCACGTATGCACGCAATGCGGGTGGACTACTGCTATTAGGGTTGACATCCATTTGGTTCGGATTCATGTCCAAGCCGTGAGGAAAGTTGCTCGTTGCAGTCGCATTACTTGACATTCTGCAGGCAAAACGATTTTGGCGAAGCGACAAATCGGACAATGAGTTCGCCTTGACGTAATAGTTTCCACTCGAGTCGGTCACGATCGTGGCAGAGATATCATGATCCTGCTGAATTTGCTTCAGCCTCGTGACTGCGTTTGCTTGTGAACCCGGGGTCGAAAGCACACCATTTGCGCCTCCGCTCAGGCTAGGGGCGTTCGGAAGAATCAGTAAAAGTCGTCTGCAGAGAAATCGAAATTCGCCGACATCCCAAACCGAATCACCATCCGCATCGACGAATGTTGTGAACCAAATCACCTCCGCAAACGGAGAAGTGGTTACAGTGCCGTTGTAACGACCTTGAAAAGGAATGTCCTTGGCACGAATCGTAAAAGCCAACACATCATCGCCGTCGCCAAAAAGGTTGGTGATATTGTTGTTCTGAATCAAATCGGGAATGCCATCGCCTGGAGCGGGATTGTCGGCAACCAAGCTGTGAGCACCTGCGGTAATTCCCGCAGCTTCTGGGTCGGCATCATATCCAGGCCCCTCATACATCGTGAAATAACCCGGCGAAGAATTCGGATCGATCCACGGCGTGGGCCGCAGCGTCAGCGATTGCAGGTCGTCGTTCAATTGCGCGGTCGCCGCCCGGAGTTGGCCCCCCATTTCGATCGTGGCCCGGCCGTCGCGCACGGCGTTGCCGATGTACGCATAGAACTCCGCGATCGAATACACCAGGATCAAGGTGAGCGCCATCGCGATCAACATTTCCACGAGCGTAAACGCAGCGCGAGACTGTTTCCGCAAACCTTGGAAGTTGGTATTCATCGTTCCGCCGTTCTGCCTTCTGCGTTCGACATTCTGCATTTCATTCACCACTGCAACCCCGATCCTTCCGCCGCGGCGGGCATCGCCGGGCCGGCCAACTGCGGATACAGCTCGCTCGCCCAACGCCATTGCGTGTCCCCCTCCCGCAGCACCTGGCTGCGGGCCGAGATCGCTCCCAGCCGCTGCCAATAGTCCAGCAGCCGTCGTTCGACCGGACCGTATTGTCGGCCGCTGAAGGTTTGCAAATACCACTTCACATCGTCCTCGGCTGCCGAGTGCCCCGCGGGTGCGGCGCCTCCGGCCCAACTCATAAAATCGCTCAGCGGATCCCCCGCCGCATCGACGGCGGGCACATCCACCCGGGCCTGACACTCCGGACATTTGATCCGCTTGCCAGCCCACTTGTCGTGGACATGAAAGGCCTGCTGACAATGCTCGCAATGCACCGCGATGGACATCACTCACCTCACCATGCTCAGTTGCCTGTCGCCCGACCCACGACCAGCCCCGTCGACGTAAGTCCCCGTCGCCAGCGACCAAAATCCCGTCCTGTTTGTTGAAAAAGTACCCCCTCGCGGACCCAAAAACCAGCGCCAAACAAGCGTTTGGCGCACTTAACAGCGTTAAATTATTCAACACGTGACTTTCGCCACTTTCCAGGCACTTACGTCAACTCTGCCAGCCGTCAATCAATCTGCCTCTTGAGCAAAATGCAGTTATCGGTATTGAGTTTCAACCCCGGCACAAACCCGGCAGGAATCGATCGATCGATCAAAAAGAACGACCGATGCCGCTGAGCATTGCCCGTATCGAGGTTGAGCTCTTGACCCAACTGGAAACCGTCTGGATGGCCGGCGTCGACACCCGTACTGCTATCCTCGACTTCGAAATACCCAGCCGTAATCCAAACGGCATAGCAATTCGACTGCGTGCCGATAATGTTGGGCAACTTTTGCAGGCCTTGGTAACGGAAGTACGCATGCCGATCGGTTTCGTTGGGCAAGTTATTGGAGTGGTTTACGAACAGCGGCTCACGATGCGGCCGCGGTTGCCCCGACGTCGGTTCTTTGGGCCGAAGCAAGCTCACCTCTGCCGGCGAATGATTCCGCATGTCGGCCACGTTGGGCATCAGGTCCGCCGTATCCGCTGGTCGGAATGGGTTGGCAAATATCGAGGGATAGCCATTATTCATTTGTCCGACAGCGCCACCAAAGCCTTGGCGACTCAGGAACACTTCGGACGATGCAGTCGTGCGGACCGCATTCAGCGGAGTCGTACCCGATGCGTCGTATCCGACAATGGCATTCCAGATTGCAGGATCAAAGATGGTGTTGATGTTAATCTTGCCTGGATCGCGGAAACGTGACAGCCTGTTAAAAGGTGGTCGATACAAGTATGGAGGAGCATACTCAGGCCGCAACTGTGGCGGAGTTGGTGCAGGCGAATCGGTATTCGACAGCGGACCAGGGCTGTACCAGCGTTCCGCCGCAACGAAATTGGAAGGGACTTCGACATAATCGAGCAGCCTTGCCATACTCATTGAAGCTGCGTTCGTCGCTGGCTGATCCCGCTGACTTTGCAACAGGTTCATCAAGTGGCCGAACGGCTTACGCAACTCCACACCTGTGTTCGCAGTGTACGGGTTTGTAGGTGGCGTGTCCGGAATCACAGGATTGTCCGGTGAAATCTCCAGCACGAGCCGATTGGGGGCACTTGTTGGTACTAACAACAACTCCGCAGCGTTCATGTAGGGTCGATTGTTCCACGTGATCCATGGAAACGGCTTGGCAGTATCGACAGGGTCGCCAACATATTGAGGACCGCCACTCGACGCCGCATCTCGAATCTGCCCCAAGTCTTCATTGAGGTATCCGAGAGTGTGGTGCATGCCGAGTCGGAAGAATTCATCTGTAGAAGTTGCCGGAGCGGGATTATTCGCGGTTTGTGTAAACCGAGGGAACCACATGTTGCCACTTGCTGCAGCACGCTGTGCAGTAGCAAAGTTCGTAATCCGATTTCCACCTGGCAATGGATCGGAAGGGTCAAGCGGCACGCGGTTGGCGGGTTGTGCCGGGTCAGGCGCAAAGTCTTGGTTGGTGTCTTCCTCTCCCGTAAACACCGTGACGTCGATGGTGGAGAAATCGACGGTGATATAAGGGTTGCTCAACGGGTCCCACGGGCGTGTCGGGTCAGCCAGGCGCTGCAGAAAAATCGCAGAAGCGTCTGCATACACACGCGATTCGAGCATGTTCTCGGGGGGCCCAAGCAGTCTAGAATTGTCCATTGGAGTGTCGGGGAAAAGATTCGTCGGCATGTTCGGATCGTCGTAAGCATCAAATGGCGTCCGGCCGTCGTTTGCAGTGTTGTATTCAAGATAAAACGGTGGCTTGCCTACTTCAGGCTGCGGCAGTGGGGCTGTCACATTCACACCCACCCAATGCTGTGTATTGTTCAGTTTGGCTGCGCTCCAAGTATCTGGCGGGCGCATCATTACAACCATGGGAGCTACTGGTTGTATCTCTGCTGTAGCAGCAGGCGAACTGATCTTCGACGTTGGATTACCCATCGCGTCAGTCACTTCCACGCCAGTCGCGTTCGACAAGTAAATATGTTGAGGTGAATTTCCAAACCAAAGACTTCCCGAACCGTTGTCGAGTTTTCTCGAACCGATGTGTGTCTGCTCTCGGGGACCAACAACCATGTACTGGCCAGGTGCCAGTTGTGCATTCCAACCTAGACGGTTGTAGAAAACGCGGTTCTGTTTTGCGCCGGTCGGATTGTTGCTAGTGAACCATACATAGCGCTCGATCTCGACAGTTTGGAGCGGGTCGCGAAGATCGTACTGGAGTGGGTACGATGGAAGAGTGTTTAGGTTCGGATTGTCAACTGGATCGGAGTAGCCGCCATTTTGCCAGTTTGCTTGATTTTGGAGGAATGCGGTTGTCGGAATTCCGTTGGGGGTATTTTTCCGAAGCCGCGCTAGTGCGATTTGCCAAACTGGACTACCACCCGGTGCCATTCGGTCCAATGCCAACTTTCCAGTCGTTCGGTCGTAAAGCTCAAATGGCATCTGCGGGTTGTTCAGCGCTTCACCGCCTGTCGCACCCGGATTGTAAGTTGTGTGTGCTCGCGGGCAGTAAAGTTCGAAAAACACGGAAGCTTGCGGCATGCGAAATTGGTCCAGGTCGTCGTCTGGAGCGTTCGTCTCGTTACGTTTTTTACCAGTTGGATCAAAAGCAGTATCCTTTACCCTACGATCATGTAATCCAATGGCTTCAGTCAGCAGTAACTCGGGTGATTCACATCCCCAGACAACTGCTCGCTCGGGATCATTTGTCGTACCCAGGTTGCCATCCACGCCCCAACCGTTCCACGGGTTGGTGTCATATTCAAAGCCCGTAATAATGCCGTCGGTATCGCGAAAGTCGACGATATTGACTGCCCACTGCGCGAACATGCGAGCCGTGTTTGGTGCAGTGCCGGCTTGAGTCGCGGTGGGTGGATTGTACCCACGGCCATTGAGAGCCATCATTAAGCAATACAAATGCCGGGCAAGCAGGTGGCGGGCATTGACGCGGTCCATGGGTTGTTGAGCGGCAGTGCCATCCTGGTTGCCGTCATTGTTGGCATCAATGCCGTTCACGTGAAATCCACGTGTGCCACTGAAGCCGGCCGGTAGATTGCCGCCCGAGGGAACCGAGCCATTGGTGCCGAACGCAGTTTCGCCGGCGAAGGCTTCGGTCATTTCACCATTGGCGCCGTTGCCGTTATCATCCGTCCCGTTGCTCAGGTAACGATTGAGATCAAGCGGTTTTCCTTGCCAGAATTCCCAAGGCATGATCTTGGCCAACTCGGCGCGCAGTTGGTTTGGATTGGTAGCAATGGCGGGCGTATCTTGCAGATACATTGCCTTGTAGAGATCAATGACGGTCACGCCATTGGCTGCGGACACGGTATTATTTCCAAGCGCAGCTCGGAATTGCGGCCGAAAGATCGGGGCAACGGTTGGCACCGACGAACTCATCGTCGTGAGTGATTCGCGCACTCTTTGAAAAGAGCCGTTGTCAAAGTTGGGTTGTCCCACCCCTTGAAACAGACTGTTTACCAAGGTGGGCTGCTGCAACGGGAAGCCTTGCACATCGTGATCATGAGTGCGCGCCAGATGCTCCATATGTCCTGGCGTGTACGGGGTATCATGGATCGCGGTGCGGGGATCCCATTGCATTTCGTAAGGGTCGTCGATCGTCTCGCCCGTCGCGTTGATCCGTTCACGATAGAAAAACGGCCTGCCGCCGAAATCGACCGCAACTGCGTTGCGGCCCCAGACGTCGGGAGGACTACCGTACCAAGAGTCGGCGATATAGTTCGCCGGGACACCCGACATTTTCACAGCACTCAATGAGTCATCGCCATTGGTGCCAGGTACGCCATCGCCGCCATACCGCGCTTGCAGAATGTTGCCATATTGACCGCGAATGGAAGAGGAGGGGATGTCTAGCAAGCTGCCAAAATCAACTTCGGCGGGACCAAAACCCATTCCGCGCGGCAGCTGCAACTGGCGTGTTACTCCCAACAAGCCCGTGGCGTTATGGGGAAAGCTCACCGTTGCCGGCAATGCGCTAATTCCAAACGCTGGAAACGGATAAGAAATGTTTGTCGTCGCTTGCACATTCGGCTGACCAGCGGCGTTGATCTGCCCTAGATTGCCATGCACGTTCAAATTCAGGCGGCCATCCAAATCCTTGATGAGAATCGCAAACAGTCGCTTGTAACGACGACCGCTTGGGCTAGTCATCACGGGCATTCCGACGTCTACCCAAATACTATCGCGCACGCCGTCGCCGTCGTTGTCGACATCCCACACCGCATGCCAGCTGGGTGTACCGTTAAGCGCACCCTGCTGTGCCATCAAACCAATCAGTGTTTGATAGGCAGCATCGGTATTGCCCGTTGGCGTCAGATCGGGATTGCTCCCTGTGAAGTTCGGATGGTCCCACGGCATGGGGCGAAAGATGATCTTCCGCGCGAAATCCTTGTGATTGGTTTGAGTTAGTTGAGGACTGCCGCCGGGCCAATTGTTGAGCCAGAAATTCACGAGTTCTGGCCGATGAAACGACGGAATGAGCGGCACAGAAAAACGGTTGTTGCCAGCGGCCGAGGCAATCAAGCCGGGAGGTACAACGGATAGTGCTAAATCTTGCCACCCGGGGGAATCATAAGGCTCGTCGGCGCCGCCGACGTCGGGCGCAATCGGCGTTCCATTGGTCGAATAAACTTGCCGATCCGCATAGCCTGCATAGTGAGGTAGCAGGGTGACTTGCTGTGACGAACCGCTGGCATCAACTGCGTCCAACAGATAAGTCGCCGGGTCATAGCCGAAGCCCATGCCATTGAACGGAGCGCCGTTGATGACGAACTGGTCGCCATTCGCAGGGTTGACTTGGTTGCCGCCGGTGCCTACTAGCGGTTCAATATAAAGCTCTGTAGCGCCACCAGCGCCGGGATTCGGGTCGAACGGTTCATAGCCGGCGATTCGCGAGCTGATTCCGGCAGCCGGCCCTGTAATGAATGTGATCACACGCCCGTTGTAGTAACCGGGCGCAGTCGACATCTGCGCGGTTGCGTTGATGCTGAACACCACGAATTGGTTATTGGCCGACTTGCGTGGTGCATCATTGACGGTGGTGTTCGCAACCGTCGTTAAAACGTAATCCGTTCCATACAGATCTCGCAGCAGCGAATGCCCCTGCAACGAACCGCGGCCATTCGAGTCGTAGAGCACCGCTCCCAAGGCAGTTTCCATCTCCTGCATCGGTGGGTCGCCGTAGACGCCGACTTGGGCTTGGACGGAGGCGGCGGTTTTGTATTGGATCGCGAGGATCGCGAATGTGACCCCCATCAGCAGGAAGAGGGCCAGCAGGCTGACCACCATCAGCAGCACCAGGCCGCGACGCTTTTTGCGACGCTTGGTCAATGGACGCGGGAGGGGGCTGCGGTCGGCAAGTGTGGTGGCCATAGGACGATCCTCTTCCCCAAGTTCGTGGCGATGACGCCCGCCGTTGCCACTTGCCGCCTGTTCCGAGCCGGAAGTGCATTTGTGCGAGCGTGCGTGCGTTGAAACCGCGGACTGAATAGCTCTCGAACGATAAGTCAAACGAACTAAGCGACGAAACAAATATCTGGAATCGGCGGCCCCGCACGCTTAGTTGCGGGGCTCCAATTTGATGGTCTTTTCCAGCACGGCAACCACACCCTGGCAAACGACGGCTGTGGTTTGTGCGGCAGGGACTTCCCAATCGGAGCCGGCCAGCGTGACGTCGACCAGGTTTCCATTCGGGTCGTCGGAATCAAGCACTCGATACCAACGGCAAATGGTGATTTGGCGCTGGCCGTTGCCAACGGTTGGATTGCCCATCAGCATGATCCATTGATCGCGAAACAGGCTTAGCCGGCGTGTTTGTTCGTCGGTGTTGCTGGCGGCAACGGTGAAGTTGCCCGCAGTCGGAATGCGAAGTTGCATGTCACCACCGCCGTCTCCGTTGCCGTACATCGTGACCACGTCCAACTCCCATTCGCTGAGAGCGAAGCCGCCTGTCGTTTGCAACTGGCTGGGCCGATCGTAAAAGACGACAATGGAAAGGACGTAGCGATCTTCGACCACGCCGCCGGTTTGCAGACGTTCGATCTTGGGGGACAGTGTGGCCATCCAGGACATGTGCCCATGGAACTCGCGCTTGAGTGGATTTCGGCTGCCGTCGCGCACGAAGAGCGACGCGGCTTGCTGCGTCGATTGATCGATGCCGTTGAACGTCCCCGTGAAGCGATCGTAGGCCAGATCGTCTTCGATGCTGAATATCAAGTTCGCCTGCAGGGGCTGCATTGCCGTGGGGGTGGCCGCCGCGGCGCCGTTATCGAGCGTGACGCGAATCATCCGCGAGTTGGTGGAACTATGGGGAAATCGGGTCACGCCCGTGTTGACGGCCATGAAGCGGGGATCGATGCAATAAGCAAACGACCCATCGGGGTCGGCGATTCGCGTGCCGTTGTTGTCGAGCCAGCGCGAGGCCCGCCGCATGCCCATGGCATCGAACGCGTGCAAGGCTTCTTGCGCGCCGATCGAGGTCATGTCGGATTGCTGGCCGCGCTTGGTTTGCAGCAGCGCCGCGGGAAAGACCGCGATCGCGCCCATCAAACCGATGGCCGAAATCATGATCGCGAAGAGGACTTCGAGAATGCTCACGCCGCGGCGCGGCTGGCTCGTCATTGGTATGGAAAAATGCCGAATCACTTAGCGGCCCCCCTTTTGTTCGCGGTTGGTCGCGTACTGCCGGCAGTTTTGCAAATAGTTGCCCACCACCGTTGAATCCGTCGCATCAAGCCCCATGGGGTTTGCGGCAGCGTTCTCGTTGGTCGTGACAATTCCCGTGGCTCGCCCGACCGAAACCCACAACGCATTGGCGTCGGCCAGGTTCGACTGTTCGAGGTTAAAGACATTGGCCGGCGGACTGACTTTCGCTGCCAGGCCAACCAGAAAATGCAGCGTGCCAACGGCCGCTTGCGTATCGACGACCGGCGATCCACCCGACATGGCTGGCGGTTGAGCCAGTGTGTAGGACTCGACATGGCCGGTCGGCGAAAACAAGACTCGCAGCCCGGAAGCATTGGCAACAAAAAACTGTGTTCCGCCCGGGCCCATGCCGCTGTAGGTCATGTCGATGGCGGTGGACTTGGGCAACTCGACGGGATTGCCGACGCGAATCGGTTGGCGACGGATTTGAAAGCTGTAGCCATTGGGATCGGAGGTCGGAGGGCGCGGCGGAGTGGATCCGCCATTTTCACGGTTCCAACGCGTGGTGTCGAATTCGTATTGACTGCCGTTGGAAATCACCGGGTACCAAGGCCCGCGGTGGTTGATCCTCATGGTGAATTGATTGGTAGCATCTAAGAGAGAGGGCAAGTTGTTCGCCGCATTGGACGCAAACGTGAACCGCCAGGGATTCATCGAGGTATTGATCGATACCCGAGCGTCCGTCGTGTCGCCCGCATAGATCGCCGGAATCTCGCACAGATACATCTGCGTGCAGCGAGCCGAGCCGGCGGGGACATTCGTGTCATACACAAATTCGATACCTGCCGGGTTGCCCGCTTGCGCTGCCCGCGCTTTGGCCGTGAAGATCGTCGTATTGAGAATTCGCGAAGCTTCGCGCGGCCGCGCGTCTTCCATCACGGACTTGATCGTGGGCAACGAGACCACCATCAGCAGCAGCGCGATCATGATCACAATCAGCAACTCGGTCAGCGTATAACCGGGCTGTCTCGTTGCAGCAAATTCACAGTGTGGCTGGCGACGAATCATTACTCAGCCTCCTGATAGTGGTTGGTAATGTTGTCGCCGTATTCGAGTGTGCCGCTGGAATCGACATCGATAGGCGTGCCTGGCAGCGGAGGAGCGGCACCGTAGGGATTGCTGAGCGGGGTGGGATTGCCACGGTAATCGGCTGCACTGGCGTTAATGTCGTAGCCGCGATCCGGCCCTGCAGAATAGATGAGGGGCCACAAGGCAAATGCGCCGCCGCCACCGGATTGCCAACGGCTATCCACTTTTAATGGATCAAAAGGATCCGGAGCATTGACGGCATCGCTCGTCTGCAACGTCAGGGCGCCGTTTTCCTGAGTGAATCCTGGAGCCCACCGCATGAATTCGATCGGCTTGCCCCACGCATCGAGGATTTCGGGGATGGCATCGTCGTCGGTATTTCCAATTTCGCTCGGGTCAAAAAAGTCGAGCCCCGATTTGTCTCCATCACGCATGCAGGAAATGATTAAGTACAAACATTCAGCACCCTGATGCGCCGCGGTCCACGGTTTCGCATTGCCGGGGGCATTCATTAAGGCATGCGCCTTGCGCTTGTAAGCCTTCGCCAGCGAAGTGGTTTCAACCTGTTTCAACTTCACATTGAATTTAACCGGATCTGTATTCGACGACATGCTGTTGAGCACCGGAGGTGACTCGGCGTAAAAATCGTCTAACTCGGTGCTGCTGCACAAATCCACAATTCGGTCAGGCAATTCAATGCGTTGGATCTCACGTATGGCATTCAAGCGATTGGTGGCCGACAAGCGAGGGTCTTGTCCAGCCGGCGATCGAACCGGCACCGGTCGTGTGCGATAGGTTTCATACTTCGCCATGATCATCTGGTCGATCTTCGCAATGATCGACTTTGTGCGGCTGATCTTCGATTGCGCAACGGCTGCGTTGAACGCCGACAGCCCCATGGCAACCAGCAAGGCCATGATCGTCACCACGACCATCAGTTCGATGACCGTGAAACCTCGATCGCGTTGCCAGTGGTTTGTCTTCATCATTGAGCTCACTTCACAAATCCGTCGAACAACCGCGAATCACGTTACTGCGGGCGAGCATCGCCCAAGGTCTTCCCTTCGCTGAAGTTGGTCAGGTTATCGCGATCGGCTGGCTGATAGCGGTCGCCGCTCGGGAAAAGCTTGGGTGGTGTTGCAACCGCGCCCCACTCGCCATCTTGTCCGGTGCACAGGATTTGGAACCGCGACTTGTTCATGAAGGGATTCATCGCTTCGCTGGAAGCATACGGCATCATGGTTTCCGTTCGGCCGTCCGGTGTTGTCACTTTCGCGGGGCTGGCCGACTGCGACAGTTGCTGATAGTTGCGGTTTTCGATGTAAACGTAGGGGGTCTCGCGGCAGTACTTGGCTTGATAAATGGAGATGCCGTCCGAGTCGTTGTTGTCAATCAAGCGGCGCGCGTCGAATTCGTAGAAGCCGTGCCGGCTGGCAGTGGCCGAATTATCAAAGGGATTGCCAGGTTCGGTGCTGATCATGCTCAGCCACATCACGAGCGCTTCGCCCTGATCGACATTCATCGCAGCGGTGTAGAACGTGTTTCGCGCCGTCGCATTCGTAAACTTCGGATAGCATCGCTGCAGATGCCGTTCGACGGCGCTGTTGCCGCGGTTCGACGCGTTGTTGTAGACGAGGTTGCCGCTCACATAATCTCCGAAACACGGCGGATACTCACCTCGCTGTTGTTTATAAGTTTCGAAAGCTTGGTCCAGCGTTTTAATCTCGAGCGCAATCGCTGCATTTCGCGCGTTGCGAACGGCGGCCATGATCGCGGGGAGGAGCAACGCAATCAGGACACCGATGATGCCGAGCACGACCAGCATTTCGACGAGCGTGAAGGCTCGTGCACTGGACCGGCGAGATGTGGACATAACAGGCTCCTGAAACAACAGCGATGAGATGAGTATGGGGAGTTTTCGCGACGGTTCGCGAAGTCGTTCATGAATATCGGGTAGCCGACCAGTCATCGCCCCGCCGGCGTCGGGCCGGTGGTCGCGGTGAAATCGGCTTTACGTTTAGGTCAAACCTTGAATGAGCGAGATCAGCGGCATGAAGAGACTCACGACGATGAAACCGACCGCGCACCCGAGGAACACGATGAGCAGCGGTTCGATGAGCTTCATCAAACCGTCGGTGAGCGTCGTGACTTCTTCATCAAACACGTCGGCGACTTTGTAAAGCATCGTGTCGAGTTCGCCGGTTTCTTCGCCGACGTCGACCATGTTCACTACGAGTTCGTCGACCACTCTCTTGTTCATGTTGAGCAGGTAATAAGCCAGGCCGCAGATGCCCGCGGCGCCGGCGAAGGTGAGGAAGGTGCCGTAACCGCCGGCCTTCTCCGCAACCTTGGGCAGCATCATCACCATCAGCGGCATGAAAGCGCCAGTCATAAACCAGAGGGCTGCAGTCACCGGATGGAAGCCAGGCTTGGCGTTTGCTGCCATCGGTTTGGCGATGGTTTCGCCTTCGCGAATCGCGTCGCTCACCTTGCCGTACATCCGCTCGAACATGGCGTTCGTCGCGGTTTCGCGCGTGATATTGAGGGCTTCCAAGATGGGCACACCGCTGGCCACCAGCGTGCCGAGTGTTCGCGAGGTGCGGGCCATGATGTTCTTTTCGGTCAACATGCCGATGATCGGCAGCTTGAGCCAATACAAGTCCCAGCCCATTCGGCCGTGTTTGAACTTCCGCAGAATCTTGATCAGCACGAACAAAACAATAGGGATGAGCGGCATCGACCACCAGCCATCCTTGACCAACCACTTTGAAAGGTTGATCAGAATTTCGGTCGGCAACGGCAACTTGAGGCCGAACTCGTCGAACATCTTTTGGAACACCGGCACGATCTTGATCATGATGAAGCACAAGATCAAAATCGCGACCATCACGACGACGACCGGGTAGATCATCGCGCCCTTGACCTTCGCTTTGAGCGATTCGGATCGGTCGAGAAACTCCGACAAGCGGCGGAGAATCACTTCGAGCGCACCGCCCGCTTCACCGGCTTTGATCATGTTGACGAACAGCCGGCTGAAGACCGAGGGGCTCTTGGCCATTGCTTCGGAGAGCGTGGCGCCACCTTCGATCTCGTCACCGACATCCGCGAGCGCGTTTTTCAGTTTGCCGGGCTTTTGCTGCAATTCGAGAATGCGGAGGCTGCGAAGAATCGGCAGGCCGGCGTCCTGCAGAATCGACAACTGCTTGGTGAACATGGCGAGTTGTTTGCTACTCGCGCCGCCGAAGGCCAGACCCCGTTTCTTTTTGCCGCCAGGGCCGGCCTTCGTGCCGCCCGATTGCCGCTTGGCAGCGATCTTGGTGACGAAGTAGCCCATCTGGCGAATGGTGGCTTGGGCTTCTTCCTCCGAGGGCGCCTCGATGACGTCGCGGATTTCCGCCCCCGTCGCGTCCATGGCTTCAAACTGATAAGTAGGCATTGCAACCTCAATTCAAAATTTGCAATTCGTAATTCAATTGTGAACCAACAATTGTTTACGCTTCCAAAATCGTCTCGCGCACCACTTCTTCCAGCGTCGTCACACCTTCATAGGCCTTGCTCATACCGGATTCGCGCAGGGTGACCATGCCGAAACCGACTGCCGTCTTGCGCAGGTCATCGACCGAGGCGTTTTGCATAATCATGTCGCGGATCGTGTCGTTCACGATCATCAACTCGTACAAACCGACGCGCCCCTTGTAGCCCGTGTTGTTACAGATCTCGCAACCGCGGCCCCGGAAGAAGCGTTTCCCTTCGACATCGCTGAGCTTCATGCCCAACTCGGATAGCAGGTCTTCCGACGCCGGCACTTCTTCCTTGCAAGCGACACAGACGCGGCGGACCAGCCGCTGCGCGAGAATCGCCTCGACGGTGGCTGTGATCAAAAACGTCGGCACGCCCATATCCTTCAGACGTGTGATCGTGCTGGGCGAATCGTTGGTGTGCAGCGTGCTGAACACCATGTGACCGGTGAGGGCGGCTTGAATCGCAATTTCGGCCGTTTCGAGATCGCGGATTTCGCCGACGAGAATGATATCGGGATCCTGCCGCAAAATGGCCCGCAAGCAAGCCGCGAAGGTCACGCCGATTTCGTGGTCGATGGGAATCTGCACGATGCCGTCGATTTCGTATTCGACGGGGTCCTCGGTGGTGATCAGTTTGTCTTCGATGTTATTGAGCTCGGTGAGCGCAGAATAAAGCGTCGTTGTTTTGCCGGAGCCAGTTGGGCCCGTCACCAGCACAATGCCGTTCGGCCGATCGATGATCGAGCGAAACGTCTTGAGCATTCCGGGATCGAAGCCGACTTTCGCCAGACTGAGCGACACCACCGAACGATCGAGCACCCGCATGACGACGCTCTCGCCGAACAGCGTGGGCAGCACGCTGACGCGGAGATCGACCGGGTGGCCACCGACCGTCAATTCAATCCGCCCGTCCTGCGGCAAACGGCGTTCAGCGATGTCGAGGTTCGCCATCACCTTGATGCGCGTCGTAATGGCAAAGGCCAGGTGACGCGGCGGCGGGACCATTTCAAACAGCACGCCGTCGGCTTTGATGCGGATGCGGAATTCGTCTTCAAAGGGCTCGAAGTGAATGTCGCTGGCGTGATCCTTGATGGCGAGGAGCAGCACCATGTTCAGCAGCTTGCGCACTGGCGCGCTATCGGCGAGCGATTCCAAATCGCCCAGATCGTGCTTCCCTTTTTCCGCCGCTTTCATCGCGGCTTCAAGCTCTTTGTCGTTGGCTAGTTCCGCGACGAGACTTGAAACGGTGTCTTTGTCGGAAGCGTAGAAGCGATCGAGCGTCTTCTTGATGTCGGTCTCGGTCGCAATCACGATCCGAATGTGATAGCCGAGCATCTGCCGCAATTCATCTTGAATCGTGATGTTCTGCGGATCGCACGTAGCGACGGTCAGCGTGTTTCCCTCGAACAGAATCGGCACCACGCGATACAGCTGCGCCATCGATTCGGAAATCTTGCCGAGCAAATCGGCCGACAACGTAATGTCGCCCAGTTCGACGACCTTCATCCCCATCTGTTCCGACAGCGCTTGCACGAGCTGATCTTCGTTGACCAGGTTCAGCTCTTGCGCGATCTTGCCGAGCAAGGTGCCGGGGCGGTTCTGCTGCTCTTCGAGCAACATCTCCAATTGCTCATCGGAGATGAAACCCATGTCGACGAGAATTTGACCGATGCGACGAATGGCCATAGGGGAAAACCGGGAGTCAGGAGTCAGGGTCGGGAATCAGTTAGTGTCCGCCGTGGCCGCCTTTTGGCGCGGCGTTCAGGTCGGGGCCACCTTGTTGCGATGGATCGTCCATGATGCCGCGCTGGGCGTTGTGAATGCGCTTGGCCAGTTCATCCTGGTTTTGCGCTTTGCCCAACACGTCTTCGAGCGTGCACTTTTGTTCGAGCCACAAGCGGAACAAGTGGTCGTCCATCAGCTGCATGCCGAACTTCATGCCCGTTTGAATCGCACTGTTGATGCGGAACGTTTTGTTCTCGCGGATCAGGTTCGCGATGCCCGGCGTGACGACCAGAATCTCATATGCGGCACAGCGGCCGCCGCCGATCTTCGGCAGCAGTGTTTGCGCCACAACGCCGATGACCGACGTCGACAGCTGCGTGCGGATCTGGTCCTGCAAGTTACCCGGAAAGGCGTCGATGATACGGTTGATCGTGCCTTGAGCACTGTTGGTGTGCAGCGTGCCGAATACCACGTGGCCCGTTTCTGCGGCCGAGATGGCGGCTTCGATTGTTTCCAAGTCGCGCATTTCGCCGACGAGAATCACGTCGGGATCTTGTCGCAACGCGCGGCGAATCGCTTCCGAAAAGCTCGGCACGTCGACGCCGATCTCGCGCTGATTGACCGTCGACTTTTTGTGATAGTGATAAAACTCGATCGGGTCTTCGATCGTGATGATGTGATGGTCGACCGTCTCGTTGATGTAGTTCACTAGGCTGGCCAGCGTCGTGCTCTTGCCGGAGCCGGTCGGGCCAGTGACGAGGAACAGTCCGCGGGGCCGCATCACCAGTTTCACGCACACATCGGGCAGCCCCAGTTGCTGGGGCGTGAGCATGTTATTCGGAATCTGCCGCAACACCATCGAGACGTGGCCGCGCTGCTTGAAGATCGAAACGCGGAATCGGGCCAGGTCGCCGAAGGCGAAGCCAAAGTCCGCGCTACCTCGTTCCTGCAACTCTCGTTGGCAGCGCTCCGGGGCGATGCTCTTCATCAGGGCGACGGTGTCTTCGGGCTCGAGAACCTTGGTCTCGAGCTTCCGCATCCGGCCGTGCAGTCGAAACACCGGAGGCTGACCGGTAACAATATGGATATCGCTCGCCCCTTGCTTGACGGCGGCTTGCAGCAGTTTGTCGATGAGAATCGATGCCATTGCTCAACCTCGAGCTCGCGTAATCGGTGCGCAGACCAGCCGCGCGGCCGAAAACCGCGAAAATCAGTCCCTGAAAAATATGAATAAGCACGAGCGGGAAAAACGAAGGCCTCGCCCAGACTCGTGAACCGTTTTGATGTAATGCGTGCGCACTTGCAGCGATGCCTGAAACGCTGGAATGAGATTCCGCCTGCGTTCTGGGTGTCGCTGCTGTCCCTGCGTTTGCTCGGATATTTAGATGAGACTCTGTTCCTGAGGACGCCTGGATTATTGATGAATCATTGGCCGCAGGCAAAGCCGCGCCGGGAAAAGCATTTTCTCGAACTGAATTGGCTTGAATGATTTTGTCGCTTTAGCCCATGGGTTCGGGCCACTCGTTGCGCTGGGGAGGTTGACCCAGCCCCTTAAAAAAGTGGTCTCAAACAAAGGCCCGCCGCGGATGGATTTTTGATTCGCCTGCGAATTAGTAGCTGCTGCTCACTTCTTCAAAACTCGAGAGGAATGACCGGCTATCCAGCAATGATGTCCTGCTCCGTCCGCTTGGCATTTCGATAAACCTCATCCAAGGTCGTAATCCCGGCCATTACCTTGCGAATCCCATCGACATAGAGAGTACTCATCCCCAGACCGATGGCAACCTTACGTATTTCAGTGGAGGAAACGTTCTTGAAGATCAGCTCGCGAATCTTGGAGGTGATCATCATCAACTCAAAGATCCCTTGCCGGCCGCGGTAACCACTCTTGTTGCACGTTCCGCAACCTTTGCCCTTCATGAACGTCGCCTTCTTGGCCAGTTCCAGAGGAATGCCCGCATCATTCAGAACCGATTCGGGTAGCTGAATCGGGTGCTTGCACTTCTGGCAATTGAGCCGCACGAGGCGCTGCGCCAACACCGCAACGACACTGCTCGCGACCAGATAGGAGGGAACATGCATGTCGACCATGCGTGTTACGGCACTGGGCGCATCGTTCGTGTGTAGGGTACTGAATACTAAGTGTCCAGTTAAAGATGCCTGGATACCCATCTGCGCGGTTTCTTCATCACGCATTTCACCCACGAGGATCACGTTGGGAGCCTGCCGTAGCATGGAGCGGATAATCCGCGAGAAGTCGAGGCCGATGTTGTGCTTTACCTCCACCTGGTTGATGCCAGGCAGGTAGTACTCAACTGGGTCCTCGGCAGTAATGATTTTCTTGTCGGGCCGGTTCATCGAGTTGAGCGCGGCGTACAATGTTGTCGTCTTCCCCGAACCGGTGGGTCCCGTTACGAGCACGATTCCATTGGGTCGTTTCAGCAAACTCTGGAACTTGTCAAAATCAGTCTGGTGCAGACCTAATTGCCGGACGCCGACTTTGATATTGTCCTTGTTCAGAATCCGCATGACTGCCGACTGGCCGTGGGCGGTAGGAATGATACTGACGCGAAGGTCCAAATCCTTGTCGCCGACAGTCACCTTGATCCGCCCGTCCTGGGGGCGACGTCGCTCGGCAATGTCCATCTTCCCCAGAATCTTGATGCGGCTGATGATCGCCGCAAGGAGCCGGCGGGGCGGGCTATCTCGCTTGTGTAAAATGCCATCGATTCGATAGCGAATTCGAACAACCTCTTCGAACGGCTCGACATGGATGTCGGAAGCCCGGAGTTGAACGGCTTCCTGAATCATCAGTTGCACCATCCGGACGACCGGTGCGCTGTTTTCGTCGACGGCTTCGTTGTTACTGGCGACGGTCGCCGATTCGGTCTCGGTAAAGTCGATGGCTGTGTCGGTGAATTCTTGCAGCACCGAGTCCGCCGATTCACCTTCGATTTGGCTGTAGTATTTGTTGATCGCTTCCTGGATCTTGTCGCGGGGGGCCAGGGCAATCTCGATCTTGCGATTCAGGATGAATCGGAGCTTTTCGATGGTATCGATGTCATAGGGATCGCTGACGATCACCTTCAGCGCATCGTCCTCCTCGGTCAGGGGGAGGATCGAATTTTCGCGGGCGACCGATTCCGGCACGAGTTCGATGACCGATTCCGGGATTTGTACTTCGTTCAAATCGACGTAATCGCGGCCGTGTTCTTGAGCCACGGCCCGCATCACCTCTTCACCGGTCGCATACCCAAGCTTGATCAGTGTTTCGGCCAGGTTGACATTGCCGTCCTTTGCCACTTGCCGGGCTTCGTTGAGCTGGTCCTGGCTGACGACGCGTCGCCGGAGGAGGATCTCGGTGAAGTCACCTTTTTTCTTCGACGGTCCGGTAGGTGCGGCCACGATGCAAAACTCCAAGTAGCAATGATCGCGACAAGCGGAATGTCCGCGCGATCGGTCCGAACGGTGATCTTCGCCGGAGCATCATTGCTGATGCCGGCCCACAATCCAAGCAAGGGGCGTTCGTTTGAAGATGAGCCTGGGTAACGAACGTCTGTTCCGTATTCATTTTTGGCCGGCGCAATAGCGCTTGTCAATTCAAGGAAATTCCCGAAGGAACAGAATTTGCCGATTTTACGGCCTAGAAACCGCAAAACCGGCCCCGTACGGTCTTGGAGTGGCAAACCGCTCGGTCCTATAATCAATTGCGATCATTCCGCCTTTTCCCCTGAGCTCTCCTGTGAGCGGCTGGGGCATTTTCCCTACGGAGCCCCTTGTGGCCCGCTTGTTTCGCTTTTTGGAGAAGAAACGTGGTAAGCGCCGCACCGGTTCCAACCTGGCCGGCAGCGTGGGCGAAGCGCTATTCTTCGCGGCCATCTTTCTCGTCGGCGTGGCGGTTATTGCGTCGCTGATCGGCTCTTATGATCCCGCCGCCTATGCGATTGGTCTCGGCCGTTGGTTGATCATCATGGTAGCCGTGGCGTTTGCCATTACGGGCGGAGTGGGCTTGATCTGGACGGTGTTGCGGATCGGTGTGTCGATCGAACGTCGCTCGGCCATCGCACAAACAGCTACCGAGTTTGATGCGCTCAGCGACGTTATTCCCGCGCGGCCGGAGTATCCCAGCATTCCCGACCTTGAAGGTTTGAAGAACAGCCCGGGCATCGAACTCAACTATCGTTTACCACGCACCGAAACACCGGCCTGGCGATTGCTCGCGGCGACCATCTTTACGCTCGTGTGGAATGCGGTCGCGTGCGTGCTCGCGGTGTGGGCCATTCGGAGTCATGTCGCTGGGCCAGGCGACTGGTTCATGACTGCGGTGCTCGTGCCGTTCCTGGGGATCGGTGGATGGTCGATTTATTACTTGCTCCGTTTGATCGTCGTGCACACGGGTATGGGGCCGACGACGGTCGAAGTTTCCGATCTGCCGTTTCAAGCCGGCCGCGAATATCGGGTTTCGGTTTGGCAGCAAGGGCACATCCGCGTTTTCAAGTTCGAAGTTTGTTTGGTCTGCGAAGAAGAAGCGACCTATCACCA
>CAYMWL010000097.1:0-24798 GCA_964394305.1 uncultured Pirellulaceae bacterium
GACGACGGCAAAACAGCACTGGCGATCGTTGTTTGCGATCTGCTTGGCGTGCATCGCGTGGTTAGCGACGAAGCGCGCAAAATCATTGCCGAGAAAACGAAAATTCCGGCAACCAACGTGCTGATCAGCGCCACGCACACGCACTCAGCCAGTAGCGCGCTGGGCAAGAATCGACTGCAGGCGGATCAAACGCTCGATGAGTATCAACAGTTCGTTGCCCAGCGCATCGCGGATGGCGTGGCGAGGGCCCATCACAACTTACGACCCGCACAGATTGCGTTCGGCAAGGTCGACATTCCCGAGCATGTCAACAATCGCCGTTGGCACATGAAACCGGGGACCGCGCCGGTGAATCCTTTCGGCGAAGTCGATCAGGTGAAAATGAATCCGCCGTCCGGCAATGCCAATCTCGTTGAACCCGCAGGGCCCACTGATCCAACGGTTTCGTTCATCTCGGTCAAAAATGCCGACGGTCGCCACCTATCGCTATTCGCGACTTACTCGTTGCACTACGTCGGCGGCGTCGGCAAAGCCGATATTTCAGCTGATTACTACGGTGTTTGCTGCGAACAGCTAAAAACGCTGCTGACCAAAGACGAACCGCAGGACATCGCGGTTGATCGGCCGCCGTTTGTAGCGCTGCTCGCCAATGGCACCAGCGGCGACATCAATAACATCAACTTCCGTGAGCCGCGAAAAGCGAAGAAGCCTTATGAACAGATGAAATACGTCGCTCACGACGTCGCAGCGAAAATTCAAGGTGCGGTGGCAAACCTGAAGCATCAAGACAATGTTTCGCTCGCCGCCGCCTATCGGGAATTGCCGGTCGCCTGGCGGAAGCCGACGGAAGACCAAAAGAAATGGGCCGCGGAAACGATCGCCGCGGGGCCGAAGAGCAAGCAAGATTTGTCCTACATCTATGCCGAGCGAACTCAAAAGCTCGCCGCTTACACCGATGACATCGTGAAACTGCCGCTGCAGGTGTTTCGCATCGGCGATGTCTGCCTCGGCACCATGCCCTGCGAAGTCTTCTGCGAAATCGGCCTCGAGTTCAAGAGTCGCAGCCAACAACAACCGTCGTTCCTGGTTTCGCTCGCGCACGGCTATTACGGCTATCTTCCCACGCCGCGGCATTTCCGCCTCGGCGGTTATGAAACGTGGATCGGCACGAATCGGCTGGAACAAACGGCGTCGGTCAAAATGCTCGAGGCACTCTTGGAAATGTCGGCCGAAGTGAAGAAGTAGGACCTGCCACCATGTTTCGACTCTCCCGAAACTTTGCTTTGGTCGTTTGGGCGTTGGCTGCTGGTGCGCTCGCGCAAGAACGCGTCACGCCGGAGAAATCCAAAGGTGGCTTCAAGTACGAGAATGAACCTTGGGTAGATATTCCCACATCGTTTCGCAATGCTCGACCGCCCGAATGGCCGCTGCCGACCGATTTGAAACAGTGGCAAGCCACAGGACGCGCTGCGGTTCGCAAAACGCTCTTCGATTGCCTGGGAGAAATGCCCGCGCGACCCGATCCGGCGAAAGTGAAAGTTCTTTCGCGCGAGGACAAGGGCGAGTTCACGCTCGAACGCTTCGAGTTCTTCAATGGCGTCGATATGACAGTTCCCGGCATTCTTGCCATTCCGAAAAACCGTACTGGCAGAATTCCGGTGGTCATCGGCATGCATGGTCACAGTGGTTCCAAGAACGAGTATCTGCCCAATCCCGACAATGAATTGTCGCTCGGCTGGATGCTGATCAAAGCGGGCTTCGCGGTGGCTGCCATCGATGGCTATTTCAACGGCGAACGCGTGATGCACGGTCCACGAGGCAAGTTGGAGAAAGATGCTTACGGTCAGGAGATGAGTTTGTTCAAACTGCATCTCTGGCAGGGCCGCACGTTGTGGGGAATGCAGATTCGCGATGAGCAGTGTTTGCTGGACTATCTCGAAACTCGGCCTGAACTCGACAAATCGCGCATCGGCGGCACCGGCATGAGCATGGGTTGCACGCGGGCCTGGTGGCTTGCAGCGATCGACGACCGCGTGCAAACAATCGTGGGTGTCGCTTGCTTCACGAGGTATACAGAACTGCTCGCGCATGGCAAGTCGCATGGAATTTACTATTTCGTTCCCGGATTGCTGAAGCATTTTGATAGTGAAGCGATTCTCGCGTGCGTGGCGCCGCGGCCGATGTTGCAACTTTCCGGCGATCAAGATCACAATGCGCCGCCGGATGGTGTCGAAGTGCTCGAGCAAAAGCTGGCAACGGTGTATGAACTGCACGGCGCGCCGCAAAACTTTCGCAGCATTTTGTATCGCCACACGGGGCATGAGTATCTGCCGGAAATGCGTCACGAAATGGTTGCCTGGTTTCAAAAGCATCTGGCAGCACGATGAATTCAAACCAGCTCAAACGGGCCCGGCAAGAGACGCCCGGCTGCAACCAGGTGTTGCATTTCAACAATGCCGGCGCTTCGCTCATGCCAGAGCCCGTGATCGAAGCGATGCTCAATCACTTGGAGTTGGAAGCCCGCGTCGGCGGCTACGAGGCAGCGGCCGCCGAAGCCGCGCGGCTCGAAAGCTTTTACGACGCCGCCGCCCACTTGCTGAACTGCGGGCGTGACGAAGTCGCCTTTGTCGAGAACGCCACGCGGGCTTGGGATATGGCGTTTTACAGCATTCCCTTTCAAGCTGGGGATCGCATTCTCACCTCGCAGTCAGAGTATGCGAGCAACTACATCGCCTATCTACAAATCGCACGGAAGACAGGTGCGCATATTGAAGTGATTCCCAACGACGAGCATGGGCAGATTTGCACCGCGCAGTTGAAGAAGATGCTCGATGATCGCGTGAAGCTGATCGCGATCACGCACGTCCCGACGAATGGCGGCTTGATCAATCCTGCCCGAGAGATCGGCCAGATTGCGCGCGAGGCTGGGATCCTCTATCTGCTCGACGCTTGTCAGTCAGTTGGTCAGCTACCGGTGGATGTTCGGCAGATCGGCTGCGATTTTCTCTCGGCGACTGGGCGAAAGTTTCTGCGTGGCCCGCGCGCGACTGGCTTTTTGTATGTCCGTCGTGAAGTCTGCCAACAACTCGAGCCGCCACTGCTGGATCTACATGCGGCGACTTGGACCGCTACGGACGAGTATTTGATTCGCCCCGATGCCCGGCGGTTCGAAAACTGGGAGATGAACCTGGCCGGCAAACTGGGCCTGACTGCGGCGATCGAGTACGCGCTCGCGTGGGGTTTGGAAACGATCGCGGAGCGAATTGAATTGTTGTCGACAAAACTGCGAGCCGGTCTGAAACAGGTCGCCGGGGCCACAGTCCTCGACCTCGGCAAGCAGCGCTGCGGCATCGTTAGTTTCTGCCTGGCCGGTGTAAGTCCGCTGGATGTCAAGCAGCGGTTGGCTCGGCAGCAAATCAATGTAAGCGTGTCGCCGCGCGAGTTCACGCTGCTCGACATGCAACAGCGACAACTCGAGCATGTCGTGCGGGCCTCGGTCCACTATTTCAATACAGAACAAGAAGTTGAACGCTTCGTTCATGTCTTGCAGGCGATTGCCGTTGAGGTCGAACCAACGTGACGCTTCTGCGCTCGCTGCTGGCGATTGTCTGTCCGACGTTCACTCGCGTCTCTTGCCGCCGATGTTCCGGACTTCGAACGCGATGTCGCGGCGATTCTGGGTTAATCATTGTCTGGAGTTTGCACGCTGCCATCTTGCGGCTGATGGGTTTTGACCACCGGCGGCCGACGTATCTCGATAACGGTCTTGATTAGCGACTGACGGGAGTGACGGATCGGCCAGGTGATGCAAAAACGGATTCTTCGTTACAGCCGTTATAAGCAGCCCGCGAAGGTTTCCCGCCCTTACTGCCTGTCCGCTCTTGTGGGTGAAAGTTGCAGGCAGCCAGCGATCTGAGTCGAAGAGACCAGAGACACCCTAACAGGTGTCCTGGGCAAGGACGCGCCCACTCATTTGCCGATCCTCGCAGCAGCCATGAATGGCTGTCCATTTGGCGCGTCATGCTTGAGCAGCGAAATCTTCGATTGGATTTGACCGCGCTCGCGCTGGTGGCGGTGATCATTTTCTTGACGGTCGCCCTGTTTACCTATCATCCGTATGATCCGGTGGGACCGTTGCCCCCGCCGGTCAATTTGTTGGTGAGCGCCGATCCGCTCGCGCTGCCACCGAGCAACGTGGTGAGGAATGCTTGCGGTTATTGGGGCGCGCTCGCGGCGAATTTGCTTTTCAACACCTTTGGCTATGGCTCGTACTACCTCATTGGCACACTGGCGCTTATTGATTTTCAATTGCTGCGGAGAAAGCAGATCGATCGGCCGGTGCTGCGGGCGGTGGGTTGGTTGCTGTCGCTGGCTGGAGCCACCACGATCATTGCGGTCATCATGCCAGGCGTTTCGCCGGGGCCAGTCATCGGCGCCGGTGGCTACGTCGGCGCGCTGGGGAAAGCACTCGTTGAAGCTCACTTTGCCATGGCGGGCGGCTTGATCTTGATGAGCAGCATCATGATTGGCGGGCTGATTCTGTGTACCGACGATGCGGTCGTTCAAGTCGCCCGTGGCGCCGTCGACATCGCGCAGCAGCGCACTTACATCTTCAATCGTGCTCCGATCGATCCGGAAGCCGCTGCGGCCGCGAAGAAGCGGTCGCGCAGTGATCTGGATTCGTCGGTGCCGGAAGATGCCAAGTCGCCGCTGAAGGTGAAGGGGAAGAACAAAATTATTCTGGAACCCGCTGCCGACGACGAGGCAGAAACGCTTGCCCCGGCCGGGAAAAATGCCAAGAAAACTCCGGCTCAAACTGTGGAAGAGTCCGACGCTCCCGCGTTGCCGGTTAAACTTCCTGCCAAGCAGCAGCCTGCAGCTCCGGTTGCTGCGGCGGCGGCAGCACCTGCGCCTGGTAGCGATCCCAAGGTCCGCAATCCACTGGAAAAGCGGAAAGAATTGTCCGAACGTGAGAAGCTCAACATCGACGAAGCCAATCCGCTCGGCGAAGAAGAATACCAGCTGCCCAGCGTCGAGTTGCTGGAATACGGCAAGGACATCGATTACGACAAGCAGGCCACCGAAGTCCGCCGCAAGGCGAAGATTCTCGAGAAAACGTTCGGCGACTTCGGCTTTAATGTGAAAGTGGTCGAGATTGAAACGGGCCCGGTCATCGCTCAGTATGAAGTGGAGCTTGAAGCGGGTTTGCGGCTGTCGAAGATCACGAATCTCGCCGATGACCTGGCCATCGCGCTCCGCGTGCCGAGCGTGCGTATCGTCGCTCCGATTCCGGGCAAGAACACCGTCGGCATTGAAGTTCCTAACGAAGACCGGCAAGTGGTCTGCCTGCGCGAAGTGATTGAAGAATCACAGGCCAACGCGAAAGTGCGGAAGATGCCAATCCCGCTCTACCTGGGTAAGGACGTCAGCGGCAACGCGATGGTCGCCGACCTCGCCGCCTTGCCGCACTTGCTCATCGCCGGTCGCACCGGTACTGGTAAGTCGGTCTGCTTGAATACCATCATCACATCGATCTTGATGACGCGCGGCCCGGACGAAGTGCGCATGCTCATGATCGACCCGAAGATGGTGGAACTCAGCGGTTACGGCCGACTGCCGCATTTGATGCATCCCGTCGTCACCGACATGCGCAAAGCGGAAGCGATCCTGGCCTGGGCCGTCGACAAGATGGAAGAGCGATACGCGCTGCTGGCTCGCGCGGGCGTACGGCACCTCAGCAGTTACAACCAGCTGGGTGAAGAAGAGTTGATGGACCGCTTGCAACCCGAAAACGATGAAGAACGGAGCAGCATTCCCTTGCAGTTGCCGTACATCGTGATTGTCGCAGACGAGCTCGCCGACTTGATGATGACGGCTGGTAAGGAAGTGGAAACGCACATTATCCGCCTCGCGCAGAAGTCCCGCGCGGTCGGTATTCACTTGATCCTCGCTACGCAAAAACCAACGGTCGACGTAATCACCGGTCTGATCAAATCGAACTTGCCGGCGCGTATTGCATTCCAAGTGGCGAGCCGCACGGACAGCCGCGTGATTCTCGACGAAATGGGCGCCGACAAATTGCTAGGCATGGGTGACATGCTCTTTCTCTGGCCAGGCACCAGTACCTTACTCCGCGGCCAAGGAACCTATGTTTCGGACGACGAAATCAACTCAGTCGTCGCCCATTGCAGCAAGGGCGGCAAGCAGAACTTTGTGCACGAGCTCGTGAACATTCAAGTCAAGGAAGAGGAAGGAGCCGAACCAGCGAAGCCAGGTCAATTGAAGAAGCGCGACGAGTTGTACGAATCGGCCGTGGACCTTGTGGTGCGCGAACAACGGGGCAGCGTCTCGCTGTTGCAACGAGCGCTAGGCATCGGCTACGGCCGCGCCGCCCGCTTGATCGACTACATGGCCGAGGACGGCATCGTGGGTCAATACAATGGTAGCCAGGCCCGCGAGATCTTGATGACGCTTGCCGATTGGGAAGCAATGCAAAGTGGCGGTGGTGGCGAGGAAGAAGCTCCCATGCCGCGCAAGAAAGCCGAAGCGGCGCCAAAGCGAAGCAATAAAGTGCTACCCGCTCCGTTCGGTGAAGATAAGCCCACGCCGCCACCCGCTAAGAAGACGCGGACTGTGAAGATGGTTCACGAAGAAAAGGATGAAGAGCCGGAAGTCGAAGAGGAAGACCTGGAGGAACCTGATTCGCTCGAACTGAGCGAAGACGAAAACGGCGATGCTTTTGCCGAGGAACAAGAGGACGAAGGGGAATTCGACGAGTTAGATGAGGCGGACGAGTCCGCCGACGAGGAACTGGAAGAAATCGCCGAGGAGGCTGACGACGCGCCGCACTTCCGCGAGAAAAGTGCGTAAAATCGGCGGTGATGATTACTAACCACACCACCGAAATCCGCGTCCGCTATCAAGAAACCGACGGCCAGGGACGCGTCCATCATGCGAACTATCTCAAATGGTTCGAACTCGGCCGCGTTGAACTTCTCCGCGCAATGGGCCACAGTTACAAAGAGCTAGAAGCGGCCGGCGTGCTGCTCGTGGTCGCAGAGGTGCATATTGAGTACTTCCTCGGCGCCGAGTTCGACGATGTTCTGCAGCTAACGACGTTTACCGAGCGAGCCAAAGGGGCCCGCATCGAACATCGCTACGAAATCCGTCGCGGCGAGCAGCTGATTGCCCGCGGCAAGACGACGGTCGCTTGCATCGACCGCAGCGGCAAAGTTTCGAGGTTGCCGGCTTGGCTCGCGGGAAAACGGGACGAATAGCCCCCGTATTTACCGCAGCGTGCGTCATTTCTTCGCAGAATCTTAACAATCGACTGGTAGCGTACGCGGCAGGAAATAGCCATATTACGAAGCCTCCCAGGAACCTGTCATGAAGAAGTATTTTGCCTATCTTGCCACTACATTGGCCACTATTTGTCTGGTATTTGGCTGCAGCTGCAATAATCCGTCCCCGCCCGGTCCTCAAACCAACGGGGATCCGGTTGTCGACGCAGCCGAGCTCGATAAGATGGCCGCGGGTTTTGCCGACGACAAGCTCACAGGCACCGTGCTAGTGGATGGTTCCAGCACCGTGTTTCCGGTGACGGAGGCAGTCGCGGAAGAATTCAGAAAAGTCGTGCCGAACGTCAAAGTAACTGTCGGCATTTCGGGTACGGGCGGCGGTTTTAAGAAGTTTGTTCGCGGCGAAACCGACATTTCGAATGCGTCGCGGCCCATCCTCAAGGCCGAAGCGGAACAAGCGAAGGCCGCAGGGATCGACTTCGTTGAACTCCCCATTTGCTACGACGCGTTGACCGTGGCCGTGCACCCATCCTGTGATTGGATCAAGGATGACACGATCAGCATCGAGCAACTGAAAATGATCTGGGAACCTGCCGCGGAAGGGAAGGTAACCAAGTGGAATCAGATCGACCCTAGTTGGCCTGATGCCGAGATCAAGTTGTTTGGTCCCGGCGCTGATTCGGGCACGTTCGATTATTTCACCGAAGTGGTGGTCGGCAAAGCCAAGCAAAGCCGCGGCGATTTCACCGCCAGCGAAGACGACAATACACTGGTCCAGGGCATCGAAGGGGACAAGCACGCTTTGGGCTATTTGCCATATGCCTATTACGAGCCAAACAAAGCCAAGATGAAGGCTTTGAAGATCAAGAAGGGTGATACAGCGGTGGGGCCGAGCATCGAAGCGGTAAAAGATAGTTCTTACGCGTTGTCGCGCCCGTTGTTCACGTATGTGAGCGTGAAGTCGCTCGAAAAACCAGAAGTGAAAAAGTTCGCGGAGTTCTATGTCGCCAGCGTGACGATTCTGGCCACGGAAGTAAAATACGTGCCATTCGAAGCTGCGCTCTACGATCTGGTGAAGGCCCGACTCGAAAAGAAAACGGCCGGCTCGATGTTCGGCGGCGATGCCGAGACGCATCAAACGTTGGCCGAGGTTTTGAAAGCGGCTCAATAGATCGCAGATTGAAATCGGTAGGCGGGAGTCGCCACGTTGTCCAATCCGTTGCCCACCAAGATCAAGCGATTGCGCAAGCGGACTGCTGCCACGACGCGGCAGCGGTCAATGCGTAACGCGCGCGAGTGGGGCATTGCGGGGCTGCTCTTTTCCGCGGCAGCGCTGTCGGTGTTGGTGACGGCGGGCATCGTTTTCGTGCTGCTGTTCGAATCCGCGCAGTTTTTCCGGCATGTGTCGCTGGTCGATTTTTTCACGGACACTGCCTGGACACCGGAATTTGCGAACAAGCGTTTTGGCATTATGCCGCTGGTCTGCGGTACATTGCTGACTACTGGCGTGGCGCTCGCAGTGGCCCTGCCGATTGGCACCGTTGTCGCCATTTATTTGAGTGAATTTGCCCCTTTCACCGTTCGTGAAATCCTCAAACCAATGCTGGAGTTGTTGAGCGCGGTGCCGACCGTGGTCTACGGTTATTTTGCGATCGGCTTTGTCGCCCCGTGCCTGCAAAAGGTCTTGGGACTGGTGGGCTATGATCTGCCGACGTTCAGTGTGCTCAGCGCCGGCGTGGTGATGGGAATCATGATCATTCCGTACGTTAGCTCACTCAGCGAAGATGCAATGCGCAGCGTGCCGATGTTGCTCCGAGAAGGATCGTACGCACTGGGTGCTAACAAGATTCGCACTGCCCTGGCGGTTGTTTTTCCGAGTGCACTCTCCGGCATCGGTGCGGCCTATATCCTGGGCATTTCGCGGGCGATCGGCGAAACGATGATTGTTGCGATTGCGGCCGGCATGCAACCGAAGTTAACCCTCAATCCGGCCGAACCTGCGGCGACGATGACCGCCTTCATCGTGAAAGTTAGTCTCGGCGATGCAGCCCATGGCAGCATCGAGTATCAATCGATCTTTGCGGTGGGCCTGATGCTGTTTTTGATGACGCTCACCTTCAACATCCTGGGATATGTCCTTCGCCGCCGTTATCACCAGGCGTACTAAAATATGCTCGACACCTCAAAACTGATTCTTCGTGGCAAGCGCCAAGATGCAATCTTCAACATCATTGGCATCCTGTTCACGCTGGTGGGCATCGTCACGCTCGGCGTGCTCGTGGCCGACTTGTTGATCGATGGTCTGCCGCGGTTGAGTTTCCAGTTTCTGACGTCATTTCCCTCGCGAAGTCCCGCTCGCGCGGGAATTCTTTCGGCCTGGGTCGGTACGTTGATGGTGATTACGGTAACCATTTGCACTGCAGTTCCCATCGGCGTCGCAGCGGCCGTTTATCTGGAAGAATACGCCACGAAAAACTGGATCACGACGCTCATCGAGATCAATATTTCAAATCTGGCAGGTGTGCCTTCGATCATTTACGGACTGATGGCACTTGGTCTGCTCGTTTATCAACTGCACTTGGGACGCAGCGTACTCGTGGGTGGATTGACGCTCGCGCTGTTGGTCTTGCCCATCGTGATTGTCTCGACGCGCGAAGCGATTCGTGCGATACCCTCGACGATTCGCGAGGCAGCGTATGCGGCCGGCGCGACGAAATGGCAGGTGATCCGCTATCATCTCATTCCGTATTCGATGGGCGGCATTGCGACGGGCACGATCATCGCCATGTCGCGAGCCATCGGCGAAACAGCGCCGCTGATTACGATCGGCGCTCTGTCGTATGTCGCGTTTGTTCCCGATTGGCAAGAGTTTGCGAACGGCAAATGGCTGAACAGCGGCTTTACTGTGTTGCCGATTCAGATGTTCAATTGGGTCTCCCGGCCGCAGGCTGCCTTTCATCAAAATGCCGCCGCGACTGGCCTCGTGCTGATTTTTTTCACGCTGGCAATCAATGGCGTGGCCATGTATTTGCGGTACCGGATTCGCAAGAACCTGAAATGGTAACCGCATGAGCACTGCAACCACCAACGATGCTCCACCCAGCGCTGGCACGCTCAAAGCTGACGTGCGCAACGTCAACTTTTACTACGGTCCGCGGCATGCGCTGAAAAACATCTCACTTCCGGTGCCGCAGCGAACGGTCACTGCATTGATCGGCCCTTCGGGCTGTGGCAAAAGCACGCTGCTGCGCTGCTTCAACCGCATGCACGACCTCTACGCTGGCAATCGCTACGAAGGTGAGATCATCCTGCATCCCAGCGGCGTCAACCTCCTCAGCCCGGCGGTCGATCCGATGGAAATGCGGCTGAAGACCGGCATGGTCTTTCAAAAGCCAAATCCGTTTCCCAAGTCGATCTTCGAAAACGTTGCCTACGGCCTCCGGCTGCGACTGATCAACGACAAAGAAGTTGTACGGCAAAAAGTCGAAGAGTCGCTGCAGAAAGCGGCGCTTTGGGACGAAGTGAAAGATCGGCTGAATCACTCCGCGGTGAAGCTTTCCGGCGGTCAGCAGCAGCGGCTCTGTGTGGCCCGCGCATTGGCCACCGAGCCGGAGTTGATGCTGCTCGACGAACCCACCTCGGCGCTCGATCCGATCGCCACCAGCAAGATCGAGGACATGGTCTTCGCGCTCAAAGAAAACGTGACGATCCTGATGGTCACGCACAACATGGAGCAAGCAGCCCGCGTCGCCGATTTCACGGCCTTCATGTATCTTGGTGAACTGATCGAGTACGGCCCCACCGCGCAGATTTTTCAAAATCCGAAAAATCCGCTGACTGAAAAGTATCTGACGGGAACGTTTGGCTGATTTTGCACACGCGTCGGGATGCCTTTTCGTTGCTGCAATCTCCTTGCGAGGGCGAGGCTCCTGCCGAGCCGTCGCGACGATCGATCGTAATATGCCGCCGCCGGTACCGCGGGAGATTGTCTCATCGCCCGCGGAGCCTTCGATTGCCTCCAACCTTGTTGCGGCGCGACGGTTCGGCAGGACCGCGCCAGCGTGAACTGATACAGCAAGAATGCCTGCGGACTTGAGTTTTCCCCCGCGTTGCTTCCCATCGCGGGTGTGTGTCATTACCTTCGACGGGACAAAAAATTATGAGACACTCGATACTCCGGACGTATTGGGCATTCGCCTTAGCAATTAGGTCGTGTTTGGAATCGTCGGCAAGCCAATTCTGGCTGGGGTATCCAAAGCGTTTAAGGTAAGGCCAGATCGCGTCTCGATGGAATTCGTTTCAAAGGTTGTCGAGTATGAAATCGCTAAGCAGGAGTCGCACTTCGTGTTCAGTAAACGCCCGTGAGTCTTAAGCGTGTTGACCGGTCAATTCACTCGGCAGATACTGGCGTTTGCCCTTCAGTTTCACTTCTATGCGCTTGGTGGTTCATGGTCCTGCACCGAATAATGCCCAATTCTCCCGCCGAATTCTTTGGCTATTTACTGCACCCGTTAGCTACACTCATCCTTGCCACCTGTGTCCTCTGCGCGTCAAATCAAACTGCAAATTGCGAACAGAAACCATCCGCCGGTCGGGCACCTAACATCGTGCTGATACTCGCCGATGACTTGGGCTATGGCGACCTGGGCTGCTACGGGCAGCAGGTGATTGCCACGCCGCACCTCGATCGAATGGCCCGGGAAGGGATGCGGTTCACCCACTTTTATGCCGGCGCCACGGTTTGCGCACCGTCACGCAGTGTGCTGATGACCGGGCAGCATCATGGTCGCACGCGAGTTCGCGGTAACGCGGGCGCGACGAATCCGCAGGCCCAAGCCTTGCGACCTGACGATGTCACCGTCTCTAAAGTTCTGCAGCAAGCGGGGTACCGGACTGCGCTGATCGGCAAATGGGGGCTGGGCGATGTCGGCGCTGCAGCGACCGGCTTGCCGCGGAAGCATGGCTTCGATCAGTTCTTCGGTTACCTGAACCAGCGACATGCTCACAATCATTTTCCCGATTTTCTCTGGCGAAATGAAGAGCGTGTCGCGCTGCCGAATGTCGTGACGCCGGTCGGCGGCGATGGCGCCGGCTATGCAACCAAGGCCGTGCAATTCGCTGATGATTTGTTCGCCGACGAGGCGTTGAAATTTGTTGCCGAGAACAAAGCGAGGCCCTTCTTCTTGTTTTGGAGCATGGTGATTCCCCATGCGAACAATGAGCGGACCAAAGAACGAAAGAATGGTGCGCAGGTTCCTGATTTCGGACCTTATGCCGACAAGGATTGGCCCGAGCCCGACAAGGGGCAGGCCGCCATGATCTCGCGCATGGATAGCTATGTGGGCCGCATGCTTGCGGAACTGCGAAAGCTGGGACTTGCCGACAATACGTTGGTCATCTTCACCAGCGACAATGGTCCGCACAATGAAAGCAATCACCATTTGGCGCGTTTCAATCCGTCAGGACCACTCACTGGTATCAAGCGTAGCCTGACTGACGGCGGCATTCGCGTCCCATTTATTGCCTGGTGGCCTGGCAGAATTGCTGCGGGAAGTGAATCTGCTCACGTTGGTTATTTTGGCGACTGGATGGCGACAGCTGCGGAACTTGCCCACACCAAAACTCCCTCTAGCTGCGACTCACTTAGTTTTCTTCCCACCTTGCTTGGTAATCAGGCTGACCAACAGCAGCACCAGTTTTTGTATTGGGAGTTTCACGAAGGAGGCTTCAAGCAGGCGGCTTTGTATCAAGGGCGCTGGAAAGGAATTCGCAGCGGCGGGCCGGATGCGGCCGTTGTGCTTTACGATCAACAAGTTGATATCGCTGAGAAGAAGGACGTCGCTGCTGAGAACCCCGAGATCGCCGCGAAGATTTCCAAGTTCCTCACTACCGCGCGGAGTGAGTCGGTCGATTGGGAGCCGCGCTGGAGCGTCGCGAAGAAGGCGAAGTAACGAACAACGTGTCGGCATTTGAACTTTGCCACCAAGGGCGCCATTAGCTAAACTTGACGCTGGCAAGAACTGCCCGATTTTCCTTCCTTCGCGAGTTTGGCGTGCGTTTTTCCTGCATCTATATTGGCGCGCTCTTTTTCACGTCGTTGCTCAGTGTGGCGAGTGCCGCGGAACCATCGGGTGCGCCGTTTTTGCAGCCGTTCATGAAGGCACATTGCGTAGACTGTCACGGTCCGGAGAAGCAGGAGGGAAAGCTGCGGCTCGATCATCTTGGGACGGATTTTTCTCAAGGCGAGGTGGCGCGGCAGTGGGTCGAGGTGATGGATCAGTTGAACCGCGGGGAAATGCCGCCGGACGATCGACCGCGGCCTGATGCAGTTGCGCAGCAGCAAGTGGTGAAGTGGATCGCAGCCGAGTTGCGGGCTGCCGAACGCAAGTCGCGCAGCAGTGGCGGCCGTGTTGTGTTGCGGCGGATGAATCGCACGGAGTACGCGAATACGATTCGCGATTTGCTGGCGATCAACTTCTTGCCCGGCGAAAGCCCGCTCGATTTTCTGCCGCCCGATGGTCGTGCGGATGGCTTCGACAAAGGCTCGTCGGCGCTGCTGCTCGATCCTTCGTTGCTCGACAAATATTACGAAGTGGCGCAGCGAATCGCCGCGCAAGCAATCGTCATCGGCCCACCGCCGTTCGAAACCTATCGCAATCGCTTCGAACTCGAAGACACCGCTAAGCGCGGTTCGATCCGCTACCTGTGCGCTCAGCCCGGCTTTCAATGTCGCGAGCACGACGTGGTCGTGATGGAAGGTGGCACGCGCTCGTTCGACGACTTGTTCTATCCGGGCACCAAACAAAACGGCAGTCGCGGCAAACGAATTCCGATCAAAGGAATGTATGCTGTGCGCGTGCGCGCTGCTGCGGATCGCGGCGGCAAGGACGAACCGGTCACCATGCAAGTCGTCCGCGAAGGGGGCGGCGAAGGCGTGCTGCTGGAAACCGTCGTCGATGCGCCCGAAGCGGAACCAAAGGTCTATGAAGTGATCATGCCGCTTGGTCTCGACGGTGGCGAGTTCTCCGTCCGCATCGGCAAGCCTACCCGCTTTCGCGGCTACAGCCAGGCCTATGGTCACATGGAGCGGGCGATTGAAAAGGCGGGAAACGAGCAGAACTTCGGCGAGATCATGCGAATTCGCGGCCGCATGTTGGCCGAAGGCATCGTTTCCGGCAGCATGCCCAATCCGGAAGTGCTTGATCTGAAAAAAGTCCCCAAGCTGTTCATCGATTGGATCGAAATCGAAGGGCCGCTGTACGAGCAATGGCCGCCGAAGAGTCATGAAATTGTGTTGGGTACGACGAAAGAAGCCGCGCAAGACTTGCAGCGCGTGCGCGAAATCTTCACTCGCTTCTTGCCGCGAGCATTTCGCCGGCCAGTCGCTGCGAGTGAAGTGGAGCCGTTCGTCAAACTCGTGCAACAGGAACTTGACAATGGAGCGAAATTTGAAGAAGCGGTCCGCGTTGGTCTCGCCGCGGTGCTGACTTCGCCGAAGTTTATTTATCTCTTCGAGCCGAGCAGCGAGTCACGCCGCACGCTGAATGACCATGAGTTGGCCAGCCGGCTGTCGTATTTTCTCTGGTCGAGTCTACCGGATGAAAAACTCAACGGGCTGGCAACCGCGGGTAAGTTGAACGATACAAAGGTGCTCGCCGCAGAAGTTGCACGGATGCTCAGCGACAGCAAAAGCAGCGCCCTCGTGCACGGCTTTGGCGGTCAATGGCTACGCACCGATGAGTTTCGCAATTTCAAGCCTGACGAGAAGTTGTACCCCGCGTACAACGACAAGCTGGGCACGGCGATGGTGCAGCAGTCGCTCGGTTTCTTCGAGTACGTGCTCCGCAGCGATCTGCCGGTGACGAGCTTTCTTGACAGCGATTTCACCCTGTTAAACGACCGACTGGCGAAGTTCTATGGTTTGGATGGCGTTGTTGGCGACGCATTTCGCATTGTGAAACTGCCCGCTGATTCACCGCGTGGCGGCTTGCTTGGTCAGGCTGGAGTGATGATGCGCGGCAGTGACGGCAACCGCACGAGACCCGTGACTCGCGGCGTGTATGTGCGAGAAGTGCTCTTCAACGATCCGCCCGATCCGCCGCCGCCGAATGTCGGCGAGATCGAACCTAACATTCAAGGCAAGAATCTCACCGTCCGCGATCGTTTGCTGCAACATCAACAGATCGAAGCTTGTGCGGCCTGTCATCGCTCGATCGATCCTTATGGCCTCGCCTTGGAGAATTTCAACGCCATCGGCCAGTGGCGTGATCAGCAAGATGGCGAAAACTTTCGCGGCGGCCAACGGCCGAAGATCGATGCTAGTAGCAAGCTGCCGAATGGTGACTCGTTTGCAACGTTTGCAGAGTTCAAGAGTTTGCTCAAGCAACAACATCCGCGGTTCCGTCAGGCGCTCGCGGAGAAGTTGCTCAGTTACGCGCTCGGCCGACCAGTTGAACCGCTCGATCGCCCGACCATCGACCAAATGACCGCCGCCGCGACCGCCAGTGACGACTCGCTGCGCAGTTTAATCCAAGCCCTCGTAACCAGCGAAGCCTTTCGCACGAAATGATTTGTCGTCTTTCGCTCCGCGAAAGGCGACTGAGGAAATTACCATGCCGACTCCCATTTCTCGCCGCACGTTACTTCGCGGCGCCGGCGCTTTGATGGCGCTTCCTTATTTGGAAGCGATGATGCCCTCATCAGCAATCGCCGCAGCAGAAGCCAAGCCACCTGCGCGAATGGGCATGTTTTATTTCGGCACGGGCATGAACATGCGGCAGTTCACGCCCGAAAATGAAGGGAAGGACTTCACACTCACGCGGATTCTGAAACCGCTTGAGTCGCATCGTGGTCAGTTCACCGTTCTCTCGGGCACTTACCTGGAAAAGGGTGGCGGTCACGACGGCGCTTATCCCTTTGCCACGAGCATTGCCAAAGATCAGAAGCAAACGGTTTCCCCTGATCAACTCGCGGCCGAAACGCTGGGGAGCGATACTCGGTATGCGTCGCTGCAAATGTCAGTAAAACGCGGCACCGGATTTGGCGAACAACCGCTCGCAACCATCGCCTGGAACCGCCAGGGCGTGCCGCTGGCGGCCGAGAACGATCCGCATGTTTTGTTCACGCGTTTGTTTCAACCCGACAGCGAACAGCAAAAGTCACAGCAGTCGACCGAATTTCGCCGCCGCAAAAGCGTGCTCGATCTGGTCCGCGAGGACGCGAATCAACTCGCGAAGCAAGTTGGCAGCACCGACCGAGATCGCCTCGATCAATACTTCAATTCCGTGCGCGAACTCGAACTGCAACTTGCGCGACGCGTCGAATGGTCGAGCAAGTCCAAACCCGCGCCCGATCCAGAAGGCCTGCGCGATTACAGCAAAAACATGACGCCGGAGGGTGTGCCTGGATTCTTCTACGATACGTACGCAAAGCTGATGTACGACCTGATCGCGCTCGCGCTCCAGACCGATTCGACGCGTGTTGTGACGTACGTCGTGCGCACCGAACTTGCCGGCGGCGTTTATCCCGAGTTCGGCGTGTCGAAGGACTACCATGCGCTGACGCATCACGGCAACGATCCGCAGAACCTTGAAGAGCTCGCGAAGGTCGACACGATTTACATGAATCACTGGTCGTATTTCCTTGGCAAGCTCCGCTCCATCAAGGAAGGGGATGGCACGTTGCTCGATCGCACGGTGCTCGGTTTTTCGAGCGGCATGGGCATCGGCCACAGCAAAGATTTGCTGCCCACAGTCATCTCCGGCGGCAATAGCCTCGGCATTGAGCATCAAGGGCACCTGAAGCTCGACAAAACGCCCCTCAGCAGTGTCTGGCACACGATGCTCGACCGCGTCGGCGCATCGCCAGCCGGCCAATTCCAAGACAGCAAAGGCGTTATCCAGAAGTTGCTCAAGGCATGAACATTTCTGTTGCAGAACTCGTCAGAACTCTGATTGCTGCGTTTGTTTGCCTGACTCCAGTTAGTCTCGCCTTAAGCGCGGAGCCACTGCCGCGCGGGACAAACTCACTCGGTATGACGCTCGTCGAAATTCCCGCTGGCGAATTCAATCGCGGCATGACGGATGAACAGAAGCTGCGGATGAGTCACCCGAACACGCTCGAACAAGGGGCTGATTTGATTGATGAGCGTCCCGCGCATCCAGTGAAGCTCACCAGGCCTTTTTGGATGGCAACGCACGAAGTGACCGTCGGGCAATTCCGTAAGTTCGTCGCTGAAACGAAGTATCAAACCACGGCAGAAACGAGCGGCCGCGGCGCGCTGGTCTTCAATCCGGCGGAAAAGGACGGCGTGGCTCGCTTTGTCGTAAAAACCGACGCGAATTGGCGTCAACCGGGCTTTCAACAAACAGAAGATCATCCCGTCACTTGCATCAGCTGGCAAGATGCGATCGCCTTTTGCGACTGGCTCGGCAAGAAGGAGAAGACAACCTATCGCTTGCCGACGGAAGCTGAATGGGAGTACGCAGCGCGGGCTGGCAACGAAACCATTTATGTGGGTGGCGACACCCCGGCGAGCGTTTACGCGCACGGCAACATCGGCGATGCGGCGCTCGAAGCGGCTCATCCCGGCACCGTGAAACGGCAGCATCTGACGATCACGCCCGACGAGCAACTCGATGGCGTTGTCTTTACGGCGCCGGTCGGCAAGTTCAAGCCGAACGCTTGGGGATTGTTCGATACGCACGGCAATGTCTGGGAATGGTGCAGTGATCGCTATTACGATCGCTACTATCAAGAGTTACACAAAACCGCCCGTGATCCGCGCTCGGGCAAAATGGCGTTGACGATCGATCCGCAAGGCCCGGCCATGACGCCGCAGCACAAGTTTGGCGACTGGCGTTCGATGCGCGGTGGCAGTTGGTACACCGGACCGATGGCATGCCGCAGCGCTTCGCGGGCTTACGGCGAAGCCAGCGAAGCCTTTTGCTATACCGGCTTTCGCGTCGTGCGAGTGGCGCAGTGAGTATTCATCCTGCCGCGCTCAGTGCCAACGAACTGCTGAAGCAATGCGATTGGCACACTACGCGCCGCAGCGGACCAGGCGGGCAGCATCGCAACAAAGTGGAAACCGCTGTGGTACTCATGCACCAGCCGACGGGCATTCGCGCGGAAGCAAATGAAAGGCGGAGTCAGGCGCAGAATCGCACGGAGGCACTGCATCGCCTGCGCGTCGAGTTGGCAGTGCAAATTCGCTCGTCCCTTCCGTTAAACTCAGAACCGAGCGAATTGTGGCAGAGCCGCGCTCGCGGGCGAAAACTCAACGTCAGCGTGGAGCATGCCGACTATCCCGCGCTGCTCGCCGAGGCGCTCGATCACACCGTGGCGCACGCCTTTGATCTGGCCGCCGCCGCTGAACAGCTGGGCGTATCGACCACGCAGCTCGCGCGGTTCCTGCAACAATCGCCCTCGGCCTGGCAGTGGGTGAATGCCGAGCGACAAGCCCGCAACCTGCGGCCACTGCGTTAAGGAGATCTTGGCAAAATGTCCGCCGTTGACCGTGACAAATGGAACGCAAAGTATAGCGACCCCGACTTCGCCCCTCGGAATCCGTCGCCCGTGTTGCTCGGATTAGCCGAATGGATTCCCAAGCGCGGTCGTGCACTCGATCTGGCCGGCGGCGGTGGTCGTCACAGCATTTGGCTGGCGGACCGCGGCCTGGATGTCACGCTCGCCGACGTGTCTGCGGCCGGCCTGGCAGTTGCTCGCAATCGCGCGATGGCAGCCGGTGTGCAGATCCAAACGCTCGAGCATGATTTTTCGGAGCAAGATCTGCCGGGGGGGCCGTGGGACTTGCTCCTGTCGATTTGTTTTCTCTGGCAACCGACGCCCGAGTTGATTCGTCAAACGCTCACACCGGGTGGCACGTTCATTATGATCCAGCCGACCACGACGAACTTAGAGCGGCATGCCAAGCCGCCGCGCGATTTTCTGCTGCAGCCGGGCGAACTTTCCTCGCGTTTCACAGCAGAGACCTGTGCAGCGGCGGGCTTGCGCATTTGTCAGCTTTCAGAGAGTTGGGCCGCCGATGATCTTCACGATGCGGTGCTTGTGGTGAGACGGGAGTGACTTTGGCGTCGGGCTCCGTATGATGTTAACAGACAATGACGCCTCTTCCCGACATTGACTGACAGCAAGGATCGCCCCATGAATCCCGCGGATCGCGAGAAGCAGATGAAGCAAGCCGAGGAAATCCTCGGCGACAAATCGAAAGAAGTCGGTTTTGCCAAGCGGCTGTTCTTTGGCGAGTTTCAGCGCGAGGCGCTGCTCCCCTATCCCGTGCACGAACACGATGCCCGCGTTGAGCCGTTACTCGATCGCTTAAAAATCTTCTGCCGCGAACAAGTCGATCCTTTCGCTATCGATCGGAGGGCCGAGATTCCACAATCCGTGATCGATGGCCTGGGCAAACTCGGTGTGCTCGGGGCGTGCTTGCCGGAAAATGTCGGCGGCCTGGCGCTAAAGCAATCGAGCTATTGCCGCGTGCTCGAAATTCTGGGCGGTCATTGCGGCAGCACGGCATTGTTTGTGAACGCGCATCACTCGATCGGCCCGCGGGCGCTCGTTCTCTTTGGCAATGACGCTCAACGGGCGAAGTACCTGCCGAAGCTCGCGACCGGTGAATGGATCAGTGCGTTCGCGCTGACTGAACCGCAGGCGGGCAGCGATGCAGCCAACGTGCAGTCAACGGCCACGCCGACCGCCGATGGCCAGGGTTATGTTATCAACGGTGAAAAACGTTGGATCACCAACGGCGGCATTGCGACCGTGCTAACAGTGATGGCCCGCACGCCCGATCCTAAAGGCGGCGACTCGAAGATCACCGCGTTTGTCGTCACTCCCGATATGCCCGGCTTTAGCGTCGTCGAAAAGCGGATGGAAAAAATGGGAGTCCGCGGCACCGCGACGAGCCGCCTGGCGTTTCGCGATCTGTACGTGCCTCGCGAAAATGTGCTTGGCCAATTGGGCAAAGGGCTGCGCGTGGCCTTGACCGTGCTTGATTACGGCCGTACCACGTTCGGCGCCAGTTGCACCGGCGCTGCCAAGTTCTGCGTAGCCGGCGCACTGAAGCACGTGAAACAGCGCGTGCAGTTCGGCGAGCCGCTGGCGAACTTTGAACTGGTGAAGCAAAAGCTGGCCTTTATGCAGGCGGCTACGTTTGCGATGGAGGCGTGCACTTATCAAACCGCCGCGCTGATGGACTCAGGCCAAGGCGACTTCATGCTCGAAACGGCAATGCTGAAAGTCTTCTCCACAGAGTTGCTGTGGACGCTGCTCAACGACACGTTTCAATTGCACGGCGGGCTCGCTTACTTCACCGATCAACCTTGGGAGCGAATGGTCCGCGATGCGCGAATCAACACCATCGGCGAAGGAGCCAATGATGTGCTCCGCGGCTTTAGCGCGCTCGTCGGCATGCGTGACGTGGGCCTCGAACTCGAAAGCATCCTCAACGCGATCTATCATCCGCTGGGGCAGGTCACCAAGCTGGCAAGTTTTGGCGGTCGAAAGCTCGGCTCGCTGTTTGTCGCTCCGTCGGTGCCAGTCCGCAGCTCCGAACTCGAACGCGATGCCGCGGCGCTCGGTTCGCAAATTGCAGCGCTCAGCAAGAACGTTGAAAGGCTGCTAATTGCCCATCAAAAAGAAGTGGTCGACCGCCAATATCAACTTGCGAGGATCGCCGATGCGGCCACGGATATTTACGCCAGCAGCTGCGTCCTCAATCGACTCGATCATACGATTCGCGAACACCATGGCGACGAAACGGAACTGCGGATGCAACTCGAAACGGGCCGCTATTGGCTGGCGCTCAGTCGCCGCCGCGTCAACTGCTGGTTCGACAGTTTGTGGAGCAATGACGATTCCGCAACAACGAGTCTGGCTGATCGCATGCTGCGGAAATGATCGTATCGCCTGGCGCTAATGCGATTCGATCCGCACATGCTTGGCGCGGACGGAGTAGCGCATCGGCGCAAGCAAAGGTTCCGGGCCGTCGCCGTCATCGACGCTGGTGCGATTGCGACCGTGAATTTTGGCGTTGCGGAGCGCTGCCTGTAGACGGGCATAAAACTTGTCAAGCGTATCTTCACGGCGAATCGCGGCGATCCCCGCGCTAATTGTCACGTCGTGTTCGTTGCCTTCGTAATCGAGCGTCGTCGCTTCGAACGATTGCCGAATTCGCTCGAGCGCGCTGGCGGCGTTCTTCGGGCCTGTGTCGCCGAAGAAGAGCAGGAATTGCTGCCCCGAGAAGCGAGCCATGCGGTCGTAGCCACGGTCCGTGCGAATACCATTGGCCAGCAATTCAGTAATCGCGCACAGAAACCGGTCCCCCGCACGATGGCCCAAGCGATCGTTAAACCTCGCCAGGCGATCGATATCAACGAGCGCGCAACTCACCAATCGCAGCCGCTGCGGATCTTCCTTGAACCAAAGTTCAAAAAGGTTTTCGGCGCCCATCCGACTGATCTGGCCCGTGAGTGGATCGAGATAAAGCGGTTGACCGGAAGCAATCAGTTCACTGCCTCGCAGTCGCGCGGCCAGCAATGTTTGCACGCCATCGCGATGACGATGCAGTTGATCGATCGATTCGCGAAGCACAGTCTGCAATTGCCGCAGCCCGAGTTCGGGTTCCTTCTCTATGTCAACCTCCGCAAGTTCGCGCATGCTTTGCTTAAGTCGAGTGAGCTGTTGTTCCAGTTGCTGGTCGAGTTGCTCGCCGGCGGCCTGGTCGATGTCCAGCACATCGAGTCTGGGCTCCAACAGCTGATGCGCATCGAGCAGCAATTGCTGCCAACGCGCTTGCCAGAGTTGGCAGTCGGTGACCAACGCGAGATCTACGCCTTGATCCAGTCGACTGAGCGCCAGTCGAGCGCGGACTTCCGCCGACAATAGCTCTTCGCGAAATGGCGCAACTTCCACCCACAATTTCAGCAGCAGTCCTTGCCAGAACGAGGTAACCGGCAGATTCGCCGCGGTGAGTTGTTCCATCCACGCGGTCGGCAGGTCATCGAGAGTGGCAGTCGGTGGCGGCAGCGGAGGTTCAGGTGGCGTGCCCGCCGCCGCAACTCGCAGTCTGTGCAATAGCTGCGACGATACTAGCGGCGCATCAGACAGCATCACGGCCAAGGCAAAGCCCAGGCCGAAATTCATGATCGCGATGCTGAGGACAAACAAGATCAACGGACCGCTCCTGCTAATTCCTTACGCCTCAAGAATCTACGTCACAGCCCTGGCGTTTTCGGCGGATTGTGGCCGTCCGCAACGGGCCATACATCGCAGGCAGCGATATCGCCGCCAGCAACCGATTGTGGGCCGTCAAAGTTTGCGCATCTTCTATGACCGGAATCGGCATAAGAGGATTATCCGTTACAGCCGGTACAGCCGAATCACTTGGTAGACACCGGAGAATCGGTAGAGGCAGTAAAGTCGAAGTGCGCGGAAGGACCGCAGGCAGTTCGGCGGATCACTGCAAACGCAACCAGCTGAAAAATTGGCAGGGAGAAGGCGGAAATGAAACGCATTTGGCAAGTCTCAACATCGCTCATGCTATCCGCCCTGCTGGCACATCAAGCCTCGGCCGAAGGCTACGGCCCGCGGAGTTGGAAGTCGTATCTGCCGGGCTCCAATCGCCCCAAGATTGCGGCCGATGTGACGCCCGCGGAACAAACGCCGGCCCCGGCCTTTGACCCCGCCGATGTCCAACCGGCCTCGGCTAGCGAAGAGACGGAAGCCGCGGCGGAGCAGCAATCGTCGCGCAAAACCGCGCAAGGCAAAACCATCGCTAAGCAGGCATCCATTGTTACCAAAACGGGCGAAGCGCCCAAGGATTCTGCCAAGGCGGAAAAGTTCGCTTCGTACTACGCTCAAAACGAAGCTCCGCCGCCGGCGCCGGGTTTGTTGCAAGACGGCCCGCCGATGTCGCCTTCGGACCAAGCGACTCCGCTCAGCGATGAAGGTGCAATTCAGCCTTACACCGGTAGCAGCGCGGCGGGTTGCTCAAATAACGCCGGCTGCAACTGCGGCAGCTGCAATAGTTGCGAGCCCATGTCCAGCGGTTGCGACGACGTGTGCAGCCAGTGCATGCCGACTCGCAACTTTGCGAAAATCGAATACTTGATGTGGTGGGGCAAAGGTCGCTCAACGCCACCGCTCGTGACTTCGAGCTTTGGCGGTACACCCGCCGCCGATGCGGGTGAACTGGGCTTGGGCACCACGACGATTTTGTACGGCGGCAACGAAATTGGCACCGATTGGCGCAGCGGCCTGAGGTTGCAAGTCGGTCGCGTGCTCGATGCAGACGGTAACTGGATGGCAGTCGGTCGCTTCTATGGTCTCGATGACAGCGAAGACTCGTTCCGCGCCGAATCGGCCCTGGGTGACCCGATTCTCGCCCGGCCCTTCTTCAACGTTGTCCTCAACCAACAAGATGCTCTGCTGGTCGCCTATCCGGGCGTTTCGCAGAACGGCGTGATCGACGTGCAATCGAAGTCCGACATGCTCGGCGCCGAAGCGCTCGTTCGCCACATGATGCTGGGCGAAGAAGATCTGACGATCGACTTTGTCGCCGGCTATCAATTCAACCGGCTCGACGACAGTTTGAGTATCACCAACTCGGAACTTGTTCTGGTCGATCCGCTGGGCGTTTTTGCCCCCGGAACAACGGTCGATATGCGAGATACTTTCCGCACGCGGAATGAGTTCCATGGTGGCGTGGTTGGTCTCGCTGCCGATGTGTTCCGCGGACCTTTCCGCCTCGAGATGCTCGGCAAGGTCGGTTTCGGCAATCAACGCCAAACGGTCACGATCGACGGCAATACTCAACTCACACCCGCGGTTGGGCCTGTAGTGAACGATCCGCAGGGATTGCTCGCCCGTGCCACTAACAGCGGCACTTTCAGCCGCGATGTCTTCACGATCATTCCAGAAGCCAACTTCACGCTCGGCTATCAGGTCAACAACTGGACCTTCTCGATTGGCTACTCCTTCATGTACTGGAAAGATGTGGCCTGGGCCGGCGACCAGATCGACCTCCGCTCCAACCTTAGCAACCCGCTGGTTGGTGCACCGCTGCCGGCCTTCCAATTCCAGAGCACCGACCACTGGCTGCAAGGCCTGAGCTTTGGCGCCGAACTGGCGTTCTAATTTCCCGCCGACCGACAACCGACAAAAACCAAGAGGTAGCACTGCTCCGGCAGCGCTACCTTTTTTTGTTGACTCCCGTCCGAGCGCCGAATACCAGCACTGCACAGCTCTTGGCTCTTGATTGCCCTGATAACACCTCTCGCTGCAATCCCTGTCGGCCGTAAGGCATTGCCAGATTAAAGGTTAACCTTCCAATCCGCCTGTTATCAAAGGCTGGCGTGATAACAACCCATTCGGGGGTTGCCTGCTCGATCGTTGCAGCCCTTGGGAGGTCAAGGCGGGCGAGGCTCTCGGATCAGGTTTCACCCTTACGCTCACGGAACCTTGCGAGGCAGGCGAC
>CAYMWL010000098.1:0-24210 GCA_964394305.1 uncultured Pirellulaceae bacterium
GTTCATTCGCGAGCAAGCGCAAAGAAAAAGCCGCAACCCTTTGTGGTGTTGCGGCTTAAGTGAGTGGAGGATAACGGACTTGAACCGATGACCTTCTGCATGCCATGCAGACGCTCTCCCAACTGAGCTAATCCCCCGTTTGTTTGGCGGTCGACTGGTTGGCAGTCGTCGTCGATTCGGCCTTGGGTGGGTGAATCGATCTAGGCGAAATTTCTCTCGCCGAATAAGGTAAGCTACTGACGTTGCCCGTTAGTGTCAAGGACGGCAAATCAGGTTGCGTGGTTCGCAGCTTGGTCCGCATTCGCTCGGAATTGGCAGGAGTTTTTCCCGCCCCGTTCCGAATTGACCAAACGTTCTACGAACACGCCCGATTTCATCGACGGGAAAGGTCTCCGCAGTTGAAGAAGTTTGTCCCTACCATCGCAAAAATCGGCATTTCCGTCGCCCTGCTCGGTTACGTCGGCTGGCAAGCCTCGCGGGCCACACGCATCGACGAACAAACCGGCAACAAGATCTACATTCTCCCCGAGTTGCTGGCAGGCCCCAAAGACTGGAACATGCTGGCCCTCGCCTTGCTAGCGGTTTTGTTTGCCGTGCTGGTCACCATCTTGCGCTGGCACATGCTGCTGCGGACGCTCGGCCTGCAGTTCACCGCCAAAGAGTCGATCCGCGCGGGGTTCATGGGCTACCTCTTCAACTTGCTGCCGCTCGGTCTCGCCGGCGCCGATGCCGTGAAGGCCGGGTTTTTGATTCACCGCAATCCAAGTCGCAAGACCGAAGCCATCGCTACCGTGATCATCGATCGCATCATCGGGCTCTATGCGCTGCTGGTCATGGCCGGTTTTGCGGCGTTGATGCTCGACTTCGAAGGGCTCCCCTTCCGCTCGCCGGAGGATAAAGCGCGGACCGTTCTACTGTGCCGCGTCGCTCAGTATTTGGGTCTGGGATCCACGATCGCCTTTGGTTTGATGCTCATTCCGGGCGCGACAAGTCTCGCGATATGGGATCGCCTCGAACATGTCGCGGGGATCGGCCCGGTGCTCAAAAAACTCGTCGGGGCGATGCGCACTTACCGGCAATCTGCTCCGCGGATCCTTCTCGCCGTGGCGATGAGTTTTGCGGTCCATTCGTTTTATGTCGCGATGGTTTTTCTCGTCGGCCGCGGGGTTCTCGATTCCAACGGCAACGTGCATCAACCGTCGCTCGGCACGCACTTTGTCTTCACTCCCATTTCGATGGTCGCCGGCGCCCTGCCGATTGGCGCGTTCGAAGCGACGCTCAACGGTTTGTATTATGTTTTCTCGCCACCCGGTGTTCCGCCGATTCAAGGCTTTCTGATTGCTCTGACCTATCGCTTGTTGCAAGTCTCCGTCGCGACGATTGGGGTCTTCTATTACCTCGCCGGTCGCCAGGAAGTGAAACAACTCCTCGACGAAGCCGAACAGGCCGAAGCCGTTCCCGCGACCAAGTAACTTCATTTAAGTTTTGCCCTTCCTGCGATCAAAGCCACTGCTGTCACTCGATCGCTACCACGCTGGTGAGCTACGCACTGAACTTGCTCTGGCGGCCGAACTTCGCTACAAGCCGCGATGATTCCGCTGACTGCACAGGTTCTTGCGCGAGTGTTCGCCATGTCTCATCGTTTGCTCCTTGCACTGCTGACTGCCTTTGGTCTGCTCGTCAATTCGGCGGCCGCGGAGGACTATCCCTACACGGCCTATGTCCTGGCCGATGAAACGATGGTTCGCAGCGGGCCTTCGACGCGGCATTACATGACGCACCGACTGTTTGCGGGCGACGAAGTGCAGGTCTATCGCCGCGAAGCGACCGGCTGGCTGGCGATCCGTCCGCCCGAAGGGAGCTACAGCTGGATTCCCGCGGATGTTACCGAAGAGACGAATGACCGCGGCGTGTTCCGCGTTCTTACCGAAATCGCAGCGATGATCGGTTCGCCCGACACTTCTGTCAAAACCCACGATAGCTACCAGGTCAAACTTCGCCCCGGCGAACTCGTCGAAGTGGTCGGCGAAGTCACACACAAGACGGCCAATGGCGATGAAGTCTGGTTCAAGATCTCGCCTCCCGCCGGTGAATTCCGTTGGATTCACATTCGGGAAGTTTCGAAATCGCCGCCGCGCGAACAAGACCTCGCTGCTGCTCGACACGAACGCGAACTCCCCCGCAATGCTCCGCGCGAATATCGCGAAGTGCAAGCCGCCGTCGGCACCGGCGTCAAAAACATGAAAGAGTCGCTGGCCGCGCTAGCCTCGATCAATGCAGCCCGCCGCGAAAAACCTACGCAGCCCGCGATGGAGCTGCGCGACTTGAATGACAAAGCGAACGACGACGTGCGGCCGGTCGAACATCAGCAGCCCATCAACGTCAACCGCGACTACAACGCTTCGCCCGATGGTTTCGTGAAACGCAAGCCGCGGCCCATCGAGAACACCGCCGGCGTACCAGCTCCTTCGAGCGACCTGCGCATGGCCAGCCGCGAACAAATGCAGAACAGCATTCACGGCACACCCCGGACGGCGCAGTTCAACGACCTGCCGAACAAACCGTCGCTGCAACCGAGTGGCCTGACTGCCAATCCAATACAGAAACAAAGTGCGACGCTCCGCGACGCAGGCCCGGAGTTCGATGCGGCCACCGCGACCGAGCAACTCGCCAAGCTCGATGTCGAACTGTCGGTCCGTGTCGCGCAGCCGCGCGAGTTGTGGAATCTCGATCCCATCCGCAATCAGGTGCAACGGATCGTCGATAACGGTCAAACTCCAACCGAGCGTGGCCAGGCCCGCATGTTGCTCGAAAAGATTCGCAGGTTCGAAGAGACCTTCGATATGCCGAATGACCCAATTCTCGCCGCCCGCTCGAAGGGTGGCCCAGCCTCGGCGGCCGATGCTCGTTACGACGGCGTCGGCCTGCTGCAACCGGTGCTGACGCGCAATAGCCAAACTATTGCCAACTACGCCCTGGTCGACGCCGATGGCAACCCTGTCGCTTTCGTCACTCCAGGCCCCGGCATGAATCTCCGCCGCTACGAAAACAAACCAGTCGGCATCTATGGCAAGCGAGGCATGATCGAGAAGCTGAATAAGCCGCACCTCGTCGCTGAACGGGTGATCGAACTCAGCACTCGATAGGATCGCGCTACGCTTAGTTGATCAATCTTTTGGACAGCCTTCGGTTGGTACACCGCGCGCATTTTCGGACCCATGAATGGCGGAATCGGCGCAGAGTGGCCAGCTGTTCACTAATGGCGTTGATTTTGCCGGTGCGCGAAATGGGGTGCGTGTTGTGAAAATCGGCGAGCTGAATTGCGCAGTTGCCGATGATTTCTGTGATTGCCCACCCGGTTGAGCGTCGTTTGAGCGGGTACTTTCACAACAAACAGGATGGAAATCAGGGGCTCAAAATGTGGGCTTAAGGGCTGTTGCCGACAGGCGGGAAGACGTTACCGGCAAGTGACACGCAATGCGCCCCGACGTCCCTTATACTGAGTTGCCGCAATCTGCCGCGGGCGGTGCAATTTTCCGGCACTTGTGCTTGTTGCGCTGGTTAATGTTCCTTGCTCACTCTCTTCCGTTCCTCGCGAGGTTCCACAATGTCTGACTTTTCTGCTCGCCGTCTCTTTCTCGCTCAGTCCGCATTTGCTGCAGCGATGTTCACTACGCCGGGCTTGTTTGCGGCCGAGCTAGAGGCCACGGCCGGGATGATGGAAGGGCCCTTTTATCCGGACAAGTTGCCGCTCGATACCGACAATGATTTGCTGATCATCAACGATGCCATCACGCCGGCCGTGGGTGAGATCACGCATCTCAGCGGCAAGGTGGTCGATTCGTCCGGCAACCCGATTCGGAATGCGTTCATCGAAATCTGGCAAGTCGACAACGCCGGCGCTTACTTGCATGGTGGGAGCGATAACGGGGCTCGGCGGGATAAAAACTTTCAGGGCTACGGCCGATTTTTGACGGACGCCAAGGGGCAGTATTATTTCCGGACGATCAAGCCGGTCGCTTACCCGGGCCGCACGCCACACATTCATGTGGGTATCAGCCGGCACGGACGGCGGGTGTTTACGTCGCAGCTGTTTATTGCCGGCGAACCTGGGAATGCCAGGGATGGTCTCTATCGAAGCTTGGATGCGGCGGGTCAAAAGTCGGTGACGACTTCGTTTGATCCGGTGAAGGGGTCGAAGTTCGGCGAGCTTGCCGCGAATTTCGACATCGTGCTGGGCCAAACGGCGACCGAGTCCGATGCGCCAGCCGATGTGCTGAAGGGGATCGGCAAATCGGACCGCGATAGCGGTCGCGGACGGGGTGGGCGAGGGCCTGGTGGTCGGCCGCCAGGTGGTCCCGGTGGCGCTCCACCGCGGCGGCCTGAATAACGCAGCATGTAGAAGTCAGAATGCGGAATGTGGGGTAAGTTTGACGGAATTGCCATTTCATTCAGCATTTTGCGTTCTGCCTACTGCGTTTGGACTTCGATATTTTCCCCGTTTCCGCCCTTGCCTACCGGCGGTTTTTTGGCACAATGGGGCGTTTCCCCACGTACCAAAGTCAGGGGCCGGCTGTTTCGTGCAAGATGTTGCCACGACACAAGCCAGGGCTGTTTGGAAACAAGGTAGGACGCGGTCATGTCGGATACGCTGGTCGTTAAAAAGCGCGAGAAGGTCGGATCTTCCTCTACACGTCGTCTGCGCGACGCAGGGCAGATTCCCCTCAATCTGTACGGCCACGGCGAAGCGAACGCTTCGTTGTCGGTTCCCAGCGAACAAGTGCTCGCCGTGATCAAGCACGGCGGCAAGCTGGTGAAGCTCAGCGGAGACATCACCGAGACCGCGCTGCTCCGCGAAGTTCAGTGGGATACATATTCGAAATTCATCATTCACGTCGACCTACTCCGCGTTTCTGAAAAGGAACTCGTTGAGACTTCGGTCGCCGTTGAGCTCAAGGGGACGGCGCCGGGCGTCAGCGAAGGTGGTGTGTTGCAGTTCGTGTTGCATGAATTGCACATCGAATGCCCCGCCATTTCGATTCCGGAAAAGCTCTTTGCGAATATCAACGACCTACACCTGGGCAAGGCCATTCATGCCAGCGACATCACGCTGCCGGAAGGGGCCAAGCTGACGAGCGATCCGCATCTGGTGATCGTTTCGTGCGTTGCTCCGCACAAGGAAGAAGAAGCCACTCCAGGGTTGGAAGGGACCGTCGAACCCGAACTTATCCGCAAGGAAAAGACCGAAGAAGAAGCTGCCGAGTAGTGACGATGGTTGGCCGGCTCTGGGGTTGGCTGTATAGGAATTGGATCGACAAAAACGATGCCATGCCGACGGGAATGAAACTGATCGTCGGCCTGGGAAATCCGGGAAAGCAATACGAAGGAACGCGGCACAACGTCGGCTTTGCCACCTTGGCGAAGTTGATTGCCAGGCGCGCCAGCGGCCCGGGAAAAGCCAAGTTTCAAGGTGATTTGCACGAAGCGAACATTGCCGGTCAGCGAGTTTTGTTGCTGCTCCCACTCACTTACATGAATGGCAGCGGCAGCAGTGTGTTGGCCGCCAGTGATTTTTATAAGATCGAGCATTCTGACATCCTGATCATCTGCGACGACTTCGCGCTGCCCCTCGGCAAGTTGCGATTTCGGGCCAAAGGATCCTCAGGAGGTCAAAAAGGTTTGGATGATGTGATTCGCCGGTTGGGGAGTGATGAAATTCCTCGGCTGCGGATTGGCATCGGGGCGCCGCCCGCGGGACGTGATGTTCCCGGGTACGTGCTCGGCCGGTTTCCGCCGGACGAACAGGCCGCTGCTGAAGAAAGCATTCAGCGGGCAGCCGAAAGTGCCGAAGCTTGGGTCGAGAAAGGCCTGAGTTTTTGCATGAATCAATACAACGCAGCGTAAAAAACTACCCACAGCCACCCAGAAAATTTATTCCGTTCAGTTCGAGGAACTTCCCTTGGCAGCCAAAACTAGCGTCTACGAATGCCTGGTCATTTTCGATTCCAACAAATACGCGCAAGACCCAGCCAAGGTCGGCAATCAAATTGCCGCGTTGGTGCAAAAGCTGGAAGGCGAAGTGCTGGTCAGCCGCTTGTGGAATGACCAGAAGCTGGCCTATCCGATCGACGGCCACCGTAAAGGCACGTACTGGCTCACGTACTTCAAGTTGAACGGCCAACGGCTCACCGAATTCAATCGTGACCTGGCGATCAACGAAACGGTTATCCGTTCGCTGACGCTGCATGTCGATCCTCGCCTGGTCGACGCGCTGGTTGAGCACGCCAAGGGTGGCTTGCGGCCGCGGGCTCCCGAGCCGACCGTCGGCACGCCAGAACGCGTGATCGAAATGCCGGACCTGGAAGAAGTGGGCGAGCTGAACTAGTTCGTCTGGGCTAGTTGCCAGCAGGCACGGCGGCCCGTTAAACTGCAGTCAGTTGACGTTTGTGCAGTTGGGTTTCCCGTGTTTGCCGAGAGGAGTTCCCCGCCATGGCCAGTTTTAATCGAGTCATCATTCTGGGCAATCTCACGCGCGATATCGAAATCAAGTATCTGCAAAGTGGGATGGCTGTGGCCGAAATCGGCGTGGCGGTGAATGATCGCCGCAAAGATCAAAGTGGTCAGTGGATTGAAGAGACGACGTTCGTCGACGTTACCCTGTGGGGGCGAACCGCCGAAATCGCTGGTGAATACCTGGGCAAAGGCTCGCCGATTTTGATCGAAGGCCGGCTGAAGCTCGATACCTGGGAAAAAGATGGCCAGAAGCGATCGAAGATGCGAGTGATTTGCGAAAAGATGCAGATGATTCCCACTGGCGGCGCGAAGGGTGGCGGCGGCGGTGGTCGCGGCGGCAACCGAGGTGGCGGTGGCGGCGACGATGGTCCCAGCTTTGATGAATCCGAATATGGCGGTGAGCCGATGTCGGCTCCTGCTCCGCGTGGTGGTGGCCGCTCATCGCAGCCGTCTCCGCCGCCCAATGATGACATTCCGTTTTAAGCAATCCGACTTACGAATCAAAAACGTAACTAGCAAGTTTTGAGAACGATCATGACGCAAGTTAAAAGTTCACTCGCCTCGCGCGGCAGTTTTCAAGAACTCCCGAAGGGCCCGCATCACACCGTCCAATTGCTGCTGATCCAATCGGTCGATCACCTCGGCAAGCAAGGTGACATCGTGCACGTGAAGCGCGGCTACGCTCTCAATTACTTGCTGCCGCAAGGCCTGGCGACCATTGCCACGAACCATCACAAGCGGATGGTCGAAAAGCACAAGGCCAAGCTGCAAGAAATCGAAAAGGCCCGGCTCGCCACGCTCCGCCAGTTGGCCGACGCAATCGGCAAGCAGAGCATCACGATCGAAGCCAATGCCAACGACGAAGGCCATCTCTACGGCAGCGTGAATGCTCACGAAATCGCCCATGCCCTCAAGCAAGCGCACTTCAACATCACCACCGATCAGGTCCGTCTCGAAGGCCCGCTCAAGGAACTCGGCCTGTATACGGTCAAGATTCACTTGCACCACGAGATCAATGCCGAGTTGAAGGTGTGGGTCGTGCCGACCGTCGTCACCGAGGCCCCGACGGACAAGAAGAAAGAAAAGAGCGACAAGCCGGCAGAGAAGAAGTAGTTGCAGGCCGGATCAAGCTGGGCTCAGCGCGGATTCGGCAGCAAAACACGACAGGTTTTCCCCGTCGGCCATTCTTTGCTCATCGATTCTAAAGGCTCGCACTTTCTCGAGTGCGAGCCTTTTTTCGTCCCAGCGTCGATTCGCGCGAACAGCGCGCGGTACAATCGGGGAAATTAGGGAAGGGCGAGGCTTCTGCCGAGCGGTCCCTCAATCAAAGTTGTTTTGCACATCAGCCGCTCACCCAACCCTCTCCCCCAGAGTACCGAGGAGCGGGAGTTGTCGATGTGCAGCACGGAGGTTTTCTGCATGTCGTCCGTCCAGCGCAAGGATAAGCCGCAGTCGAAAAGTGGTCCGCCGGCGCTCACGCAGGGGGACTTGTTGCAACGGCAGCCGCCGTTCGATCTGCAAGCCGAGATCGGCGTCCTCGGCAGCATTGTGCTGCTGCCCGATGTGCTTGACGACGTCGTCATGATCATTCGGCCGAGCGACTTCTACGACGAAGGTCATGCCAAGCTGTTTGAACATATGTGCGGCTTGCACGAGTCGAACAAGAAGATCGATCCCACGTTGCTCGTCGATCGGCTGAAGATGGCCGGCGACTTTGAAACGGTGGGGGGCACTGCCTATCTGAGTAAAATTATCAATGCGGTGCCGAACGCTGCCCATGCAAAGTTCTACGCCGAGATCGTTCGCGAGAAAGCAACGTATCGTTCGCTGATTGTCGCCGCCACCGAAATCCTGACCGATGCGTACGATGGCACGCAGGAGTCGGCGCATCTGCTCGGGCAGGCGGAGCAAAAGGTCTTTTCGATCCTAGATACCCGCGGCGAGAACTCGGTCAAAGGGCTGAATGAGATCGTGCACGAAGCCATGGATCGCATCGAAGCGATCATGATGGGGCAGCATACGCAGGGAGGCGGCAACTTCGGCTTCCGCGATCTCGATGCTCAAACCAACGGCATGCACAACGGCGAACTGGTGATTCTCGCGGCCCGTCCTGCGATGGGCAAAACCGCGTTTGCCATGAATGTGGCCGAGAGCTTTGCCATTGATCAGAAACTGCCGACGCTCTTCGTCAGCTTGGAAATGTCGTCGATCGAACTTGCGGACCGGTTGCTGTGCTCGCGCGCGCGCGTGAATGGCTATCGCGTTCGCCAAGGCACTTCGTCTCACGACGATCGCGTGAAGCTGGCTGAAATGGCCGCGCTGATTAGTTCCTCGCCGCTGTATGTCGACGACTCACCGGGCAGAACTGTCTCGCAAATTGCAGCAGCAGCCAGACGCATCAAGCGGCGAAGCGGCGGATTGGGATTGATTGTCATCGACTATTTGCAGTTGATAGAGCCCGATAACCCCAAGGATCCTCGCCAGGAACAGGTTGCCAAGATCGCCCGCCGCTTAAAGGGAATGGCCCGCGAACTCAAAGTTCCCGTGATGTGTCTGGCTCAATTAAACCGGCAAACCGAAGCCGGCAAAGACAATATTCCCAAGCTGAGCCATCTGCGAGAGTCGGGAGCCATCGAACAAGACGCCGACGTGGTGCTGTTTGTGCATCGCGAAGAATACTATCGTCGCGGCGAAGAACGCGAAGCGTTTGCCGGCCAGGCGCAAATCATCATTGCCAAGCAGCGTAACGGCCCGGTGGGGGATGTAAACTTAGAATGGCATAAAGACTTTACTCGTTTTCAAGATCCAACCCCCGAACGGCTGAAAGAGTTCGACAATTGGAGCTCGGGGGTTGCCATCGACGAATGACGTTGTGCGGAGTTTTTCACTTTGCAGCCCACCGAGATCATTGTTTACGATCAGCCCTCCCCTTGCCCGTATCTGGAAGGGGAGACCGCTCGTTTGCCACTGCGGCAGCCGCTGGCGCATTTGACGCAGCGTCAGGTTGATCGCCGGTTGGCCGAAGGGGATCGCCGCAGCGGTTTGTTGCTTTATCGGCCCGATTGTCCCAACTGCCAGGCCTGCGAGCCGATCCGCCTGAACCTGCAGTCGTTTCGTCCCAATGCCACGCAGCGGCGCGTTTATCGCCGCGGTCTGGAAGTGCTCGAAACGCGCATCGCCGAGCCCAGCGTCGACGATGAACGGGTCCGCTTGTTCAACAAGCATCGCGAATTGCGCGATCTCGATCGGGGTGATGGGCCCATTGATGTCGCGGGCTACGAAGAGTTTCTCACCGATAGCTGCTGCGAAACGATCGAGCTTAGCTACTGGTATGAAGGGCAGCTGGCTGGAGTTGCCATCACCGACGTCGGTCGCGTTTCGCTCTCCGCCGTCTACTGCTTCTTCGATCCCACTATCGCAGGCTTGAGCATCGGCACCTTTTCGGTGCTCCGCCAAATTGACCTTTGCCGCACTCAGCGGCGGCAATATCTGTATCTGGGGTTTTATGTCGCCGAGTCGGCGCACATGCAATACAAGGCGAAATTCCACCCGCACGAACGCCGTTTAAACGGCGTTTGGGAAACGATCGAGTAAGTCATCGTTCTAAGACCGCGCAAAATACCGCACATTCCAGTCGACCGCGGCGATTCTCGGCTCGATATACCGCTCGCAGAGTGAACGGCGACAATCGCGCGGCCAGGGCGGCGCATTGTGGGCACGTAACCCCCGAACTGGCATTGTATTTACGTCGCATAGTCCTAAAATTTCCTGTTTCCCACCAAGTCCCCGTCTACAGAACCAGCGACCGGCGATCGGCCCATGAGGGGCCACTGAAATCAGGCAATTAGAATGCTTAAAACTCTTCGCGATAATTCGAAAGTGGTGCTCGCCTTTGTGTGCGTCGTGTTGATGCTCGCCTGGCTCGTGCTCCCCTCCATCGACGACCTGTTCAAGACCCGCCAACCCGGCATGCGCGACCCGGTGAAAGTCTCGTGGAGAGGTGGACAGCTGACCCGCAATGAATTGCAGCAGCTGCGGTTTGTACATAATGCCACAGTGCGGTTCATCAGTCTGGTAATTAACGAAACGCAAAAGCGGCAAGGAACGCCCCGTGCGCCGGGCTACATGTTCGTGAATCTGCAAAGCGGGCAGATCGGCATTTCGCCCTACGATGACGATGGCCATCTGGTCGAAACGATGATCCTCGCCCAGCGCGCCAAGGAACTCGGCGTGAAGGTGAATGACGACACGGTCAAGAATTTTCTGATCAAGCTGGGCGACTACACGCTGAAGGAGGGCGATCTTGATGCACTCGTGAAACAATCGGTGCCCGAGTCGCAGCTCAACATCACGCCCGGTGTGTTGTTCGAACATCTCAAGATTGAATTGCTTGCTCAGCAAGTGCGCATCATGTTGCAGGCTGGCGTCGAAAGTTTCACCCCCGGCGACATCACTCCGTTGGGTAGCCGGCCGATGCGGCTTTTTTTCCGCGATCACGGTTTGTTGCCGCCCGGCGAAATGTGGCTGGCTTATGAAAAACTCAACCGCCGCGTGACCATCGAAGCCTATCCGCTGGCGGTCGAAGATTTTGTCAGCAAAGTGACCGAAGAGCCCAAGGACGCCGAGTTGCAAAAGCTCTTCGAAGAAGGCCGCACGCGATTGCCGAATCCGGCGTTTCCCATCTCGGGTTTCATGCAGCCTCACAAAGTTGCCTTTCAATACGTGAAAGCGGAACTCGGCGAAACGACGGACAAAGATGGCAAACGGGTCGTCACACCCGGCTCGTTCCTCGACGTGGCCCGCAAGGAAATCACCGACGAACAAATCGCCAAGGCCTATGAAGAAGGCAAGTCCAAGGGTGAGTTCAAAGTTGTGGAACCGCCGCCTGCTCCTGTGAAGCCCGAAGAAAAGCCAGGGGAAAAACCGGAAGAAAAGCCAGGCGAAAAACCCGCGGAAAAACCGGCGGCTGATCCGAATGCTCCCAAAGATGACAAGCCAGCGGGAAAACCTGAGGAGACGCCTGCTGAGCCCAAAAAGGATGACAAGCCGGCAGATTCCAAGCCTGCAGAGCCAAAAAAGAACGAAGGCTCGGCGCTAGTTCGCGACATTCAACTCGTCAATTTCCAAGCCGACGAAAAGCAAAAGGATGACAAGCCGGCCGATCCCAAGCCGGCCGATCCCAAGCCGGCAGATAAACCTGTGGATACTAAGCCTGCAGAAACTAAACCCGCGGATCCGAAACCGGTCGATCCTGCTGCCCCTGCAGATACCAAACCCGCCGACACGAAGCCAGCCGATCCTGCTGCCAAACCTGAGGACAAAGCGCCCGAGAAGGAAGTGAAGTTCAAGCCGCTCGAAGAGGTGTCGGATGAAATCCGCACTTCGCTGGCGCGGCCGATCGCGGCGGAACGTCGCGCAGCTTTGATCGGCAAGATTGTGACCGAGGTGAACACGTACGCCCGGCAGTACAACCGCTGGAAAGCCTATGAATCGCGCGATAAGGACCTGAAAGAAGAGAAGCTGCCGCCCGCGAAGTCCAAAATCGAAAAGCCCGCGCCGCTGGATCTACCGAAACTTGTCGGCGATCCGGGGCTCAAGGTCGAAGTGATTCCGCTCGTCGATCAATATGAGGTGCAAGAAGAAATCGACCAGCCCCAAGCCGACGGCACGACCAAAAAGGTGCCCAAGTACGACATCGGCGTGAATGGCTTCCGCTTTTTTGAACGAGAATCGGCATCGTTCCCGCAGTTTGCCTTCGGCGAACGCGAGAATTTTTATACTGCCGAGACGCTGCCGTTTTCGTGGGAACAAAAGCAGTTCCTGGGCGGCATTTCGACCATTTACATCTACTGGCGAACTGACGAACAACTTGCTAAGGAACTCGATTTCAAGGCGGCCAAAGAAAGTGTGGTTGCCTATTGGAAGATGCAGAAGGCTCTCGAACTTGCCAAGGCCGAAGCTCAAAAGCTCGCCGATCAGGCCAGCAAGGGGAAGGATCTGAAAGATCTGGTTGCCAAGAAGGAGCAAATTCTCACGCCGCCGGCTTTCAGCTGGTTCAGTGTGGGTGCAGCGCAGTTCTCGCGGCCAACACTCACGCAAGTTCCCGGCGTTCGTTACGCAGGCCAGGACTTTTTCCAAGGAGTCTTCGATCTGCAAGTGGGCCAGGCCGGTGTGGCACTCGATCAGCCACACACGACCGTCTACGCCGTGAAGATTCTTGGCGAAGAGGGAATCGCGGAAGGGGATCGTCTGAAGTTTCTCGAGAAGGGGACCGATCCGGAACTCGTCGATGCTGCCTGGCAAAGTCAGCTGACTTTGCAGAGCGAGATTTATTCAGAACTCTTCAAGGAATACCACGTAAAGTGGTCAGCCCCGGAAAAGGGCGACGAAGACTACGTCGAATAGTCAGCTGCCGCCGCGACGAAATTTCTGAAAATTTCGCTGGCTGGACGCATCAACATTTGCCGTTATGTGATATAAGGGATAGGCTGAAATGCGTCACCGGCGGCGCATCGGCCCCGCTCTCTGCCCACCCCGCCTTCCGCTACCCTGCGTACTCGCAGCATTAAACCTGTTGCTATCAGAGACGAAAGACCAACGATGTTCACCATTCTTGGACGAGCAGAAAAGAACAGCGGCATTTGCGATGGCTTATCGCGCCGAGGATTTTTGACAGTCGGTGGCGCAGCGATGGGCGGCCTCGGGCTAAGTCAACTGCTCGAGATGGAAGCTCAAGCAGGGATCGGCAAGAGTCACAAAGCGATCATCAATATTTATCTGCCCGGCGGTCCGTCGCATCTCGACATGTGGGACCTGAAGCCGAATGCCCCCGCGGAAATTCGTGGTGAGTTCGAACCGACGCAAACCAATGTGCCGGGCATGGAGATCTGCGAGTTGTTTCCGAACCTCGCCAAGAATGCCGACAAGTTTGCCATCATTCGTTCACTCGCCGATAGCGATGGCGGCCACGATGGCTATCAATGTTTGACTGGCCGCAAGCGCGGCGACCGCGGTCCTAACGGCGGTTGGCCCATGGCGGGCGCGTGGGTTTCGCGCCTGGCGGGCGCGGCCAACAAAGCGGTACCGCCGAATCTCGCGCTGATGTACACGACCGGCGAACGTCGCTGGGGCGATCCGCACACGGCTGGCTTTCTTGGCCCGATGCACAATCCGTTCAATCTCGTCGGCCGCACTGCCCGAGAAAAGTCGGACAACATGGTGCTGCAAGGCATCACGCTCGATCGCCTGCAAGACCGCGATCAACTCCGCTTGTCGCTCGATAAGTTCCGTCGCGATGTTGACGTCAGCGCGAAAATCGCCGGCGCCGATGCCTATCAGGGCCAGGCCCTCGGCATTCTCACCGATTCTAAACTCGGCGATGCGCTCGATCTTTCGAAAGAAGATCCGCGGATCCTGGAACGCTATGGAAAGAGCCAAACTGCATTCCAGCGCGATGGCGCGCCCCGAATGATCGAAAATTTCTGCATCGCGCGGCGGCTGGTTGAAGCCGGTGCCCGCTACGTTTCGCTCAACTACAGCCGCTGGGATTGGCACGGCGGCGACGGGATGAACTTCCCGATGAGCCGCGAAGAATTCCCACTGCTCGATCAGGGTTTGTCAGCGCTGCTGATGGACCTCAGTGAACGCGGCCTGGATCAAGACGTGTCGGTCGTGATGTGGGGCGAATTCGGCCGCACACCAAAGATCAACAAGATGAACAGTCGCGATCACTGGCCGCAAGCCAACGCCTGCATCATTGCCGGCGGCGGCATGCGAATGGGCCAGGTCATCGGCGAAACGAATAAGTACGGCGAAGAACCCGCCAAGCGGCCGGTGAAGTTCCAAGAGGTCTACGCCACCCTCTACAAGAATCTCGGCATCGACGCGCACCGCGACCGCCTCTTTGACGGCAGCGGCACGCCGCGATACCCGGTCGATAGTGAGATCGAGCCGATTCACGAGTTGATTGGTTAGTTTCGGTTTGCGTCGCATAAGAATCTTTCGCGATGCGAATGGCGGCGATCCAGCGTACACCAATGCAACCTGGCGCCCTCCCTGTTGATCGCCGGTACAAGACCTCTATCCCCGCCCACGCCAAATGCCGCGTACCGACGAGCTTTGGATGAGCGCGGCCAGCTCGAATTGGAGATACCCCTGCGAGATGGTCTGCGGCACGGCACTGAATACACTTGGTTCTTCGGTGAGTGGTTGTCGTCCGCCGAGCCGTATCACGAAGGGAAGCTGCATGGCGTGGCACAGCAATGGTCAGCAGCGGGCAAGCTAATCGGCACCTACGAAATGGTGCATGGCACAGGCATCGATCTCTGGCGGAACCCAATCGGCGGGCGGGATGAAGGGCCCTACTTCGTTTCGGAAGTGCACTACGTACAAGATGGAAATCATCACGGTTTCACCTGTTGGATCAACGAGAATCAGAAATCCGTTAGTGTCGAACGGCACTATCTGCACGGCCTGGAGCACGGCATCGAGCGGGAATGGAACCGCGCAGGCAGGTTGAGCCGCGGCTATCCGAAATACTTCATCCATGGCAAGTGCGTCGACAAGCGAAAATACCTGCGAGCCGTGGAGACCGATGCCACGCTGCCGCCATTCCGGTTGAAAGATAACAAACCAGGTCGAACGTTTCCGCCGGAGATTCAGCGGCATTTGCCGAAGAACTTACCGAAGTAGATGTAGACCGGAACAAGCTGTGAACAGCGCGGTGCCGGCCGCTTTAGCCTCGTGCCCAACCGAGCGGTAGTTCAATCGGTGTTCGTTTCTCGTGGGCTTCGCATGGGTGCAAACGTCGTCGGTTGCGGCGTGTCCGCCGTAATGACTTTCCAACTGCTCCCATCCTCGCGGAACGCGGACCAATCTGCCGATTGATAAGCAATCTTGAGTTCCGGCGTGTCGATCACTTTGCCACCCGCCGCGTGCGAGCGCATCGCGGCTTCGAGCAGGCCGCTGGCGAGCAGCGTTCGTTCGACGGGATAGGGCGACTTACCGGTACGGAAAAAGTGGGCGATCGAGTGACTCAGCGCGTTGAATAAATTGAAGTTGCCCCACGGGCCATTGATGATGGCCGTCGCTTGCGGATCCTTTTTGTCTTTCAGCGAGCAGGCAAAGTTCCAACGGTCCGAGGATTTACCCTGCTTGTAGATGACGCTCTTTAATCCATCGGTGTGCTCGATGAGGAGCGCATGATCGCCCACTTCGGGATGCGGCTTGCCTGTCGATTGAATTGGCCGTTTCTGCCGTTCGAACGGAGCGTCGGCTTCTGCTTGCTGCGCAGCGGCGACAAGTTCGGCGGGCCATGCGCTCGAATTTGTGAATTCGACAAATGTTTCGCCGGAGATCAACTGCACGCTCCGCACACCCGCTTCGCCGCCACGGCGGAGCTCGAGAAAGGACTCGAGGACTTCAAAGGCGTGAAAGTCGTACACTTCCATGCCCCCGCCATGAATGCTCACGGCCGAAAGCACCTGAGCATTCGCGGGCAACTCAATCGGCGGCCGGCGCGATCCCAGCGGCACGCTGCTGCCGGCCATCAGTGGAATCTTCAGCTCGCGGGCTTCGTCGTACATTTCCTTCGACCAGTCCCAGCGATACGACAAGTGCTTGTCGTTAAAGACTGGTACAAACCGCTCGCTGCGGCGCATGGTGCGGACAATCTGATCGAAGAATTGTTTGCGCGGATACATCCGCTGGCCGAGCGCGTTGTCCGGATAATCGCCATGCTCGCCGACCAGCAGGACGGCATCGCAGGCAAGATCTTTGCTGCCGACACACAGTGCTTCGTCGATCGTTTTGAACAGCGGCACTCGAAAGCGTGCGGAAACTTCACGGGCCATGTCGTTCGCGGGAAACTGATCCGCATAAAACGAAACGACATCCAGGCCCAAGTCACTGTACTCACCGCGGAACAAGCAGCGGCCCATCATGTTCATCAAAAAATTGTAGGCATGCGACCGATGCCGCAACTCGGTGAAGATGGCAGCGACTTTGATCCGCGGCTTTTCATCGGCGCCATGAACCGGAGCGTACCAGGCAGGCGATGTTGCGACCGCTGACGCTGCCAGGGACGATTGCAAAAACATCCGCCGCGAACAATGTTGCAGGTTCATCGCCGTTCATCTCTACTGAAAGGAATAAGGGACAAACGCAATGATTACACTGCTCACCATTCTTGCGATCGTTGGCTCGTTCATTCTCTTCGCAGCGCTCGTGTACGCAGTATCCGTGCAGCATCAAGTCAACTTTGAAAGGAAGTTCGAACCGATCTCCGACGACGAATTCATGGCCCGCCTGCCGACAGGCACCAGCCGCGAAGTCGCGTTGAAAGTGCGGCGGATCGTGGCTAATCAATTCAACGTCGAGTTCGAACGCATTAGTCCCGACACCAGTTTCGTGAATGACCTCGGAGCCGATTAACCGTACAGCTTGTACGCTTCACTCGTGCTCAGCCGTTTCGCCCGAATGCGATTATCGCTGAGCTTCTCACCCTTCGGATCGATATACAGCCGGCCGCTGCGGTTCTTGGCATTCGGATCGACGTTCATCACGTGGATGTTGAAAATAAACGCTTTGTCGCTGGTGGCTTGAAACCAGTGAACGTTGTCTTTGTGATCGCTGACGGTCGAATGGCCGCCGGGGCCGAACGCAGCGTCAATCGTGGGGCGGATGATGATGTGGTCTACTTCATCTTCCAAACGATCGTAATGCTTTCCCTGGAATGTCCCCTGCAGAATGAGAAACGCAGTGGCCATGTTGTTGTGACCATGCGGCACGACGCTGCGGCCTTTGCGGAGGGCGAAGATCTGATGGCCGAAGACAAAGCTGGTCGGCAGCCCTTCGACCTGCGGGAACTTCGCCCGCAAGCTGACCTCGCCTTGATCCTTGTACTTAATGTTTGCGGTCAGCTTCTCGATATCGAGAAACTTCATCGCATCAGCGAGATCGACCTGAGCGAACAACTCATCGACTTTCGTCTGCCATTCCGTCTGCGTGAGCTTGGCGCCTTTCACATCGTTGCTCAGATCTTGGAGATCTTTCATCCATTTCGCTGCGAGCAGCTTCATATCTGCTGCGAAGAGTTCACGCGTGCAGAGCGTCTCGAGCAGCGAGTACGTAAGCAAGGCCCCAAGCGTTTGTTGACCGAAAGAACGACGTGAAATCGACATGATCCGCCTCCAGTAGTTTGCCGATGGAATGGCGTCATGATAGGCAGTGGCGAAGTGATTCCGCAAACGATTTCCTGGCCAAGCATTCGCAGGCCGAGAACGGGTTGCTACTCAAGTATTCCGCGTCGACCAAACCGTGGTCAATTCTCACGCCGACGATAAAGGATTTGCCGAACGAGATTCGCGAGGACTTGCAGATTCAGTTCCCCGGCATCCAGGTAAAGCGAGCGGTCACCGGGCAAGTTCGGCTGCGCCAAGCCCATGCCCACGGCCTCAGGTCAACCGAAGCGAAATCATCGTATACTGGATGTTTTACGTGACGGAACCACGGCCTTTTTTCGGCAAAGGCTGGTAGAGGTCGCACCTTTGGTGCTCAACAACATTGTCCCTTTCGCACTCCATTGCGCACTCTCTCACTCCAAGAACAAAACAACCCCGCTGAATAAACCCAGCGGGGTTGAAATTGTTTTCGACGAAGCGAGCAACAGCTTACGCTTTGCCTTCGCCTTCGGTCTTGTCGGCTGCCATTGTGGGGCTGATGAGCGGGCCGCTGCCGCCCAAGCCACCCTTCAGGTCGCCGCTGCCCTTGCTCTTCTTCTTGCTGCCTGCTTCTGGCGCGCTGCCATCGACTGGCGGTTCGGCGGCGGAATCTTCTTCGCTCCATTCGACGCGTTTGCGGCTGAGGCCGATCTTGCGCTCGTCGATATCGACGCGGAGAATCTTCACATCGATCTTGTCGCCAACCTTCACCACTTCTTCCGGATTCTCGACCTTATGATCGGCGAGTTCCGAAATGTGGAGCAGCCCTTCGAGACCATCTTCGAGACCGACGAAGACGCCGAAGTTGGTGATCTTGGTCACCGTGCCGCTGACAACCTGGCCGGGGTTATACTTGCCCGGAATGTCGCGAGCCCATGGATCTTCGTCCATTTGCTTGAGACCCAAAGCGATGCGGCGACGTTCTTGATCGACCGACAGGATCTTGCACTTCACAACCTGGCCCTTTTCGAGCATCTCGCTCGGGTGACCAATCTTGCGAGTCCACGACATGTCGCTGACGTGCAACAGACCATCGATGCCTTCTTCGAGTTCCACAAACGCACCGTAGTTGGTGAGGTTGCGAACCTTGCCTTCGACGAGCGAGTCGACAGGATACTTTTCCGCGACCTTGGTCCACGGATTTTCCTGGGTCTGCTTCATGCCGAGCGACAGCTGCTGGCCATCCTTGTCGACGCCGAGAATCACGACGCTGATTTCGTCGTTGATATTCACCAACTCGCTCGGATGATTGACGCGGCGGGTCCAGCTCATTTCGCTGATGTGCACCAGGCCTTCGATGCCCGGCTCGAGCTTCACGAACGCACCGTAGCTCATCACGTTGACCACCGAACCCTTGTGGACCGAGCCCACCGGGTACTTTTCGGCAACGTTGGTCCAGGGGTTGTGGCCCTTTTGCTTCAAACCAAGCGCGATCTTTTGCTTTTCGCGATCGATGTGCAGCACCATCACTTCGAGCTCTTGGTCGATCTGGACCATTTCGCTCGGGTGACCAATGCGGTCCCAGCTCATATCGGTGATATGGAGCAGGCCGTCGATGCCGCCCAGGTCGACGAACGCGCCGAACTCGGCGATGTTCTTCACGACGCCCTTGCGGGTCTGGCCGACTTCCAGTTCCTTGAGCAACGATTCGCGAGCTTCCTGACGCTGACGTTCGATGAGCGAACGACGGCTGACGACGATGTTCTTGCGAGCTTCGTCGATCTTGAGGACTTCGCACTGCACGGTGCGGTTGATGTAGTCACCGATGTCGGCCGGACGGCGGATGTCTACCTGGCTGGCCGGCAAGAACACGTTGACGCCGCTGACGTCGACGAGCAGACCACCCTTGATCTTACGAGTGACGAGGCCGCTAACGACATCGCCTTCTTTGATCTTTTTGAGAATATCGAGCCATTGATCCATCTTGCGCGCTTTGCGCTTGCTGATGCGGACCATGCCGCCGTCATCAGGACCGGCTGTTTCGTCTTCGAGGTCTTCGATCAGCACGCGGACGAGATCGCCCACTTGCGGCGGCGGATCTTCGGCATCCCATTCGTCAAGTGGGATCGAGCCTTCGCTCTTGAAGCCGATGTCGACCAGTACCATGCCGTCGCCGACGCGCAAAATGCGGCCTTCGACGATCTTGTTGACATCAAATGGCTCTTGACCAGGGATTTCACCCCAGTCGCCGTCGGTATTGTCGATGACGGCCGTGGCCTGTGCGAACATCGCTTCGATGTCCGGATCGTTCTCCAACGTGCGAATCAGACTGCGATTAACCATAAACCAGAAACATTACCTTCCTCCCGGCAACTTCAGCCGAGCTTTCGGTTCTTTTGTTGACGCAAAACGACGATTTCTCGTCACCAGGTACTCCTGGCTAAAACCCCGTGCGTCAATATGGGAGCGCGAGAGAAACTGGGGAGGCACTGGGGTGTTTGCCGACTGCCGTTGCGAGCCACTCGGCGCGCAATATCTCCGGCATTTAGCGAATCGGGCAATCTATCACACGTCGGAAAATCGCACAAGATAATCCAGGCAAGTTTGCTGCTCGCGGCCGCATCTAGCCACGACGGAACTAGCTGACCGTTAGCGACGGCGTGAGCTGCCGCAAAGTTGCCGATGGTTTGCTCCCTCGCTGCATATTCCGCAGCTCACGTCTCGAGCTTCCTTTTCGTTGCTACGCAATAAAATGGTGTCGGCAGTTTCTCTGGCAACCCAGCTTCGAATCAGCCATAATCATTGCGGTGGCAGCAGTGCTGCCACTCCCCGCCTGATTGCCTCCCCGCTACGAACGAGGGCAACTCCTATGCTCCGTCCCCACTTTTTTCTTGCTGCAGTCTTCTTCAGTTCCCTGGCGTCATCGGCGTGGGCTGATGCTCCGCTGGTCGCGCAACCCGCAGCAGTGAAGTTGCAGGGCAATTTCGCTCGTGCGCAGCTGGTGATTGTCGAAGCCGAAGCGGCCGACAAAATCAGCCGCAGCAGTAACGATGTAACTTCGCTCGCCAAGTACGAATCGTCGGACGCGACCACGGTGAGCGTAAATGCGGCCGGACAGTTGCGTGCGTTAAGAGATGGTGATGCGAAGATCAAGGTCACGCATGGTTCGCGGCAGATCGAAGTGCCGGTCAATGTGAGTGGCATCAGCGAAGAGCCTGCGATCAATTACCTAGAGCAAGTTCGCCCGATTCTCGCCAAGAACGGTTGTGCAATGGCAGCCTGTCATGCGGCGCAACATGGCCAGGGTGGATTCAAATTGTCAGTCTTTGGTTTTGAGCCGGAAAAAGACCGCGCCGCGATGGCCCGTGAATCAATCGGCCGGCGGATTAGCTCCGTCGATCCCGAAAACAGTTTGCTGCTGCTCAAGCCAACCATGCAAACTCCGCATGGCGGCGGCAAACGGCTGGAAAAAGACTCAGTCGATTATCAAATGCTGGTCGCCTGGATTCGCGGCGGCGCAACAGCGCCGGCGAAGACGGAAAATGCGGTTACCGGGCTGCACGTGTTTCCCAAAGAACGGCTCGGAACTGTCGGCATGAGTCAGCAGTTGCGTGTGGAGGCCGAATATGCCGATGGCCAGCGCCACGATGTGACGCACTGGGCTCGTTTTGATTCTCTTGACGACGGCATTGCGAGCGTCACTCGCGACGGACTCGTGACAACCATCGGCAAGGGCCAAGGCGGCGTGATGGTCCGCTTCGAAGGGCAGGCCGACACCACGCTGTTCGTCATTCCCTATGCCGACAAAGTCGAACTCGCCGGTTGGACGAACAACAATCAAGTCGACGAACTCGCCGCGAATAAGTTCCGCGAGCTCGGCATCGAACCGTCCGCGCTTTGCGACGATGCGACGTTTCTCCGCCGCGCATTCATCGACGCCATCGGCACGATTCCTACGACAGCTGAAACACGAGCCTTTCTCGAATCGACCGATCAGGACAAGCGCAAGAAGTTGATCGATCGGCTGCTTGGTTTGACCGGCGATCCCACGCAAGACATTTACAACGACGCTTATGCGGCCTACTGGTCGCTGAAGTGGTCCGATCTGCTGCGCAACACGAGTGCGGACCTCGGCGAGCAGGGCATGTGGTCGATGCACAACTGGATCAAGGAGTCGTTCCGCACGAACAAGCCCTTCGATCAGTTTGTCCGTGAGTTGATCACCGCTCGGGGTTCGCTCTACAGCGTTGGCCCGGCGAACTTCTTTCGCATTAACAAAGATTCGTCGACGCTCGCAGAAGCGACAGCGCAATTGTTTCTCGGCGTGCGGATGGAATGCGCGAAATGCCATCACCATCCGTTTGAAAAATACAGCCAGGAAGATTACTACGGCCTGGCCGCGTTCTTCTCGCGCGTCGGCACCAAAAACAGCGAAGAGTTCGGTCTCTTCGGTGGTGAGCAGGTCGTCGTCGTGCGCGACGCCGGCGATGTTCGCCATCCGCGCACCAATCAATTGATGAAGCCGAAAGCACTCGAAGCGGCTGAAATGGAACATCCGCTCGACCGCCGCATGCCTCTCGCCGATTGGCTCACGGCGAAAGAGAACAGCTACTTTGCGCGCAATGTGGTCAATCGCTACGTGGCGTATCTGCTGGGCCGCGGCCTGGTCGAGCCGGTCGACGATTTGCGTTCGACCAACCCGCCGAGCAACCCTGCGTTGATGGAAATGCTGTCGAAGAAGTTCGTCGAAAGTAATTTCAGCCTGAAGCAATTGATGCGCGAGATCATGAACAGCCGGCTATATCAACTCGATTCGCAACCGACCGCCAGCAACGCGGCCGACTCGGTGTTCTACAGTCATTTCACGGTAAAGCGACTTACCGCGGAACCGTTGGTCGACGCCCTCGATCGCGTCACCGGTGTGCAAACGAAGTACAAGAACCTGCCGCTCGGCACACGGGCGATTGAACTGCCCGATGCCGAATACGGCGACTATTTTCTTGCCACCTTCGGCAAACCAAAGCGGGTGAGCATCTGCGAATGCGAACGACCGCTTGATCCCAGCCTCGCTCAAGCGCTCCACACACTCAACGGCGATACGCTCGCCGGGAAGATCGCCGATAAGAAGGGCCGCATCGGCACACTCCTCGCGGCAAAGAAAAGTCCTGAGGAGATCGTCGAAGAGATCTACCTCGCCGCGTTAAGCCGCTTTCCGACTGCAGCCGAGCGAACGCAGGCTCAGCAGTTCTTGAGCGAGAACGAGAACCAGGAAGAGGTGTATCAGGATCTGCTGTGGGCCTTGATGAATAGTAAGCAGTTTTTGTTTGTGAGGTAGAAGATCTTCACTCCCTCTCCCCCAGAGCTGGGCGAGGGAGTTTCTAATTTGCAAGGATGCACATGAACCCCAAAACGCTTTGGCTGATTTATTCCATTAGCTTGCTCGTCACTTCCAACTTCTTCATGCTTTGCGCCTGGTACCTGCACATGAAGGTGCCGTTTCTCAAGAACCAGGCGATTTTTCTTGTGATTCTCATCAGCTGGGGCATCGCGTTTTTCGAATACTTGTTGCAGGTTCCCGGTAATCGCTTCGGCGGCGCAGCCGGGATGTCCTTCGGCCAGCTGAAGATTCTGCAAGAGATCATCACCCTGGCCGTGTTCGTGCCGTTCTCGTTTTGGATGCTGCAAGAACCGCTGAAGTGGAATTATCTGGCTGCCGCTGGTTGCATGGCGGCAGCGGCGTACTTTGTTTTCGGAGGCGGTTTCGCCGCCGTCGGCGAGCAGCATTAAGTGACGCGGATTTTCGGCAGCCCGTTGTCCTCTTCAACCACTTCCGGTTTCACAACCGGCTGACCGCTGACCGCGTCGCCGTGAAAGGCACCGTCGCGCTTGCCGTCCGCAATATCAAGCGTGCTGAGGAGCGTATGAATTTCGGCTTCGGTGCATGTTCCCTTGTCGAGCAACAAGCGGTAGAGCACGGCTACCAGTAACCGCAGTTCGCCAACTTCCTTCTGCAGGGTTTTGATGTCGGCCTGTTTCGCTGCGAAGGGATTGGGAATCGACGATGCCTTACGCAAATGCTCGAGGCTGCGCTCGATGTTATGGAGTCGATAGTCGTTAAAGAATAAGCTTGAAGACATCGCGGGCTCCCTTGCAAAAAATGGCCGTCTATTTGGCTCGATCGAGTTTGAACTCCGGCGACGGGTCGCCCGCTTTGACCTCGTACTGCAGGCCCGATGTTTCGAACTTGGAATATTTTTTGTCGATCACGGCCGGCGGCGGAATATCACCCGTCGACACCGCTTCGCTGATCATCACGCGATGCATGCCCGGCGGCACGCCGTCACCCAGTGATTCAGTTCCCATCGTAAACTTGCCCTGCGCGTCGATCGCGCCGGATGACTGTATTTTGGCCGGTTCGCCTCCGGTCATTTGCTCGAAAATAACTTGCCGGCCTTCCAAGCCCGTCGCCGGCGAGCCATCTTCGAACAGCAAACTCCCTTTCAAGGGAACATATTTGCTGCTGCCACAGCCGAGAAAC
>CAYMWL010000099.1:0-23555 GCA_964394305.1 uncultured Pirellulaceae bacterium
CTACGCAACCCAAGCCAATACAGTTCGACAAATCAGACTTTGCAGTCCTCCTGGCCACTTTCACAAAATACTTTTCTTTGCCTCGCGCCCCGAATAAACTAGACGATGGCCACTCGGCGTGCGCTTCCCGCTGCCTCCTCTCCCGCAGCGAGTGGCTCAAGCCGCTCTGAGATTCCGTCTCCGGCCCATGCTCCCGCCACGTGCCTGCCATTCGCATTGAGTTGCAACACCCATGGTCGATCGTCATCTGCCGCCGCGGAATCGCGCGATTCAAATCCTGACAGAAGCACGGGAGATACTGGCTGAACGTTTAACCGAGCGTGTTCTCGACTCGGCCGACGAAATTCTGTCTGACGCTCGCGGCGAGTCGTATATGAACGACATCGACGCCGTCTATGAACAAGTCGGACTCAAGCTGTCGCACATCACGCAGATGCTGGCGAACCTGCCCGTCGAAGAAGATGCCGCAGCACAGCAGTCGGTGAATGAGTTTCGCACCGATGACGACATCGGTCCCCAGGACTATCCCGTCGTCGCCGAAGAATCGGTGAGCCACGACATGGTCGCGACCAATCCGCGGCCGGCTCTCGTCGGCCCGATGTATGTCTCTGCCCCCGCGCTGCCGGCACCCAAGCACGAGTCGCCCCAGTACCCTGGCGATGAACCTTCGTTCCAGCAGTTCGTCCTGCAAGTGCAAGCCAGCGATGTGCGAGCCGCAGGCAAAACGCTGGCCGTATTGTTTGCTCTTCCTGACAATCGTGCCCTGCTTTGCGCTGCGACCTTTGCCGAACGTTGGCGGCGCAATCCCGACTTCATCGCCCGTGCGATGCAACTACGCACTGAAGTTGCCAGTGGCACCTACAACGGCGCGCTGGTGCTGCTGTTTGAATGCTTTGGTCTAACTGGCATCGAGTCGATCGGCGTACTGCAAACACTGCAAAATCGGTTGGCGGAGTAGCTGTTGGTCCGGGACTCGCGGCGAGGTAACCCAACCGCGGCTCGCGACTTTACCGGGAGGTATGTTGAGCCAATCTCCCACGGTGCCGCAGCGAGCTAAGTCGTCTCGACAAGCACGGCCCCTGGTTCAACGGCGGGGGAATTTTCCTGCGCGGTTGCCAGCGCCGAGCGATAAAACCAGTGGACCCGATCCAAGAAGATATCGGCCCGCACCACAGGAACAGCGCGGCGAGAGTCAGCGTCGATAAGTTCCACGCGAAACTTATCGTCGATCAGTGGGGTCCATTCGGCAGATTCTTTGGCATAGAGTGACATGCACAAGTATGGGTTATAGTCGGGCTAAGGGCTGTCCAATTTGCATTGGATTTAACCGCACAGCGATTACAGGCAGCATTATCGGCAGTTTGAACAAGGTTCGGAATTAAACGGATTTAATGCGCGAACTCGTGCAGCGGTTCAGCAAAGCCACTCTGCTGGCGGAAGCGGTTGAGGACCTCGCCCAAATACTCAAGGAGCTAGCCCAACTCTTCGTTGGAAGTCGCCGCGGGCTTCAACGCCTTCTCGAGGGGGCAGCTTTCAACCCAGGTCACTGCCATGAAACAGATGCCAAACTGAATACCAGTGAAAGTCAAACACTGCTTCATCGTCTACCGAATGACCGCCACAAAATCATCCGCCAGCCGCGCTAAGACTTCGCGGGTGACGTTGGCGGAAATGATCTGCCGCGGCTGCCCCGCCGCTTTGTGATAGCGGCGGAGGGTTACTTCTCCGCCGCGGCGGACGAGCAGCTCGTAGTAGCTACGGCCATCGTCGCCGACCTGCGGCGGACTGGATCGCATCTGGATCGAGACGCTCTCGGCATCAGTTTCCAAGAGAGAAATGGGTTCAAGCAGATAAGTAAGTCGCTGCTGAATCTTAACGCTCAGGGCCTTCAGGCTGTCCACAGTCGCATTGGCCAGCGTGGAGGATTGATAGTCGAAACGAGTGAAAGAAACGCCGACATTGTCGACAGTGTCAAGTTGACCAACAATGCGGCCGGTCACGGTGCGCACTTCAAGCTCGCCGCCAAGCGGAAATAAGCGTTGCAGTTCGAGCGCGATATCTTGTTTGATGTTCATCATCTTTTTCCGCCTCCCCGTCCTGGAAGCAAATTGCTTGCCAACTATCCTTTCTTTTTGTCCTCCGAACTGGTGTGCGACGTGCCGTCATACGACCAAAGGACTGTATTCCCTTCGAGTTTGGTCTCGATGTGCACAGGTCGCCGCCAGATCTTGAAGAGCGAGGTCAGCGTGTCCTGGGCGTAATTCTGCTGCAGCTCAGCGCCGCTGAATCGATGTTCCAGCAGCAGCTCGCCGCGGTTCTTAAAATTGCCGTCCCGTACATAAATGATCGGCCGGCCCATGTTCGTTAGATTATAGAGAAGCCGCTGTTTTACATTCGGAAATTCGCGACTCTCGATTTCATAGTACCCCGACTCCTGCTGAAAGCCGAACGAAAAGAGCTTGTGCCGGCGGCAGAAGTCGAGCGTCAGAAACTCATCGATGAACGTCAGATCGTTGTGAATCTTGCGGACTTCGAAGATCTTTTCGCGGCCTTTCATCGTCGGCTTGTTCCAGTGCACCTTCTCCTGCCAGTCCTCGCAGTTGTCGTAATCCTCGCCGAACGCGCCGCGATTCCAGCGGTCTTCGATATCGCGATACAGCTCGACCCCCAGTTTGTACGGATTGAGCCGCGTCCGTGAACCGGCCAGCGTTCCCGCGCAGTGATCGGCGTAGCAAATCAGATCCTTCGCTTCCATCGCGTGCTTGGTCATGATCGTGCTGTGCCAGTACGTGGCCCAGCCTTCGTTCATGATCTTGGTCTGTCCCTGCGGTGCAAAGTAATAGGCCTCCTCCCGAACAATGCCCAGCACGTCGGCCTGCCAATTCTTCAGCGGCGCGTTTTCGGAAAGGAAGAGCATTACGTCGCGCATTGGTTCGGAAGGGAAGTTCCCTTTCTTCTCTACGTCTTGCTTCAACTGAGCGCGCTCGGCGTTCATCGCCTTTCGCGGATTGACGTAGGTATCGAGGTAATCTTTCGACTGGAATCTCGTCGGTGCGGTCTGGTCGACATAGTCATCGTCGTCGTCACCTTCGTGACGCACCGGCGGCAGAGCATCATCGCGACGCTTGATGTGCGGCGAGTAGATGTCGATCAAATCTTCAAGGCTGAGGCAGCAGTCGATGAAGTTCTCCACTTCTTCGACGCCAAAGCGGTCCATGTAGTTCCGGATCCGATTGCCGTGATTGGCCATTGTGTCGATCATGCGGCGATCGGTCTTGGCAAACCAGGCGTTGTTTTTGAAGAAGTCGCAGTGGCCATACACGTGGGCCATTACCAGCTTCTGATCGGTCACGCCGTTGCTGCCGAGAAGATACGCATAGCACGGGTTGTTGTTGATCACGAGTTCGTAGATTTTCTGCAGCCCGTACGAATAGCCCTTAGCGAGCTGTTCGTATTCCATGCCGAACCGCCAATGCGGGTAACGCGTCGGGAAGCCGCCGTACGCTGCGACTGCGTTCAATTGCTCCGCGTCGACCACTTCGAAAATCGTCGGAAAGAAGTCGAGGCCGTAGTTGCGCGCATGCTGCTCGATGCTGCGCTGAATCTCGGTCAATTCTTCGGTCAGATTTCGAAAGCGATGAAGGGCTGGCATATTCGATATCCCTATTTGCCTTTCCCCAGAAACGTCTTGATCGACTCGTAAATCGCATCCTTGCTGGCGATCTCCGAGAGCACAAGTTGCTCATGTTCGCTGCCGAAAGCTTCTTCCAGCACGCGGATGTATTCGCCGCTGCCATAGGGGCTTTCGACCTGGCCGTAGCAGAACAAATTGCAAATCGGCAGGATCTCTTCCTTCAGCATGGCCAGCGATTGGCGATTGTCTTCGCCCCAGTTATCACCGTCCGAAAACTGAAAGGCGTAGATGTTCCACTGCGACGGATCGAACTTTTCCTTGATCAACTGCAGGGCCACCTTGTACGCCGTGCTGATTCGCGTGCCGCCGCTTTCACGAGTGTGATAAAAGGTCTCTTCGTCGACCTCTTTCGCGGCCGCATCGTGAATGATGTAGCGGCGATCGAGGCCCGTGTACTGACTGCGCAGCCAAGTATCGATCCAAAACGCTTCGGTCCGCACGATCTCTTTCTGCTCGTCGGTCATCGAGCCACTAACATCCATGATGTACAGGATTACGGCGTTCGCGACGGGCTCAGAAACCGTTTCCCACGAGCGATAACGGCGGTCGTCCTTGTACGGAATGACCTTCGGATCGGCGGGACGATAGTTTCCTTCGGTCAACTGTCGCTTGAGCGCTTGCACATAAGTGCGACGGAAATGGCGGAGCGATTCCGGCCCCACCTTGCGGATGCTGGTGTAACGCACTTTGTCTTGCTCGATGTTCGCTTTACCTTTGGGTTCGATCCGTGGCAGTTGCAACTCGTCGCCCAAGATCGATGCCAATTCATCGAGCGTTACATCCACTTCCATGACATGTTCGCCCGCATCGCTGCCGGCCTGGCCTTGTCCTGGTTCGCCATCTTCGCCGGGCGCGATCGGCTGACCGACCTCGCCTTCTCCTTGGCCGACGCCACCCCGGCCATTTTGTCCGTAGCGGAAGCGTGGCACGTCGAGCTGCGGCAGCGGGATCGACACGAGGTCCTTTCCCTTGCGGCCAATCATCTCGCCATGCGTCACGTATCTCCGCAGATTCTGGCGAATCTTACCCTTCACAATTTCTTTGAAGCGGTTGTTATCGCGATCGATTTTCATCGACATAGCTGCACCTATTTCCGTTTGACATCACCGCGGGCAAAGATGCTGGCCACATAATGCAACACGTCGCTCGCGCTCTCGTCGTCGTAGCCGAAGTCGCGGATCAGGCGGCTCTTCACGACGTCGATCTTCGCCTGCGTGTCCTTGTCGACGACCTGCGACACGAGGCTGGTGAGCTTGATCGTGTCTTTCTGGTCTTCGAACAGCTTGAGCTGCAGCGCGCGATACAACCGTTCATTCGCCTTGTAGTCGAAGGTCTTGCCGTCGATCATCAGCGCGCCGATGTAGTTCATGATCTCGCGGCGGAAATCGTCTTTGCGGCTTTCCGGAATGTCGATCTTCTCTTCGATCGACCGCATCATCCGTTCATCGGGATCTTCGGTCTGTCCGGTGAATTTGTTGCGGACTTTTTCCCGCTGCGTGTAGGCCTTAATGTTGTCGATGTAGTTGCCGCACAGTCGCTTGAGGGCATCTTCATCGGCAGCAATCGCCCGTTGAACTTCGTTCTTCACGATGTTTTCGTACTCCTCCTTCACCACGCCGAGCAGCTCGCGATATTTCGCCCGCAAATCCTCGCTCGTAATGAGCGAGTGATGCTTCAGTCCCGCTTCGAGCTCATTCATCACCATGAAAGGATTGATGCTCTTGGCGTCGAGGTGCGCAACCAGGGCGTTGCTGATCTTGTCCTGCACATACCGCGGACTGATGCCGTGCAGGCCTTCGCCGACGGCTTCTTCCTTCATCTCCTTGATGTTCTCTTCCGTGAAACCGGGCAGCGTCCGGCCGTTGTAGAGCTTCATCTTCTGTAGCAACGTGAGACTCGCATTGTTTGGCGGCTCCAATCGCGTGAGCACCGCCCACATGGCGGCCATCTCGATGGTGTGCGGAGCAATATGCTTCCCTTTCACCTTGGCGCTGTTGTAGTCCTTTTCATAGATCTTGATCTCGTCGCTCAGCTTGGTGACGTACGGCACATCGATCTTCACCGTGCGGTCACGCAGAGCTTCCATGAACTCATTGTTCTGCAGCCGGCGATATTCGGGCTCGTTGGTGTGACCGATAATCACTTCGTCGATATCGGTCTGAGCGAACTTTTTCGGCTTGACCTTGTGTTCCTGGCTCGCGCCGAGCAGATCATACAGGAACGCGACGTCAAGCTTCAGCACTTCGATGAATTCGATGATGCCGCGGTTGGCAACATTGAATTCGCCGTCGAAGTTAAAAGCCCGCGGATCGCTATCGCTGCCATATTCGGCGATCTTGCGATAGTTGATGTCGCCGGTCAGTTCGGTGCTGTCCTGGTTCTTTTCGTCCTTTGGCTGGAATGTTCCAATGCCGCAGCGATCCTGCTCGCTGAGGGTGATCCGCTTTACGCGCACATCCTCGATGACTTTGGTCCAATCGCCGCCATGCTTCTTCAAACGATCAGAGTACATGAAGCGGCAGTACGGGCACAACTCGCCGACAATTCGCACTTTGTAGTCGTGCTCGCCGACTTCCGAATTGAGCGTCGATAATACATCGTCCCGAAAGCGTTCAGGTACCAGGTGCAATGGCTCCTCGTGCATCGGGCACCAGAGTACGTCGTCATTGTCTTCGGTGATCCAACCCAGCGTGTAAACCGCGCCGGCATCGGTCGACGAATAGCGTTCCAAACCGCGTTTCATCATCCGCGCAATGGTGCTCTTGCTGCTACCAACGGGGCCGTGCAACAGCAGCACGCGCTTCTCAATGCCATAACCCTTCGCGGCGGACATCAGCGCGTTAACGAAGCTCTCGAGTGTTTCGTCGAGGCCGAACACGGCATCGCGGCCACCGTTATCGGGGTCGTCGAAGAATTTGAAATGTGTCCGCTTCACGCCCCGGGACTCTTCGTACACATGCGTGCCATACGAAATGACCATGTCGTACACGCGCTCAAACGCGTTGCGGGCGACCTTGGGATTTTCGCGCACCAGATCGAGGTATTCCTCGAACGTGCCAACCCAACTTTTGCGGCGGAACTGTTCCAAGTCCTGCCGACCGCCAATCATCGAGATGATGCTTTTGCCTGAACTCATCGCACCTTCCTCCTCAAGTCGCACTCTGTTGAGCGCGACGTTAATTGGTGCACATTCGGTGCCGTTTCCCTCAGTGGCAATCGAGGGCTGTCGGCGTGAACGCGCTGCCTCGCTGGTTTGTTCCGAATAACACTGGCCCGCACGATTGAAGGTGTGACAATTTTGCGGTAGTTGGAGTCGCAAACTCGCCTCGCCACGGAAATTGGCTAAGTGAGTGCGCAGCAGCCGACTCTTGCTGTTACCGGAGTTGGCTAAAGCGCGTTGCGACAGGGTGCGGTGATGCAGGAAAACGCCGGGTGGTTGCTACCGGCTGGGGAGAAGATGCCGGGCAAGAATGCCGACGCTAAGTTGCGACCGCCAGTCGCTGCGTCCCAAGAATTGCAAAAGAGCATTCCATCAGAGGCGAGCAGAGTGGTAAGGTGGCACGCCAGCGTACAAATGCTGGAGCCGAGGGCGAATCCTTGCCAATCAATTCTCCTACCTCTCCTAAGTTAAGGTTATTTCCACATTCCGATTTCGGCAATAGCAGGTCCACACGAATTTGTCACACTCTGCCCAAAAATTGCGCCATTTGCGGGTATTTGGCGACGATCCGAGTGAGAAATTGCGAAATACGACTGACGAATTTTTGCTGGACAACGCTTCAGCATGACCTATGTGTGCGCGAGACCATTCGCTCGTCACATCCGAGCGAGTCGGCTCACCCCTTCACCACACCAATCGGCCGCATGCGCGCGACCTTCTTCGCCAGATTGGCTTGATGTACGACGTTCACGACAAGGTCGACATCCTTGTAAGCATCCGGTTGTTCTTCGGCCAAGCCGCGCCAACTTCGCGCACGAGCTTCGATACCCCTGGCAAGTAATTCCTGATCGATACGCCGCCCGGCAGCATGTGCAATAGCGGCCGTGCGACTCATAACGCGCCCCGCGCCATGGCAAGCAGTGCCGAAAGACAGTTCCATGCTGCCAGGTTGCCCAACCAGCACCCAGCTGGCGCGGCCCATATCACCAGGGATGATCACTGGCTGACCGATCGCAGCATACTGCGAAGGGATTTCGGGATGCCCCGCGGGAAACGCTCGCGTGGCCCCTTTGCGGTGCACCCAGACTTTTTTCTTCACGCCGCTGACCGTGTGTTCTTCCAACTTGGCGATGTTATGAGCGACATCGTAAATGAGGTTCATCTGCAGCCATTCCCAACCTTTGCCAAACACTTGTTCAAATGATTCGCGAGCTTGCCACATCAGCAGCTGCCGATTGCAAAAGCCATAGTTCGCTGCAGCCGACATGGCGCCGAGATAATGTTCCCCTTCGCTGCTATGAACCGGCGCGCAGACGAGTTGCTTGTCGGGCAGATCGATGCCGTACTTGCCGGGTGCTTTGCGAAGGTCGCGCAAAGCATCGTCGCAGACTTGATATCCCAAACCGCGACTGCCGCTATGGATCATCACGCAGACCATGTCTTTTTCGAGGCCCATCACTGCGGCGGCTTCGTCATCGAAGATTGCATCGACCACCTGCACTTCAAGAAAGTGATTTCCCGACCCCAGGGTGCCGCATTGTTTGCCACCGCGCTCGAGGGCTCGATCGCTGACGTTATCGGGATCTGACGTACGCAGGCAGCCGTTGGCTTCGGTATGTTCCAGATCGTTCGACGTGACCAGGCCGCGTTTTTTCAAATAGGTCGAGCCTTGCTCCATAAGTTGCTTCAACTCACGCGGACTAAAGCGGTATTTGCCATCCTGGCCGAGTCCAGCGGGAACATGCGTGTACAGCATATCCATGAGCCGTTTAAGATGCGGTTTCACGTCTTGATAGAAAAGGTTCGAGCGTACGAGTCGCACGCCGCAGTTGATGTCGTAACCCACGCCGCCCGGCGAAATGACACCGTCCTCGTTCGGATCGGTCGCGGCGACTCCGCCGATGCAAAAACCATAGCCCCAGTGAATATCGGGCATCGCCAGACTGGCGTACTGAATGCCCGGCAGGAACGCAACATTCGCCACTTGTTCGGCCGCCTGATCGGAACGGATGTGTTCCATCAGCACGTCGTCGGCAAAGATCAGCCCATCGACGCGCATCCCCTCGCGATACGACTTGGGGATCCGCCACAAGTAATCGTTGACCTTTTCAAGAGGTCCGTAGAAGCCGCCTTTAGACATTTCTCATTCCCTTGCCATTCCGACTCTTCACCGAGGCTCAGCACTCAGCGTAAATGCGAAGTAGAGCCGCAAGCTGATGGTCGGTTAGCATCATCCTCGCATCAGATCAGGACGTCAGAATCTGATTAAGGTTCGCTTGCAGCGCACATAGCTCGATCTCGTCCACTTCTTGCGCGGCATATGCGAGCAGTCGCTGGACCGCCGTTTGCAACGATTTAAGGGTGACTCGCTCTTCGTCGTCGGCCCCTTGCTTGCGTCCGACTTCGATGGTGAGAGTGAGTTGGAAGATTTGCGCAACTTCATTGTTCACCTCTTTAATCTCAGGTGTCGTTGCGACTGGATCCGTACGGTTTCAGTTCTGGCGACGAATGCGGGCGATGCCGCCGATGGTGTAGCCGGGATTGCGAGTGAGCGCCACGTGGGCGGCGTCGTCGCTGTTGCGGCCGGGCACCACGGCGATGAAGGGGCGGCCACCAGCGGTCGGCAGCAGTTGCACTTCCCACAGCGAGAACAGGCCGGCATCGAAGGCTTGCAATTCTAATTGCATCAAGGCGATCTGTTGATTGCGTTTTTGGTCCTGTTGATATTGTTGAGCCTGCGATTGCAACAGCAACTGCTGATCGGCCTGCTTCTGCGCGTCGTCCTTGAGGGCTGCCCATTCTTTCCAGCCCGGTTCCAAAACTTTCAAATCGGCGGCGGAGAAAAGAAAAAACGGCACGCCATATTCGTCGCCGTTCTCCAGTTCCATCAACACCCCTTCGCAGGTGAACGTGCGCGCCTGTCCGCGCTGCTGCAGGACCCAACTTTCCAGATTGGCCCGGCTTTCGATCGGTTGCTTTTCAAAATGCCCGACAATTCGCGGGACAATCTGCTGATACAGTTCGGGCAAGTTTTCGAAGACGCGGTCGTTCACATAAATGCGGCCGCGGCGACGCTGGATCGTTACGTCTTTGCGGCCGTAGTCGACGACTTTCCCCACCAGTTTCACGCCGCTCCGCAGCGTCCAGGTTTGCAACTGATCGGCCGACTTCCGGGCCGAGTCCTGCGCGTCCTTCGACTTCAAGTATTCCGCATCGGCCTTCGACAGCTTGTCGATCGGGATGGCAACCAGGTTCCCATCGGCCCGCTTGAGGACCACGAGCGACTCCGTCGCCGAGACCAAATCCGCAGCCAGCGTGAAATGCCCCGAAGCATCCGTCCACTCGCGCGCCACCGCGACTTCGGCGAGCAACACGAACCCCAGCAAACCAATCCCCAAACAACGAACCACAGTAAGGCAGGACATGATGGCACGCACTCGTGAAGAACAAAAAGGGCTGGAGCAGCGGTGGGCCACTCTGGCCGGTCTGGATGAGCAATATCTTACTCTCTCTTGGCAAGCGTTTGGGTAGCACGCTGGGTTATCACCCGTGCCTGCGTCGCTTGGAAGATTCAATTAACTCGCCATGAGCGATCAGAATTTGACACATCCATTCGACAATTGCGGACAAAAGGATCAACGAGAGGCTGCCCAAAGCGAATCCGATGATCGCGCCCATCACGGCGCCAATCACCAAACCCTCTGTTGAGTTTGAATTATCCCGTAGCGGGCGGCCGATTCAGAAGGGCGACAGGTTGGCGTCCTTCGTCTCGATGTTCACGACGACGATTAGTTCGCCACCGTCAACGACAACGCCCTCGGGATAGTTGCGAGTAAACACTGCGTGCCACACGACAGGTAGCTTGGTGCTCGGACTCTTCGGGGCATGCCCATTCGCGATCGCACGACGGAAGATGTACCCATCTGCGTTCTGCAAGCGCCCGACGTAAGACTCTGCGAGACGTTTCGCCTCGGCTTCGGCTTGCTCGGGTGTGTAGCGTATTCGTGACACATTGCTTCTGCGGCATAACGGACATTCACTGGCCGGCCCGGCACCGACCAGCGTTCGGACTACGAGGACCGTTATCCGTCGCCGGTCGGCCGGAAGATGAGAGTGGGGACGCCATCCTGGACGGCCCACCAATCATCGTTCTGGTCGCGGATCACCCCGGAGCCGGCGGAGGCGAACGCCTCCGCGATCTGCCCGGCCAAGACGACGCCTATGTCTTCCAACTGTGTCCAACCGAGTTCGATTCCGACCACGGCGACGGCCCGTTGCACAGCCTTTGTGACGGTCGCGTCGTCGACGTCCTCAAGCGCTTCGTCACGCTCAGTCTGCACGCGCGACGTCTCATCCCAAATGTGGGTGAACACCGGTCTCTTATCGTCGCCCGCATAACTCAGTCGAAATCGCGCGTCGTCCGACCCGGCGAATGGCTCAACCTTCAGGCGGGCCAGTGCCTCGTCCACGACAGCCTCGTCATCGATGTCGAACCCCTCGGCGACCGTGTACAGGTCCGCCTCGCCAAGCGGGGCGGTGAGGTCAGACGCGGTTACGCTGTCAACTGGTAGGACGCAATAAACGGTCAGCGACGCTGCCACGGACGGACCTCCTGCGACGGATAACGGACCAACATTCACTGGCCGGGGCTGACGACCAGCGTTTGAATCACAAGGACCGTCGTGGCCCCGGTCCAGTGCAGTGTTTGGTTAGGCGGCATCACCCGGCGGCCAAGCATGCTCGATCTTTGCATGAAGATTACCCTCTGGATCGTCCAGTAGGATGCTGTGACTGTATCCGGCCGCTGCAAGGCACGAGGAAAGCCACCGCAGCTTACCCTCGGCCACTTCGACAGCTTCGAAGATATCCCCCGAGGCGAACAGGTTGTCGTCGTCCGATGAATCCATGTTCCACTCAAGCCGGTCGTCTTGTGAGGCGCGAAGGATCACCTTGCCGTTGTAGCCCGACTCCCACGAATACAACGGAAGCGCGCCACCGTCACGCAGCGTCGCCTCGATGCCTACGAGGCCACGGGGAGCATAGATGTCGATGGCGAAGTGACACTCCACGATGCCGCCTAACGACGGCCGTAACCGGGCGGCCGCCAACAGACCCTGATTTGGAAACTCGCGTCTTCGGCCGCTCCGGTTCACGGCATTGTTCGGTTGCGGATGACGGGTCATTGCGATGGTATGAATTCTTCGTAGACAAACAGAACGCCCGGCCAATCTCCACACACACGCTCAATTATCGCACGGACTTTTCTCCAAGATAACCCACCGTAACCAACACCGATACGAGGAATTGCAATACTTCTGATCCCTTCTGCATCTGCCGAATGAAGCATGCGAGTCAATGCGGCTTCAATTGCATCGTAGCTGGCACGGGCTCGCCATACGGCTTCTTGAGTGCCCAGATTGAACACAGACGGTTTGTCGCTTTCCTTCCAGAGCCATGCGTCCCCAAGATTGAATTGTCGGGGACTTGACTTGCAGAGCATCCGATATTGCTCAAACATTTCGGGATAGCGTTCGCGGAACCCTACTGCAATACCAGCGCCCATCGAGCCTTGGCAGTTGCAACCGTGTGCAAATGCATCCGCAGAATGCGCATTCAGAAAGAGGTCACCGGAGACAAATTCAATCGCCACTCGAATCCTCCGTCGATCCAGTCGACGATTTCCCCGCTTTGCGAGGTTGGCGAGTGACTCCATTTCGTTCCCGCCAGTATCGCACAGTGCTTGGGGAAACTCGTAGCTGCTCAGCAATCATACGATCGGACAGACCTTGCTTTACCCAATCGATGATCTGTTGACGTGATCCGTCGAGGTACATGGTGCACTCCGGGTAGCCAACCGAACGTAATGCCGTTGAGCGGCCGCGGCGGCGCACGCGAGACGCTCGGCCAACAGTGAACTATACCGCCGCCGCGGTCCGCTCCAGCGGCGGGTTATGCCCCGGCCATCAGCCGCTCGACCTCTGCGTCCGGCGTCTTCTCCCACGCCATGATGGAGACCTCAGGAAACCAGGTGTCCCACGAGATGCAGAACTGCGAATCACCAGCGGACGCGATCCACATCCGTTCGTCCAAACCGTCGATTTTTTCCGTGACCTCCATCCCGAAGTGATCGACCACCGCTTGAGCGCGACCCGGGAACTCCTGCCAGTCGCACTCGCCGATTGCGACCAGTTCCAGCTTGCCGGTCGCGGTTCGATCTGGTCGGAAGCTGAGGGGCATAACGGACCGACGTTGAATGGCCGGCCCGGCGCCGACCACGCTTCCGAATTACAAGGACCGTTCCGCCGGGCCGGTCCATTCCAGCGGCTGGTTATCTGCCGTCCTCCGCCTCGCGCACTTCCGCAGCCAGCTTCGGCAACCAATGCGCGGGATCTTCCATGAATCGGCAACTCGGCGAGTCGGTGACGGCGTTCACGAACTCTCTCAGGGTTGTCGGCAACAACTTCAGATATCGAAGCTCGACGAGGGAGCAAGACCAGTCTTGAACGACCTGCAACAAATCTCGGACGAAAGGAGGATTGGCCTTCCGGCAATCGATGCGCACGCCGATGGATCGCACGCGATCCGCCTCCAGACAGACGTCAATCCGATCCCCGTCCTCGCTGCCGAACCAGAGGAGTTGCTCGTGCCAGGATTTGATCGGCGGCAGCAGAGAAGCCAGTCGCTTCCGAAACTCGGGCGGCTGCCGGTCCGTCCACCAGTCAGCTTCGTCGAACTCGGCGCGGTCTAACTGAGAGCGGCCAGCCACGCGCTCGCTCGGTACGACATAGGTGTTGAGTTGCCAGAGCGCCATAGGCAGATAACTATTGTTCTCTCGCAAGTAATCGTGTTAGCGTAAATTGGCGAAACGGCTGCGTCAAGCGCGCAACTATCGACGGGTTTTGAGTTTCTGGAAAAAGTCGACGGCGCGAATTGACTTCGCAACTCTTGCACGCGACCAGCCTAATTATGAAGCTCTTAACACAGTACGAGGCCGCTTGCAATGCACGGCATTTGGCGAGATTTGGCGAGGCGCACCGTTCAAACGTACATTCGCTGGGTCGATCAGTTTATTCGTTTCCACCGCGGCGCCTCCGGTGAATGGCGACATCCGCGTGAATTGCATGAGCCGGAAGTCACCGCTTTTCTCACGCACCTGGCAGTCAATCGCCGCATTGCCGAAAGCACACAAAACCAGGCCCTCGCTGCCCTGCTGTTTTTGTATCGGCACGTTTTGAAACTCCCCTTGGGCGATCTCGACGCAGTCCGTGCGAAGCGGCCATTGCGTCTGCCGACGGTACTTTCCCAGCGGGAGGTGCAGCACTTGATTGAAGCCTTACCAGAACATTCGGTCAGCCGGCTCATGGTGGAGTTAATGTATGGCACTGGACTGCGCGTCTCTGAATGTTGCCAGTTGCGAGTCTGCGATTTGGATTTTGATCGAGGGCAGATCATGGTACGGGCGGGCAAGGGAAAGAAAGACCGCGCTACGCTGCTTCCGCAGTCATTGGTGTCCAGATTGCGACAACAGGTGGAAGCGGTGCGAAAACGGCATGCGCGCGACACGAAGCGAGGCGATGGTTTTGCACCAGTGCCGACAAGTCTGGCTCACAAGCGACATTCGGCGTCCGGAGAACTGCGCTGGCAATTTGTCTTTGGCTCGGCTGTCCTTCGGACTGATGCGGAAACTGGACGCCGTCTCCGTTGGCATGCTCATCCCAGCACCGTTGACCGAGCCATTAAGGAGGCTGCCGAGATTGCTCGGTTGCCGAAGCGATCAAGTTGCCACACACTTCGTCATTCCTTTGCCACTCACTTGCTGGAAAATGGCTACGACATTCGCACCGTGCAGCAGTTATTGGGGCACAAGCACGTCGAAACGACGATGATCTATACGCATGTGATGCAGCGGCCCGGCCTGGGAGTTCGCAGTCCGCTGGACGCCGTCTTGGCTCAATAGTTTCTTCCGCTCGCACGAACCAATGGGTTCGTGCTACGCGACTTGCAGATCGCTGGAGCAAGAAAAAAGAAGGGCCGCGATTGCTCGCGGCCCTTTGTATTTCTCAAATCCCTAACCTCTTCGTCCCTTCATCCCTACCGCGCAGCAACTGCCACACCCGCAGCTTCGGCCAACTTCTCGGCCAGGTCCGTCTTCTCCCAGCTGAAGCTCGCTTCATCACGGCCGAAGTGGCCGCCGGCGGCGGTCTTTTGGTAGATCGGACGACGCAGGTCCAGGTGGGCGATGATGCCCTTCGGCGTGAGCGGGAAGAACTTGCGGATGAGCTTGCAGATGGTCTCGTCGTCGACGCGGCCCGTGCCTTGGGTGTCGACGTGCACGCTGACCGGGTCGGCGACGCCGATGGCGTAGGCGAGTTGCACTTCGCAGCGATCGGCGAGTTCGGCAGCGACGATGTTCTTGGCGACGTAACGAGCCATGTAAGCAGCCGAGCGGTCGACCTTGGTTGGATCCTTGCCGCTGAACGCGCCACCACCGTGACGGCCCCAACCGCCATAGGTGTCGACGATGATCTTACGGCCGGTCAAACCGCAGTCGCCGTGTGGACCGCCGACTTCAAAGCGGCCGGTCGGGTTGATGTAAAACTTAATGTCACCCTTGTTGAGCTCGGCGGGCAGCACCGGCAGGATCACCTTTTCCTTGACGAACTTGGCGATCTCTTCGTTGCTGACTTCGGGCGTGTGTTGCGTCGAAACCACGACCGCGTCGATGCGAACGGCCTTGTCGCCGTCGAATTCAACGGTGACTTGGCTCTTGCTGTCAGGCCGCAGCCAGTTCACTTCCTTGTTGAAGCGAGCTTCCGTGATCCGATTGATGATGCGATGTGACAAGGCGATTGGCAGCGGCATCAGTTCGTCGGTGTCGTTGCAGGCATAGCCGAACATCAAGCCTTGGTCGCCGGCGCCGTCGCGATCAACGCCCATGGCGATATCGGGGCTTTGGCTGTGGAGGCGGACGTCGACTTTGCAAGTTTCGGCTGAGAAGCCGATCTTGTCGTCGGTGTAGCCGACTTCGCGGATGACCTTGCGAGCCACTTGTTCGAAGTCAACTTTTGCCTTGGTGGTGATTTCGCCGGCGAGGCAGCAGAAATCGGTGGTCACCAGGGTTTCGCAAGCCACGCGGCTCAGCGGGTCCTGGGCAAAGATGGCGTCCAGAATGCCGTCCGAAATTTGGTCGGCCAATTTATCTGGATGGCCCATGCTGACAGATTCGCTCGTGAAAAAATATTTGCCCGCGGCCACTGCTAGAGCTCCTGACGAAACGACGTAACTGAAACGCCCCGTTGGGGGAAGTGGCGATTATAGACCTTGGGTTGGGCAGTTCACAACGCCTAATCGACGCCACAACAGGGCAAAGAAGCAGGTGAATTCGCCAGCATTCAACCGGCGGGAGCGAAGGCAGGGCTCTGAATTCCAGCGAATTCACCGTCAGCTTGCTTACTGTACGCCGCCAGCGAACAATGACGGGAGCAACTTTTTCCTCACATTCTCCCACGAGACGCCCCGATGGCGAGCAGTTCCCCCCCCGTTGCCAACTATGCTGCCGTCGCGCGCACTACCGCCGGTCGCAAGAACCCGCGGTGGGTCAAGATTGTGGTCGGCTGCCTCATTGCCCTGGCCTGCGTTGCGGCCAGCGCGGGCTTTATCTATTTTTTTGGCAGCGTACATGGCACCGAGATCTGTGCGGAAACGCTGGAACGGCGTGCATTTTCATTCATCGAGATTCCGTTGATTGGCTACCAGATTCACGCCACAACTCATGTCGATGTCAGCGGCGATCTCGAAAAACATCTGGCCACGGCGAAGCTTGTTCCTGCGCCACCTGCTGCGAAAAAGACATGGCATTTGATTCAAATCGTCCATGGCGCAACCGGTATCCGGAAGGGGGACCCCGAGATCCTTTGCAGATATCTCGATGCCCGCAACAGTGAGCACGATATTGCCTGGCTGAAATGGACGGAGAAACATCCACAACTCGCGCCACACGTTTGGAAGGGTGTTTGCGATTTGGCCTTGGCAGGTGAATACACGGCGATTCCAGATTTACTGGAACTCACACAGGGGGCAACTGATCCGGTGGCGCTACAGGCGGAAATTGAGCGCCTGGTGCAACAGTCGCAAGGAATTTCGCGTTCGCCTGCGAAGCAGTAAGATTTTCGCATCGGATCAGCGCATAAAAAAGCAGGGCAAAGTGAATCACTCCGCCCTGCCGTTAGCGTGTACAGTCCGTGTTGCTGCTCTTCTCTGTCCTAGAGAGACGCTAACTTCTGCTATCGATTGTTGCGTTTTTGAAGCCATTGCGCCAACAGTTGATCTAACACCGCCAGCCATTGCGGAGACTGATGATAGTCCGAATTTTGGCTTGCGGTTGAACTGCCAGCGATGATGGCAGGGGGAGTTGTCACCCGAGCCGTCGCTGTTGCAGCGGTAAAGTTGTCCAACCGTGTTGCCGTGCCAGTAGCGGAAACGCCGACGCTGCCCGTAGTCAGCGTGCTATCGGTAGCGCTCGGTCGCAACACATCGTTGACATACAACTTCAGAGAAGCGCCGATCACTTCAAATCGGACCGCGCCGCTGGCTGATGACATTTGCGATTGACTTAGGCGAGTCCAATTCCCGTTGTTGGCTTCCCAAATCTCAGCAAAGTACCGACCGTTGCGCAAAGCCAAGCCGCCCCAATAATGGCTGCCGATACCATTGCCGCTGTAACGGGCCACCAGGCCGCTATCGCGCGTGCCGAAGGTGTAGGCCAGATCGACGTTCGCGGTCAGCACGACATCGCTTTGCGAGAAGTTGTTAACCATGGCAATCGAAATACCCGACGCCGAGTTCACCAAAGTTGACGTATTGATGCTGAAGTTGCCACCCTTCTCGGTCCAACTGCTGCCGAGCGAACTACTGTTGGCATGATTGAAGTTATCGCTGAAGTGCGCTGTCGGCGTCGTCACGACAGTGACCGTACCGGTGACGTTGAAATTAAAGGGCCCTTCATTCGCATCGTTATTCGCCAGCGAAATTGCGCCAGTGAAGGAGCCGACCATACTCGTATTCAAACCCAAGGTCAATGTCGCCGATGCACCTGGGGCGATCGTCGTTTGGCTTGGACCCGAGACAATCGAGTAACGATTCGGCAACACCAACTGCGACAATATCAGGTTGGCCGTACCGAGATTTCGAATCGTGAGCGTCTTGGTCAGCGTGCCGCCCACGGTCGTGCTGCCGAAATTCACCGTGCTCGCGCCATCGATCAAAACCGTGGTGCCGTCGAGGACTTCAATTTCCGGTGCAGTCACAGGCGTCGTTGTCGACACCGTGCCGCTGACATTGAAGTTGAACGGGTTTTCATCGGCATCGTTGTTCGCAAACGAAACCGCACCACTGAACGTGCCCACTGCTGCAGTATTGAGCGACACGACAAACGTCGTCGACCCGCCGGCGGACACCATCGTCAGCGGCGCTTGCGACAGCACAAAACCGGCCGGCACCGAAACCGGTCCCAGCGTCAGCGCAGCGTTGCCCGCGTTCTGCACGGTGAATGTTCTCGAGAACGTGCTGCCGACATTGCCGCTGCCCAGGTTCACCGCTGTCGTGCTGCCGTCGACGATGTTGGTCGTTCCATCAAGGACCGCAATTTCGGGCGTGTTCGTCGTGACGACATTCGAGATGGTGCCGTTCAAGCGATACATCTGCGCGGCGTTTGCCGAGCCCGTTACGCGCACATAGTAAGTGCCGCTTGCGGGCAAGTTGAAGTTCGTCAGCGTTTCCGCAACGCTCGCCGCGCCCGAATTGGCCGAAGCCAGCAGCGTGCCATTCGAGCCATACACGGCAAGCGCCAGATTGCTTTGCGTGAGCGAATTGAAGCTCGTGCTGTTCGACGTGTAAGTGCTGCCCGTGGGAGTGAGCGTCACGCTGAGGGACGCGCCCGCGCCAACGGTGAACTGAAACCAATCGACATCGCTATCGTCGTCGATGCTCAGCGTATCGAGCGTGAACGTCGCGCCACTCCCCAGCGTCCACGCCGTGGCAGCCGTGTTGTTGCCTCCGTTCTTTTCAAGCCGATCGCCATAGCCGCGGTTCACGGCGAGAATGTCGTCGGCTTGTGGACCATCGAAGCCGAGCGAGATCGACGGCTCCATCAACTTAGTGCCGTTCGTCGGCGTCACATGGCCCAATCCCAATCCGTGCCCCAACTCATGGGCGATCGTGTTCCGCAGGCGGATCGAGTTACTCCCAGTGTTGTTGAAGAAGGTATCCCCCGTGTCGAGCACCATGTCGCCAACAGTGGGATAAAAGTTGTACGCCAAAATGTTGCTCGGGCCATCGATGTAATGCCCGCTGATCCGCACATCGCCGCGGCGGCCAATGCTGCCGGCGTTTTGCGAGCTGAGGGCCGCGCCGTCGTCGGCCGCTTCATAGACATAGGTCACGCCCGAGACCGCACTCCAGCGATCAAAAACCGATTGCACTTCGTCGAACCAAGGCTGATCCGCAGCCGCCGTGCTGCTGGCATTCGATCCATAAATGCCCGCCAGCCACGAACGCAAGTTGCTCAACGCCACCGGTTCGCCGCTGTAGCCGCTGACCGTAGTGCCATCGGGAACAATGCTCCAGCGAATGACCGTGGCGTCGCCTTGCGCGAGCGTCGTGGTGTTCGTTGCCGTACGGCTCCAGCGTTCGGTGTCGTTGAAAGTGAAGAGATTGAAGCCTTCCTGCGGCGTCAAATCTTCATAGGCCGCCATGACTTCGGTCGGCGTGTCGGGGGCAAAGACCACGTGCATATCAACGCCGGCATCGGCGGCGAAAACGGCGCGTGACTCGAGCGATTCGATGCGCAGCTGTTTGCATTGATTTGGTTGCGGCTGAACGACGTTTTGCCGGCGAGAATTGAAAGAAAATGCCGTGCGCAGGGAGAAATGTGACCACTTCAACGAACAGACTCCGTTGTACGGCGGCCGGCGCAGGCGAGAACCCCGCTTGTACTTGAATCCGCCTCGATCTGGCTTCGTTGCGTTCCCGCGCTGAGCAGCGTCCCAACGAAGCAAATTGAGAAAAGTACGAATGTGAAAATTCGCTTGAGATGCTTTAAAGGAAATTTTTTTGGCTTGACAAGGATTTTTGCCGAACGGACTTCCGCAATACGTATATGCACGTATTGGCTTCGTCTGGATGCGTTTTGACAGCGCGGATTGCGAAAAATCGCCGGCACGATGATTTTTAACAACCTGGACATTTTCGCCATTGATGGCCCAGTTAAAAACACTGTTTCAGATCCCGCCGACTGAACCTTTCCCGAACATTCCCTCTCTCTCGCAAGGACGCAAATCTCCGATATGATGAGGACGAATTACTCGATGCTGCGCAACAGGGACCGGGGATTGGGAACCAGAGAGCAGGGTGATACACCCGCTCCGGGCTCCGCTTTCTTCCTCCCTGGCCCCAAATCCCTATAACCTCTGGCCCCATACGCCCCATGTCTCTCCAAATCTATATCTCTGGCAAGTACTACGACAAAGAGCACGCAAAGATCAGCGTGTACGACCACGGCCTGCTGTACGGAGACGGCGTATTCGAAGGGATGCGGAGCTACCACGGCAAGGTCTTCCGGCTCAATGAGCACCTCGATCGCCTGTGGGATTCGGCCCGCTCGATCTGGCTGAACATTCCGATCAGCAAGGAGCAAATGGCCACGGCGGTGAACGACACGCTGGCCAAGAACAGCATCCGCGATGGCTACATCCGCCTGATCGTCACTCGCGGCAGCGGCACGCTGGGGCTCGATCCGAACAAATGCCCGGTGCCGGAAGTGATCATCATCACCGATCACATTCAGCTTTATCCGAAAGAGTTCTACGACAACGGCCTGAAGATTGTGACGGCCGCAACGGTCCGCAATCACACGGCCGCCCTCAGCCCGCGGATCAAGTCGCTGAACTACCTGAACAACATCCTCGCCAAGATCGAAGGCCTGCGGGCCGGCTGTGTCGAAGCGCTGATGCTCAACACGCAGGGCGAAGTCGCCGAGTGCACCGGCGATAACATTTTCATCGCCAAGAACGGCGTCCTCTTCACGCCGCCAATCGACGCGGGCATTCTAGAAGGGATCACCCGCAACGCGGTGATCGAACTCGCCGAAGCGGCCGGCATTACCGTCAAGCAAATCCCGCTCAGCCGGCACGATGTTTATATCGCCGATGAAGTCTTCCTCACTGGCTCTGCAGCGGAAGTGATTCCCGTTGTCGAAATCGACAGCCGCTCGATCGGCGACGGCAAACCTGGGCCAATGACAAAGCAAATGACGAGCAAGTTTCATCAGCTGACGCGGCAATAGGTTCATCCCACGAGCGGGACAATTTCAATTATTCCCGACTCCGGCTCACGCTTCCTGAGCCTCGCCCCTCTTGCGGCTGCGCGGTTGCGCCATCATCATTCCCAGTCTATCCTGGGATGATGTTCACGATGGAATTTCCTCGAATCGCTTGAGGCCTTGCTATGAAAAAACTCTCTTTGTTCACCGCCAATTGCTGCGCTTACGCAGTTGCCCTGCTGGGGCTGGCGTCTTTCGCTGCTGCAGCCGATACACCAAAGACGACGATCGAAGGGCTGAAGATGCCGGAATCGGTCTGCATCGGCATGAAGGGTTTGCTCTACGTGACCGAGATCGGTGAGTTCGGCAAAGATGGCGACGGTAAGATCACGGTCATCGAAGACGGCAAGGCGAAGACATTTGCCGAAGGGCTCGATGATCCGAAGGGGATCGTCCTCTTCAAAGACGCGCTCTACACGACCGACAAAGACAAGATCGTAAAGATCGATGCAGCCGGCAAAGTTTCGATCTATCAATCGGCTGACAAATTCCCCCTGAAGCCGATCTTTTTGAATGACATCGTCGTCGATCAACCGAACGGCATCTTCTTGATCAGCGACAGCGGCGCCGACGACAAAGGTGGCGCAGTGTTTCGCATCGATGTGCGGCTGAACAAGATCGACCAGGTTGCGAGTGGCGAAAACATCTCCGGCCTGAAGAAGCCGAACGGAGTAACGTTTGATGGCGGCTCGGCGTTCATCGTTGCAGACATGGGCCGCGGTGAACTGTGGCGCGTGAAGTTAACCGATAAATCGGCGGAGAAGATCGCCGATGGCATTGAAGGGGCCGACGGTCTGGTCTGGGACTACTGGGGCCGGTTGTTCGTCACCTCGTGGACGCAAGGCAAGACCTGGGGCATTCCCCGTCCTGGTGAGAAACCGATTCTCATTGGCGAAGGTTTGAAGTCGGCAGCTGATTGCTGCCTCGATGCAACCAACAAGACACTTCTCATTCCCGATATGAAGAGCGGCACCCTGACTCAACTGTCGACGAAGATTCCGGGCTGGGAGGTCGACGATTCTCCACTGGCCGTCGAAATTACTCCAGCGTTCCCAGGCATCAAGTGGGCTGAATGGGATGACGGCAGCGAAACCGGGAAAGTCGAACCATTCCGCGGCATTCTGCTGACGCACTTCGGTGATGGCAGCGGCCGGATTGTGGTCGGTGAACAACGGGGCACAATCCACATCGTCGATCCGAAAGACCCGACCAAGTCGACGATGTTCATGAACATCCGCGACCGTGTGAAGTACAGCGACAAGCAAAACGAAGAAGGCTTTCTCGGCCTGGCGTTCTCGCCAAAGTTCAAAGAGAACGGCGAGTTCTATGTCTTCTACACGGAACAGAAGCAAGACCTGGTTAATGTCGTGTCGCGGTTCAAGGTGAAGAAAGACAATAAGAACGAAGGCGACCCGGCCAGCGAAGAACAGCTGATCCGCTTCGAAAAGCCGTTCTGGAATCATGACGGCGGCACGATTGCGTTCGGCAAGGATGGCTGCCTGTACATCACTCACGGCGATGGCGGTGCCGGTGGCGATCCGAAGGAAAACGGCCAGAAGCTCTCGACGCTGCTGGGCAAAGTGCTGCGGATCGACGTGAACAAGAAGGAAAACGGCAAACAGTACGCGATTCCTGCGGACAATCCGTTTGCGAAGAAGGAAGGCGTGGCTCCGGAGATTTATGCGTATGGTTTCCGCAACATCTGGCGGATGGCCTTCGATCAGAAGACCGGGGAACTGTGGGCCGGCGAAGTGGGGCAGAATTTGTTCGAAGAGATCGTCAAGGTAACTTCGGGCGGCAACTTCGGCTGGAGCATGCGGGAGTCGCTACATCCGTTCGGCGCCAAGGGTGTCGGCGAGAATGACAAGATGATCGAACCGGTGTGGGAATATCACCACGACATCGGCAAGAGCATCACCGGCGGGCCGGTGTATCGCGGCAAAGCGATCACCGCGCTCGATGGCCATTACTTGTATGCCGACTACGTGTCGAACATGTTCTGCGCCCTCAAGTACGACGACAAGGCCGGCCGCACCGTGGCGAATCGCTCGCTGCCGAAACCGCCGCTGGCCGTGATGTCGTTCGGCGAAGATGAAGCCGGCGAAGTCTACATCCTCGGCAGCAGCACGAACGGTCAAAGCGTGTTCAAGCTGACCAAAGGAAAGTAACAGGCAGTTGGCAAAGTAGCACGAACCCCCAGGTTCGTGCGAGCAGTTCTCGCTCGATTGGTGAACTCGTGCAGGGCAGGCATTTCGCCTGCCCTGCGTTATTGTGTGCCTGGCATGTTGTGTTTCTCGGAGATGAGAGTTCTCTACGGGCCGTGA
>CAYMWL010000100.1:0-22557 GCA_964394305.1 uncultured Pirellulaceae bacterium
AGCAGGCTAGCAAGCCCACCGCAAAAAGCCCGCCTGTGGTTCGCGGAACGGACACTGTTCAACTCCAGTTGGAGGAGCTATTTCCCGAGCGAGGCCGCGAACCGGATTCTATTCCACACGCACCCGGTCTGGCGGCTACCGAGCCTGCCGAACTACCGCAGATCCCCATGACACCTGGATTAGTTTTTGGGGAGCGGGCCAGCTTTACATGCACCGGGGGCGCAGTGGTAGAACGGCTACGCCGAGAGCCTCCACAGCCACCTGCGAGACTAGTTCCTGAACGTGCATGCATTCGCCGACCTGCGCCCTGACGAATGCCTGGCACGCTGATTACAACCACCGCCGGCCGCACAACTCGCTGGGCTACCAGACCCCGCGAGTTTCGCCGCCGGGGTGGGGCCTGGAACCATTAACTGTTACCTAACCCGAAACTCTCATAATGACTGGTACAGAGGTCAGGGGCAGGTCAGTGCGGCTGAACATGTGTTCGAGCCGGCCCCGGGGGGGCGTAGTGGGCAGTGCCCCCTGAATTCAGGTACCATCGGCCGCATCTTCCGCAATTTCAGCTTCTGTTGCGAACTTAGCCGCGGTTGCCAGCTCATTTTTACGTACCCAATAGTGCGCGAAAGCCTTCTTAGTCAGGCTACGTGCTTTTAGCCACTCAAGCCTTTCGGCTGCCAAAGCCCTCCACGCATTCTCAAACTCTGCCGCCCTCTGCGCAGAAGCGGCACGCGTCTCCTCCGCGCTGTCAGCTAAATAGCCCAAAATGTGTTTAGCACGACCCTCATCAATCTTTGCCTCGGATATCAGTGATTGCGACTCTGTCAATGAAGTTAAATTGCCCTGAACTCCGCTAAGGCGCAACTCAAAGTCGCCCGCATGAAACACTGTGACATCCTCCATAAACGTTGAATTCACTGGATCCACTCGCCAAGCTTGTCGATTCGCATTAAGCGCATCCGCACGAAGCTTTTTCCGGTTTGCCCACGACCTCATTCCGGCTGATCCAACGACTCGCACAAATACAGATGCGTCCACAAATTGACCGTCCCGCCCGAACTTCGCCGTAAGTTCTGCCAACTCCGACTCTGAAAAGGCATCGCTCCGCATGGGAATTCTTCTACTTTCAACAAGTGCGTTTACAATGTCAGGTGGAATATTAGCTGCTTGCAATTTAGCAGTCTCTACTTGTGCCGGGGACTCAATTGCAAGTGCTAGGGACATGGCTAAGCGATAGGCGTCAAACGCCTGATCCGCAGAGCTCTGAAGGGATGCGATTTCGCACATAATCGCAGCTCTTAACGCGAAGCACGGAGATTGTATCGGACTGCCCTTTCCAGCAACAAAGCTCGCTTTCTCAATCGCTTCGACTATACGTTTCTTAGACACAACGTCAGGCCGGTTAGCTTTAAGGGCACCAATGAGCAGGCGGTGCGAGCGGGTGATTCGATCACCGTCCCACGCACGAGCTAATTCCTCAACCAATCGATCGCGAAGCAAATGCTTTTGGACCGCATCAGGGGCGGCGGTTCGGCCCGACAAATAGTCCTCGTCCACTATCTTTTTTCCAGCTTCGACCGCATGAGCATGACCAACAGTCACGGCACGAACATCGTCTGAATCAATTACGGCCAGACGCGATAAAATTTGAGAGCGAATGTCTTGAGCAGGCAACGCCAAATCTTTCTCTGGCTGCAACTGCGGCGACAGCTGGAAGTATGCGAGCTTTACTGCATCCGTTAGTAAGTCATAGCTCCGCTGATATTGCGACATCTCAAATGCCAATGCGCCTGACTCAAGCACAAAAGTCGCTCGGTATGTTCGATCCTGAATAGCCCGGTCTTCGATATATCCAAGCAAATCACCTTTACTGTGCCAGACCGAGACTCGGCTAGTGATTACTTCAAGCCCACCCGCGTTGAAATGTTGTAAATACTCCTTAGGACCGCATCGAACTGCGTCTTGGATGGCTCTCGCGTGCCCCTGTAGTGAATCGAAGTGCTGCTGTTGACACGCAGATAACACTGAACCAATTCTGGCTCGGCATTCAAATGCAAACGCCTGCTTCGCCGGATCAACATTCGCCAGAGCAATTGCGCAGTCGAGATAGTTCATTGCAGCGACTAGCTGCGCCCTCCGCTCGCTATCCATGTCTCTAGAAATACTCGCGCTAATAGCCAAGATGTCATCGCGCAGGCACAGAAGGGAAAAGGCGATTCTCAAATACACATCAAGCGATCTGTCAGGGACGCCAACCTTTGCATGTAATTCCAATGCTTGAGCATACTCAATGCTCGCTTCGAAAAAGCGACCCGCAAAAAACAAGCGATCCCCCTCATTGCAATGGTACTGATAAGCAACTGGATACTCATCAAGCCGGGACTGCCGGAACACGGAATCGCAGCGGGCCAATTCCTGATATGCCTTAGTTGTTGACTCAAACGTCCAAACGATGCGAGGCGTTTCCTGTCCCTCTGACTTGATTGCGTGGCTCACTAACGAAACGGCGCCTGGCAGCTGAGCGCTAACAGGGCCCCTTCTATGGGCTGGAGACGCCTTTCTTGCTGCAGAGCTTCTATAAACCGGCGTGCTCCAAAATCGCGGCAGTAGGTCGATCCGGTCCAGGTCGTCCGGGATCGCTAAGACGCTACCGTTTAGGTCCTCTACCATAACATTGTAGATGCCGGGTATGTCCGACAGGCACTCAACACTTCTGATCTTATACTCAACACCATTTATAACTACCCAACGGAGATTTGCCGAGTGCTGCAAAAGGGCAAGCGGCGAGGCACCTGAGCCGTGCGAGGGGTTTTCAAATGCACTTCCTCGCCCGCCCAAAGTGTGGAGTAACGGTGACCCCGGCAGAGTCGCCCCAACAATCTCATCAACCATTGGTTCAGTGATGCCTCCAATTCCTGGCAGTAACAGGCGCTCCCTCAATCGCTGAATCTCCTTCGCCTTGCTAGGAAAGGGGGACTCTCTAACGATGCGTGCCGCCCGCCTCACTTCTCGAAGCGCTTTGAGGTATAGCTGGTTCGGGTCCGACAGCCGAGTGATCGGAATTGTATATTGCGTTCCACCAACGTCTCGAATCATAACATTCGTTGAATCAAGGCCGGCTACGCCACCTTGAATCCTAATTGTGGCATTATCGAGGTACCACATTTTCGGTGAATACTCATCCTGGCCAAGCCCGACTGTCGAAGCGGCATTAACAATCAATACCAAGACGATCGCGATAACTGCCATTTTCATGGTGCTAGTATTCCGGCTATTGCTCAAGGCTGATAATCGAACTGACTTCTGAACATTTCCACGGTGCCGTCTGCGCCTCCAATGCTATGAAACCGCTCCGGGGTTATAGTTCTCGTTCCCTTCGCATCGCTCGGCTCAGAAAAATGAAAGAACGAAAAAATGAGTCCGCGACTGCGAATGTGCCCATACTGCGAGAGTTTACACGGAAGATTTGCACGCATTTGCTCAAGCACAGAAATCACCGTAGGAAAGAACTCTGCCGGAAAGTCAATCTCTATTCGCTGTTGCAGCGCCTTCGCTTCGGAAACTGTTAGGCGGCCGTCGCCGTTAATGTCCATGGCAATGAAGTCAAAATAAGGCTCGCCGCCGGCGGCCTTGGCATTGAAGTTCCAAGCGTTTCCCGAAAGGCCATTGACTTGGCTAGCTGTCAGCGAGCCGCGCTTTGCCGTTTCGGCAATAAGCCCATTGAGCCGCTTGTGCATTCCGCCACAAACCTCGAACAATTCAAGCGACTGCAATGCCATCGCGCCAGGAGCGAAGTCCCCAGAACCGCTACTTAATCGGCCGCACGTTATCTGCAGCAGGCGACAATGCCCCTCGTCCACCCACAGTTGGGTGCCAACAGCGCCAAGCGAATATCTTTGATGCGTAGCAGTTTCAACCAGCTCTTGTTCAGAAAGTTCACCCGCTTCAAGAGCGAGTCGCGGAATGTCTACAAGTAGCTGCGGTCGTCTGCACGCCTCAAATTCAGGACCAATCATGACATTCGACAACACCTTTCGGTCGCAGTATTGATCGAACCTGTCCAACGTCTCGCTCGTCGCACTTTGGATTGCGTTCGCGATACCGAGGGACCTGATTGCAAGCGACCTCTCGTTATTCCTGGCTTGCGAGGCGGCAAGAAAAGTATGTCCTAAGGCGCATCTGAAGCCATCACTTATACATTCTCTACGGGATTGCCGATCCTGCTCTTTCCCTGTGGAAGTTGTGCTCCGCAGAAAATATTTCGTTAGTTCCTGGTCTTCGCGAAGTGAGGGTAGATCCCCGTGAAAGACGACTGCAGACGTGTTAGGGTCCAGTCGCGTGCACCTTGTGATGATCGGAGGAAGCGCTTCAGGCGGCTTAGCAAGCAGGCGGCCCAATTTGAGCAGGTCGTCATAAGATTGGCAGCGTGAATTATCCGACCACCAACTCACCGTAGACGCTTCACTGATCACGAAGGCAAGCCGATTGACATCCACCAACGCGAAATCGGCAGCTGTGTATTGACCAGGGCTGGGTCCACTTTGACCGGTAAGACACAGCGATAATACGGTAACTAGTGCAATGCTGGACATAACTGTGACTCATAACACTAATGGTCAGGCACCGCGACAGTTCGGCTATCGCTTCTTCCTGATCGGAACCGGAAGCACCATTTTATCGACACTGAAAAACTCGTTACGAACGAGGGCGGGATCAGGGTCAGCGCGATCGATTGTGAACAGGGTGTGCTTTTCACCATCGAACGTGGTCGCTGTTGATACCCCTAAAATCTCGGATCGCTCGATCGGCTCGTCGCCAGCCTTAGTATTAATATAGAGGGCATTCATTTCCTGGAACTCTTTCTCGTACTGTTCCCATGAATTCTTTTGCACTCGCTCAGTTATTGGCAGCACGCGGCTCCTTTTTTGCCTCTGTAACCGAGAAAACGAGAGGTTTTCGAGGGCATTTATGTCATAAGGGCGAGCTCGCTTTTCAAAACCGAGAAATGCGTCTTTGCAGGCTCCGCTTTCACATACCGCCAACGTCTTACCCTTGAAGAGATCTACTTGATCGCGGAACCGCTCGTGCGTCGTGAGTCTGGCCGGCGCAGCCTCTTCGCCCGTCAACCAAGAAGCGACCGCTCTGGCAGCTGCTTTTATGACATCTCTAATAGCTTTAAGAATTTCATCGATCGTCGCCAAGAACGATTCAAGTTTTGTAAGTGCAATCCCTCGCGCTTCTTTGAAAAATGGGCGCACAGTTGCATCGAAGAAATCTTCTAATAGTGGCGTAAACACCGCCCTTGAGAACTCTTTCGCAGCTTCGCGCGCTGCAACCCCTGCAATAGCGGACACTCCATAGAACATTAATGGCGCGACCGGTGCCGCTTCAGCAACTCTTGAAAAGTGTGGAAGACAAGTTGCTCCCGCCGCGGCGCAGCCTATTTTCATTAGCGATCGGCGGCTTAACTTCGCCGATCCAGTCGAACTACGTCGCACGAATGTGCAATCCTCAGGAATAAAATCCTGCCGAGTGGCCAGTTTGCTAGGAGCTCCATGGCAGGGGATGTATTCTGTAAATGACTCGCGAAGCATCGGAAATACTCCTTCAAATGAAGAAACGGGTTATTGGTTGCGTGTGATTAGCACTTCAATTGCAGTCGCCAGTGTCGCTTTGGTTTCTTCGTCCATGGCTGCAATAGAAGCAGCGTGATCTTTAGGGCTTGCGCCGTATACATCAGCCTGTTGCAGCAGCGTTCCGTCACTTGCAAATGGCTTGAAGAGTTCCGCAATTGCAAGTATTTCGCGGGCCTGGTGCGACGAGAGTGAATTACGACCTACAAACAGATAGTGTAGGCAATTGCGACCTTCAGAATCGCGTTTTTCAATGAGGGACGGCGATTGCGCGAGCAGCAGCGCCGCCATTTTGCTGTTCAGGTTCCGGGCGGCGATGTGAAGTGCCGTCGCACCATCGTCGGTTGATTGTGTGGAAGAGAGTCCGGGGTCAAGGGAGAGCAAGGCATTAACGGTCGGATGGTTATTGAGCATGACCAACCGGTGAAAGACGGACGCTCGCCTAGTAATTCCTCGCTCAGTGAAGGTTACGGGCATCGTCCTGGCGCCTTCGTACTCAGTGAAAAGCGACTCTAATGTGCGTATCGCCTCGGGATCGTCGGGCTTCACCATGCAGCGTCGAAAGACTGCCTCCCACACTTCAGGTACATCAAGCGCGGGAACATGCGGTGCGATCAGAGCGCGAATCTCCGCATGCTCCATTATCGCGATGCGTTTAGCGGCGTCACTCGGCGAGATTATCGGATTTTTCGAGGGTTGATCCGGGGTCGGGCCGGGTGAGTTGTTCGATCCGTGCGCGGGGACAGTGTTTGGGGCCACCCAGGCACTTGCGAAATACCCGCCAACGACAATCGCCACGATTGCCAAAGCGACACTTGCGAAAACTATGAGCGTGTGAGCGGAACGTAAACGTGGCATGGCAAGGTAGCAGTTGGTTGCGCATGATGGACGGCGCAATGTGTTTTAGTCGTAGAAGGCGAGCGAGTGCTGTATTACGCGTTGGCACGCAAGCCTTCGAGTTGCATAGGCGGTATCTTGTGACTGCTTGTGCTCGAAGGTAAAGTGGCCGACCAAGACTATGTCATCGAACACTACGCCATCAATAACATGGTGGATATTAGATGATTCCGAGGAGAGCTCTTCATAAAAATAAGGAGTAAATTGCGCGACTTCGTCATCCGGCTGCGCTGCAAATACTTCTCCATTCTTGGCTGCTCCCAGTATCTTCCCGCTCTTTAGTCTAACTCGGCATCCTAGCATTTCAAGGAAGAATATCGGTCCCATTCGAGATGCGGCCTCGCTAGCAATCGCTGCGCGCCTGCTCGCAGTCTCCAATCTTGGCAGCTTCTTTGCCGCAGCTTCTTCGGCAATACGAGCCACTGTTGCCGGCAGCCTAAACGCATAAACTGAAAACAGTGGCTCTTTCGCACCCTCGTCACTCTTGTCATTAATTGAAAGCTTGACTCCCGGCGGGTTGCTAAGGGCTGTTGCCGTATAAGTGGTATGCTGGGGCGCAAGTAGCTTAAACGAAAATACAGGGTTGACCACGCGCTCGAACTTAACCTCGGAGACGAGCGATTCTATGCGCTCAAGTGATATATGTTTCAAAAGACTCGTCGACCGCTTGATGTGCCTATGAATTAGATCGCGCGCCGCCGATGGCGCAGGGCCGTTGTTGAATGAGCGGACCTCAATCATGCCTTCGCCTAGGTCCAGCTCTACAGCCTTCCCCGCGCTCGGTTGAACGGAAGGCAATCGGCTCGCGATCGCTTGAATGCGCAGAGCAATGTCATCTCTGAATGGTTCATGAAGGCGGATCAGCTCCCGCTGCTCTGGATGGACGCTTACCGCGAAACTCTGCAGCGGTGCCTCTGGGGCATGGCCAATATGGACGCCGATAACCTTTCCATTTCTATCAACGAGAGGACCGCCGCTCATTCCCGGCCGTGACGGCGCTGAATGGCGGAGCAGCATCGTATTGCCACGCGGAATTCTCTGCGCGCGCGGTAAGTCCGCCGACCATGATCGAGGCAGGTCGGAAGCCCGTAGAGCTTCTGCGTTTAAGTGACCATGTTCATAGGACCAATTCAGGAGACCTGGGAATCCGAAGAGCCACAGATGGGGGTCATCATCATTTACGGAGGTGACTTTCGTCGAAAACTCTAACGTTGGTGCTTTAACCGAAGACTCGGGTAGAAGTACTGCTATATCTAGGTCCTCGTGAATGTCGACGACCTTGCACATTACAGCATTGCTTTTAGGAAAGCTGGCTGTGATAACAGGGCCGCCTGCGAGTGAATGGGCCGCTGTGACAATCACAGGCGGATGATGCGGTGAGTCCTTCACAAGGAAACCGGTCGCGCGTTTCGGGTCGTTGCGTAAATGCCCCCGAAATTCAATCGCACAAATACTCGCTGGCAGCGATTTTACGACCGCTGAGCTTAATGTGCTTTTGTCTTGCGACCTAGCAACCAAAGCTGCGCTAGCGACAACAATGAAAGATAGCCAGATTGCTCGAGCTACCCCTGCCGCGACAAAAATGCCTGGAATGTGACGCATGGCTAGTCTCGCTCCGCAGCCTCGGCGGCCAACTTGCGAAGGCGATCGATAACTGCAGACTTATTATCCGAGTCACTAATAAGTAGTGTGATAATCGCGTTTAGTTCAGGGGCTGCGGCTTTCTTCAATTGCGCAATTGCAACCTCAGCTTCGTCCTCGGAACGCGCTGGCACGAGTAGTGGATGGCCCACTAAGTCGACGAGTTGAAGGCGATCAACGCCAGCTGCATTTAATACTAGCCCTCTGCCCGGACGCACCTGGAGCTCAGCAAAATGTGTTGGGAGGCTGTTTAGAGAATTGCTGATCTTGAGCGCCCCCCAACCGACGGTAATTGCTACCGCCAAGGCGAGGCCGATTGCAACTTGCATCAATCGCATTCGCTGTCTCGAAAACTCCGCTAGCGATTCCGAGATGCTATTTGCGGATGTGACTAGAACTCTAACAGATGCGTTGGGAACTCCCTCGTCGCTCGAGTGTGCCTTGCTTGGTGCGTCACTTAGGTTGACCATAGGTGGCCAGGTATCGCGGTAATCAGACACGAAATCGTGGATAGCATCCAGCCAATAACTCGGCTGGATCTCATAAATTGCCTCAAATACCTCTCGCAAATCACGTTCGCTTGAAAGTAGATGGTAAAGCGAGTCAGTGTTTAGGGAATCGATCCCACGCTCCAGGATGCCGACAACAATATCGTTTGGGAGCCGGTCTGAAGTTCGAGATGTGACAATCCCCACGTCGTTCAGTACATGACAGTGCAGTTGTAACGCATCGTAGTCGACAAAGACTCGTCGGAGCCAGTCAATAATACTTTGTCGTTCCTGCGCGTTGATCTGCGGAGCATTCTGTTGCTGTAGCAGTTTATCAATTAGTTGCTTGGGACAACTGTCATGGAGCTTGTTGTTCATTTGTTGTGGCCTTACGTGCAATTCGGCTCGCGGCAAGATAAATTTGGCGGCAATGGGAGTACAGATTTACATTGCTCGACCGTTGAAAGTTGGCCAATCTTGGGGTGAAAACGCTTGGCGAGAGTGGAGCACATGCAAATGTACGCGTCTGCAACAACCGCATATGCCTTGCTCGAGTCAAAGAAACGCGGGCCGGCTTTCGTAAAGTTGAGGACCCGGGCCACTTCGTCAATTGTTAACTGATCAACGTAGCTCCAGTGCAATGCTTGACGTTGCTCAGCCGACAGTCCAATCAAGACTGCCTCAATTGTTTCCAACTGCAAAAGCAGCCGTAGCGATTCTCTAAATGCGACTGTATTTAGCCACCTTCGGAACTGCAATTTGCTTGCAAAATAGTCGTCGAACTGACATAGGTAATTGGCGATTTCACGACATCTGGCGATGCCGGCAAAGGCAATTTTCTCTCTGAATGGGTAAATCGCAACATGAGCTAAGCGATTGCGAACGATGAGAATGCCATCATTCTCATATTCTCCAAACCACTCGGCGTGCAGGCAGTGTCGCATAGGCTGTCGGAAATCGAAGTGTTCAATTAATACAAACGCTCAACTAAAAACCGGCGTAATTTGCAGAGCGCGTCGTCCCGCATACGCTTGATGCGCAAGCGCTTCGCATTGGGAGATATGATTGCGCCAAAGTCAACGGTGTCTGCAATCTGATCAAGCGTAAGCCCTTCATCAAATGTTAACGTCAAAACCCGTCGTTCTTCGTCCGATAGGATCGAAAGCGCTTTTCTCAGAGTTTCACGATCGACTTCCGCCTCGCTCGTGATTTCCCTAGTGGACGCGACGATCCAAATTACCGTCCGTTCTCTGGTCATCCTCCGGATCTTGTCGATTGCAAAATTTAACGCTGTGCGTGTCACCCACTTGCTGTAGTGGTCCTCGCTGGTAAAGCAACGCACGATTGCCCGTCTGTGTGCTTCAGCCGCTGCTTCTTCGGCCAGATCACGAGCTCGATCTGAACACAACCCGAAAGCCCGGCATCGAACTTCAACCGCTCTACGAGGAACTCCTTTTAGGAACACACGTTCGGTAAAGGCACGTCCCGAAATAAGCAGCATCCAAAAATCCAGGCAGCAATCGGAGTGCACAATTCGGAACTGAACTCTGGCCAATAATACCCAGCGAATGGGGGTCCGCCTAGCTTCTATTGGCTTTTTTGTCTCTATGACTGGTTAACGATCAAAGCGGCCTGCCTTTTCAGAAAATGCGAAAAAACTCAAAATCACCCGAATCCCCATTGCCGCCGACTCAAATCCACCCACGGACTTCCATCGTGCCGAGAGTATCCCGGATTGATCACGACCGCGCGCCAGGGCGGAGCGGGTGGCTGTTCGGTGATTAACCGCACCCCAGCCAAGTGCCCGGCCGCACACGCGTTGTAGATCGCATCGAGCCAGTGGTTGTCCTTCCGGATCCGCTCCCAGCGAGTGACGACCCCCTGGCCCGCGACGAATTCTTCGACTTTCGTCTCCGCGGTAGGCGGCGGGCTAAGTTGAGATGCTCGTGCGCACCGGTCTGTTAGAAGGTAAGCGGTGTGCTCAGCCGCGCGTGAACCCAGGTTTTCCAGTGGTCGTATCTGCTTCAACGAGGAGGACGCCGGCAGCTTGCTGCAGCGCAAGGTGATATCCCTGGCCGATGTCGTGAACGGTGTTCGTGTTCTGCGTTGGCCCGTGATAGGTCTGCTTGTGCTGCTGGGCGGCGCCACGACCAACGGCGGGACGGAAGCGATTTCCCGATTCGCGGATGAAGGCGTAAACGACTTCGGTCTTGTAGCCGGCATCGATCCAGACCTGGTCGGGGATCAGTGACTTGTCGGTGCCGAGCTTCAGCCAGCCGGTCTGCACCGTCTCGCGGAACCGCCGCAGCGTCTTCATCACCGCTGTTTCGACACCTAGTTCTTGGGAGGGAACTTCCACGCGCCCGTAGTCGACGAAGTGCCCCGATGCAACTTCACGCCAGGCAATCAGCGCCCAGTGCGTAAGGTCTTTCCCAAGTCCATCGCAGCCGTGACCGAGTATCCGCCGGGACGACGCCCTTTCCTCAAGTGCCGAATCGCGACGCGAGCTCTTTCACCTCGAGCCGGGTCTGCGACCACTTCGTCGCCTCAACCGGGGATGTACCAGACGGACTGCCGCATCTCGCGCTCGCCCAGTTCTTACTGGGCAGCGCCATTGGCGCGCCATTCGTCGGCGGCAACATCACCGGCAGTGAGCAACTGGTTGTGCGATGCTGTCCAGCGGAAGCCAAGAGTGCCGGACTGCGGTGATTCTTCATCGCCACCGACTGTTTGGTCACCGTGCAGCAAGACGCCATTGGTATTCGCCGTGAATCGTTCGGCCTCCGGCCAAGGTGCGCTGCACTCGGGGCATGAATATTTGGCCTGTTGGCGGGCGGCACTTTGCGATTCTGCTACTTGCCAGCCAATTAGATGCTCGCGCTCGGGCAGGGCATGACCAAGTCGCTGTTCGTTCCCTGCTGGTACTCCGGCCAGGTCCGCCCTTCCTCCGTGCTGACTGTGCATTCCATGTATACCCGCTTCCGGCTGCTGTGCCGTAGGCGCGTGTGCGGGCTTCGAGCTGGGTGATCTTGTCGCTTTCACGGCTGGCGTTACCGGGTCGGTCCATGCCGTCGGTTTCGGTGACGACTACGACGCGCGCAGTGAAACCAGCCCGGCTCTTGTCGCTGCCACCACCGGACAGGAACTTCAGCGAGGCGCCGTTCCGGAGCTGCAGCGATTCCACCTTCCCGCCACGACTGTTGCTGCCCTGGCGCGGGAGCAGGTCGCGATACCTCGACTGCTCGATGACCGGCAGAATGTTCTCGCGCCATTTGTCGCCAACCTTATCCATGTCGGCAGATCTCGAGTTCCTGCGCAACAGTGGCGACTGGCCGCTCGGAGAGTCGTTCGCAGAGATCCCGATTCTCGGGACTGAGTTTCGAAAGAAAGATTCTCCCCCTTGGTCCAGCGGCGGGCGCCAGTTACGGCACCGGACATCGACCTTGCGCTGAATGAAGCAGGATTACGGCATCAGCGTCGTGTGTCGGTTGGCAGTTGGTCACGTGCAGTGCTTGTTGGCGTGAGCAGGCGACTGTAGCAATGTGTAGTTAATACAACTGACGATTAGTGAATTACCCGCAATTCCCAGCAGTCTGACTTTCGTGATTGGGAACTGATTCTTTGTGCCTTCTGCGGCAAAATTAGAACTTCGCCAGACTTTTGCTACTTGTCGTCGGTGATGATCAGCACGACGTTCGGCCGGCGTTCTGCACTCGGCGCGGGACAATTTCCGCACAGTAAAACTGCGGTAAACAAAACCAAGGGGAGACCAAGGCGAAGCATGACGCACCTGAGCTGATGGTGAGGCGGAGAGTTCGACGCGACAGTATCCGCTGCAAAAAAATGCCGGTCAACTCGCGAATGGGTGCAGCGGGCCGAGCGCTGGCGAGCGAATGTCGCACCAAATTTGACGCCGCGACGCGCTCCCTACTATAGTAATAGAGAGGTTAAATTCAGCGCCATCGTTGCCGAGCAATAGACCGATGTCCCAAGACTGGCGAAATCTGTTTGGGACCATCGATGTTTCGACCAGTGGCGTGCGCGGCAGCGGCGCTGAGGTGATCGCTCCGCCGCAGCCGCCGGCAGTGAAAACTGCTCCGCAGCCCGCTCCTCAAGCAGTCGCGCAACCAACCGCAGCACCACCGGCCGCGGCCAACGCTCCAGTTGCGACATCTTATCCGGGCGTATGGACAATGGCGCAAACCTTTACCGCGTCGGCAGCGCAATTCGTCGCCAATGGCGCGAAAACCGTCAGCCGGGAAGTCCGCGAAGAACGCCTGTCGATTTGCAAAATGTGCCCGCAGTATGACGGTACCCGCTGCATTCAGTGCGGGTGCTTCATTGCTGCCAAAACCTGGGTACCGCATGAAAAGTGCCCCGCGGGAAAATGGCCCACCTGATTGGGATTGAGAAACCGCGGCGACTTTGTCGATAAGATGGCTGCAATTTGCTGATGCCGCGAAAATGCAATTGTTAGTCATTTGACAGCGGGTCGCAGATTTGCGATAACCTTACCTATGCAACCGCGGTACTTCCGAGCAACGGCGTTCCTCTGCCTCGCCATTCTGGCGGTCGATGCGGTCGTTGCGCAGTTGCCGCACTGGCATTCGCATCAGGCCAGCGAGTGCTCAAGCGTTGGTTGCTCCAGCGCTCACAAGCATTCGCACACCTGCTCGCATCATCATCAACACGCCTGTTCGCATTCGCCCGCGGCTCCAGCCGAACCGCAGCCAACCGAATCACAGGATTCGCAGCCTTGCGAAAATTGCACGCTCTGTCGCCATCAGGCGCAAGCGGCGCTTCCCGTGGTTGTCGTGCCCGTCTCTTTGGTTTGCACGGCCTGTGAACAACTTCCCGATCAGCGCGATGCGCAGATCACTTCTCTCACGCCCCGCGTCTATCGTGGCCGTGGTCCTCCCGGTGTGCTGTAAGTAGCGATTTCTTACAGCCACTTTCACCGGCCTGCGCTGCGTCTTGTCTGTTGAACAAAATGCGCCGCGGTGCTGCGAATTCAGGGAGTTTTCATCTTGTTACTTCATTCTCGACTGCGCCTGCGCGGTGTTTTCAGCAGCGGGCTGCGCGTTATTTTCAGCGGCGGGCTGCGCAGATCCGGTTTCACACTCGTCGAGTTGCTGGTCGTCATTTCGATCATTGGCGTTTTGATGGCGCTGTTGCTTCCCGCTGTGCAAGCTGCCCGCGAGGCGGCGCGCTCGGCCTCGTGCAAAAACAGCATGCGCCAGGTCGGCCTGGCCCTGCACAACTATCACGACATTCACCAAAGGCTGCCCCCCGGTTGGATCGGCGATGCACCGGAAGGTGTCCCCGGCTGGGGTTGGACTGTCAGCATCTTGCCGCAACTCGAGCAAGGCGCGCTGCACGACAATGTCATCCGCCGCAACCTGCCCATCAGCGATGCTGTGAACCAGCAAGCTCGCGAACACATCCTGCCGATTCTGATCTGCGCTTCCGACCCGAATCCCAAGCGTTTTCAACTCGGCACCGGCGGCGAAGAGCACGGCCACGAACACGAGGAAGAAGGAGATGAAGCCCATCATCACTCGGTCGACGACGGCGCGCCGATGTTTCTCGTCTCGCGTTCGAACTACGTCGGCGTGTTTGGCACGAACGAAGTCGAAGATGAACCGGCCAACGGCAACGGCACGTTCTACTTTCTCAGCAGCACGCGATTCGCCGACATTACCGATGGCCTGAGCAATACGCTGGTGGTCGGCGAACGAGGTGCCCGTTTTGGCGGCAGCTTGTGGCAAGGCGTGGTCCCCGAAGCCAATGAAGCCATGGTCCGCGTCGTCGGTGTCGGCGATCATTCGCCCAACCATCGCGATCATCACTTCGACGACTTCAGCAGTTATCACCCCGGCGGCGTCCACTTCGTCGGCGGCGATGGCTCGGTCCGCCGCATCGACGACAGCATCGACACGCTGGTTTACCAGGCCCTGCTGACTCGCGGGGGTGGTGAGGTGAATCAATAGGTTGCAGAATCATTCGCAATCGCAGCGCGACCGAGCTAAAACAGAGCGATCGTCTCCCTGCCGGTTGCGACGCTCATGCCTACCGAATTGGCCGCCTTCAACACTGCTGCATCGAGCGCCGATGCTGCGCGCCGACCGTTGTATCAGCCCTGCTTGTTGATCCTCGCTGCTGTGGCCGCGGGCATGGTTCTGGATCGCTTCTATCCACTCAGTCCCCGGTTGTGGTACTCGGTCGCAATCGGCGCCAGTCTCTTCTGGTCGATCGCCTGGTGGCAGCGGCGCTCGTTTCTCGCGACCTGTCTGCTGCTGCTCGCCGCGCTGACCGCGGGCGGCACCTGGCATCACGATCAATGGCGTTTGGTGCGCGCTGACGAAGCGGGCTTGAGCGTAACCGAGGAGATCCGGCCGCTGGCCTGCGAAGCCGTCGCGCTCGCTTCGCCGCGGTGGTCACCCGCGCCGCCGTTGTCGCCGCTGCGGACGATTCCCAAAGGAGACGAAACCGAACTCCTCGTCGAAATGAAACGGATTCGCGACGGCGCGCATTGGCGGCCCGCCAGTGGTTACGCGATGCTCGATGTCGATGGCCATCTCGTCGGCGTCCGGGCCGGTGATCGCATCCGGCTGCACGTGCTTGCGAGCAAACCAATGAAGCCGCTGAATCCCGGCGAGTTCGACTTCAACGCGCATGAACGGAGTCGCCGCGTCTTCGTGCGTCTCCGTGGATTGTTCCCCGAAAGCGTCAGCGTCATCGAGCCGGGCCCGTGGTGGTCGTGGCGACTTTGGCTCTCGCGGATGCGCGAAGCGGGCAACAGTGTGCTGCGCCAACACATCAGTCCGCGCCGTTCCACTCTCGCGGCCGCGATTCTGCTCGGGGCCCGCGAACAACTCGATCCCGATCGGAACGAAGGGTTCCTTGTAACTGGAACTATTCACGTCCTTTCAATCAGCGGGCTCCATGTGGGGATTCTTGCCTACGGTTTCTGGACCCTTTTTCGCAGCGGCGTCTTTCCGCGCAAGCCGATGCTCTGGAGCGCCATCGCGCTCACCATTCTCTACTGTCTGCTGACCGACTCGCAGCCTCCGATTGTGCGCGCGACCATCCTGATAGTCGTCGTCTGCGTGTCATTGCTGTGGGGGCGAGCCGCGCTCGGCTTCAACACGCTCGCGTTCGCCGGGCTCGTGGTCCTCGCCATGACGCCGGCCGCACTCTTTCAAGCCGGGCCCCAACTTTCGTTTCTTTCTGTCGCCGCGATGATCCTGTTCGCGCCGTGGCTCACGAAGCGCGTGGAGTATGATCCGCTCGATCAACTGATCGCTGCGTCGCGACCGTGGTACTCGCGCGTCGTGCGCTACTGCTGGGGCGACTTCTATCGCGTGTGGCTGACCGGCGTCGTGATCTTTTTCATCTCGCTCCCCATCGTCTGGCAACAATACGATTTAATTTCACCCGTCGCCCTCATTATCAACGCCTTTGTTTGGCTGCCGATTTTCGTTTCGCTGTTTGCCGGCTTCGGCGTGTTGCTGTTTGGTCCGACCATTCCACCGCTGGGCAAGCTCTGTGGGTGGATCTGCGACAGCAGCCTGTGGTCGATTGAATGGTGCATTGAAGTCAGCCAGCAGTTGCCCGGCAATCACTTCTATGCTCCGCCGCCACCGTGGTGGTGGGTCGCGATTTTTTACGGCGTGTTTCTGCTCTGGATTCTTATTCCGCAATTGAAGACGCGAAAACTCTGGGCCGGAGCGCTACTCTGCAGCTGGTTTGCGATTGCGTTGTTCCTGGCCAGCTATCCGCAAGTCTTTGCGGCCCAACCGAAAGATAAACCACTCGCTGTCACCTTCGTCGCGGTCGGCCACGGCACTGCGGTTTTGATCGAGCTCCCGAGCGGACAGACGATGCTCTACGACGCGGGCCGTCTGGGTTCGCCGATTGGCGCCGCGAGGCCGATCTCGTCGGTGATGTGGTCGCGTGGCATTTCGCACATCGATGTGCTGCTGATCTCGCACGCCGACACCGATCACTTCAACGCCGTGCCTGAGCTGCTGCGGCAACATTCGTTCGGTGTGATTTACGTCTCGCCGTTCATGTTCGACAGCACCGACCAGCCCGCAGTCAATTTTCTGCACACGGCCATTCAACAGTCAGGCGTGCGGCTCGACACGCTCTCGGCCAGCGACAAGTTGCACATCGGCGACGATGTGACCATGGAAATTCTGCACCCGCCCGCCCTCGGCGTCGTCGGCAGCGACAACGCCAACAGCCTGGTGCTGCTGATCGAACACGCCGGCCGCAAGGTGCTGCTGCCGGGCGATCTCGAATCCCCGGGCCTCGAAGACCTGCTGGCCGAACTGCCGATCGACACCGACCTGCTGATGGCCCCGCACCACGGCTCGGCACGATCGGACCCGAAAGGCTTCGGCAACTGGTGCCGCCCCGAACACGTCGTCATCAGCGGCAGCCGCGACGTCGAAGAGATCGACGCGATCGAAGCCGTGAAACGTTCGTACCAACAAATCGGCTGCGAAGTCTATCACACAGCAGAGCTGGGGAGCATCAGGTTTGAGATCACAGCGGCCGGGTTAAAGGTGGAGACGTATCGGCAGGCTGTGAAGTAAACTCGGGAGTGCCGAAGTGGCGGTGCTGGCTCATGGTTCAGAAGGAAGGCGTTGAGCACACTGCAGCGGCGCGTTCCTGGGTCGGTGTATCCACGTGACCAATTCGTTGATGCCGCAAGGCGTTGAGCACAGCGCTTGCACAACGCGGATGATGTCGCAACGCGTTGAGCTTACGCTACGGGCCAGGAAAGCTGGCGTTCAACAAATTAAACAGCCATTTCAAAATATGAACCTCAGCACTGCGAACCTTGAACAGGTCGATTCGCTCCTCAAGTTAGTGGATCGCGAAATCTGGTTGGTCACTGCGGCCGATCAGGGAAAACGTTCGGGATTGACCGCAACTTGGATTTCGCAGGTCTCGCTCGATCGCGACCGGCCGGTGCTGCTGGCCGGTTTGTCGCCGCGAAATTTTACGACTGAGCTAATTTTGAGCAGCGGTGTCTTCGCCGCGCATTTGGTGCAACATGATTTAGTCCCGCTCGCTTATCGCCTGGCTGCCTCGAGTGGCCGAGATGGCGATAAGCTCACCGACGTTCCGCTAGTGGCCAATCAACCAACTGTCCCGGTGATTGCCGCAGCGCGAGCGTGGTTTATCGGCCGCGTTTTTCAGACACTACCGGCCGGTGATCGTGTTTTCTTTTGGACCGATGTGATTGCCGCGGGGGAGAATCCGCCTGCGAATGCAGCGACCGCATTGCTCACAGAACAAGCGTTTATTCGCGCACTTTCGCTCGATGAACGAAAACATTTGAAAAGCCTGCGCGACGCTGATGCTCTGGCCTTGCGGCCTGTAGCGAGTAGTTGGCGCGAGCAGTCGTTGCGGTAGGCAGGACGACCGTGAAAATGTAACCAAATCCGCGAACCGTAACTGGTCCGCGGGTATCCTGAACGGTAGAGTTTGTTAGGTGCTAATCGGCAGGCACAGCCTTTGCTGTGCTAATGCAGCAGTGCTGTCCCCTGCCGTTTTGCGGCCGATCGTTATCCAGCCTCGTGGCTGCAAATGACCCTCGGTCGGTGATGATCTCAGGAGGATCCAACTCAGTGCAAAGTCTTGAACGCGCTTCCGGCGTGGCCCGTGAGAAAGCCATTCTCGTGCGGGTCGTTCTCAATCAGGATTCTCTTTCCGAGCAGCCACTCGCAGAACTGGCCGGACTCGCAGATACGGCAGGAGCCAAGATTGTCGGTGAAATGACGCAGCGGCGCGAACAGCCCGACGTCACCACCTATCTCGGCCGCGGCAAGGTCACCGAATTGAAAGCCCTCGTCGATCATTACGATGCCGACGTGGCGATCTTCGACAATGACCTGAATCCCGCGCAGATCCGCAACTTGGAAGAAGCGCTGAAAGTGAAAGTGCTCGATCGAACCGAGCTCATTCTCGACATTTTTGCGACGAACGCGCGCAGCTACGAATCGCGCCTCGCCGTGGAACTCGCGCAGCTGGAATATTCATTGCCACGGTTGAAGCGGATGTGGACGCACTTGTCGCGCATCAAGGCCGGCATCGGCATGCGTGGTCCCGGCGAAAAGCAACTCGAAGTCGACCGCCGCCTCGTCGAAAAGCGGATCCACGATCTGCGCGAAGAATTGAAAGGCATCGAACGCCGCAAAGAACGGCTCGTTGCGTCTCGCCATGATCGCTTGACGGTGTCACTCGTTGGCTACACCAACGCTGGCAAGAGCACGTTGATGAATACGCTCACGGGCGCGGGTGTGCTTGCGGCGGACAAGCTGTTCGCCACGCTCGATACGCGGACGCGACGTTGGCAACTCGATAACTGGGGCCCGGTGCTGCTGAGCGACACCGTTGGTTTCATTCGCGATTTGCCGCACGGCCTGGTCGCGAGCTTTAAAGCGACGCTCGAGGAAGCGCGGCAGGCTGATTTGCTGTTGCACGTCGCTGATGCTTCGAACCCTGAAGTGCTTGAGCAAATTTCGGCCGTCTACAAAGTGCTGCAGGAGTTGCACATCGAAGAGAAAGACGCGCTGCTGGTGCTGAACAAGTGCGATCGCGTCGCCGACCGCGGCGATCTGGCTCGCATCTTTGCTCGCTACCCACACGCGGTGTCGATCAGTGCTGCGACCGGTGATGGTTTGCGACAACTGTCGCAAGCGGTGAGCGAAGCGCTCAGCCGTTCGTTTGCCGATCTCGATATCGATGCCTCGGCCAGCAATGGTCGGCTGCTCGCTTATCTGGCAGCCCACGGTGAAGTGCTGGAGAAGACTTATACCGACGACGACCGGGTGATCATTCATGCGCGTCTGCCGCAGCGGCACTTGGGTGGTTTGCGTCAAGAAGATGTGACCGCCAAGCTGCATCAGGCCACGTATCCAGAGACCGTTCACGATTCAGCCAAGCTGAGCGTGGTGGATCCTATCGAAGAAGTTGCTTAAACGATGGCCCGTCGCAGCATCGCCGGTCTGCGTGTTTTGCTGACTGGCGCATCCAGCGGTATTGGCCGTGAACTAGCAATTCAACTCGCTGCGCAAGGCGCAAGGGTTCTTGCGCTGGCTCGCCGACAAGATCGATTGGAAAAACTTGCCCGCGAGATCAATCGGGCGGACCACTTTGCGATTCATGTGGCAGACATCACGAATCCGTTGCAGCGAAAAGAAGCGATTCAAGCCTGTCGCGATCTTTGGAATGGTCTCGACGTTCTCATCAACAACGCCGGCAGCGGCGCAATTGGACCGTTCGCTGTGTCCGACGAAACCCGCCTACGGCAGGTGATGGAAGTCAACTTCTTCGCGCCGGTCGAGCTCACACGTTTAGCGCTGCCGCTGCTCCGAAGCGGCGACAAGCCGATCGTTGTGAATGTCAGCTCGGTCCTCGGCCATCGTGCGGTGCCGCAGAAGTCGGAATATTGCGCCAGCAAGTTCGCGCTACATGGCTTCAGCGATGCGCTGCGAGCGGAACTCGCCAGTGAAAAGATCGATGTGCTGCTCGTCAGCCCCAGCACGACGCAGACAGAATTTTTCGACAAAGTCGCCGGCGATATCAAAAAGCCGCACGGCCGTTTTGGAGCGAAATCACCCGCCTATGTAGCCCGTGCGACGCTCCGCGCCATCCGCGCTGGCAGACATGAAGTAATTCTCTCAACCGGCGGCCGATTTCTGGTCTGGCTCGATCGCCTTTGTCCGCCACTGGCCGATCGCCTGGTCGCGTGGTGGGGCTGAAAGGAAGCCCGAACGCTGCTACGGCGCAACGGGTGGCGCTGCGACTGGCAATCCCAATTCCGCCTGCGGTTGTCCCGCGTCGGCTGGCGGTTTCGCCGGCGTCGGTTTCGTCGGATCGATGAAATCGAACTTCACAAATGGCCGCGACGGCGCTTCTTTGTTTTCTTCCAGCCAGGCGGTCATCAGCCTGCCGTCGGGCAATTTGCTCGACAGCACCCAGCGGTCATCCTTCCGCAGTCGCGTGAACCGCGCGCCATTGTCGCCGAAGAGTTCGTCGATTCGCTGCACATTGTTCGACAGCAGCAAACTGCCGTCGATATCGCGCGTCGCCCATGGTCTACGCGAACGATCGGTCAATTCACGATGCACATCGCGCGGATCAGAAACACTGGCGATTGCTTTTGCGCCGCCGACATACTTGGGCTCTTGCTGGAACGCGACAACCTTCGTGCGGAAATTACTCTTCACCGCTGGCATCACGCGCCGTTGCAACTTCAGCGCCAGTGCCATCTCACGCTGCAGTTGTTCCAGTTCCGGCGAAAGATCCTTCGCCGCAACGTAAATCGGCTGGCCAGCCAGCGGCTCCTTTTGCCAGTTCGCATATTCCGTGCTGAGCGAAGTGAAGAACTGATCTCCCTGTTTGCCGGCGATCGGCGGCTGAATTTCTCCCTGCCGCGTCTTCACCATGTTCTCCTGCACTCGCCGCTGGGCGATATCCTGCGCCGACGTTTGTAGCACAGTAAAGAAATCGGGCGTGTGTTCACTGTCATCACCTTCGAGCAGAAACCGCACGCGAGCAATCGATTCCTGATGTTCGTCGCTATCCGGCTTGAGGACATCCTGTTGTTGACGAATCGATCGCCACTGCTTGCCGCCGATGTTCGCGGTCGTCGGCGCCGGTTGCAGCTGCGCGATCGACTCGGCTGATTCGTTTTTTTGCGAGAGGTAACCTGCAATCCCTTCGCAAACCCAGGCCGGATATTGCAGGTCGAGTTCGGCAGTCCGCAGAAACGCGAGCACCGTCGCTTCGCGCACGCGGGGTGCTTGTTGCTCGAGCGTTGGCTGACCTTGGTTCACGTGCACCACCAGGTTGCTCTTCTGCCCCACGACGTTCAGTGTGGTCAGCGGCTTATCGCGATCGCGCTGCGGCTCGCCATCAATATGAATCTGCAACGCGCCGATGCCGAAATCTTTGTTGCGATGCACCTTGGTGAAGTGATCCGCCAGGGCGCCTGCTTCCCGCCAGGCCTGCGCTGCTTCGTTTGCAGCGCGGCGGGCATCTTCTACATTGGTGCTCGCGATGACACTGATATTGTCGCTGTGCATTTCGAAGCCGCGGTGCGTCCAGCGTTCCTTATATCGGGGGCGGTCGTGTTCATCGGGAATCCGCTCCCGCAGATCAACCACGCTGCGATACACCCGATCTTGCGCCGTTGCTGTCAGTTCGGCGCCGCCTGCTAGCGGCGACAGAGTCAGCCCCGCTGCGGCGAACACTTCCAGCCAGCGACGTTTTGATAGCAGGATTCGCATGGCGCATTCCTCCAACAGAACTAATGAATACAGCGGCCCACACCCAATCTATCGGCCGATTCGACCGTGCGCTTCGCAGGGACTCTGTGGATTGTTCGCAAGTTGCGGCTGCCTGGATAGCGAGTTCCGCTTCCAAGTCACCCGGTTAAAACGAATCGCCCTGTTAATCTGTACCATCCGCACAACCCGCGCTTCGTGAATTACCGGCACAATTTCTCAATTGCGGTTGGCGCAGGGTTCGATAGGAATCAGGCAGGGAAGGGCTGTCGATGCCTCGGCATGGAATAGCCCCGCGTGGATTGGCACGTGCTCCTGCATCAGGGAAGAGACAACGAGTGTCGCTGCCGGGGAACCCTTCACTGGGTGGCTGCGATGCGAGTCTTATAAGGGGGAAGACGATGCTCCGATCGTCCCGTGTTCGCTTGTTGACTGCCTCGTTATGCGCTGCCGGTCTGTTCACCGGCCAGTTCCTGCTCGGTCAACAGCCGTTGCAGCCTGCTCCTTCGGCGAGCTTGAGTGCTCCGAGCAGCAGCAACTTGCTGCCGTCGCTGGAAAAGAAACCGCAGTTGCAGCGGGTGGCATTGGAGG
>CAYMWL010000101.1:0-22259 GCA_964394305.1 uncultured Pirellulaceae bacterium
AGTACGTCCGGTGGTGTGGGAGGACGGCGGGGGCAACCCCGCCTTCTACCCGATTGTCAGCAGGTGTAAGGACTTCGAACGATGATCCGATCTGGCTTGCGGCGATAGATGAGTCCGCTGGTCCGCGCTGCCTGTTCGATTTCATCAAAATCACCGGCGGCGAATTCGAGTTCCAGCGTTTCGTACAACTTGTAACGAAACTCTGGATCGCTGTCGATTTCTTCTTCGCCGATCTGGTCTGCTGCGGGAATGGCTTTTTGAAGCGATTGGCCGTCAGACATCCCCCACGTTGCGACGAGTTGGCGTTCGCCGGTGGGATTTACCTTGCGGAGAAACTCGGCCCATTGAGACATGACTACTTTGGTTTCTGTTTTGACTGCGTGCGGAACTCCAGCGGATAATCCGTCAGGACCGCGTTCACACCCGCAGCTGCGGACAGCGCCCAGTTTTCCTTTTCCGCGCCGCTGACCTTCACGCCAGCGATGATGGACTGTTTGCCTGCTTTGCTTATTTTCGCAACAGTCGCCGCATCGGGAACGAACCGCAGATAGACCCAATTGGAGTCTTTATCTGCGATGGCCTGTTCGAGGTCTGCTGCCGTTTGTGCGAGGGCTGCGACATGGCATTTGGAATCAGCCTGCCGCAGCCGGGCACGCACTTCGGCATGATCGATGGCCCGGCCGATGAACAGAATCTGCGGCAAGATCTGATGCTTGTTTGCCAGTCGTACGATGTCTGGTTCCAGCAGTTCATCCTCGCCCTTGAGATCGGCGGTGAACAAAGGCCCCTTGGATGGATACGCCCCGATTACGCGGAAGACTTCTTCGATTGTGGGAATTCGCTCGCCACGAAATGCTGCGTCGAACCAACTGCCAGCGTCGAGTTCTTTGAGTTCCGCCAGCATTTTTGCTGTGACCAATCCCTTGCCACTAGTCGTACGGTCAACCCTGTCGTCGTGCATACAAACCAGCGTGCCATCCTTACTGCGTCGCACATCGAATTCAAAGCCGAGCCGCAGCTGCTGACACGCCGTGAAATTCGCCAGAGTATTTTCCGGCAAATACATCAGCAGCCCGCGATGTGCGATTGGTTGAATCGGCAATGCATCGGCCGCGTGCGACACGCCAGTGGTCAAATAAAGCAGAGATACAGCGGCAGCATAAATGGTGAATTGCATTTTTCGTCTCACGCGATGATCTGCTTCACAATCTGCGCCGGCTGCCCGTCAACAAGCGAACCAGCGCCAAGCGGCCTCGCAAACGCCAACTTCGCGTGATCGAGGCCGAAGAGATACAAGATCGTCGCGTGCAGATCGTAATGATTGACGACGTCCTTGACTGCTTTGTGTCCGAACTCGTCCGTCTCGCCGTGCACGTGGCCACCTTTCACGCCGCCGCCGGCGAGCCAGGCGCTGAAACCGTAGGTGTTGTGATCGCGGCCGATGCTTTTCGCTTTCTGAATGACAGGCAGCCGGCCCATTTCGCCGGTCCAGTGAACGAGCGTGCTGTCGAGCAGGCCGCGGCGTTTCAGATCGTGCACGAGAGCTGCGGTCGGCCGATCGGTTTGCCGGCAGCGCAGTGGCAGCGATTCGTGAATCCCGCTGTGATGATCCCAGTTTTGATTGCCCGAGCAGAGCTGCACGAACCGCACGCCCCGTTCGACCAGCCGTCGCGCGATCAAGCAGCGCGAACCCCAGTCGCTCGTGTCCTTGTGATCGAGGCCGTAAAGATGCTTTGTCTCGGCCGACTCTTGCGAAAGATCGAGAGCTTCACGAGCAGCGGTCTGCATCCGCGCGGCGAGTTCGTAACTGGCAATGCGAGCCGCGAGATCGTGTTCGCCCGGATGCTGTTGCAAGTGGTTCCGATTAAGGCCGGCGAGAAACTCGAGATACTTTTGTTGCGACGCAGGCGTAGCATCGGTGGGTGGATCGAGATTCAATATGCGCGGTTCTCGCTGCCGCACAACGGTGCCTTGATAGAGCGACGGCAGCCAGCCGTTGGCCCAGTTGTAGATTCCTTCGACCGGCAAGCTTGCATCGGTGAGAACCACGTACGCGGGCAAGTTGTCGCTTTCGCTGCCAAGGGCATACGTCAGCCACGAGCCGAGCGACGGCCGCCCGGTGATCGTGCGGCCGTTGCACAACGCGAGAATCGATTGGCCGTGATTGTTCACGCCGGTGTGCATCGAGCGGATGAGCGTGATGTCGTCGGCAACGGTGCCGAGTTGCGGCAGCAGTTCGCTGAGTTCCATGCCGCATTCGCCCCGCGGCGAGAACTTCCACTTGCTGGCCATCAACTTGCTGCTGGCCTGCTCGACGCTGTCGAACTTGATGCCGCCGCCGGTGAAATCCGTGCCGTCCCGCTTGAAGAGCTCCGGCTTGGGATCGAACAGATCAAGATGACTGGGTCCGCCTTGCATGAAGATGGAAATCATCGCCTCGGCACGCGGTTCCGCTGCAGGCTTCTTGGGCAGCAAATCGTAGGTCGGCTTTTCGAGCGCTGGTTTCGGCGGCGGACTCGGCGCACCGTAGCCGTCGCGCGCGAGCAGCCAGGCCAGCGCGAGTGAACCAATTCCCGCGGCTTGTTGGGCGAGGAAGTGACGCCGCGAGGCAAGTGAATTGGAATTCATCGAAGAGACTCCGACAGTTTCGTCAATCGATGTACAGGAACGCGTTGGAACCCAGCAATGCCTGACACAAGTTGGATAACGCCCTCGTGCGTGGTTCCACCGCAACCTGCTTCGGCCGCGGTTTGATCTTTTCGAATTCCTTTGCTTGGGCTGCGAGAAACTCTTCCGCTGCTTCTCGCTCGGTGGGGTTTGGCTCCACTCCCAGAATCGTTCGCCACGCAGCGTTGATACGCGCAGCAGGTTCGTCGCCCGCTTGCTGAACGATTCGTTCCGCGAGAAACATGGCCTGGTCGAGGACAAAGCGGTTGTTCATCAATAGCAGCGACTGCGGCGCCGCGGTCGATGCGTTCCGCAGTTCGCAGTTCGGCGTGAGGAGCGGCGCATCGAATGTTTCGAACATCGACAGCGGCAGCGAGCGACGAACTTGCACGTAGATGCTGCGGCGGAACTCGTCGCTGCCGAGAGGCACGACTTTCCCCGTGAAGCGGCCAGCACCGTCGCGCGTGTCGACGCCGAGCACCACCTGGCCCAGTTCATCGGGAGTGACCGAAACGGCCTTGCCGTGGAGTCGCTGTGTCAGCCGGCCACTAACTTGAAGCAGGGCATCGCGAACGGTTTCCGCTTCCAAACGGCGGAGATTCATCCGGCCGAGCAATTGATTGTCCGAATCCACTGCATCGAGTGCATCGGTGCGGCGCGAGGACTGTTGAAACGCTGCTGAAGTCAGCAACAGGCGGTGGAATCGCTTCAGCTCCCAGCCATCGTGCATGAATCGCGTGGCGAGGTAGTCGAGCAATTCCGGATGGGTTGGCCGAGCGCCGAGCGCACCGAAGTCACTCGGTGTGGCAACGATGCCGCGGCCGAAGTGATGTAGCCAGAAGCGATTGGTCAGCACTCGCGCGACCAGCGGATGTTCGCCGGACACAAGCCATTTCGCATAAGCGAGCCGCCGGCCCGTGGTGGGAATCGCCGGATCGTCGACAGGGATTTTCAGATCATCTCGGCCGAGCACCGTCAGTTCCGCCGGTTGCACCGCGGCCCGCGGAGAGTTGACATCGCCGCGATAAAAGAAGTGCGTAGTTGGCACTTTCCCCGGCACTTCGGTCAAAGCGGCGGCTTCGTTTTCGACAGGCTTTTCCTTACTGAGCTCAGCCAACCGTTCGGCGAACTTTTTCTCCAGAGCATCGAGCCCCGGCTTGTCGAATTGATCGATGCGCGCGACGATCACGATCAGGTCGGGATGCTTGGCGAGATATTCTTTTTGCTCAGCGGTTCGCTCCTTCGCGGGCGTCGCCACCGCAGTTCGCGCCGCTTCTTGTTCGTCTGCAGGCAGCTTCAGGAACTGCTTCTCTTGCGCAGCGGCAGTGAGTTCTTCCAACTCCTTTTTCTTCTCCGCGGCAGTGGTCGCGATCTCAGCTTGGATCTCTTTCGCCTTGGCTCGCGTTTCCGCCGACCAGAGCGAAATATTGCGAGCACCCGGCGTGCGCCAGTTTTTCACGTCGTAGGCGGGTTCAAAGATCGCTCGCAATTGATAGTAGTCGGTCTGCGGCACCGGATCGTAGCGATGGTTGTGACACTGCGCGCAACCCACGGACAATCCCAGCAACGACGTCGACACAATCTTGATCGTGTCGGCCACGACTTCATTGCGAGCAACCATTTGATCAACAGCGCCGTCACCCGTTCCATCAGGTCCCATCCGCAGAAAGCCGGTCGCAATCAATTGATCCGCCTGTTTCGGTGAAAGATTCGCATACGGCGGCTTCAGCAATTCATCGCCGGCGAGTTGCTCGACGATCATTTCGTTCCACGGCTTATCGGTGTTGAATGAGCGAATCACATAGTCGCGATATTTGTAGGCATTGGGCCGTTCGAAATCCTTCTCGCTGTAGCCGTCGCTGTCGGCGTAGCCGGCGACATCCAGCCAATGCCGGGCCCAGCGCTCGCCATACTGGGGCGAAGCGAGGAGCCGATCGATCCGCTGTTCCCAGGCGTCGGGCGCCGCATCGGCGACGAAATCTTCGATCTCCTCCGCCGACGGCGGCAGGCCGAGCAGCGTGAACCAAAGGCGCCGCGCCAGTGTCTGCTTCTCGACAGGCGAAGAGAACGACAAGCCTTTGCTGGCGAGTTGCTCGAGCAAAAATGTGTCGATGGGCGTCTTGGCCGCGGCAGACTGTTCCCCAAATGGCAGCGGCGGACTACGGATTGGCTGGAACGACCAAAAAGCTCGTTCCTCGTCAGTGACCGCAGCGAGTTCCGCCGGTTCAGGCCTTACGGTTTTCGCGCCGCTCGCCAGCCAGTCGCGAATCACGTTCACTTCCGCAGCCGACAGTTTTTTTTCTTCCGGAGGCATCTCCCCTTTTTCCACTCGCATCAGCAGGAGGCTGTCGGCCGGTTTTCCTGCGACAATGGCGGCGCCACTTTCGCCGCCGGCGAGCATCAGCCGCACCAGGCGCAGATCGAGCTTGGCTTCGTGCTCTTCCTCGTCGCCGTGGCAGTGAAAGCAATGCTTTTTGAGGATCGGCCGCACGTGCTGTTCAAACGTCAGCTGTTCCGTGGCCCGGGCTGAGTGGACACAGAGCCAGCCAGCAAGCAGTCCGATCGCAGCAAAGCTGAGCAGCCGATGGTGCATTGTGGGTGCAGGTGGGAGGGAAGGTAGGAAGGAAAGGCCCGGCGGTTCCCGGGCCTTCGCGTTCGATTATCGTATTTCGCGGCCAGCCAAGCAAGAAAAACATCGAAACGGAAACTCGAAAACGAGAAGCAAAATGACCAACGTTCAACTCCCCGCATCCTTCCAACTCGCCGATCATCGCTATCCGCTGCTGTTCGCCACGATCAGCGGTGCGCATCTGTATGGCTTTCCCTCGCCCGATTCCGACTACGACCTCCGCGGCGTCCATCTGCTGCCGCTGCGGGAAGTGGTGGGCCTCGAAATGGGCGAGGAGACCGTCGAGCACACCGGCTTTTATGACGGTGTGGAAATCGACCTGGTCACACATGACGTGCACAAGTTCTTCACGCTGATGCTGAAGAAGAACGGCTATGTGCTGGAGTAGCTCCTGTCGCCGCTGGTCGTGCAGACATCGCCGGAGCATGCCGAGCTGAAAGCCCTCGGGCCGCAGTGCGTGACGCGCTGTCACGGCCATCATTACCTGGGCTTTGCTGCCACGCAGCGGAAACTGTTCGCCAAGGAATCGCCACCGCGCGTCAAGCCGCTGCTCTACATCTATCGTGTGCTGCTCACCGGCATTCACCTGATGCGCAGCGGCGAAGTCGAAGCGAACCTGCTCCACCTGAACGAGATGTTCCGCCTGCCGTACATCCCCGAACTCGTGGCACACAAAACGGGCGGCGAAGAGAAAGGGAAGCTGGAAGCAGCTGATCTCGACTTTCACAACAGCGAGCACGACCGACTGACCGCTGAACTGGAACAAGCGATGCGCGAGAGTACGCTGCCGGAACTGTCCCGTTGTGCGGCGGCGCTGCACGACCTGCTGGTGCGAATTCGGCTCAGTGGCCGATAATTCCTCGCAGAAAGGCTGTTGCTTGCGATGGACACGCTGCGTATAGCGGAAAACACGATCGACTACGAAGGGATTCCGTTGTCGGTGTTGGCGATCGAAATCAACGGCCGCAGAATCACCGATCGCGCTGCCCCATTCACGGCGGCAGCACGGGTGATCTATTCGCACATCTGCTTAGAATGCTTTGCGAGCACGCGCGGCCAGTTGCGGAGTTGTTCCGACGCGGACTTGGAAGTTCGTCGCGATCGTGAAGAGGTCTATTGGTTTCTCGCCAATGCGAATTGCAATCCAGCGGGAGTCGCGCCGGCTCAGGTCTGGTCGTTTGATCGCGGAGAGTACGAACAGCAGTTGACAGGCACCGCTTCGCAGCTTCCGCCTCTCGCGGCGGACGAGATCACGGAGTTGCTGCAGCGCAATCAGCCAATTCCACCCAACTGGGGACTCTACACGACTCTTGATCTGCCAGACGATCCGCAAGGCCGCGAGTTTCTCGCCGCGGTGAATGCCATCCTCAGTCGCGGGGACTTTGTCATTAGCCATGCGCCACGAGAGTTCCCAACAATCCGCGTTGGCCTCGAAAGCGCTGGCGTGCCGGAGTGTGTTGTCGAAGTTGGCCGGGTGGCGAATCGCTGTGCCCTTCGCTTTGTCGAAGACCCGCAATTTCCGTTGTGGGTCACATCGGACGAAGTAGATCGCCTGATGATTCGCTATCTCGATGGAATTCATTGATCTGGAACGCAATTCAACTTCCCATTACATTCCGCTCCATGACCACCCACGAAATCGTTAATAAACGTTATTCCGAAATTCAAACACTGCTGCGGGAAAAGTACGCTGCTGACGGCCGCGGCGTCGGTGAAATGGTGCGCAGTGTCGAAAATCAGCTGTCACCGAAGCTGAGTTGGGAATTGCGGGCAATCGCGCACATCCGCAATAAGGTTGTGCACGAAGGGCTCGCCGAAATTCCACGCTATTTCGAACCGCTATGCAAAGAAGCCATCGCGGCGATGAAGGGCGTGAAAAAGAAGCAAGCCGCGAAACCGCCCAAGGCGGTAATGCTTGCTAAGAAAGCGGCGACCAAAAAAGTTGCGGTGAAAATGACGAAACGCGCCACGAAGAAGGTCGTGCGGAATGCGACGCGAGTTCGCGCTGCTGGTTAAAGTCTGCACATGGGGCCGTTTCGTGCTGCGGCACGGTTGCCAATGGTTCGTCAACTTGCCGCTCTCACTGGCCTTACGGCCGCGGGATTCCTAAGCCAGTTGTGCGAGGACGTACGGGCCTTTCGGAATCACTGCGAGTTTGGCGGCGGGACCGTATTCAGCGAGGGAATCAGCGACGGCTTGTTCGATCGAGGGCGCCGTTTCGACGAACAGTCCTTGCAGCACTTCAGGCGGCAGGCCGTCGGTGATCACTTTCACACGGGCTTTGCGGCGGACTTTGGCGAGCTCTTCCAACTGCCATTGGTCCATCACAAAGTAGCCCTCGTGCGTGATGCGGTGCATGAAACCTTCGAGCGTGTCGTTCTCGTGAAAGAGTTGCTGAAACTGCGGGCTGCCGATTCCTTGGCTCATGCTCGCGCAAAGAATGATCGTGCCACCCGGCTTGATGATCGAGAGGGCTGCATTCATTCCTTTCACGGCTTGATAAAAAGTCGTGTCGAGCGGATATCCCGCGCCGCTGGTCACGACAATGTCGACCGGCTCCTCCAAATAGTCGCGCACCACCTGGCTGCAGAACGCGACTCCTTCTTCGAACGCGGCGAGCATGTCGCCGGCGACAAATTTGAGAGGCCGCCGCTGCGCATCGATCACCACATTGACGATAAAGTCGCAGCCGGCCTTCTGAGCGATCCAGGTGTTTTCTTCATGCACCGGATTGCCGATGAGCGAACCACTTTCGGCCAGTGGATGCTCGAGGAACCGTGGGCTGTGCCAGACCTTTACCGTTTCGAGCGCGGCGAGTCCCGGGCAAATCAACTTGCGACCGCCCGAATAGCCGGCCATGAAATGCGGCTCGATCAAGCCGATCGTGATCTTCAAATCGGCCGCGACGAAACGGCTGTCGATCCAGATCGGCACGCCGCGGGGACTTTCGCCCAGGTACGTGTGTTCGTCGCGCACTTCACCGTGATGATTTTCAACGGAATGATTGCCAGCGATCTCCGCACCGACCATTTCGACGATCTCGGCCGCCGTGCTTTCTCGATGCAAACCGGTGGCGACAAGAATGGTGATCTGTTCGCGCGGAATAGCGGCTGTTTCGAGAATTTGCAGCAGCGGCCGCAGGATCATTTCATTAGGAACGGGCCGCGTGATATCGCAGATGGCGATGCAACAGCTTTGCTTGCCTTGCGCAAGTTCTGCGAGTGGAGGCGTGCCAAGAGGCTGCTGCAATACTTCCAGAAGAGAAGAATGCGGATCTGGCAGCGGCGGCGCGTCTTTATATTGCAGCGTGCGAACGACGCGGTCGGCAGGCAATTCAGCGATCAACCCCGTTCGTCCATATTCGAGCTTGACGCGCATGGGCAAACCCTGGTGGCATATCATTGGGAGGGCTATACTCCCGGCGGAGCCGTATGCCGCAAGTTAACTTCGAATGCCGCGCGGCTCGGCGGCAGCCGCGCTCACCCAGGGATTGCCATCCCCAAGAAATTCTACTTCTTACCGCCAGCGGCGGGTTTGGCAGCGGCAGCGCCCTTGGCAGGAGCAGCAGCTCCCTTGGCGGGTTCGGCGCCTTCTTCAGTCTTGACCTTCTTCTTTTTCTTCAGCGAGAGTTTGACCACGCGGACTTTCGGCAGGCCAAGGACCTTGTCCCCTTCCTTGAACTTTTCCGCAGCGATCAGCTTTTCGATCCGCTCTGCGCGGGTGAGGACATTCCGGTTCTGAATACCGCTGCCCTTGACCTTCAAACTCTTGTCGATCGTCATGACTCATCCACTCCAGCCATAGGCCGAGCATTTCTAGTGTGCAAATTTGGCGAACCCGTCCGCCGTAGCGAATCAATTAGTATAGAAATCAGCAGCTGGGTCTGCAACGGCATCTGCGGAGCGGCGGTACGAGAATCTCCGTGTTACCTCAGTTCTGCAGCTTCCAGGCAGCCTGGTTTTCACGGCAACTAAATTCTCCTTGCTGAGGATGCTAACGGAGGAGAACGCGACGGAGAGCATCCGATTGCAAACTCCGCCTACCTGCTCCATAATCGCCCGCTCGTTGGAAATGAACGTTGTTCCCGCTCGGAACGCAGAACCATACAGTCCGCTCGCAGGCTAGAAACCCGATGAAAATCCACGAATTTCAAGGCAAAGAACTGTTTCGCAAGGCCGGCGTTGCCGTCCTCAAAGGGCAAGTCGCCCGCACGCCAGAAGAAGCGGCTGCGGCTTTCCAAGCGCTCGGCGGCCCCATCGCAGTGGTGAAGGCTCAGATCCATGCTGGCGGCCGTGGCAAGGGAACAACCAAAGAAAACACTGCCCAGCGCGGCGTGCAGTTGGTGAAGTCGGCCGAAGAAGCAGCGACTGTCGCCAAAAATCTGATCGGCAAAACGCTGGTGACGATTCAGACCGGGGCGGAAGGCAAAGTCGTCAATCAAGTCTTCGTCGAAGAAGGGTGCAAGATTGCCCGCGAGTTGTACCTGGGCATCGTGCTCGATCGTGCAGCAGCTAAGCCGGTGCTGATGGTTTCGACCGAGGGTGGTGTGGAGATTGAAAAGGTTGCCCACGATACCCCCGAGAAGATTTTCAAGGAACACTTTGATCCGCATGCCGGGCTCTATCCTTATCAGGTCCGCAATTTGTGCGTGAAGCTGGGACTCAAGGGCGCCAGCGTTGCGAGTGCTGAAAAGTTCTTCAAGGCACTCTGCAAACTCTATGTCCAACTCGACTGCAGCATGGTGGAGATTAATCCGCTGGTCGTTACCGAAGCCGGTGATCTTGTGGCTCTCGATGCGAAGATCGCCTTTGACGACAACGCGATGTTCCGCCACAAAGACTTGCTTGAACTCCGCGACCTGACCGAAGAAGATCCCGCCGAAGTTCGCGCGAGCAACACGGGCCTGTCGTATGTAAAGCTCGACGGCAACATAGGTTGCCTTGTCAATGGCGCCGGCTTGGCGATGTCGACAATGGACATCATCAAGCTGCACGGTGGTGAACCGGCCAATTTCCTCGACGTCGGTGGCGGTGCCAACGAAGCTCAAGTAACCGAAGCCTTCCGCATCATTCTGTCTGATCCCAACGTGAAAGGGATTCTGGTCAACATTTTCGGCGGCATTGCCAAGTGCTCGACAATTGCCAACGCGATCGTAGCGGCGAGTAAAGCGGTCGGCTTCACCGTCCCACTGGTGGTACGGCTCGAAGGGACGGAAGTTGAAGAAGGAAAGCGAATTCTCCGCGAAAGCGGCGTGAAGCTAATCGCGGCCGACGGCTTGACCGATGCGGCGAAGAAGATTGTCGAGGCGGCGAAGAGCGCCTAACTAAAGAACGATGCAGATTTCAAATCGCAGATTGCAGATTTGAAATCATCGCAATGAATCACTTACTTCCAAATCAATCTGACATCTACAATCTGCAATAACCATGAGCATTCTCATCAACAAAAACACCAAGGTCATTTGCCAAGGCATCACGGGCAAAGCCGGGGCGTTTCATACCAAGGGCTGCAAAGAGTACAGCAACACCATGGTCGGCGGCGTCACGCCTGGCAAGGGCGGCGAGACGGTGGAAGGCCTGCCTGTGTTCGACACCGTGCATGAAGCAGTCGAAAAGACCGGCGCAAATGCGACGATGATCTTTGTGCCGGCCGCGTTCACAGCCGATGCTATTCTTGAAGCGCTCGATGCTGGTATTAAGGTCATCGCCGCGATTACTGAAGGCGTGCCGGTCCTCGACATGGTTCGCGTGTACGAGCTCGTGCGCCGCAGCGACGCGGTGCTGATTGGTCCGAACTGCCCTGGTTTGATCACGCCCGGCGAATGCAAGATCGGCATCATGCCGGGTTACATTCATAAGCCCGGCAAGATCGGCATCATGAGCCGCAGCGGAACGCTGACGTATGAAGCCGTTTGGCAGACAACGAACCTCGGCCTTGGCCAGTCGACTTGTGTCGGTCTCGGCGGTGATCCGATTGTTGGCACCAACTACATCGATTTGTTCAAGCGGTTCCAGGAAGATCCGCAAACCGAAGCGATTTTAATGATGGGCGAAATCGGCGGTACCGCTGAAGAAGAAGCCGCTGCGTTTGTGAAGGAACACGTCACCAAACCGGTCGCCGCATTCATCGCCGGCCGCACTGCTCCTCCAGGTCGTCGCATGGGCCACGCTGGTGCGATCATTTCCGGTGGCAAGGGAACGGCTGCTGAGAAGGTGGCAGCGTTGCAGGAAGCGGGTATCGAAGTCGCTGACTCGCCAGCGACGATGGGCGAAGCAGTCGCTCGGGCCATTGAAAAGCGGAAGAAAAAGTAGAGCAGCCTCGTCGAACCGAGCACTGCTCCGTTTAGAGCTTGCTTGCAAATCTGAAACCAGCATCTCGGACGGAGCGGTCCGTCCAACTTGGAGCAGCGGTCAAAGATTCTTTGAATCGCGCGCAGATTTGTTGTTACCAGCGCGTCGTTACTTTGTTCGATGCGCTCTTTGGCAAATCGCGCAGCAGATTATGCACCACGGAGAGAGTTCTTCGCGGCTTGGCCATTCTTACTGGGAATGGCGCCTACTGGTCCGCCAGCGGTAGCCTCTCCGTCGCCCTCGCTAGTGAAGAATGGCACGTTGTCAATTTCTTCCGCGGCCATCATGGTGGCCACGCGTTGCAAGGTCGACAGAATTTGGGTGGCTTCCCAAGGCTGCAGCCGTTTCAACTCATTGCGGAACTGATCGCGTAGTAGCGAAGGAGCTTCATTCGATAGCCGGCGGCCTTCGTCGGTCAGTTGCAAGGAAAAACTGCGGCGATCATTTTCGTCACGGGCTCGCGTGATTAATCCACGTTGCTCCAACCGTTTGAGAATGCCAGCCACCGTTTGCGGGCTAACATGTAGCTTGTCAGCGAGATGGCCAGGAGTCGCTAGCGGCGCTTTTTCGAGTTCGCGAAGAGCGCCAAGTTGTGGCGAAGTCAGGCCATATTCCTGCCATAGAAATCGCGAATAGCTTTCGACAGCCTGCGAAATGCGGCGGATTGCAATGATAATTTCATCGTCGAGATTGGGATTGGGTGGGCTGGCCACGGCATGAATCCGATTGCCAAAGTGATGACTGGGGCGGGGCTTGCGTCAGCAACTGCGGAAGACAGTTGCAGGCACGGACTCTGGCTGGTGCGTGCCGATACTACGGGGGCTCAACATCATCTAACCAATGGATTCGCCGCGGGTGTCGCGAAATTTTCAATCCCCAAAACATTTTTTCGGTTGCGGTGTTGTTTCAGGCAATCAGATAGCCGCCATCGACCGGCAAAATGACGCCAGTTATGAACGATGCGGCCGGTGAGCAAAGAAAAACCGCTGCCGGCGCAACTTCTTCCGCTTGCCCCCAGCGGCCCAGCGGAGTTCTGTCAAGGATTTTTTGTGAACGAACTGCATCTTTTTGCAAGGGCTCCGTGAGCTTCGTGGCGATCCAACCCGGCGCGAGTGCATTGACTCGAATGCCGTCGGCAGCCCAAGCAATAGCTAATGATTTTGTCAATTGCGCGACGCCGCCTTTGCTTGCGCTGTAAGCGGGCGCCGGGCCGCTGCCGAAGAAACTTAACATACTCGCAATGTTCAGCACGCAGCCTCGGCTTAGTCTCAGCAATGGCAAACACGCCGCGCACATCCGCATCGCGCCATTGAGGTTGACGTCGACCACGCGAACAAAGCTTACAGGGTTATGTTCGCCGCCGCGCGCGATCATCCCCGCGGCGTTGATCAGCACGTCAAGGCGATCGAGTCGACTCACAACGCGTTCGATGGCGGCACCATCGGTGACATCGAGTACTTCGGCGGTCATGCGTTCGCGCAACTCCTCCGACTCGCGCGCAATCGCTTCCTTGAACTCGTCGACGTCCTGCTGGCTCACTCCTGTCGGGAGCACGTGATGACCTTCCACCGCAAAGGCACGCGAAATCGCCAGCCCGATGCCACTCGTGCCACCCGTGATCAGCACGGAACGCCGTCCGGTCTGAGATGTGAGATTCGTCATGTAATTAACTCAGGAGCCATGAATATGCGAGCGGTGCGGCCAACGGCAGAGCGGCATTCGTTATAATCGGTAAGCCTTGATTCGGCATTGTCACGATGCATTTTTCGTACTGGATCACGCCCGCATGTTCGATAAGCCCGCCCTCATGGATTTGGTTCGCCAGCAAGCTTTGCAGGTCGGCGATTTCACGCTCGCCTCCGGCAAGAAGTCGCACTACTACCTCGATTGTCGCAAGATCACGCTCGATTCCTGGGGCGCAAATCTCATCGCCGACGGCATGCTCGAACTGCTGAGTGATCCGCTGCCCGCAGCGGTTGGCGGCATGGCCATCGGGGCCGATCCCATCACCGGCGCCATCATCACGGTTGCAGGACGCCAGGGGAAGCGAATCAAAGGCTTCATCGTCCGTAAAGAAGCCAAGGCACATGGCACGGGCCGAGATGTCGAAGGGCCTGTCGCGCCAGGTGAAGAAGTGGTGATTGTCGAAGACGTCGTTACCACGGGCGGCAGTTCGCTCGCCGCGATCGACAAAGCCGAAGCCTTCGGCCTGAAAATCCGCGGCGTGCTGGCGATCATCGATCGCTTGGAAGGTGGCCGCGAAACACTCGCCGCGCGCGGTTATTCGCTGCAGACGTTGCTGACGATTCGGGATTTTGGGCTCGAGCCGGTGAAGTAGTCCTTGTTTGGCGATCGCAATGCCTGCGGATTAGAATACGACTCACTTACGACAAAAACTTCGCTTCACTTGCAACGGGATTCAATCATGTCAACACGTCGCTCCTTTTTGCAAACATCCGCAGCGCTTGCGGCTGCTGGTGTATTAGGTCCAGAACTCACCTTGGGTGCCGCACCCGTTGCCTCCAAAGAAGACTCTGCACTCTCGTTCGGCCTGGTCACGTACATGTGGGCCGCCGATTGGGATGTGCCGACGCTGGTTGCGAATTGCAAAAGGACGCAGGTGCTCGGCGTGGAATTGCGCACGACGCACGCTCACAAAGTGGAGCCGGTTCTCAACGAACAGCAGCGAAGCGAAACACAGGCGCGCTTCGCGGATGCCGGCGTTTCGATTGTGGGTATTGGCAGCAACGAACGTTATGACAATCCCGATCCCGCCGTCGTGAAGAAGGCCATCGAAGCGACGAAGGAATTCATCCGCCTCAGCCACGACATTGGTGGTAGCGGCGTGAAGGTGAAGCCCGATTCGTTTCACAAAGACGTAGCGCACGAAAAGACGATTGAGCAAATCGGCAAGGCGCTCAACGAACTGGGCGAATATGCCGCTGGTTTCGGGCAGCAGATTCGATTGGAAGTGCACGGCCAGTGCCAAGAGTTGCCAACGATCAAAGCCATCATGGATGTGGCGACCGATGAAAATGTGTTTGTCTGCTGGAATAGCAATCCCGCAGATCTCAAGGGTGAAGGGCTAACGCACAACTTCAATCTGGTGCGCAAACGCTTTGGTTCGACAGTGCATATTCATGAGCTCGAATCGAAAGAGTATCCGCACCAAGATCTCTTCAAACTGCTCGTCGACAGCGGTTACGTCGGTTGGCTGCTGCTGGAAGCTGCCAGCAAACCCGCCGATCGCGTCGCGGCCCTCGCTGAACAAAAGAGGCTGTTCGATGCGATGGTTGCCAAGGCGAAGGCATAGTGTGCAATGAGTTGGTTTCAGCGACAGCCTGACCTGAGCATCAAACGCATTTTCGCCCGCGAAGTGCTAGACAGCCGTGGCAAACCCACGGTCGAGGCGGAAGTGCATCTCGGCGATGGTGTGATTGGTTCGGCGATTGTTCCCTCTGGCGCGAGCACAGGAAGCGCGGAGGCATGTGAGCTGCGAGATCGCGATCCCGACCGTTATGACGGCCGCGGAGTACTGACTGCTGTCCGCAACATCAACGAGAAAATCTCGCCATTGTTGCAGGGGATGATCGGCTTGACCGTCGATCAGCAAGAACTCCTTGACGGGCTCCTGATGAATGAAGATGGCACCGAGAATTTGTCGAACCTCGGCGCAAATGCAGTGTTGGCAGTCTCCATGGCCGCCGCCCAGGCAGCGGCGGCAGCAAAGAAGGTTCCGCTTTATCAGCATCTGAACGACTGCTATTCTGCAATTCACGGAAAGGTGCGAGCCGGAGCAGCCGTTCAGTCTCGCATGCCTTTGCCAATGACGAACATGATTTCCGGCGGCAAACACGCGGGAGGAAATCTGGATTTCCAGGACATTCTCATCCAGCCCAACGGTGCGCCCGATTATCGCACCGGCCTCGAATGGATCGTACGCATTTATCGGCGTCTCGGCGAAATCTTGACCAAGGCCGGCTATGAAGGATATCTCGTCGGCGACGAAGGTGGATATGGTCCGCGCTTGCCTGGCAATCGGGAAGCTGTCGAATTCGTGGTCCGCGCAATCGAAGCAGCCAAACTGCAACCGGGCGAGCAAGTGACCATTGCCATCGACGTGGCAGCGACGCATTTCTATCGCGACGGCTTTTATCATTTGGCTGCGGAAAAAGGGCGGCAACTAAGCAGCAGTGAAATGGTCGACCGGCTCGAACAATGGGTGAATGATTTTCCCATCACGAGCATCGAGGATGGACTTGCGGAAGAGGATTGGTCTGGCTGGACTGAACTGACCGAGCGGATTGGTCACCGCGTCCATATTGTGGGAGATGATTTGTTCGCGACAAACTCTGAGCGTATTAGCAAGGGTTGTCAAGCCAAAGCAGGGAATGCCGTGCTAATCAAAATGAATCAGATTGGCACCCTCTTCAAAACGTTCCTTGCAATTTGCATGGCGAAAAAGCTAGGCTTCGCCACCATCGTCAGCGCTCGCAGTGGCGAGAGCGAAGACACGTTCATGAGCGACCTCGCCGTCGCCGTCGCTGCTGATCGCATCAAGATTGGCTCCATTGCCCGTAGTGAGCGGCTCGCCAAATACAATCGTTTGTTGCGAATCGAAGAGCAGTTGTAAAAACAAGAGTTTTTAGTGGACAAATCACCACACTTTTGTGCGATAGCACCGAGTGCTGGCACCAATCGTTGCGATAGCGTTGAGACTTCGCCCCAAGATCGGCGAATTGAATTGCTCTTGACGCCGACTTTCTTACACTCTGAAACATCGATCACAGGGTTGTGATTGAGACTCAGCCTACGGATTGGCTGAAGCCACTCGATAAGGAGATCGCAAGGGCGCCGCTTCGGGACGAACGGTGCGAAAGACCAGCAGGCTCGCCCGATCTATCGGGCGAATGTCAGGGAACGACTGCGACGTACTTCTCTCCAATGCGTCACGGTGCTCAAGACAAAAAGACATCGCAGCGTCGCGATGCGCCAGTTGCCTTTCGTTCGACCTGTGCACTGATTCAACTTTGTTGGTTTGGTCAGAGCGGCGTGAGAGATTTCGCAAGGTTGCGGAATTGGAACCTCATGGAATCTGAGGTGTTTCTACCGAAAGGAAATCGCCCCATGTCGAAGAAGCCACTCATTGGTCTGAATGCCGACTATCGCCCTGTACAAAAGGCCGGCCCCGCGTTGACCTACGTGCCAGCCGGTTACTATAACGCGATTATCGCCGCCGGCGGCATCCCGGTCATTCTGCCTCCACTCGACGACGCAGATGACATCGCTGCTGCCCTCGATCGGCTGGACGGTTTTGTGCTCGTCGGTGGTGGTGATCTCGATCCCCGTCGTGATGGCTACCAACTGCACAGCAGCGTCAAGCTGATGGATCAACGCCGCGAAGATTTCGATCGCCGTCTGGTAAAGGCCATCGCCGATCGTCACATGCCGGTGTTTGGCATTGGCTCGGGCATGCAGTTGCTCAACGTCTCGCAAGGCGGAAATCTTTATCTGCACATTCCCGAAGAACTCCCCGATGCTCTGCCGCACCGCGATCCGCAAGATCCGGAACACCGCCACGGCCTGAACATCGTGTTCGGCACGTTGATGGAACGCGTTTATGGTGATGGCGAAATCCGCGTCAACAGCACGCACCACATGTGCATCGATGAAGTTGCTCCTGGCTTTAATGTCACCGCGCGCTGCCCGGATGGTGTGATCGAAGCCATCGAAAGCTGCAATGAAGATTGGTTCGCTCTCGGCACTCAGTTCCATCCCGAAGCTGACTCGGCCACCGCGCTCGATGTCCGCATCTTCGAAGAATTCATTACGGGCGTCGCCAGCCACAAGCGGCAGCTGAAGATGGTGGCTGCCTAAGCTCTCTTTGGCCTGCAAGATAAAGAAACATCCGCGACGAAGCTCGCCGCGGATGTCGGAGCTCACCTGCTGTCTACCACAGCGGGATTGCTTGAGGCCTTTACTCACTTAACGATTGCTGCCACGTGGGAACAGGCCGGTCCGGGGAGCCGGATTGCCCGAGGCTGGCGCAGGAGTCGTCGGACGTGCTGGAACCGCAGCCGGCGGTGCGACAGGTGCCGGTTTAGTGGGGAGCCGGGGAGCGTCTCGCCGATCATCACGACGGTCTTGACGATCGTCAATCCGATCATCTCGTCGGTCGAGTCGATCATCTCGACGTTCGTCAATGTTCGGGCGAAGCGAAGTGCGGCGTTCGGTGCGACCGACGAACCGCGGAACGTCAACGTGCAGCGTCCGTGTGGCCTGGCCACGATTAACTTGAACTTGCAATTCACCTGCGTCGGCACCGGTCAGCCGTTGCACGAACGCAGCGACGTTGGCCAGCCGTTGATTGCCGAGCGAAACGATCACGTCGCCAGCGCGAATACCTGCATAATAGGCTGGCGAACGAGGAACAACGCGCCAAACAACAATTCGATCGTTGTAGCGATCATCGACGATTACGCCGAAGTGTTCGAGCGGATCGTTCTCGACGTAAGACAGTTCTTCAATAAAGACTGTCGGTTCGACAACGATCACTTGTTCCCTTCCATCGCGAACGACGATCACTTGAACCTTTTGCGTGCGCATGTCATCAGCGAACAAATAAGTGATGAAGTCATCTTCGCGAGTGACCTTTTGACCGTTGATCGAAACGATCCGATCACCTTCGTGGAAGCCCAGTTTGGCAATCGCACCGCGAGTGCCAACGTCGGAGATCACGAGACCTTTACTCGTGTCTCGTTCGAACCACAAGCCGATGTCAGCAGCACGAGTGCCTTGTGCGGAGAAGCGGCCGCTGACATTCACATCTCGGTCATTGCGATCATCGCGCGTGTCGCGACGGTCGTCGCGGTTGGGCTGACGAACACTTTCGGGATCGCGTGCGTCGCGTGATTGATCCCGAGCCGGATCCTTGGGGTCGCGCGGATCGCGAACCTTGTCTTGAGTGTCGCGAGCCTGTTCGCGAACGTTGTCACGAGTATCTCTGAAGTTTTCACGAGCGTTTTCGCGGGCATCTCGCACATTATCACGAGCATCGCGGGTGGCGTCGCGAACATCATCGCGAGCTTCTTTGGTCGTGTCTTTCGCAGTATCTTTCACATCCTTGGCTGCTTCTTTCGCATCTTTAACAACGTCCTTGGCCGCATCTTTCGTGTCTTTCGCGGCATCCTTAGCCGAATCCTTCAGATCTCTGGCGGCATCTTTCCCTGCGGCCGGTGGTTCTTTGGGAGGAGCGTTCTGAGCTCCCGATTGCGCAACGAGAATCGCACTAGCGGCAAGGGCTGGAACAGTGACGGCTAATGACTTTAGCCAAGATGACAAGAGGGCGGACATCGTGAATCTCCATCGCTGTGTGTAAGCTTGCCGCAGAGCTTGCGGCTTCGATTTACGCCCTAATTGCACACTCCATGCCCGTTGCGGCCGATGTAGTGCTCGCCGGGGAAACTTGCTGACAGTTTGTCGCGAAAATGCCGCGTTTCGGATTTTCTGTACTACCCAATTCAGGCAGTCTGTTCAGATCCACTTCAGTTCGTGACAACGAACATGGCCGAAGTTCAATCGCGCTGAACGGCAAGTGGCCAGACGCCTGAAGTGTTTGACCGCAACACAATCAGCAGTAAGAATGCTGCCTGATGGTTGGCAACATTTTTTCATGTTCTGCAAAGAGTCAGCGAATGCTCTCCCTTCGATCGTGCCTTCAAATCTGCTTAACTATCATCTTGCTTACCCAAGTTGGCTTGGCAATCGCTGATGAGGCGCGTAAGCAACCACCCAATGTCGTGATCATTCTCTCGGACGATCAGGCTTGGACCGACTACGGCTTCGCGGGGCATCCACACATCAAGACACCTCACCTCGATCAGTTGGCCAAAGAAGGGCTGCTCTTCACGCGCGGCTATGTGCCTTCAAGCCTTTGCCGCCCCAGCTTGATGACGCTCATTACCGGGCTCTATCCGCATCAACATGGCATCACCGGCAACGATCCGCCCAAGGGAACCGATCGCCGCGAAATGCTTAAGTATGTCGCACGCGTGCAAACGCTGCCGAAGTTGCTGGGTGCTGCAGGTTACAGCAGTTTTCAGTGCGGCAAGTGGTGGGAAGGAAAACACACCGAAGGTGGTTTTACGACCGGCATGACGCACGGCGATCCCACAAAGGGAGGCCGCCACGGCGATCTTGGTTTGAAGATCGGCCGCGAAGGGTTGCAGCCAGTTGCCGAATTCCTCGACAAGAACGGGGCGCAGCCGTTCTTCCTCTGGTTTGCGCCGATGCTGCCCCACACACCGCACAATCCGCCGCAACGTTTACTCGACAAGTATCGCCCGCTGACCGACTCGCTGCACGTTGCCAAGTACTGGGCGATGTGCGAGTGGTGGGATGAAAGCGTTGGTGAAGTCCTGGCCTTGCTCGAAAAGCGAAAACTTAGCGACAACTCTATCGTCGTCTATTTGGCCGATAACGGTTGGCTGCAAGATCCCGCGGCGCCGAAGTACGCGCCGCGGAGCAAACGATCCCCTAACGAAGGTGGCATTCGCACGCCGATCATCGTCCGCTGGCCGGCAGGGATTAGGCCCCAGCGCGATGATCAGACGCTTGTAAGCAGCATCGATTTGGCGCCAACGATTCTCGCTGCCTGCGGAATGAGATCGCCTGCGGACTTGCCGGGACTTAGCTTATTGCCGGCTGATCTAGCAAAGGTCAAAGAACGCAAATTCCTCTTTGGTGAAATTTTCGAGCACGATGTGGTCGACATCGACAAGCCAGCGGCAAGCCTCATGTATCGCTGGTGCATCGATGCCCGCGAACCATCGAAGCTGCCGAAATTGATTCTCAGTGCCGATGGCAAAGAAGCACGACTGTTTGAAGTCGCCACTGATCTCTCCGAAGATCGCGATCTGGCAACAAAACAGCCGGAGCGAGTTGCATCGCTCCGGCTGGAGTTAGATCGATGGTGGAAGCCTTAGGTATTCTTCTCGCAAAGCGCGTGGAGCGAGAGGAATACCGATTTCTTGTTGACCTAAGCACCTTCTGCGGCGAAGCTGTGGCCTACAGTTCTTGCCTCGCGCGGAGCCGTTGCGATGTCCCGTTCAATTGATCATGCGTACGCATCACCTTCGCTCAGCGATCTAGTCGGTCGTTTTGAACAAGATCAACCGCCGACGAACGTACGCCATCGCATTATCGCGCTTGCGGTTTGCATGTCGCTTATCCTCTACCTCGATCGCAATGCACTTGGTCCGATCACTTCGTCCATCGTCAACGATTTGGGCATCACCAACGGCGAGTTCGGCAAAGGGAATAAGGCCTTTTTCTGGCTCTACGCGCTCTTTCAAGTACCGGCTGGCATGCTCGCTGATCGCTTTGGCGCGCGGCGAATGCTCACGATCTATGTCATCGCCTGGTCGCTGGCGACCATCGCCCTCGGCTTTGTTCCGGGGCTGGTCGGCTTGATTGGGTTGCGGGGCTTGATGGGAGCTGCGCAGGCCGGAGCTTATCCCGCCGCGGGTAGTTTTCTCAAACGCTGGGCAAGTCCCACCGCGCGCGCGAAGGCCAATAGCTTTGTTTCTGCCGGCGGCCGCCTAGGCGCAGTGGTCGCGTTTGCTTTGACTGCGCTGATTTCGATTCAATTCAAGGAGTATCTTGGCCTGGCCCAAGGTTGGCGTGGGACGCTCGTGTTGTATGGAATTCTGGGAATCGCCTGGGCCGCCTTTTTTTGGTGGTACTTTCGGGATCAACCCAGTGAGCACCCGGGTTGTAATGGCCAAGAAGTTGCCTTGATCGGCACCGCAGTTCCTGTGGCCGCGCAAGCGTTGCCAATCGTCGCAATGCTGAGCAATCGTAATGTCTGGCTGCTGAGTTTTTCCGGGGCCCTGGTGAATGTCGGGTGGATTTTTCTCGCTACCTGGCAAACGGTTTACATTCTCGAAACGTTCTCGCCGCAGTTGCAAAGCCTATTTCCCCAAATCACCAGCGATGCGGGCAAACGAGATTTCCAAGAGTGGGCCGCTGGCGTCGCAACGGCGGCTCCTTTGCTGGCGGGAATGTGCGGCGGTATTTTAGGTGGCATCGCGGCCGACTTCTTTCGCCGCCGCTTGGGACCCATCTGGGGCCGCCGGGTCCCCGGGCTGCTCGCGGGATCTCTGGCCGCGGGCGGCTATTTGCTGTGCCACATGGTGACCGACGTGTGGGTCTTTGTGGGGTTAATGCTCTTCATTTCGTTCACGATCGACTTCGGCCTCGGAAGCTTGTGGGCCACTTATCAAGACATCGGCGGCCGACATGTGGGCTCGGTCCTCGGCTTTGCGAACATGTGGGGCAATCTCGCCGCGGGTCAATGCGGCCAGTACTACGGCGACCTGGCCGATCAGCATCGCTTGAAGCTCGTTTTCACCATTTCCGCCGGAGCTTTGTTGCTGATGTCAGCAAGTTGGCTCTTGGTAAATCCCACGATCGCACTGCCTTCGAGCGAGCAAGAAAAGTGACTCGTGGGCAGGATTCAGTTTTGTAGGTGAAGGTTTAATTCGCTAGGGGTCCAGTACAGGAGGACTGCAAAGTCTGATTTGTCGAACTGTATTGGCTTGGGTTGCGTAGTG
>CAYMWL010000102.1:0-22186 GCA_964394305.1 uncultured Pirellulaceae bacterium
ATAACCACCTGTACGCCTCCGGTCGACCATAGGTTCAAACAGTGCGCGGCCCTGGCGTCAGGCAACAGGTGCAGCGTCAAAAATGGTTCGACAATGTAGATTGGCGGGGGCAACGCATCAGCTAACAGGTCTTTGTTTTGCACGATTGCCTGATAATTGCTGCCGTTAATTTTGACGGTATTCAGCGTGTAGAAGGACAACGCGCCAAACAACACAAATCCCAGCGCGAACACGCCGGTTAGAAACAACAGGCACGAGTGTTCGACCATTACTTGCTTCGGACCGACATGTCGATGCAGCCAAGAATTTGCCCTCGGCCGGATTGTGATAAGAAGCTTGGGAAAGAAGGAGGAGATGAGCGTCGAAAGGCCTTTCGCGGGAGCCCTTGCTGTTCACATACCAGGGGCCACGCTTCCGAACTGAATGGTCTAGTGCGAACAGTCCCGCCGGCGTCGACTGAACATGGCGAACGGATAATTTGGGATTCCTCAGGAACTTGGAGGTCCTGTCGTTCCCTCAGTTAAATCTCCACAGGAGAAAGGTAAATCGCCGTAAGCCGAGCAAGCCGGATGGCGGTATTCGGACATGGTCGTCCGTGCCGGGCCGCAGCCCCAGCGATGCTGCGGCTTGTTACAACGGCATGTTTGCGGAACTGGTGATAGGATGCGGTCCGCAGAAATTTGCTTCACCAGGCTTTGGCAGTCTACCGTGCTGGGGGCTAGACTCTGGTGAGTTGAAGGAGTCATTCCAGAAACTGCTGCCGGTCACCATCGGGGATAACGCCATGCGTCGTCTGTTGCTGTGTTGCCTTGCTCTTGTCGCAATCGTCTCGGAAAGTGCCGGCGAAGAGTGGAACCGCTTTCGCGGGCCCAATGGCTCTGGTGTGAGCCAGACCGCGGGCATTCCGATTACCTGGACGGATGCCGATTACCGGTTTCAGATCGATCTGCCTGGCACCGGCAACTCTTCTCCCGTGATATGGCAGCAAAAGCTGTTCGTCACGGCCGCAGACGCCAAGCGGTCGCTACGCCATCTGCTCTGCTATTCGACGTCCACAGGCAAACTACTTTGGCAGCAGAACTTTCCCTTTGAAGTGGAAAAGAAGCACGCCAAGAACTCATTCGCCAGCAATACGCCGGCCTGCGACGCCCAACGAGTTTATGTCATTTGGCAATCCAAGAAGGAGTCGCAGCTCCAGGCGTTCGATCACGAAGGGATGGAACTCTGGAAGTACGATTTGGGTCCCTTTGAAAGCGGGCACGGTGGCGGCACCAGCCCGATTGTCGTGGGCGACCTGGTGGTGGTGAATAACAATCAGGAGGGGAAGGAATCGTTCCTCGCAGCGCTCAACGCAGTTTCAGGTACGCTTGCCTGGAAAGTTCCGCGGGCCCACATCAAAGCGACCTATAGTACGCCGTGTGTATTTCACAACGCGCAGGGTAAGGACGAACTCATCTTTTCCAGCTGGCATGAAGGAGTTACCAGCGTGGACGCGGCCACGGGCAAAATCAACTGGGAAATGGAGGTCTTTGAGCGTGAGCAAGAGAAACGGGCCATCGGTTCGCCCATCGTGGCTGGCGATCTCGTGATTGCCACGTGTGGGTTCGCGGGCGGCAAGCGCTACTTAGTTGCGTTGCGGCCCCAGGGTAGCCAAGCCGTCGAGGCATACCGGCTCGACCGGATGGTGAATCATCAACCGACCGCAGTCCTCGTCGACGATCTGCTGTTCATGTGGAACGACCAAGGAGTCGTGACATGCGTCCGTGTCAAGTCCGGCGAGACCGTCTGGCAAAAGCGCGTGGGCGGCAACTACGCGGGCTCTCCGATCTGCGTTGGCAAAGCTCTGTACGCCATGTCCCAAGACGGTGAAGTGGTGGTCTTGTCGGCGTCTGACACTTACGCCGAACTAGGACGGATGAAGTTGCCCAGCGGCAGCAGTGCCACACCGGCCGTTGGCGGTGGATTGCTTTGGCTACGCGTCGAAAACAAGCTGTTGGCACTCGGTGCTACAGCGAGGTGAGCGGCGTCGAATCCATTCTTAACATCAGCAGGGATTACTTCATGCGTTACTATCTACCAATCATCACCATTTGTCTCGTCGTGAACTCGCTGTGTGGCGCGGAACCCAAGACACACACGGCTTCGTTTGAGCAAGGACGTCCCGCTGAGTGGAAGGTGAATATCGGGCACTGGGAGACCACAGCTGGTGTGCTCGTTGCCAGGGAACTCGATAAGGACATGCACGCGGGGGCCTCGCGCTGGTTCTTGCCGCTGCGCGACGGAACGGTGAAGCTGAAGTTTCAATTTGCCGGCGCTAAGGGATTTCACGTTGGTTTCGATCCATCACCGGGTCAGCTCGCGAAGAAAGGTCATCTCTACTCGTTAGTCGTCACCCCCGGTCAAGCAAGTCTGAAGAAGCACAAGGACAAGGCCGACGAGAAGTCGAAAGATGCAATGCTGGCAACGGGTTCCTCGACCCGCCTGGCGGAGAAGGAATGGATCTCGTTAGAACTTGAAACTGTCGGCGATCGAGTGACGGTTCGGATCGGCGACGACATCAAACTGGAGGCCACGGACCCAAGCTTTCATGTCGCCAAACCGGGCGTCGTATTCCGCGTCCTCGGCGGGGACTTGAAGCTGGATGATGTGCAGGTCACGGTTCTTAAGCCGGCCGAGTAATGTGAACGCACCAGCCCGAATTGCATTGGCTGGCACAAAAACGCCGATCGCGTGATGCGCTAGGCGAGAATTTCCTTGACGACGCGGGTGGGTTCCGTGCCGTTGATGCGGAAGTCGCGACCTGCGAAACGGTAGGTGAGCTGTTCGTAGTCGAGCCCCAGTTGGTGCAGAATGGTGGAGTGCAGGTCGTGGAAGCCGACTTTATTTTCCACCGCGACCCGGCCGGTCTCGTTCGTCTTGCCGTAGGCCAGGCCGCCTTTCACGCCGCCACCGGCCAGCCAGAAGGTGAAGCCGGACGAGTTGTGATTGCTGCCATTGTCCTTGGGAAGGAGTGACGTGCGGCCGAATGCTTGAATCAGCAGGCTTTGCCCCGGCTTGCCTGGCACTACCGCGGGCCCCGATTCACCTCCCCGCAACAGGCCCTCGCGGGTATCCAGCGTCAAGCCACCTTGAATCTTCTTCGCGCCGGCCGAGTGGCACTCGTAACAGTGCTGCACCGGTACCGGGCGAATCTTCTTTTCGAAAAGGCCAAAGCTGCCTTGCTCGCCGGGGCAGCCGGGCTTTCCTGCGCCAGGATTTCGGCGGATCCAACACCAATAACCAAGGTTCCCACCCAACCAGCGATGGCGAGGATCAGGCTCCAGCGATGGAAAGAAGTTGGTGCAGACATGAGCTTCCGTAGTTAAAAAGCCCCAACAAGAACCCTGGCGAAATACTGATGCGCAGACCCGCCGAGTTAGCGCATGGAAATCGGCAGAAAATTCGCAAGTCGAGATGCACGCGGGCTTTCCTCATTCGACGCAACTTGCGAGCGCGCAGTACCGGCAATTCGCAACTCGTTCAAAAAGTACCCACTCTTTCGGGCTGTCAATTGTGTCGTTTCCCCGGAACGGCACAAGTTGATGCCAGGAATATGCCAGGAATTGTTGAACGCCCCCCATTGTAATGGCATTGCAACTTAGGTCGATCCGGCGGGCAAGCTCTCGGCCTGCGGGGATGCAAAGAAAGATGGTAGTGGATGCTCATCTAGAAGCACGATGGCGTCGGGATGTCACTCAACAGTCGCGAGTTCATTCAGCACCGACGCGCGGAGATTTTCGAGCCACTTCCCCGTTACTTGACTTTGTTTTTCGACTGGCGGCTTTTCTTCGCGGGGGACGGCTCGTTCGGGTCGATCGTCGGCATCTTCAGGGTCGGCTCGCCTGCGAGCCAGCCGAGTGAGGCGAGGAATTTGTCCGCTTCGATGAGCGTGGCCGTTCGGTAGGGGTCTCGATTGAAGAAACCGTGCGGTTGACCCTCGTAAACTCGCGACTCACATCGCACCCCGGCCTTGGTCGTGTTGGCCTTGAAGCGCTCGAGCACCGAGACGGGAATGAGCGCATCCTGGCTGCCGAGAAAGACAATGGCCGGCGGGTCATCGGCCGTGATGTTGTGGGCTGGAGAGAACTCTCGAAAGCGATCACCGACTCGCTGCGCTCCCCAACCGTTTTCCGGGCCATTGTCGAAGACGGGATTGAACAGCACGAGCGCATCGCCGCGCGGCGAGACTTTCAAATCATCCGCCGGATCATCCAGGCCAGCGATCATGCTCGCGAACGCTGCGAGATGACCGCCCGCCGAGCCACCGCTGGCTGCGATCCGCTTGGGGTCGATCCCGAGTTCTGCCGCGTGAGCCCGCACCCAGCGCATCGCGGACTTCGCATCGTGGCAGCAAACAACCGGCGGGCCGCTCTCGCCTTTGGAAATGACGCGATACTCGACGCGAACGCCGACCATGCCCCGTGTCGCCAAATACTCGCTTTGTGGCTTGAACTGCTCGGGAGTTCCGCCCACCCAGCCGCCACCGAAAAAAAACACGATGGCCGGGCGCTTGTCGGTCGCCTTCCAACCCACGGGCTTCTCGACAAACAGCTTCAGATCGCGGTCGCCGGCCCTCTTGTAAGTGACCGTCTCGCTGGTGAAGTCCGCCGCAGCGGACATTGGGAGCGGCATCAGGAGCAGCACGACGAGGAGATGATCAGCTCGTTGCATACGGTGCTTTTCACTTTCGGGGCGAATTGTTTTCGTTTCGACCTACTGGCTGTTAGAGCGAGGCTTCGCCGAAGATCGGAGTGGTGATGCCATTTTCGCCGGGGAGCATTTGGTCTAGCTCTGTTTCAATAGAAAACGGAGTCGCAGCAATGCTCGGTCATCTTACGCTGGCCGAGCGCGAACTCATAGCCGAAGAGCGAGACGGCAGGTCGCAACGGGGGCAACTCCGATCTTGTTGGCGTCGCTTCTGGATCGTGCGTCGTTCCCAATTGATCGGTGTAGCTCTCGCACGCAATAAACTGCACGTTTGTTGCGGTCCAGTCAGTTAGACTTTGCCGAGATCGTGTTTGCCGAACCCAGAGTTTCTCAACTTTGGCGACAGCGCTCACGGCGGTTCCCTCAACTTCGTGCTGTTTACTCCAGTCGACGAGTCCTCGGCTATGAACTACCTCAGAAGCAGTCTCGCCAGCCTCGCGCTCGGGGCCATGCTATTCGGCGCATTGTTGAACGGCACTTGCGCGGTTGGCGGCGCGGGGTGTGCGATTCGAGTGGGTCTATTGCACGTTCCCACGCTGCGGACCCAGCCGAAACTCGATGCTCACATAACTTTATCCCAACAGCACCGGCATCCTGGCCAATCAGCAACTCTTTCGGCAGACCAGCGCACCAGAGCCTGCCGCAGGCGTTTCGCAATGCGGGCTATTTCTCCGCGCGAATCGGCAAGCGAACACGACCTGTGGCAGAAGATGAGCCTGTTCGAGGAGAGCGCGCGGGTCCCGCTGTTGATCGTCGCTGGAAAGTTATCGCAGCGTAGATTGAAAAAGTGATTAGCCTTGCCTGTTTTCCGCAGCCAAAAAGCACATTTCGCCTTAATCACTAATAATCTAAATAATTTTCCATCGCAGCAACGACAAAAACCATCACCTAGAGGGGCTCGCTGCTCGAGGTTTTAGTTGATTTCACCAAAATGTTGATGGCAGGCGACGGAAAAATATTTGAATTCTCAATTCTTCACTTGGTATATTGCCGGCAAGGTCGTCCTCCTGCCCAGCGGCGGCCGCGCGAAGCTCTCTTCTTAATTCTTCTCTAGGGCTCCATCATGCGACGTTCCGTCTTTTCGCGTCTGTGCCGCAGTGGGTTTACGTTAGTTGAGCTGCTCGTGGTCATTGCGATCATCGGCGTGCTGGTGGCCTTGCTTTTGCCGGCCGTTCAGGCCGCGCGCGAAGCATCGCGGCGAACCAGTTGCATCAACAAGCTCAAGCAATGGGGCCTGGCGATGCATAACATGCATGACACCATGGGCCATTTTCCTCAGGGAAATCAAAACAATCCCCGCCGAGTCTGGGTCGTGCTTGTTTGGCCCTTCGTCGAGCAAGGGAATATGCACGTCAAGTTCGATCAGTCCGTTCACTTCTATCAAGCTCCTAACACTGTCACCAGCACAACCACCGGCATCTACGCCCAACCGACTCCGCTGTATTACTGCCCCAGCGACCGCATGAACGCAATCTGGAAGGGGGACGTATACTGGCGAGCGCGCGGCAGCTACGTGATCAATTGGGGAAATCAAGCAGTCCCGTATCTGGCGTCCGACCCGGCTCAAAATCCAGCCAAGGGAACGGCGCCGTTTGGCTACGAAGATTATGCGTCCGGCAGTAAGCCGAAGAAGGTCCGCTTCAGCGACATCACCGACGGGACCTCGAACACGTTGCTGATGTCGGAGGTGATCATGGCCGGTAACGACTCCGACTTCGATATTCGCGGCGACTTTCTCAACGATGATCGTCCCTGCACGCAATTCATGACGATCAATACACCTAACACGGGCACCGACGTTTCACCCTACTGCAACGCCACCAATTATCCCAAGAACCCGCCGTGCACCACCACGGGCTCCGGCAATTCTCACAAGACCGCTCGCAGCCGACACCCCGGCGGCGTGAACGTGCTGATTGCGGACGGCTCGACGCGGTTTGTAACCAACAGTATCTCGCTCACCTCCTGGCGAGCGATGGGCACCATGGATGGCGGCGAAGTCATTCCCGAATAGTTCAGCCTGCGAAATCAGCTACCTCGAAAACGACTCTGCAATGCTTCTGGGAGACATCATGTTCTGTTTGCGCTTCGGCGGGGTGGTTGCATTCTTGGTCGCTACATTGGCCGGTTGCTCGAGTGAAGGAACCAAGGGGCTCGTCGAGGGTACTGTCACGTTCGACAGCCAGCCGCTTGAGCAAGGCTTGATCCGTTTCGTTCCGGTGGATGGCACGTCCCAGCCTGCCGACGCCACGATCGCCGCCGGGAAGTTCACCGCGGAGGTCCCCGTCGGTGACTTCCGCGTGGAAATCACTTCTCCGAAAGTCGTCGGCAAAATGCAGATGTATGCCGATGTCCCCGACAGCCCAACGGTCGATCGCATCGAAGAAGCCATCCCGCCCAAGTACAACGTGAACAGCGAATTAAAAATGACCGTCACGAAGGGGAAGATTGAGAAGCAATTCGATTTGACGAAATGACGGAACTGCTCACGCCATTACCAACTCGGTCAGCGCCTGAACGTGCCCGCACACTTTGGCACAAGTAATTGCGCACCTGTTTTGATTGCCGCGTTTCTGCGTAAATATCATCGCTTCGCCGAAACCCCGGGGCTGAATGCTTCGTCTTATTCGCGGCGGCGTAAGGTAGACTGGCTGGGGAGACATTCGTCTTCGCCACTTCAGACGCTTTCGATCGCTTCTTCATAACACTCTCCGCCTGCACGACTTAGAGGGCCCCGTGATGTCGATTTCAAATCCATTCAAGAAGTGGCTCCGCTGTGCGGCGTTCGCGGTGGCGGCTGGCTTGGGGCCGATGTTTCTATCGGCCGGGTTGGCCCAGGAAAAGGATAAAGCCGCCGACATTCCCGTGAAGCGGGTGGTCATGTTCAGCTCCGGCGTCGCCTTTTTTGAGCACGCCGGCAAGGTCGACGGCAACGCCTCGGTCGATATGAAATTCAACGTCAAAGACATCAACGACCTGCTCAAGAGTATGGTGTTGCAAGATCTCGGCGGCGGCCGGATTTCGACCGTCAGCTATGGCAGCCGCGAGCCGATCACCCGCACGCTCGGCACGTTTTCGATCGACCTGACCCGCAATCCCACGCTGGGCGATTTGCTGCAACAGATCCGCGGCGAACAGATCGAAATCGACGCCCCGACCAAAGTTACCGGCACCATCCTGGGTGTCGAGACTCGCAAGGTCCCCGCTGGCGATCAGGTGGTTGATGAGAAGTTTGTTAACCTGCTGACCCCCGATGGGCTGCGGAGCATTTCGCTCGCCAATGTCGGCCGTATCAAGTTAAGCAATGCGAAGCTCGACGCGGAACTGCGGCAAGCCCTGATGGTGCTCGCCATGGGGAAGGATTCGGAGAAGAAAACGGTCTCGCTGTCGTTTCTCGGCGCCGGCAATCGCGAAGTCAACATCGGTTACATTCAAGAAGCACCGATCTGGAAGACCAGCTATCGCCTGGTGCTGGCCGACGATGAAAAACCGTTCCTGCAAGGCTGGGCCATCGTCGAAAACACGACCGAAGCCGATTGGGACAACGTCAGCCTGACGCTGGTCAGCGGCCGACCGATCTCGTTCGTGATGGATCTGTATCAACCGCTGTACGTCAATCGTCCGGAAGTGAAACAGGAACTGTATGCGTCGCTGCGGCCGCGCACGTACGATCAAGACCTGGCTGCTGCGGATGGTGAATTTAAAAAGCTGGCCGAGATGCAGGATGAAAAGTCAAAATCCTTTGAGCGGGCCAATCGCAACGCGGCATTGGCAGCTGCCGCTGCTCCACCTGCTCCTGGCAAGCCTGGCGCTGGTTATGCGCTTGGTGGTCCCGCTGCCAAGGCCGATATGGACGCGAATTATCGCATGGATTTGCAGCGTGGCGGCCAATCGGTCGCACAAGCCTCGGATGTCGGCGAGATGTTTCGTTATCAAATCGCCACGCCGGTAAAATTGCAGCGCAGCCGCTCGGCCATGCTGCCGATCGTCAACGAATCGGTGACGGGCGAAAAGGTTTCGATCTACAACGAATCGCAACACGCCAAGCATCCACTCAACGGCTTGAAGCTGAAGAACACGACGGAACTGCATTTGATGCAAGGCCCGATCACGGTCTTCGACGACAATGCTTACGCCGGCGATGCGCAGATTCAAGACCTGCAGCCGGGCACCGAGCGACTCATCAGCTACGCAATGGACCTCGATACCGAAGTGGCGCCATCGAACAAGCAGGAGCCGCAATCGCTCGTCAACGTGCGCATCAGCAAAGGCACATTGCACACCAGCCACAAACATGTGCGAACCAAGTCGTTCATCGTGAAAAACAGCGGCAAGCGAGTGAAGAAAGTTCTCATCGAACATCCGCTGCAGCAGCCGTGGACGCTGGTCGCGCCGAAGGATCCCGAAGAAAAGACTCGCGATCAATATCGCTTCGCGGTCACCGCTGATCCAGGCAAACCGGTGACGCTGGATGTGAAAGAGGAATACACCTCGAACGAGCAAGTGGCGATTACGAATCTCGATTCGAATTCGATTCAGTACTATTTGAACACCGCCGTCGTCAGCGAAGACGTGAAGAAGGCCCTCCGCGAATTGATCACGCGCAAAGGCGTGATTCAACAAGCAGTCGCCAAGCGTCAAGAGCTCGAACGGCAAGTCGCGGTCATCGATCAGGAACAAAAGCGGATCCGCGACAACATGGCGCAGCTGCCAAAGGACTCCGACCTCTTCCGCCGCTACGTGACCAAGTTCACGCAGCAAGAAGACACGATCGAAGGGCTGCGAAATCAAATCACCGCATCCCTCGCCGATGAACAAAAGCTGCGGCAGAGCTTGGATGCGTATTTGATTGGGCTGGAGTTGAAATAGGCAGCGGAAGTCGTGACAAAGCCGGATCTACCAGAGCCTAGCGAAGGGATTCCAGCCCTGCGACGGATCATTCAGTGCGACGACTATGTTGAGGATCGCGGTCAACCCACCACTGTTTGGGTCAGGTAACCGCGTTAGATGAATCGCGGCGCGAGCATTCTCGCCACTCCCGCACCTGCCAAGTTACGAATCCAGATTTCGACCATTTCCGCGAATGGCAATTGAAAGTGCTGGAGATGCCGCTCCGCGAAGCTCGCTTCATTGACCCAGCGATCGCGATAAAACTTCTCGAAGCGCCGCAGCCCGAATCTGTCGATGAGCGCTTTGGTGAAGCTCCCCACGAACGCGTAGTGCTGCCAAATTTTGCAGTCGCTGTGCTGCCGCGGCCCGAGCAACACAGAAACAACATCCAAATCGGCAAGCATCCGCCGCGCATAATCATCGATCAATTGGCCGTTGATCGTTTGCTGAGCCCAAACGGCCACACCTTCGCACAGGATGGTTGGTGCGGATGGATTCCAATGACCGGTTAGGACATGAGTCAGTTCATGCCGCAGCATCGGCACCCAGTCGGATTGCAAGTTGACGACGATCGACCATTCCTCGGCACTGGCAAAGCCGCCTGCGGGCCCGCCATACACACGGCTGACGTCGTCATCGTTGTTGAACAAAAAGATCTGCAAGCGCGGACGATATCTCCACCAAGGCTTGAATCGACCGCCGAGCAATTTTTCGAGGGCCGCAATTTGCTGGCTGCAAGCAACTCGAAAAAAGGCCGTTTCGATACGATCCAGCTGCGGATCATGTCGCAGGACGAAAGCTGGCGCGCGGACAGTAGAAAACTGTTTGGTCGCCAGGTGCAGAGCATCTCCCACCGGATCTGAGGAAGCCACTGTTTTCCACGACCACGAAAACATCGGCGACTTACTCCGGTCCGATGTAGAACACATCTTCGCCGCCAGCAGGTCGACGCCGCTGCTGGAGCGCTGCCGCTGATGACGGCGTGGTGTTTTCATCGATGAAGAGCACTTCGCCCGCTGCAGTGGGACTGTTCCAGCGAACCCCTTCGCCCGCGCGATGGGAATAGCGGACGATGTTCGACGGGCTGGTATGCGCTGCGCCACGCAACGGCCGCATGTCGACGGGCAGTTGGAACTTGCATTCGTCCTCGTACCAGTTTTTCGCCGAATAGTTCGTCGCGCGGTCGAGGTTCATGTACGCGCTGCGGGCGATGTCCCACAGTCGTTCGACGACCACATCCAAGCCGACGTCGGGCATCCAAGGCAGCCCCATTTCGTTCAGGTTCACAAAGCCGCTGAACGAAACGTTGGGATGCAGCAGCGGCGTCATCCAACGAATGTCCGGCGGGCTGGCCGGATAGGCATAAGGAAGCCGCAGTTCAACTTGATGAAGTTCGACGATCGAAACTTCGCCCGATTGGGAAACATCGCGAGCCAGGCCTTTGCCGCGGAACGTAAGGACGTAACGATCGGCCGGTTCACCCTGAGCTTCTACGCGCAGAATGCTGTTATTGGCTGCCAGGGCTTGCAGCAGTGCTTGATCGGCTTGCAAGCGAGCGGTGCGTTGGGCGGGATCCATAAAAACATTCCGGCTGATAGGCGGGCAGGCTAGCGAGTCGTGGTTTCGGGCTCATCATTCGGGGCAGGCGCGTCTCCCCTTTGGGCTGTTGCATGTGCTGCTTCGCTCGGCGGCGAGCCACCGACGGGCGGTTCGCCTGCTAGTGATTCGCTGTCAGGGCCATTCCCTTGGGTTCGCAGCCACAGGCCGACGCCGCCAATCAGCAATGCGGCGGCGACACCTCCCATCAAAATGTAGGTGCGTTTGGTGGGCGGCCAAACGAAGATGCCAGCCGCAGTTTCGCCCGGTTCGAGCTGTTCTTTCAAACTCTTGATCGTGGCATCCCGAACCGCCAGGTTTTCGAGGAGCGTGGTCCGCTCCTCGCTCAGCTCTTTCACTTCGCCTTGGACCTTTTCCAGCAGCAACTTCTGCGAAGCCATCGCATCGGCCAGTTCTGTCAACTTTTCGTTGGTCTCGATTTCGATCAAGCGCTTGGCACTGCGGGCGCTATCCAGATCCTGAATCAACTTGGCATTTTGCTCCATCTCGCGCTGAATGGCTTTGACAAAACCAGGCTGCGCACCTTTCGCTTCGGCCAGCACGCGATCCATCACCAGCAGATCGCGCTGATTCTGTTCCACGAGCCGCGCCGTTTCATCGCGAGCTTCGATGAGCTTTTCGAGCTTCGCCAGCGTCGCGCTGCTCGCACCCGAATCAGTCGGCCCGATCAACTTCCACGCAATCAGTGCGAGCAGGCAGAACTGCAACGCGAGCATGCCGAACATGCCGGCCGTTTCCCAGACGGGTTTCGGCGGCGGGTGAGGCGACTGGACATTGATGATCGGAGAACCGCCGGCGCCACCGGTATAAGTCGGCATTTGGATTTTTCCTTCTAGCGCTGCCACCGTCGTGGCGAGTTCCTGTTCGCGGAACCGCGAGGCAGTGACATAAAAACCGCCCGTCCGCCGAATCCGTTCGCTGGGCTTGCCCGTCCATTGAAAAAAAGCCCGGTCGAGCCGGCACGGATCGATGACGTACGCCACGTCGAGCATCTTGTTGAAAAAGTTGTCACAGATGAACATGTCCATCCCCGACAAGAACACACCCCAATCGGGATGCGTGTGATACCAGCCGGCCATCTGCAACTCGGGCGGAAACTCGTCGCGCTGCCGCGAGATCTTCTCCCAAGTCTCGTGCGTGAACTTGAAACTCCCCTTGGTGCTTTCGTAGTGCTCGGCCCGCAGCGAATCAGTCACAACGACAAACGGCTTACCTTCTTCATCGTGATAATGCCCACCCAGCATCACGCCGCCGAGCTCGACGGTTTTGTCCGACGCCGCATGCGCTTCCATATCGAGCAGCACATCGAGGTCGACAAAGATCGGCAGGTCGCGCTCGTTCGGTTTGCCATAAGCGACGACGGCAAAATGGCGATTGCGGTCCGGCCGGAGATTTTTCTCCGGCTGAACTTCTTCGACGTCGCCAAATTGAATATCGTCGGACACGAGGGGCTGGGGGCTAGGAACTAGGGGCTAGGGAAGGCGGAAGCAAGGTCATTGGCGAGCAAGAACACTTTCTGTTCGCCGTTGGCGGTGACTCGCACGATATCGTACGCAGGAATGCCGAGCGCCGCGAGTTTTTCATTCGCCAGCGCGTGTCCTTGATCAATGCTGTGGATCATTTCGGGCTGCGAAGTTTCGCCGCACTTGGGGCAGAGGGCTTCGTCGGCCGCGACCAGTTGCTGCGGCTGCATGATTGGCCGCGTGTTGCCGCAGTTGCAATGGAGTGCGACAACCAGATCGCGGTCCAGTTGCAGCGTCAGCGGTTGATCACCGGCAAAATGCGACTTCGCTGCAGCGAACAGTTCTTTGGCTGTGGTGTTCGCAGCAGTCACCGGCAGCGCGATGGCTGCGGGATAAGTCTCATGGCTGAGACAATCTTCGCGGCGTTGATAGTGCGTGGTATAGAAATTGTTCGCCACGCCGTTGAACACCAGCGCTGCTCCGGGTTGCACCGGCAAACCATGCAAGAGCTTTAAAGCTTCTTGCGTTTGCAGTCCGGCGATCATCGACGCAATCGTGGGCGCGGTCGGCACTTTACCGGCGAGCAGATCTTCACGCTTCAGCAGCGGGCAACTGTAACGCAGGCTGATCAGTCGATAGTCGTTTTCCGTCATCGCGCATTCATAACAAGCGCTGTCCGGTGGCACAAAAACTTTCGCCACGCCGCTGATCTCTTGAATGCCGCCGTCGACCCACGGCGTGCCGACTTTCCAGCAGCAGCGATTGACCCACAGGCGAGCTTCGCGATTGTCGAGACAGCCGATGACGACATCGACGTCGCGAAACACGCCCAGACCGACGTCGGTCATCACATTACCGTGAATGGGGACCATCTGTGTATCGGGATTGATCTCCGCACACATCTTCGCCGCCGCGAAGGCTTTACTCTTGCCACGATCGCTGCTGCGAAAGAGGACGGAGCGGGTGAGGTTCGACTCCTCGATTTCATCGAGATCGATCACCAGCACCTTGCCAACGCCCAGCAGCGCGAGATTCTTCAGCACTTCGTTGCCGAGCGCACCAGCGCCCACAACGAGCACCTTGGCCGCACGCAACTTGTCTTGATTCCACCAGCTGATCAGTCGCAGGCGGGAGTAGCGATCGTTGTCGTCGATTAGTAGATCGGTCATGAGTAACTATTTCAGGTTTAAGGTGTGAAGTTTCAGGTTGAAAGCCGGAATCAATCACTTTGAACCTGAAGCTTTAAACCTTGAACTAACTACCCAAACACACAAACCCGCAATCCAACACTTCATCATTCCGCCAGTGAAAAAAGCCGAGCTCTTGCCGCCGTGGATCGACCACCATGGCGATTTGCCAGGGGTTCGAAAAAAAGTTGCGCTGGATGAACATGTCATAAGCCGACAGAAAAATGCCGAAGCCGGGATGCGTATGTTGCCAGCCGATGACCGCCGCGCCGGGGAAGCGTGATTCGGCCTGCCGATGCAAATCGGACCATGTTTCGTGCGTAAAGGTGAGCGACGCTGCCCGCGATGTTGCCTGCACGGCCGGATGGAAATGGCGAATGATGACACAGTTGGGCCCGCTTTCTGACAACTCGGGTTGGTGCACTTCGCCGAGCAAAAAACCGCCGACCTCGCGGACCAGATCTTTGCTCGAGTATTCGAGGATCTCTTCCAGCACCGGTTCTTCGATGACGACCACCGCGCCGCTGCGATACAACGTTCCCAGCTGCCGCGCATCGCGCAGCCTGTCGAGATCAAAGGGTTCTTTGCTGCGAAGAGATGACATGTGAATTCAAACAACGCTTATTGAATGAACATAATGTCCGAATCACTCGCGGCGGGTCGCGCGGGGGCGGCCGCGGCTTCACTGTCCAAAAAGATCACGCCGCCATCGTCAGCGGCGGGCACCGGACGTGGCGGAGTCGGCGGCCGCAGCGGCGTGCGCACTACCGGCGGCACGCTCGGACGAACCGGCGCGGGCTGCGCGATGGGAGTGCCGGGCGTATACGACCAACGGCCGTTCGCAGCTTGCGTCACCGGCGGAGCTAGCGGCGGCGATGTCGGATAGACAGGCTGAGCAGCAAAGATCTTTTGCGGCTCGACGACTTCCGAAACATAGCCAGCCAGGCGATCGCGCAGCGGCCGTTCATCGAGCGGCAATTGATGCAGCGATTGCGTTTTGGCCCAGAGCGCGGCTTCGCGGTTATAAGGGCTCGTTTCGTCATAATTCTCATACCGAATCATGTCCCAGAGCATGTGGCACAATTCGTCAAGCGTCAGGCTCGGCACCCAATAGGTGCCATAACCGCCGAGGCAGACCGAACCATTGCCCGAGATATTCGGGTGAAAAATCGGGCTCTTCCAGCGAATTTCGGGCATCATCCGCGGATAACCGGCGCCGAGGCGAATGTGCACCTCGTGCCGTTCCTGCAATTCGATGGGCCCGTTGTTTTCGCCGCGCATCATGCCGCGGCCGAGGAACCAAATGGTATACGCCTCGGGCAGTTCACCATGCGCGGTGAAGTGCAGAATCGAGCTTTCGGCCTGCAGCTGCTGCATCGCTTTGAGGTCGCTTTGCAACCGGCGCAGGCGGGGAGTTGTGGCGCTCATGCTTGCCTTAGAGGAGACTTAAGAGAAGTAAAATCAATCGTCACCTTGGGAGGGCGAGGCTCCTGCCGAGCCGCCGCGGTGACCGACGTCAACTTGCAGTTCACGGATCCGCGGGAGCGTCGCCCTCCCAGCGGTCGCTCCCAGCGCGGATTAACCAGCCACGATTTCGGGATACACAATCAAGTGATGTCCGTCCTGCACGCTGGCGTCGAGCAGCGTTTGCTCTTCACGCAGCCGTTTGCCACCCTCTTTATGGTCGAGGCTGTAGCTCATCGGTTGGCCGTCGGGACCCATCACGGGGAGGTTCATCTTGGTGATGATGTTTGGCAGAATCCGCTTCACCGTCACCGTGTCGGCAATCACCGCTTCGACGCTTTTAGCGCCGGTTTGATCAAGGAACGTCACGCGCGTTCCTTTTCGCTCATCATTCGAGGGGACAGACATGACCTTTACTCTCCTTGCTGACAGAATTGTCGGCTTTGCAAGGTATTCGCAGAACAGACCCTGATCTTACGGCATGCCGTAACGAATTCCAACTTGCAACCTAAAAGAGGGACTGGTGAGATTGCAGAATGTTCGCGCAAATCGAGTCCGCATCGTATTTTAGGACTAGATTCGGTCATCACCGCGCACACCGTCCGCGGGGGCAAATCAACCGGCACCTGTGCGAAATGGTTTCGCACCGTCATGCCTGCGGACCGTTTCCGGATGAGGCTTGATTACAAGGACGTTGCCGCGCATTTCGCAATAAAAGCCGCATTGATCGAGATATTGCCCGACAATTGCCCGCCGAGTGCGGCGGTGCCAAAGCGGTTGATTTGGACTTGGCACTAAGGATGAGTGCATTCCTTCGACCGCGGTGGTGTCGACTTGAAGTTGATAGCCGTTCTCCGCATAGAGCAATCCTTTGAGTGGGCCGTCCTTGTGATGGGCGAAAAACGGACTGACAACACCACGTCCGAGCCAGTACTGCTCCTCGCTTGATCCAGCCTCCAAGCGGATACTGTTCAAGCCTGTCCGGTCCTGCCAATCGAGTTCTTGCGGAATGATTTGCACTTCCTCGAATCGTTCGAACCGATAAACGAGAGTCAGAGAGCGATCGAGCGTGTGCTCCAACAAGTTTTCGCTGGCCAGCGGACCAGGCACGGGCCGGCGGCCCGCCGGATAGGGCGAATTAAATCGAAGGACTGGATTCAGATCGACGTTGCCAAACGCAAATAGCAATTCACCACCCAGCACCATTACCGTGCATTCGTCTCGCCGCGAAAACATCTCGAGTAGCCAGCGCTGCAAGTCCGCATCCGTGACGGAGGACGTCACCAGTCGGCGCAGCTCAGCATCCGCCGGTTGGCCGTTCCAGCGGATCAGTCGCCCCGCTTCATATTCAGCCGAATGCAGTAAGCGACCTTCGGGAGTGGTCCACGTCCGGCGGCCATGTAGTTGATCGTTTCGCCATTTTTGGTTCTGCAGAACCTGTCGATGCGATTGTTGCCAACTACCTACTTTCTTCCCCTGATGATATTGGCCGCGAACCACTCGACTGCCGTGAATGGCCAGGTAGGGACCATGCGCTTTGCCGTCACGATAATACGTGTCGTTAACAACCACTCCATTCAACAGCGAACAGCGGCGTCGCAATTCGTCGTCGCTATACCAGGCCTGGGTGGACGAAACTGGATTCAATGTCGTTGTTTTGACTTGCACGCCGTGCTTGACTGCCTTGCCATTCCAGTTACGGCGATACTCCGTGGCGATCGTCTCGACACCGTTGACTTTCGTTTCCTTCCAAGGCCAGCGATAGAAAGCGAGCGCTGCACCAACGATGGCCATCAGCAGCAACAAACCGCGGAGACTGAATTGCAATTTCATCTCAGCTACTCCGTCAGCTTGGTCACCAGATGCGGTTTGATCACCAGTGTGTTTTAGCGCAGGGCGGAAAACGGCAATTGCCACTGCCCGTAACTGCTAGCGGCAGCTGCAGCGTTCGGCTGAATTGCAATCGCAAGATCACGCAGCACAACCCTCCCAACCGATAAAGTTAAACATAACGGGAAGCAATGAGCTATCAACGACCAAACTAGCGTTTTCGCGTGCGGGTCTGAGGACTGAAGTTGATGAATTTGCTGGTTTTGGGCTGCTAAACCTCAAGCTTCTCGCTGACTCTTCATTCCATCTTATTGCTTGTTCTCATCCATTGCCGCGTCCACGGCAGAAAGTACCGTCATGCTTGCACCGAAACTGGCAGCACATGCCCATGTTCAAAATGAAGTGTTGGTACATCTGCTCACGCGTTTGTCGGGCATCACTGTCGAAGATAAACCGTTTCCACACTTCTTTGTGGAGAACATCTTCCCGCATCACATTTATGATGCCATGCTGGCCACTCTGCCGGCCCCGACGAAAATGGAGTCGATGGGCCGCAAGCACCAGAACGGCGACGGCACTTACAACCGGTTTCAAGTTCCGCTCACGCCACAGGGCCTCGAGCAGCTGCCAGTCGAACATCGCGAACTCTGGAAGGGCGTGCAACTCGCGCTCAGTGCGCCGCAGTTCAAGCTGGCCGTCTTCGGCAAATTGAAAGGCGGCCTCAGCTTCCGCTACGGCGTAGCCGAGAGTGAAGTGAAAAAGATCGCAGGCTATCCGCTGACCACATTGCTGCGCGAGACCGAGGGCTATTCGATCGCGCCGCATCCGGACACGCGGAAAAAGATCGTGACCATGCAATTCGCGTTGCCCGCCGATCATTCGCAGCGCGATCTTGGGACCACGTTTTATCAACGGAGTTTGGCGCCGGCGGATTGGCTGAAGCAGCCGCGCGGCTTTCGCACCGTCAAGCAAATGCCGTTCATTCCAAACTGCTGTTATGCCTTTGCAGTGCTCAATACGCTAACACTCAAAAGCTGGCATGGCCGCGAAGAGATCCAAGGTGAACAAGGGATTCGCAGTTCGCTGCTGCACATCTACTACACCACGCCGCAAACCGGTGGTTATGAATAAGCGTTCTTTGTAGGACGGAGCACTGCTCCGTCAAAATCAGGCTGGCAGCGCCGAACGAGCTCGTATCCGCTGCTGGGACGGAATATTGCTCCATCCCACGGCATACAGTTTGCAACTCCAGAGAGCGGAAGCAAGAACCTCTCAGGAGCAAAATCATGTCGAGCGCAAGCATTTTTCCGAGCACCGTCAATCGCGTTCCCGATAATACGGCCTGCGAATATAACGAGCGGATCCGGCAGCAAACCGAGCAGCGTGTTGCACAATACGCCAGGCTGGGCCGAGCTGCCATCGATCAACGACTGGATCAACTCGACCAGGAATGGGACATCGAACGGACGCTCGAAGCCAACGCCGCGACTGCGGTGCTCGTCTCCACCACGCTTGGCCTGGCCGTTGATCGGCGCTTTCTCTTGATGCCGCTGGCCGTGGGCGGATTTTTGCTGCAGCACGCAGTGCAGGGTTGGTGTCCACCACTGCCGATCTTTCGCGCGTTGGGCGTGCGAACGCAGTCCGAAATCGAACAAGAGCGTTACGCGCTCAAAACGCTCCGCGGCGACTTTGTCCAAGCATCGAGCGGCGGCCAGGTTGGCAGCCGCTCGCCCAACGAAGCCCTCGCGGCTGTGCGCCGCTAAGTTATTTTTGATGGCGCTGCTTTGCTCGCACTTCGCGTAGCTTGCGGAGCAACCGATCGGAATACTGCTCTTCGTCACCCTGCGGCGTAGCTGGAGGTTGTTCGACGCGCGGCTGTGGTTCGCTGCTCGCGGTAGCAACGGATTGCACTTCTGCGGGAGTCGCTTCGTCGAGCACCGGCGGCGTCCGATGTCGGGCAGTCGTCGTTTGTTCGCGCACTTGCCGTTTCGTCGCTTGCAGGCGATCGAGCGGATGCGCCGTCGCAGGGACCGCATCGCGCCGCGTCCAGCGCGCGATTTGTTCGCGCAGCAGATCCCAGGGAATCTGCACGCGGCGGTTGAGGATGTCAAAAAAGAAGAGGCATGCGCCGGCCATCACCACCAGCGGCCAAACGCCGTTTTGGGCCCGGCCGGGCTGCAGATCGCGGCGAAACAGATTCGGTCCCGCGAACTTGTCCCAGGTCTGTGGATCTGCGGGCAAGCGAATCAATTCGCCCGACTTGCCGCCGGACGGTTTCAGCTGCGCGAGCGCAGAGAGCAGGGCTTCGTTCGTCGTCGTATCGCGAAACTCGGCCGAGGGTGGAACATTGATTCCCGTCCGCAGCACGCCCAGACCCGCGCCGGGTTGAATGCCGAGCAAATAAGTTCCGCTCTTTTCCAAGGGGACACGAGCGCGATATTTTCCGGGGCCGGTTTGCTCGAACAGCAGATCGCCATGCTCGTCGTTTTCAGCACCGGTCACGCCGCCGGTCATGGTCAGATTGTTGACGAAATCACCTTCGGCCGTGAGCGCTTGCACGTTCACCTCGAGTTCACCATCGCGAATCTGCGAGTTCACGACGAAGTTGCCGTGATCGAGCAACGGCCGCATCGACCAGCGAATCATCTGCACAAACAGTTTGTCGCGATCGGGCCAATCGTTCCACTGCTTCGCCCACCGTTGGCCGCTGTCGGTGGTAAACGCCACCGTGCGACCGAGGCCATAAGTCCACGCGGCCAAAACAGTGTTGTTCGGCGCACCTGGCGTCGGCGCGAGAATCGGTGCTTCGACCAATGGATTCTGTTTCAGGGTCGTTAGCACATAGCCAGTGATCGGGGGAATGCGATCGGAAATGCTCGACAGCATCTCATGTTGTTGGTTGGCTACCGGCGCGAGCGGCGTTTCGCTTTCGTACACGAGCGGCCGCACGACGCGGCGTGTTTCGCGCATGAAAATCTTCGGCAGCACTTTGGGATTTGTCGCTTGATAAAACTTGCCCGCGCCCCGGAGGGCAATGTCTTGCAGCAGGCCGCGCGCCGCATCGGTGCCGACAGCAACCGTCGTCGTGGTGATGTTGCTGTTCTTGTACATCGCGCTGGCTTGTTGTTGGTAACCGCTGCCCGACGTTTGACCATCGGTGAGGATGATCATGTGCTTCACGGATGCCTTGGACTTTCGCAGCTGTTCGTAACCGCGCTTGACGGCCGATTCCATGTTCGTGCCGCCGCCGGGACCAAGGCGTTTGATCCGCTCCTTCATCTTGTGGCTGTTGCCACCGACCTTTTGCAGCGTGATCACTTCCTCGTGACCATCGTCAAACGCAATCACGCCCAGCGAATCATTGCCGCCGAGCATGCTGACCGAAGCAATCGCGGCCCCTTTGCTCATTTCCAGTTTTTCGCCGGCCATCGAGCCCGACTTGTCGATCACCAGCATCAGCGCGCCGACGGCAGACACTTTGGAGTTCTGCACCTGCATGTCAACAGGCATCGCTTTTTCGAGTTCGGTGTTGGCCCAGCCACCAGCACCAAAGCTATCGGGCCCGCCGATCATCACCAGTCCAGCGCCCAGCTGCTCGACATTTTTCACCAGCATGTTCACCTGATCATCGGTGAAATGTGTCAACTCGTCGGCGGCAGCTCCCGTGGTCCGCGCGACATTCGCCAACACAACGCAATCGTAGTTTTGCAACTCCGCGAGCGAGCCAAACAACACATTCGTCGGCTGCACGGTCACTTCGAGTTCGTTCTTGCGCAGCAACGTCGCCAGGCCATCGAACTCGGCAGGGTTTTCGGAATTCACGATCAGCAACACGCGGCCGCGGCCTTGCAAGTGCGTGAACGAACTGGCCACGTTGTTTTGCGAATAATGATCGGCATGTACATCGTGCGGCAGAAACTTGGCTTCGTAGGTATAGAACGCGGCTTCGGTCAGTTGCTGCCGGAATTGAAACATCTGCTTGCCGCGGCGGAGCTTCACTTCTTCCTCTGCCACCAAATGCGTGTGGCCCGACGATTTGCGGAAGACGCTAAGTTTGCCCGCGATTTCTTCGGCAGGTGCTGGTCGGAATTCGTTCGGCGGCGGCAAGCGATAGTCGACGAGCACTTGCACATCGAACAGCGAACCGATGCGGGCGCCGGTGGGGGACGTGACGCGCTCAATGACCACATCGCCTTGCGGGCCATGCGCGAGCGGCGCGACATCGATGCCAATGCCCGCCGCGGCCAGGTCGTGCGCTTCGGCCAGCGCGTCCCCCATATTTTGATTGCCGTCGCTGAGAATGATTACGCGCTTCGCCGATTCGGCGGGGAACGAAGCCTTGGCGAGTCGCAACGCCGAGGCCAGGTTCGTGCGGCTGTCGTCGATATCGCTTTCGCGTTGCCGCGACAGTTCGCCCACTTCGGCCGGAGCCTGATCGATGTGCGCGCTGGCTCCAAACAAAATCACGCCGGCCGCGTCCTTGATCACCGAGTCGCGATGTTTGGCGACCGCGGCGCTCGCATACGAGAAGGCAGCTTGTCGCTCGGCCTGGGCAACGCTGTTCGATTGATCGATGACAAACAGCGCGACGATCCGCTGCGAGATTCGCACGAGTTGAATCTCGGCCAGCGCACAGACCAGCAGAATCAACATCGCCGAACGAAAGCCAATTGCCAACCAGTAGCGAGTTCGTCCCAAACCTGACAGGCTGCGCCGACCCATGATCCAAATCGCCGGCAGCAACACGAGCAGCAACAACCACCAGGGACGGTCGAAGGAAAGCTGCAGCCACTGCATCGAAAGTCTCCAGCCGCGTTTGCGATCTCGGTTGCTTCATCATAGTGGGCTCGACCGCGAAATGCGGCCAGCCACTTTCGGGTGGGCATTGCGGTTGTGTTCGTGATCCGGCGCGCGGAATTGACGTAAGTGTGTGATAGCTGCCAAAAGTCACGTGGTGAATAATTTAACAGTGTTAAGTGAGCCATTCGC
>CAYMWL010000103.1:0-22111 GCA_964394305.1 uncultured Pirellulaceae bacterium
GCATGCCGAGTCGGTGTTTGTAACTTTGGCGAATGGGCGGCGCCTCGAAGCCCGCGAAGTCCGCAGCGACCCTTTGTCTGATCTTGCGGTCCTTTACGTACCGGAGGCGGCCGACATGCAACCGGCAAAGTTTGGCAACTCAGCTCAGCTGGAGACCGGCGATTGGGTTCTGTCTGTCGCGCATCCCTACGGACTATTAAATTCGATGAGTGCTGGCATTGTGAGCGCCCTTGATCGGGAGATCCCTGAGTTGCCTCGGGCGCGGCTAATCCAATCAGATGCAGGTTCTAACCCCGGCAGTTCCGGCGGAGCACTGTTAAACACGCGCGGAGAGGTGGTCGGTATCTGCGAGGGCAGCTATGGCGAAACGTCGGGGTTTGCGGGCATCAGTTTTGCTGTCCCAACAAATGTGGCCGTAGATGTCGCGGGCCAGTTGATTCAATTTGGGGTGGTACGCCGAGGGTATCTCGGTTGCCATTTTGAGCCTGTAACCCAGGACATCGCCGGGTCGATTGGTATGCGAGAGGCAACCGGCGTGATTATCACTTCGATTGCACAACGGTCGCCGGCAATCGCCACTATCGAGCTTGGCGATGTGGTACTGGCCTTAGACGGCAAGCTAATTGGCGCGGCGACAGTTCTAGCTGAATTGATCGAAAAGGCGGACGTTTCCAGATCGCACGAGGTTCTGATCAATCGCCACGGCAAAGCGCTGCTTATAAAGGTGATGCTAGAACAACTTGCATCACCTAGCCCCCGTTCTCTTGAAATTGCGAATTATGCGACTGCGGCCATTTTCTTTGTCGACGAGGAACTAGGTATAGAACTTGAACCGATGTCGCCCCAGCAACTCGAAAATCTAGGCTTTCACGCGAAGGCAAATGGGCTCTTTGTTAGGCGGGTATTGCCCACCATGCCGGCGTCCAGGTCCGGTCTCTGCGCGGGCATGATGATTCTTGCAGTTGATCGCCGGCCCGTCGCCACACTCGATGATTACAAGTCTATTGTTCACAAACTTCAAAAAACTGACCGTCTTTTTTTGGTAAGTTCGCCAATGGGTAATCGCCACATTGTCGTAAATCGCAGGTGAGTTACGAATTAGGCGATCAAATCGCTGGAAACCTTGCCCTCGTTGCAACATCCTTGGCCAGGTGCGCAGCCATTAACCGCTCGACTATGTCCGGCGGTCGAGGACCGCGCCCCAGCTGTCGCACTCACAAGATCGCAATAAGAACTCGATGACCTTCCTCCGTAAACACCCAATTCTGCTTGCGAGCGCCTCTCGGGCTTTCCGAAAGTGCCATCGCTAAAGTCGTCGCCACCAAGCCAGCCGCGCTCGTCGAAAAATGCCAATCTCACGCCACAGTTGAATTGAGATTAGTCGAACCTACAACCAATGACATCTACGAAATGCGATTAGGCAGGCACTTCCCAAGTTTTGACTCCCGAGTCCGAAGGTGTTATCGAAGTGACCCGAAAAACCCCGGAGGCCGCCCTCTCATGAAGTTAAAGATCGGGATATCTAAAAAGAAGGCAAGCCGGGCCGCCCCGAAAGGCGGCCCAATCTACCTGAGATGATTTTAGTTCTCATTTGCAGTCCACCGTGGTGCTGATGCCGGAGATTGAGTAATCTCGACGTACGGATCGGGAAGTCCCATAGTTTCGAGCTTCTTTGCCAAGTCCAACGTCCGCTTTACCGTCATGCGGTTGATGCCCGCGAGTTCGGCAATTCCGGCCAGGCTTGCGCCCGGCCGAAGCTTCTTGATCTCGGTGCAGAGCCGCAAATGCACGACGTGCTGCGGCGGCTCAAAGAGGTCGAACACCTTCATGACGCACATTGGCCCGCCTTCCTGGTCCGGTCGATCAATGCTCAGCGTGATCCGAGCGCGCGGTCGGATGTATCCGGTTTCAACAAATTGCACTGGAATGATGACGAACTCCGAAAGGAGGTGCTTCATAAGTTCACCAAACTCGTATGACCGTTTGGCTAATTCGATTAACGCCGGCTCCAAATCAGCGTTGATCTCGTCGCGTGTGGTGAACGGGCAATTCTGCCGCGCAGCATGCTCCAAACGACCGAGTTTGCTTCGTGCTTCAAGCAGTCGTTGTTCTACGGATTTTGCCTCCGAGATGACTGAATCCAGAGTGATGCCTTTGCTGATCGCGCTGGCAAGGTTTTTCGACTCCCGCTCTAGTTGAGCGATAACGCGTTTGGTCGCTTCGATCTCTTCGCTTCCATTCGCCTGCAGCGACTGAACCATCGTCCAACACTGATTGACAAGATCCCCGCGGGCGCCCGGAATTGCCTCCAAGTGTTGAAGGACCCATGGAAGGACTTTCTGCCGGACGATGTCCACGTCCACTTGGACGTGGTTCCAGCAGCGTGGACGCGCGCGTTTTCCGGATTTGGCGCATTTCACTTGGTCCGTGTCGTACGCCACAAAGTGGTTGCCGCAAACCGAGCAAACGGCGTGCTGGGCCGGGAACTTGGACTTCGAACGAGCTACTTTATAGCGTGCATGATTTTTGCCCTGGTCTTCACGCGGAAGATACCGCATGCGAATCGCTTCGTGCAGGGCTTCATATTCATCCGGCGGCAAATGAGCCAGTTCGGGGTAATGCTTAACAAGTGGTCCATTCTTATTTTTCTTAACCTCGCGCACTCCGGTTTTCAGCAGTTGCCGGGAAACCGTGTTGCGGAAGGTCCGATACCCGCCCAGGATTTGATTGGAGATGAAGGTTTGAAAGAGCGGTCCTGTCCAGATTTCGGAATCCGCGTAGGGCCCAGTGGGTATGCTGAGCCGATTTGCCCGATCGGCTAAGTCTTCCCAACTTGATTTTGGCGTATCGCTACAAACCCACCGGGCCATGTCGCGGATCGTGTCGGTCAATTCGGGCAGTTTGGCAATTCGCAAATTTGCAGGCCCAAATTGCCCCGACGCCGCCTCTTCACGATTGAGTTTTCGGTATCCAAATCGAATTTTGGTTACTTGACCACCGCGCTCGAACGCGAACTCAGCTGAGCGATTCTCGCGGCGTTTGGTATCCGCCACAACCAGTCCATGGCGAACGCTTGCGATCGTCAAAGCGGTCTGCCAATCCTCATCTGCAGTGTCCAAGTTGTCGTGTACCGCGATGAAGCGAATATCCGCATCCACACAGTCTTGAACGAAACTGTACTGATGCCGGGGATTTCGAAACAGCTTACCTAAATCTTCCACAAGGATCGCATCCACCAACCCCGCATGAATCAAATCTTCGGTCTCTCGAATGCTCTGCCGATCCACCACCATTCCGCTGATCTGCTCGCCGAAACGCGCAATCTGAATCGGCCCCTTGTGCACCCGTTCGATGTACTTATCCACGTCTGCGATCGACGCCTCGATCGCCTCGTTATCGTTCTTCTCATTCGGCTGAGACTTGCGCCCGAGAATAACCAACCGTGGCACACCATCGGGTTGAGACGCTGTGAAGGGCTTAAACTCGCTTGCCATCGTTAAATCCTCCGTGGCCGTTAACCTCGGAGGAAGGAAGAGAATCCGCACGCCGCGAACCAATCACTTCGCGGCGAAGAACTCATCTGCTGTAAAGGCAAAGGTTTGCGAGATCATCGATCTCAGCAGTGACTTCGCGTCCACAGCTTTGGCAAATGTGAATCGCCGGTCACCCCGACTGACATTTCCTAACGAGCTGTTCTTCTCGTCGGAAACAAACGAACTATCCCCGCCGGAACACGATTCCGGCGGGGTGTTTTCTTTTGGTTTTAGGAATTCTCGGCCCGTAGGTCCATCGTAGATTTCGATGGGGAGCGGCCAACTGCCTGTCGTCAGCTCTCCGGCCACGACACGGTTAACGAACTTCGGGCCCTGTTTAGTGGTCTTGCCGGTGAACTCCCGCTCGAATCGCAAAAACAGATTTAAGTTCACTGATTCAAAGACTCGGCGAGTCTCTGCGAAGCTGTTCGCCGATTGCACGAGCGATTTGATCCCGGCAAGGCTTTCCATGCATGCTTCGACTTCGTCGGTCGCTGAGTTATTCGATGGCCTCGAATACTCTTGCTCCGCTAACCGTTGGCGAAGCAAACTTTCCCTTTGCCGAAGAGCATTGAACTCTTGGGAAATCGCGGAATAAATGTCGTCCGACCCCGCCCTCGCTAGATTGCGCCGCACAACTTCAATTTCACGTTCAATTGTCGCCAAGTCGGCTCGCATTTTCTGACACTCATCGTCGCTCTGAAACCCACGGTGCTCTGATTGGGCAAGCTCTTTCAGCTTCTTGTGGACCAGCGAATTGAGATTCGAGGTGAAGACCCGTTGGCGCAGCGAGGACAACGCAAACTCAGTCGCTAAAGGGCCATCGACTTGGTTGTGATCGCACCGCTTTCCGTGCGATTGCATATACGCTGAACACCGATACCGAAACCGTTCTCGATAGGGTACGCGATACATCGGCATCCTGCATTTCAAATCAAAAATCCTGGTTCCGAGCGGATTGTTGTTCGGATCCTTCGAACGAGGCTTGCCGCGTTGCGACTCGCCGCGACGATCGAGCACGGCGTTCAATTCGTCGTGCTCCTGTTGCCCGACAAGCGGATCAAATTTTGCCGGCACGGCGATAACTTGAGTCGGATCGTTGCGAATAATCTTCGGTTCTCCACCTTCGCGGAAGTCGGCATCGCTCAATTCGCGTGGGCCCTCCGGAGAAATCGCAGTTGGTCTCCCATTGACCGCTCGCCGTAAGTAGCGAGCGCCAACAATCGCTTGCACCTTCCGACGGCGGTAATTGTGTTTGATTGCCACTCCTTTCCAACCCGGTACGGTACTTTCTTCCGGCTGCGGGTCCGCCCGAAATCAGGCGACGGTATGCCCTCCTCGGTGAGAATTCGTGCAACTCGCGACGCTGGTATCGTCTTGAGCATCTCACGAATTCGCAGCGCCAATCGTAGTTTGTCTTCAGGTCCTGGGAACCACATGACGTGAAAACCGCGCTGGCGGACCACCTCACCTTCTTTGAGCTCACGCACTTTGGCGCCGTTGGCATCAACCAACCAACGGCACATGTAAAACGGAGGGCGTCCACCAGGTGAATATCCATGCTCGGCGAGATTAATCTGCGCACGGATCATCTTGCCGGCAAGTTCGAGCCGATCCTTCCCGGCTGCGTCAAAGTCGATGACCGACGAAACGAGATCCTCGATTTTCCTTCTCTTTCCGCGCTCCAATGGAGGAAGCACTTTGTTGGTATAGACAATGGTGACCCCGTTGGAACGGAGGGTGGTCTCAAGCCTGTCGCCCTCCAAGGGATCATTCGGCCGCGCGAGGCGATCGCGTCGGGGAATGAACACGTGGGAAATCGTCGAGTCACGTTCCACTCGCTCAAAAAGCGCGTCAAGGGCTGGGCGCGACACCGTGTTCCCCTTGATCACATAGTCAAGATAAATGTCGTCGCGCACCGACTGCCCGAGTCGGATCATGTCAATGATCAACTGCGGTGACGCGGCAAAAACTAACTTGAACTGCTCCGCTCCTCTAACGGCCCATTGCACGTATTGAGCGGGGGTCTGTTCGTGCTTCCCTCCACTGTCGCGAGTGTAGAAAAGTCCTCGGCCTGGCGGTCTGATGCTCGATTTTGGCATTCAATCACCGTTTCGTTTTCCGGTTATTCCAGAGAAAGGTCGCGATTGCCGATGCGAGTAGTTCGTCCTCGGTTGGTGCGATTAGGATTGGCGCCCCCAGTGTCGAAGGGCCTGACCATGCGAAATATTCAAAGCTCGCCCGTTGAACGGCGTGAAACAGCTTCAATTCGGGGTCGGGTGTACTGGCATTCAGCAGAACTTCGCGCAAGGCTGCATCTGGCTCTGGAACGTTCAGGTAGCTGCGAAGCAGGTCATTCGTCTTCCAAGAAAGCAGTCGCAACGCGGCAGCCAGTTGCATAAGAAATTCAATGGAAAAAGGACTTGGTTTTGGCAGGCCATCATCGCCTTTCCAGGGTGGAACTCGTCCGAGTTCGGCATAGAAGTCCGTAAGAAACAACACAGCAGATTCAGCGTCCCGCTCGGCTTGCTCAATCGAAGCGCAAATCAGATCGGGCGGAATTCCCGCCAAATCGATGTCCTTCGGCGACCCGTCCATCGTTCGGCCTCCGGTACCGCATAGCTATCCAAGCGGTCACTTTATATGACGCAAAATTGTGCCTAATTTAGCTGCGTTCTCGGACGTATATTCCACTACTCGTCGTCCTCGTCCCCGCATTCGGCCAGATACTCTTCCAAGTACGAGGCGTAGTCGGGCTCAGCGGTATCGATGTGATCTTGAAAAGCAATGAACCGTACGCCGTTGTCGATGCAGCGTTTCACGACTTCGCGGACTATTCGAGAGTTGCATGAAATCTCGTAGCAACCTTCGGCTACGGCCAAATCGGCCTCGCCTGTCTCGATGGCCCGCACGCTTGCAGCAAGGCCTGCGCGATCAAACGACTGTAAACGCGCATCGCTTACAGCGACAACCTTGACGGGCTCTCGGCAGACCATGTCTAGGAGTTCGCGGATGCGGTGGATTCGTTGAGAGCGTGACATATACGAACCATTGCACATGGATCGAACAAAAACGGCAACACGCAAATTCGGCAGATTGGGCTTTCTGGTGATCGGAGGTGAAAACTGCATTTCCAATTCCTTTCGGTGAGCGTACGGATCATTCAGCGGCGTAGTCAGGGCGCGGGAGTTTCTCATTCGACGAGAAATGTAGAAAGGAGCGAATCCGTGAGATATTCAACTCGCACGAGAGGACCGGTCGGGGCACCGCGCGTTCGATGGCTCCATCTGCTAGTCGATACCAGGTAGTTTTGCTTGGAATAGCAAAGGCATTTCCTCCGTCTAATCTGATTCTCGCGCTGTCCCACAATCGGATTATCCAAGGTTCAGTTTTTGCTGCGATCGGCGCGTTGGCGAAGAGCTTCTCCGATTTTTCAAGCCTCTCGGCCAAGTAGACGACCGCAGAACCAGCCTGCTGCATGGGCACACCGGCACTCTGTAAGTGCGCGCACACGCAAAGGCGAATCGCCTGCTCCATCGTGAACCGCCGGTGACGTCCCGGCGATCCTGCCTCGGGCATACCCGGCAGGTGTTCGCGTGACTGAAGCACGTACCTCGCAGTGGATACGGTCAGTCGGCCGCAGCGGACGACGGTGTCAAATTTCAGTGCCGGCTCCATAACGCAAATTTTTGCGTTATCGCGCGGGTTTGTCAACACGGCGCCTTGACTTGGTTTCGTCGTGCTGCCGGTCTGCGAATTCGATGTATCGTGCGGGGCGGGAACGCACTCAACAGCTGCGTTTCTAGTTCACCTTCCTCGACCGAAACCCGAAGGGATTCGCCTTGGATACCTGCGAACTAGATCAGATAGCGGTTTGTCGCGCCGTTTGCGCTATGTGTTCTCATCCACGCCCATGATCGACAGGGTAGAAGGCCTGATATACTTAACACTGTCTGCAGATTAGGAATTGCCGAGCGAGAATTGCTTGATGCTGAAGTGTCTAACTACTGAAGTTGTTGAAGAGCTTCAACAAGCGTCTACGGCCTGCCAGCCCGTTGATCGTTTCGTCGAATCGCTTGAACACGCGACTTTGCCTGGCTTGGTGGAATACGGTTGCATCAGATACCAGTTCCCCCTCCTTCCTGCATTACCTAGCAGGATCCTCGCCTCGCCGATCGGTCGCGCACTTGGTGAGGTGCGTTCTGCGTTCGGGCTCCGAACTTCAGGGCGCCAGAAAGCTCCTCCACGCACAATCACTCCAAATGCACACGAATTTATTGTCCTTGAAGGCGAAAGTCCAACCACTGAGCAAGACTGGGAAGAATATTTGCTTCGCTTCCGACAGTCTGCCAAGAACGTTGGATTCGAAATCGCGAAGGCTACTGGAATTGCCGCCGCCCTCGGAGAGATGGCTGACAATGCCACGCTCCATTCCAACGCGCCTGTCGGTGTACTTGTCGCGTATCAGGTGGTCGACGGTGCATGTGTATGCTGCGTGGCGGACGTTGGTGACGGCGTGCTGAAAAGCTTGACCAGCCACGCTGCGTATCGACATCTCCGGACTCACAAAGATGCAATACGCCTTGCAATGCAACGAGGTGTGACGCGGTACGGCCCCGGCCACGGCGGAACTGGTTTCCATAATGTCTTCAAAGCCTTGACCGCGATGTCCGGCACGCTGCGATTTCGGAGCGGTGAGGGTTGCGTGACGATGGATGGCACTGATTTGGATGCCGACAACGGGATCGAGCGTTTTGTCCCGTTTCGCCACGGTTTTCAGGTGACGATCTGTTGTCGATTGTCACCGCACAGCGGCACACATCCTCTAATTTGAAAAAATCCCGGCTCAGACTTCTTGCCACGAAATCCCAATACCGGTACAATTCTCATTAAGTGATCGTGAGAATGCTGAGGACCGTGAGCGTGGAAGCCGAAATACTACTTTACCGGGAACTCGGAACAGGGACGCTGCAGGGCCGACCGCTGGCGCGGAAGCACTACCCACGGCTGTGCGAATCGCTCACCGAGCTGCCGCAAGGGGAGGTGGTGGCCCTCAACTTCGCGGAGATCGAGATTGTCACAGGCTCATGGATCAACGAGGCCCTCGTGCCGTTACTCAATTGGGCCGCGGACGAGCGCAATGATATTTTCCCCATCCTGTTGAATTTCGATTCGGCGTGGCTCGACGAACTTCAACTGGTGGCTGAATGGACCCACAACTGCTTCTTGGTTACTCGTGGCAAAATGCCACTGAAAGCTGCAAACCTAATTGGAAGCCTCGACGTCGCGCAGAAGGCGACCTTTGCCGCCGTCATAGCGGATAAGGGAATAACTGGTGCCGCGCTCGACGGAAAAGACGGCGTGAAAGCAACCGCGTGGAACAATCGTCTCAAGGACCTGCACCAGAAGCGGTTGCTGCGGAGAGAAAAACGTGGAAGGGAGCAGGTTTATTTTCCTGTTGTCGAGGAGATCAGCTTCAATGGGTGAAAACATCGTTAAGGGCCAAGTAAAGAGCTTCAAGAAGGGCAGCGACCGGTCGCTCAGGTTGATGTCGTTGCCGACTCTATTCGATCGCCCGGACATCATCTCCACGGCCTACACGACTAGCCCTGTGGAACGAGGCGATACTCAAGTAGGCGATCAGCTGGAGGCGCACGCCGCCCCCGATGGACGGAGTGTCAACTTGGTCAAGGGCCATCTTGTTATCGCCCGGATCGAAGGAGACGGTGCCGCGGCCCTGCTCGATGGGCTTCGGGCACCTGGTAACCCTGGCGTCGCGCCCATGGTTGTTCAAAAGGTGTCGTCGATCTCAAAGTGCATCGAGGTCGTCCTCGACGATAGGAAGGGGCAGAATGAGCGATGATGTTAGTCTGCGCCTCGAAATGCCGTCAGCCGGTGCTATCTCGCAAGGTTGTCAGGGGTGCTTCTTGAAAGATGCCTGTGGAGGTTTACGCAACGGAAACCTCTTTCTCAATTGCTTCAACCAATTCTGTTGTGGAGGAACCGACTGCGACAACGTTTGCCCTTACAAGCCCGAAGATTACCGCCGACGGATGAGCGAGATTGGCGGACTCCGTTTCGATGACATCAGTGTCCTTCGCCAATTGCCAATTGAATTACCGCGCTTTGTACCCATGATCCATCATGGCTATCGGCGCAGCATTCCTCTAAAGGCTGAGGCTGTCGCGCTCGATCCGTACATGATCTGCCGCTGGCGCGATCAAAAATATGCCGCGTTAACTACTGATCCGGTCGAATTACGTCGCCATTTCAAGGTTGCTAACGATGCGATGGTAATTCTGCGAGGGACGGCGGACGATCGATTTATCGAGCGATACTGGGAGTATCGGAGGTCCGAAGACATTGCGGGGCAGTTGGCCAAGCTCGGGATAAGCCTATTCATAGGGCCAAACTATTCGCACTTTTTGGATGTGCCGAGGTCGGATCCGCTATACAACCGCAAGCGACAACTTATTTGCTTGGCCGAACTGTCAGAGGCAGGACTTTCGGTTGCCCCCAATTTGAGCGCTACCACCTCTTCGGACTGGGACTATTGGTCCGGCTTTTTGAAAGACCAGAAACAACTCGCATATGTCGCAGTGAATTTCCAGACCGGTTACCGAATACGTGCAGAAGGCCTCACGGCCATCGACCGTGTTGCGCGGATCCAGGAACAGATCGGCCGCAATTTGTCTCTCGTCCTGATCGGCGGCGGTCAATTCGTAAAGGACGCGGCCAAGCGTTTTGCCTCATTCACGCTGATCGATTCACAGCCATTCAAGCAATCGCTTTATCGAAAACGTTTCGCTCCGGTCGGATCGCAGCGCCAGTGGAAAGAGACGTTTACCCTGGAGAGACAGCCGCTAGACAACATCCTGCTAGATAATGTTAACGACTACGCCGCTTGGGTGCTGGCGCATCAACCCAAGGGGCATTCGGCACCGCCAGCCGCTTAACGCCGAAACGTGGCCGATGGTTCCGTAGCTGGATTGGTGGCGGGCACCGAACGTCGGAATTGAGTGCAAAAAGAATAGCCTGGAAGGAAGGTGGTCGTGTCGACAACCCATTCATTAACGGCGTCTCCAGCGACGGCGTTGACGCAATTCTGCCTGAATATTGCACCTGTGGATTTCGACGAAGCAGACGTGCGCGTCGGCATGTTTCCGTACAGGAACGAAGACCAGCTTGCGCATCTAAGAACCATTCATGGAACGACGCACGTATTTCGTAGGACTGGAGGTAAGACAATCGAGGCGATTGCGTATGCTGCAGGTGCTGCCGATCTTGGAGATGACTTCAAGACTGTGAGAATTAGGAAAGACCTTGGACTCGCAGCGGCTCTGATGCGTAACGCGCTGATCGGACATCTGCACAGCTTGCCGCGGAAAGTCTTCAGCTTTCGCCCAATCACATTTCTGGCGGATGAAGCGAAGGAGAATCTTCTCCGCAAAGTGATTCCTGCAAATCTCGTTTTTCCGGAATGGCTCACGATATGCCCGATGTACGAAGCTGATGTGCGGGTTTTTCATTTCGATCGGCAAGAGCCATTTGTTGGACTGACCTTGAACGCTTTTACGAGGCGAAAGATTGCACGGACCTGCCAAGAACTTCTTGCGGATGGCTTCCGGGTCGAGGGGTTTTACGTGGGGCGCCAGATACCATCGCCGGACCCGCGAATACAGGCTCGCTTTCGACTGGCGGGACGAGTTGAGCGAGTTGAATTGGGCAAACTAATTCTTAGCGACTACCGTGATGGCGAAAACGAAATCGACGCCACCGATGCTTATATTGAGGCTGCCGCATTCGAGCCCCTTGTCCGGCACGTCGTTGGAAAATTGGGTGATGTCACACTTGAACGTCTCGATGGCTTGCTTGATAACTTTTGTGCTGGACCAGCGAGGCTAGAGCGACTTCGGTCGATCTGCGGGTACTTCTCAAGTCGCAGTATTGAGGTCGTGCCTAAAATTGGTTGCCGCGCCACAATGTTTCTCTCGCAGACAGATACGCGGTATTTCCCCCGCGTCGAGAAAACGCCGCCGGTCGTCTATGTCTTCGATCCATCCGGCACAAAGACAGATACTTGGCATGATCGTGGCATGAACAACTATGGCCCCTATTCTGCGCCTAGCTTTACACCAACTCGTCCACGTATCTGTGTAGTTTGTCAACGGAATCACAAAGGCCGCGTGGAGCAATTTGTCCGCAAGTTCCTGCGTGGCATCGCACCACCCGGGTCTAAAAGGGTGTCATTCGCGAAAGGCTTCATACGAAAGTTCTCCCTCGAGGATGCCACGACCGACTTCTACGAGACGGACGGGCCAACCGCCCAGGCATATCAGAAGGCCGTTTATCGTGCGGCAGCGGCGCAAACCGAGCAAGACTTTCGATACTCACTGGCGCTCGTTGAGACTGAAGAGCGTTTTCACGACCTACATGGAGCAAACAATCCGTACTTGGTGGCCAAAGCCGAGTTTATGAGTCTTCAGGTTCCGATTCAGCAATTCGAGATCGAGACTACCGACATACCTGACAGCCGGTTGCAACACGCCCTAAATAACATGGCGCTTGCAACTTATGCCAAGCTGGGCGGTGTGCCTTGGCTGGTCCGCGCCCACATGCCGATTGCACATGAACTTGTCGTCGGAATGGGGAGTGCTCGAATCAGCGATAGCCGACTCGGCGAGACACAACGCGTGGTTGGCATCACCACAGTCTTTAGCGGCGATGGTAACTACTGTGTTTCTAACGTGTCGAAAGCAGTACGCTTTGATGACTACGCCGCCGAACTCCTTTCGTCGCTCAAAGAGACTTTTGAACGGCTATCGAAGAGCATGGGGTGGCAGCCGAACGAACGTGTTAGGCTTGTTTTTCATGCCTTCAAGCCACTAAAGGAGGCGGAGGAAACGGCCGTCAAGTCGCTTATCGCGGGTCTTGGCGACTACGATGTGGAATACGCATTTCTGCACGTCGTCGAAGATCATCCAATACTCTTATTCGATGAAGCACAAAAGGGCGAGCCAGCTTTCGACGGTAAGAACGGCGTCAAAGGAGTGTTTGCACCCGAGCGAGGTCGTTTCCTTAGACTATCTGACCACGAGGTGCTGTTGACTCTCACCGGACCAAGAGATGTAAAGCAAGTGTCGGATGGAATGCCGCGGCCCGTTCAACTGCGACTGGGCCGCGGTTCAACGTTTAATGACATGACCTACCTCACACGACAAGTGAACACGTTTGCCTGCCATTCGTGGCGGAGCTATTTCCCAGCCCCGCTGCCGGTGACAATACTCTATTCGGAGTTGATCGCACGGTCACTCGGAAACTTGTCCACTGTTCCTCATTGGAATCCGATCCATTTGCTCGGTCGCATCGGCGAGGGACGATGGTTTCTATGAGTGATGTCCAATCAATTCTGATCAACGACTCACGCGAATCGCTCCTCCGCGAGCTTGCTTCGGTTAAAGGCAAAAACGATCTGCAGGAAGTGTTTGCGGCATGGCTATGCCAGTGCGCCATGCCCGATCTCGACATCACAAGGGCCGTCGAAGTCGCGATCAAGGCCGCCGGCACCCAGCGGAATTTCGCACACGTCGCCATCCTTGGTCTTGCGGCACAGGTCCGCGCTCTCACCTCCCAGGAAAGCGAAACGCTAATTTCTAGCGCAAGGGTTTTGGTGCAACGAGAACCAGTTGTCGCAGGGACGCCAATGGGCTTCTGCATGGATGGCGTGGCTCTAGCGTCGGTAGTGCTCGGTGCGAAGGCAATGGGCGATACCGCCCTATGGGCGGAAACATGTAGGTGGCTTCGCAAGTGTAGGGATGTTACGGCGCGGGGAGTGGGCCTGGATTCTTGGCAGGAATGGCTTTTGTCGCGTATTGCCGAGCACACTGGCGCGAGTTGGGAGCGGAAGGGCACGGACGACCCTGAGGCCGCTGCAGTGAGAGTGGCACTTCGATCTCAGGGAATTGGGGCAGACAATCCGGAAAAAATCGATGATGAGCGCATAGCGCTCGACTTTATTCGCCAGGCTTCATGCACCGGGATAGGGTGCGAACGCGCAACCATTCGACTCTCGGCCCTTGATTGGATCAGAAGGGATCGGCCCGTATGCGATCTCAAAGGCGTGACGGCGGCCGACGTCGCAGAGCTCCTTCGGCGGATTCCTACGGCGATGAAGAAGTGGACATGGGAAGAAAGGCCGCGAACGAAAACTGCTCCGTCAGCTCGGCAGTGGCACATCGACAATGAGTACCATGTCCAGAATTTGCTGTGGCTCGTACTCGCTCCGTTTCTTCCGAATCTGGTTGATGAGGAATCGACTCCGAAGGTGGGACCGATCCAGCCGCGAGCGGACATTTGCGTTCCGTCGTTGCGGCTAATCGTCGAAGCCAAGTTCATGCGCGCCGGCGACGCGCCAAAAAAGGTTGTTGAACAGATCGCTCAGGACGCCAGCATTTACCTTGTTTCAGGGTCGAATTACGACAAGTTGATTCCGTTCATTTGGGACGACTCGCGACGCACTGAGCACCACGAAGAGATGGTCAGGGGCTTACGGCAAGTTGCTGGAGTTGTTGACGCCGTAGTTGTTCCAAGACCTGGAAGCATGATCCTGCAGTAACTACGCACGGATATGAGCCAATCGCCAGAGTAAGTACATTTCATGAAAACATTGACAAATTATAGTGTTGTCGCGAGGCCTTAACAGCGCATTCCTAAATAGAAACTGCATATGTTCCTTCCCGGCACTCGGTCGACGTTCTTCATCATCACTCTGAGTGGAGCATTTTCTTAAAGAAACAGGATTTGACACCCCCAATTTCAACGGCCAGAATACTGCCCTTCAGTGATACGATCTGTCGTTTATCAGTTTTCACTTGCGGCGTTCCTTCTGCACCTCGCGGCTAAGCGCCGCAGTCCCCATGACCGCGTGGCGGGTGTTTTTTTGCAATGAGAGTGTCTTTGTAAATGGCAGTGTTACCGAATATTTCAACCTGGCTGACGATCGACCTGCAACGCAGCAAGGATGGGAAGTACGAGCACATTCTCGGCCGAGAGGATGTGGACGAGCGAGCCGAGATCATCCCCGAACTCAAAGAGGCCATCACAGCCGCACATGATGATGCACGTAAAAAGCTTCGCGCGCTAGCCGGTCCGTCGCTTGACCCGCTCGGCGTGGCAGATCGTGATCCGGCCGAAGGCTATCCGCATACTCTTCATACTCAAACGCTCAAGGGATATTTCGGCGAAGTGATGGCTGGGCTCATAGTCGAGAACCTTGGAGCGTTTGGGCATGACGACTGGGAGGTGCCTGCGTACTTGTTTCGCTTTCACCTGGTGGAGTTTCAGCAGTTAGACTTCATGGACCAGACTAACGACGAGGCTGACCTCCGCCCGGGGCGTACCGGGGACGATTGCCTTGCCTTCCGTCGGGATAGCGATGGAAACATCATCGCCGCGCTATTCTGCGAGGCGAAGTGCACCAAAGGTCACAGATCTACCATGATCGACGACGCACACGAGAAGTCGAGCATGCCCAATCTTCTGCCGGTAGACCTGCTCCGGCTCATCGAGATTCTTTCTGAAGTTAAGGGCAAGGCGGCCAAGCGGTGGGTACGTGCGTTGCGGAAGCTATACCATGGGGGGCCCAATCCGGGCGCCGGATACGAGCGGCTCGACCAAGTCACGTACGTGTGCGGCGACCGCCCTAAGACCAAGGGGCAAGATAGGTGGATTCCAGCGCATAAGCCTCATGCGAAATATACCGGCGGTCGGCGGCTTCAGGTTGCCGAAATTCAGCTCCACGACGTTGAGGAGTTGATTGAGGAGGCGTACGGCATTGCGTAGCTGCTATGGCTGAGAACGTCGATGACATCCTTGAACTTGCCCGAGCGACGAGCCGCCGCCTCGCCAGCGGGGCCCTCACGCCCGCATGCGCGAAACTGTACAGCCAGCACACGCGGCTTGACGCCGGCCAGCCCGGCCTATCTAGGTGGCGAAAAGACGAGGCGGAGACCCGGCTCGAGGAAGCCGTTCGACTCATCGATGCCGGCCTCTTGCAGCGCGATGCGGGGGACGACGACTGGAGCGACGCGGTCCTGCGTGCCGCGGAGCTGCTCGAGTGGCTCTCCCACCCGGACCTGAACGAGGATGCGCTCCCACTCGACCTGATGTCCGCCGCAGCATATCAGTTAGCGGGTTACCCCGCCCGCGCTGGCGGAATACTCCGCGCCGCTGCCGACCACCGGGATGCGGACGGCACACTCCGGTCGTTGCTCCGTGGTGACTTTCCACTGCTGCTCAGGCACCTCGTCGTTTATTGGTCCTCGAACCCTCGCCGACCGGAGCGCGGCGAACCGATCGACTGGTCGACCCGCTCCACCTCTACCATTCGGTTGCGCCGCCTTGTCGAAGATGAGACGGCGAGCGCCTTGGGCGTATTATGCGCGGCAATGCGTTGGGGCCAGTCCGACCGCATCGACATATCGCTTGATCGCCTCTCTGCCGTCTCCAAATTCATGCTCAACGGGCGTGACCGCTATTCCTGGCTGCTCGCGAAATTGACTGCGGAGACCGCGCGTTCATTCGTCGCGAACTCACTACGTACGAATCTCGACTGGTTGCCGATAGGCTTCGATCGCTTCGGAAAAGCAGCAGTCGAACGTTACCTCCGGCAAGCCTACGTCGCTTGCAAGACGCAGGCCTGGCCGTCTCAGATGCGGGGCATCGAGCGCATTCGCAGTGGCGGTTCGTTCGTACTCTGCACTCCGACCGGTTCGGGCAAGACGACGGTTGCAGAGATCGCAATACTCCAGCGGCTATTCGCGCCGCGCCCGGCGGCACTGGACGGCGAGTCAGCACCATTGGTGATGTACCTCGTGCCTAAGCGCGCGCTAGCAGCCGAAGTGGAAGCGAAGCTCCAGCGGACGATTGCTCCGCTTAGCCGACAACAGCGTGTTGTCATTACAGGACTGTACGGCGGCATCGACTGGGGCCCGACCGACGCGTGGCTTACAAGCGACGAACGCACGGTACTCATCTGCACATATGAGAAGGCCGAGGCGCTCATCCGCTTCTTAGGACCACTGTTTTTGGGCCGCCTCGCGCTAGTCGTACTCGACGAAGCCCATATGGTCCGCTACGACGGCAAAGACGATGACCTTCGTGCGGCTGAAAGCCGACCGCTGCGATTAGAGTCTCTTGTCACCCGCCTCCTCACATACGTGCCCGCGGACCAAGGACAAGTCATTGCGCTATCCGCTGTCGCAGCCGGCATGGAGGCGGCGCTCGCCCAGTGGGTCACCGGCGATGTCAACGCAACTCCCGCTAGAACACTGTATCGCAGCACGCGGCAACTCATCGGCCGCTTACTATGCAAGGCCGGCCGCGCATTCGACATCCGCTACGACCTGCTCGATCGGTCAAGTTTGCGCTTCGACGAGACGGGCAGCGGGGGCACGCCATTTATCCCGCAACCGTTCCCGCCGCACCCACGTGTAACTGGGTTTGAAGGCCCCGAGAAGCGTATGCGGCCGTACCTATTCTGGGCAGCAATGCAGTTGGTCGCTCCGGCGAACGCCGAACGCAAGCATGCGGTCCTCGTGTCCATACCTCAGCGCATCGGCGACTACGCCAAGGACTTTTTGGACCTCATTGAGGAACAGTGGGCCAAGCAACGATTACCAAATGTTTTCACACCGCCAGTGGATCCTACTAAGCTCGACCTTTGGCAACGCTGTCTACGCTCGTGTGAAGACTACTTTGGTGCCGACTCTCGCGAGTACCGCCTCCTGGCAAAGGGCATTGTCGTACATCACGGTAAGATGCCGGGGCTAATGGCCAGGCTGCTTGTGCAGCTCGTCGACGAGAGCGTTGTGCATCTGATCCTCGCCACGTCAACGCTGTCTGAAGGGGTCAACCTTCCCTTCGAGGTCGTGCTCTTGCCATCGCTACGTAGAGGCCAGTCATGGATGGAGCCGAGCGAGATAGCAAATCTTGCTGGTCGGGCGGGTCGCCCGGGTTACGGAACAGAGGGCAAGTGCCTGGTGCTGCTCCCGGACGGGACAGATTGGAGCGCCAATCAGGCGCGGGCCAAATACGAGGAACTGCTCCTTGGTCTTGAAATCGCAACGGACGGGCAACAGCCCGCCGGTGGGTCTAAGAGTCCGCTAGCCGAGCTACTGACGGCGCTTTACCGACAGTGGTCGCAAGCGGCTCATTCGACGAGCCAGCAGGCATTCCTGAAGTGGCTGGAGAGCACTGCCACGCTTTCACCGACGGCGTCTGCTGTCAACACTCCCGCCTTGATCGAAACGCTTGACTCGCTCGACAGCGTGCTCCTCGCAGCGATCGTTGAGGTCGAGTCGCTCACGGACGCCACCATATCCTCAACCGAATTAGAAGCAAAGCTCGCCGAGATCTGGCGCCGCTCCTACGCCCACTATGCCGCCCAGCACGAGGCGTTGCTCGGCGGATGGTTTCTACGTCGCGGCCTAGCCCTGCGCGACCGGATTTACACCGACCCGGCTGAGCGAAGGCGTCTCTACCGCAGCGGGTTGCCACCGCGGCTCGGAGACCAGTTGTCGAAATTATACCCCAGCATCCGCAAGCACCTTCGGACCGGCAACGACTACGCTAGTCGCGACGCCACCGGACGGTTCGCGTTTTTCCGTGACCTTGTCGCACTGCTCGCTAGTCATCCGCGGTTCGCGCCGTTGCCGAAGACGCCGAAGAGGCCGGAATGGGAGGACGCGCTGCGCTGGTGGCTCGATCCTAAAGGGCCAGTGAAGGCACCGGGGGCGGCGAAAGTGTCGGACTGGTACGACTTCGTCGCAACTAGCTTCGGATACCGCTTAGCTTGGGGGATTGGCTGCATTCTAGCGTTGGCAGTGAACGAGGCGAGTAACGATGAATTGCGCCCGACAACGCTCGACACGTGGGCAGATCTGGACCTTCCTTGGGTCGCCTTGTGGCTTAAGGAACTGCTTGTTTGGGGCACGCTCGACCCTGTAACTGCATACTTGCTCGGCCGGGGGCGGGCTGGAACTCGCGATGAGGCGGCCGCGATAGCAGCCAATTATTATGCGTCACATGGTTCGCTAGATGCCGATGAGCAGCTCAATCCGAGAACAATCCGCGCTTGGGCGGAAACCCTTCCCGCCCCCTCCACCAGAGCTCCCGTGGGTCAGCCGCCGATTCCATCAAAAGTGAAATTAGAACGCACCTTCCCGCCACAGGCGGCGAAGCAGTGGCGAGTGCTGCCTGCCGATAGGGATGATAAGATCTTTTGGATCGACCCAGCCGGATACGTTCTCGCCTCCAGTAAGCGTCCGCCGGACTGGGCATCCGCATACATTGACCACGGCGATTTCTTCCTGGATGTTGAAAACCAAACGATCCTCTACCGGCGATTCCTCTAACAGCCAGCTGGAAAACACCTGATTTTCAAGGCCTCTTACGGATCGGCGGGGCAGGGAGCGGTCTTAGTGCGTGAAACGCATTACCACCGTGACCACTACCGGGATTGAGCGTAAGTCAAGGCGATCAAAAAGTTTAGGTCGCATATTACGCAAGGAAGGTTTAGGCGACGCTCTCTTCAGAAGAAGCTGCTAGCACCTTGATGGCGTTGTCAGGGGAAAGGACCTCACAGAAAGCCCGCAACCTGCCTCGGACGATGTGTCCGAAGCAAGTTCGTCTTCGAGAATCGCTCGAATTGAGGTCGGGAAAATTAAGCTGGGATCGGCAACAGTTCAGCCAGCAGCTTGGCGAGTATGGCGTGATCCACCGGTTTGACAATGTGGCCGTCGAAACCAGCGTCTTTGGACTTTTGGCGGGCTTCGTCCTCGCCCCAACCGGTTAAGGCAACCAGCACCATCGATTTCCCCCACGGCTGTTCGCGAATCTTTCGGCAAGCGTCGTAGCCGTTGAGCCTGGGCATGCCAATGTCGAGCAAGACAATTTCCGGCAGGAACTTCGCAGCAACTTCCACGGCTTCCAGCCCGTCGAACGCCATTTGCGTTTTGTTGCCCAAGAACTTCAATAACATCGCGAGACTTCTAGCGGAGTCACGATTGTCATCGACGACCAGGATGCGGTGTGAGGTGATGGCCGTGGGCGGGTCAGCTGGGGGCAGTAAAGGCGTGAGTCGCTCAACCAGAATCGGCATCCGAACCACGAATTCGCTCCCCTGACCGATACCAGCACTGTTGACTTCCGCGCTCCCGCCGTGCATTTCCACCAGACTCTTTACCAGCGCCAGGCCGATGCCCAAGCCGCTGACGGGTCGCCCCAGGGAGGTATCCACCTGCACGAACATTTCAAAGATTCGAATCAGCTGGTCGGCGGCGATCCCCAAGCCACTGTCCCTCACCCTGATCGTCGCCATGGCAGGAAGCAAAGAACTCTCGCTCGACGGATGGGCGCCTGATTTTGCATCACCGACTTCATCCACCGCAACGGTCAGCCAAATTTGACCACCTTTGTCCGTAAACTTGCAGGCATTGCTGAGCAGGTTGCCGACCACTTGCGCGAACCGGGTTGGGTCGGCATTCAAGTAGACTGGCTGCGACGGGAAGGTGAGCGTCAACGTGTGAACCTTCTCGTCAACCAGTGTGCGGGCTGCGTCGACCGCATGTTGTACGGCCGAGGTCAATTCAATCCGCGCCCGGCGCAGTTCAATCGTGCCCCGGCTGATGCGACTGATGTCCAGCAAGTCGTCGATCAGCCGCGACATCTGGCCCAGCTGGCGCTCCATCATTTCGGCGATCGAATGAATCGTCGCCCCATCGCCACCCTTGGTCAGGCGCAGCAGTTGAACGGCATTGCGAATGGGAGCCAACGGATTACGGAGTTCGTGAGCCAGCATCGCCAGGAACTCATTCTTGCGACGATCAGACTCCTTGAGTTCGCCTAAGAGCGAGTTCAATTTTTCATGATGGTGTTGCGACGTGAGGTCAGTGACCAAAAGGCCGATGGCAACGCCGCTCTCCGGCGGCAGGGCGTTGATCGTGAGAAATACAGGAACCAGGGTGCCATTGAATTTCTGCACGTGCGTTTCGCCCTGGCTGCAACCAGCGCGCCCCTGCTGTAACAAACTCTCGTAAAAAGTTTGTGCGGCAAACGGGATGAATTCATGAAAGGCCACGCCCAACAACCGTTCCAGAGGTTTACCCACCAAATCGGCAAAGCGTCGGTTGCAGTAGGCGATCGTGCCATCAAGGCTCAACGTGATCGCCCCCTGCTGCATTTCTTCCACCAGCAGTCGGTAAGGACGGTCTGCAGATTCCAGCGTGTAAACCCGCGCTCCGTTCGGCACCTCGACCACAAACGCGTCGACCGAACCGCTGCGAATGGCCCGGATTGTCTCTTCGGCTTCTTCGAGCCGAAGTTGCAATTCGGCTAGTTCCGACTGTTTCACATCTACCATGCGATCTCGCTCATTCTGGCTTGCGCCGCAGATCGAGACCCATCAGCACCCGATCCACGTTGGATAGATCGCCGATCATCCGGCGGAGTGGCGCCGGCAGCATTTTGACCAAGGTGGGGACGGCAATAATCTGCTCATCGATGGCCAGTTGTGGATGTTGATATATATCGACCACTTCCAATTCATATCGTCCTTGCAGGCGCTCTTCGCAAATGGCTTTGATCGCGGCGAACGCTTCCGTGCTGCGGGCCGTCATGCCCGTGACATACAACCGCAAGACATAGCGCGCTTCCGCTGGAGGTCCAGCCACTAACTTTTCGAAGGCCGCAGACGAATCGATTTCCTTGGGCGTCAACTCAGCGGGCATCGGAGCCCTCCTCTGTCGTTGTGAGCGGTTTCGCGAGTCGCAGCTGTAATCCAACCAGTGTACGTTCCGTATTCGACAGGTCGCCGACAATCCGCCGCAGCGGTTCAGGCAACCTGCGCACTAGCGTGGGGATCGCGACGATCTGATCGCCGGCCGCCAATTGCGGATGCTGCATGAGGTCGATGACCTCGATCTGGTATCGGCCCGGCAGATGTTCTTCGCACAGCTTCTTGAGATTGCAAAAGGCGGCCACGGACTTCGGAGTTTGTCCGGCGATGTACAGCCGCAGTTCCCAAGTTTCCGTCTCTTCCCCAACCCCGGCGGGTCCTTCCTGGCTTGTGGTCGTCTTCATTTGCGGCTCCGTGGTATCTCGTGGGAACGAGCGGCGGGCTCGGCATCCTTGAGCACCTTGTCGCCTTGGCGGCTGATTCCCATTCGGTCGCGATCCTGCCGATGGGTTTCCTCGCGAGAATTTTCCTGTTCGATGTCCCGCTTCGCCACTTCTTCTTCGGCCTCGAATTCCTTTTGCAAGGCAGTGATCCGGGCTGCAAGGGCTTCGCGCTTCAAGACGCGCTCGCGCTGTTTGGCTTCGATTTCTTGATGCCTGAGCAAACTGTCGGCCTTTTCGATGGCTTCGCGAGTCTGTCGCGCGGAGCCGGTGAGTACACCCTCGGCGCCGAGATAGACGTTTTGCAACTCGACTCCTTGATCGGTCAGCAAGAATTCGCGGAGTTGGTTGGAGTGGGCCATGCCACGCGATTTGAGGACATACATCACGCGATTCCGCTCGCC
>CAYMWL010000104.1:0-21194 GCA_964394305.1 uncultured Pirellulaceae bacterium
ACCTCGACCATCAAACTGCCCCATCACTCACCAGAGCGTGAACGGTTACCTGCGAACATAGCAGCATTTGAGGCAAAGGCACGCGGATTCGTCAAGAAATTCGCATCAGAGCTGTCAAACCACGGTGATTCGCGACTTTCAAATCCAGGGATCGTTGCTGAGGATTTCACACGGGGAGTTATGCGTGATCTTGAAGCGGTGTTGGCAAAAGGTAGAGTCTCCAAGGAGCAATTTTTTTGCGAACTCGGAATCGCTCCTGAGTTGGCAGAGTCAAGAGCTACCATCGGCGAAATTGCTGAAATGTATCTGTACGATCTTCATCTAGCACAATTCAGCGAGAAACTTCGCCCACACGCTAAGATCGACGCCACTATCGTGCCACATGACTCGCTGCCTTCGTATTTCCTTTCGCGAAAACTCCGAGTATCTCAAGAAACTGCGGAACGGGTTAGCGGCAGTGATCTTGGTGATGCAGATCATTCAACTTTGATTAACTATGCAACTGCGGTTGAAGTTGACAAAAGAACATTTGAGTTTTTGCGCCAAGTCGCAAGAGCTGAGCCCCGATTGCTGCATTGTCTTAAACGAGTAATCCGATCTACCAGTTACCTTCAAATACTTGATCATCCTTTACTTGCTGAGTAGTGCCACCTAGCTAGCACCGGTCCAGAACCAACTCTCTGCCTCTACCCCTAGCTCACTCCACGCGTTCCCACCGATCCACCAACCCATCTTCCCGCTCCACCACTTCACCAATCCGTTGAAAACCGCTCTTGGCCAGGACGCGGGCTGACGCAACATTGTCGGCAAGCGTGTGCGCGCGGATCAAACGCACCTTGCCGCTGTTGATCGCAAACTGCACCAGGCCGCTTGTGGCCTGCGTGGCGAAGCCGCGGCAGCGGTGGGCTTCGTCGATGCCGTAGGCCACTTCGACCATGCCCGCCGCATCGGGTGGCCCTTTGAACGCGCAGCTGCCGATCGTCGCTCCGCTCGCGCGGTCGATGATGGAGTAGCTTAGCGCCCAAGGATCGCCCGGCGGCGTGTTGTGCACGCGCGCGACCCAGTCGGGAGAAACCTCAGCCCGCACTTCCGCAGGCAGTGAGTCAATCCACTTCAGCACATCGGCCGGCGACTGAAGAACAAGGTCCAAGTCGGCCGTGGGGATAATCAAAGCGGTCATCGTGAGTCGTTCGTTGAGAAAGGGGCCAGGTGGTCGGCCTGCCAAGGTTGAGTTCGGGACGGAAGCTTGACAATAGCGCACAGATGTATATAATCACTTTCCGCAGTTACGCTCTTTTTCAATCTGGTTGTTGAAAAAAACGGCTGATGGTCCCCGTCAGGCGGTTGTCAGCTATTTCTTGGGCGCGAGGAGGGGCTACTGGTGATATGACCAGAAATCTGAGCGAATGTTCGCTCGGAACTCGACAAAAGCGGGTGGGAGGGGGAGGTTGAATGGAACTGTTCAGGAAGGGCGAACAGGTGTTATCAGGCTTATCGCTCAATATTTGATAACGTTATATGAGGCAATGGCTTGCTACGATTTTTCTGGATGTGAAAGTGTTATCGACATCTCCCTGGAAGGGTGGTGTTCGGTCGAGGGGGGGTTGGTTGGTGCTCAAAGGTTTGCCTCTCTTCTTCACCGTTTCCCTGCAAGTTGCCATTTGCCTAAGGTGGAATGTGGGAAGGGTTGTTCGGATGTGCGGAAAGAATCAACCTGGCTGATATATTTTCTTTCGAACGGCAGCCGCCGGTCGAGTTAGTCCTTGCCGCTCCTCGGAGCTTTGGCCACACTGGTTTAGCTTGGATTGGCGGTTGCGCTCGTTGGCTGCTGCGGAGTTTTGTTGCGATGAAGTGTTTTGCGTTTCACCTGATGCCCTGGGATCGGCTGCCGGCGGACTTTGGCGACAAGTACGAATCGGCTTGGACCTGGCTGCCGAATTCGCTCTACGACCCGCAGCACGGCCACACGCTTTACAACCGTTTTCTCGACGAGCTGGTGCTGGCCGACGAATTGGGGTTCGACGGGGTGTGCGTGAACGAGCATCACCAGAACGCGTACGGTACGATGCCGAGCCCGAACCTGATGGGCTCGATCCTCGCGCGGCAAACCAAGCGCTGCAAGATCGCGGTCATCGGCAATGCGTTGCCGCTGTACAACCCGCCGACGCGGGTCGCCGAAGAGTTCGCCATGATCGACGTGATCAGCGGCGGCCGGTTGATTGCGGGCCTGGTCGTGGGAGGCGGGCCGGAGTACTACAGCTTTTCGATGAACCCGACGCACGCTCGGGCGATGTACAACGAAGCACTGGAACTCGTCGTTCGAGCGTGGACCGAACCAGGGCCTTTTGAACATTACGGCGAATTCTGGAAGCTGAAATATGTGAACCCCTGGCCGCGGCCGATGCAGAGCCCGCATCCGCCGATCTGGATTCCCGGCGCCGGCAGCAAGGAGACGATCGAGTTCGTCGCGCAGCGGCGGTATGCGTACATGGGCATTCCGTATTTTCACGTCGACTTCTTTCAGCGGAACTTCGACATGTTCCGCGACTGCTGCCAGAAGAACGGCTACGAAGCCGACCCCGAGCAACTCGGTTGGCTCTGCCCGATCTATGTCGCCGAGAGTGACGAGAAGGCCTGGGAAGAATACGAACATCACTTCATGTACTTCGCCCATCAGCTGCTGAAGGGGCTGGTCGTGTTGCCGCCGGGTTATACGAGCGCTCGTTCGCTCGTCGGCATTCATAGTGCCATGAAGCAGTTCCTGATCAACGTGAAGACTCGCAAAGAAATCGAAGACGGCGCGTATGCCATTGTCGGCAGCCCGGCGACCGTACGGGACAAGCTGACGCATTATGCTAAGAAATTGGGCGTCGGCAATTTGCTGGGCTTGTTCCAACTCGGTACGTTGCCGGCAGATTTGACGAAGAAGAATCTGACGATCTTCGCCCAGGAAGTGATGCCCGCATTGCAGAATCTGAACTTGCGAATGAATGTTCCGACCGCGGTTTAGTAACGCACTCTTCAATTTGCAACTTGTAATTCGCAATTTGCAATTGAACGCCCCGAGTACGAATTACAAATTACGAATTGAATCATGCCTTCCACTCGCAACATCAACATCGCTGGCAAAAAGACGCAACTGACCGAAGGGGGGAGCGGGCCGCCGTTGCTCTATCTGCACTCGGCCGGGGGTGAAACGGAGTGGATGCCGTTTCACGAAGAGCTCTCGAAGCACTTCACCGTGTTGCTGCCGGCGCATCCGGGGTTTGCGGATTCGAAAGGCTTGGAAGAAGTTCGCGACGTCACCGATTATGCGTGGCACTACGTCGACATGCTCGCGGAATTGAAGTTGAAGAACGTACCGGTTGTTGGCTTCTCGCTCGGCGGTTGGACCGGTATGGAACTCGCGATTCTGCGGCCCAATTTGGTGAGCAAGCTGGTGCTGGTGAATTCGGCCGGCGTGCGGCTGGCTGAGTCGAAAATGGGTGAATTGTTTATCGACGACCTGGCCAAGCTGCGGGCGTTGCTGTTCAAAGACGTCAACAATCCGGCGATCAAACTGGCGATGCCGGACAATCTCGAAGACCCGCGGATTCTACTTTGGTTGCGGGCTCGCGAAGCTTCTGCGCGCGTGGGTTGGAATCCGTATCTGCACAACCCACGACTCGCCGCGCATCTGCATCGCATTCAATGCCCGACGAAGATCCTCTGGGGCCGGCACGATCAACTGATTCCGCTGCCGCACGGTGAATTTCTGGCAAGCAAGATTCCCGGCGCTACGCTCGAAATCTTCGACAACGCGGCGCATATGCTGCCGTTCGAAGAGCCGGTGAAGTTTGCCGCGAGTGTCGTGAGTTTTGTAGGAAAGTAACTTGTCGCAATCTGCCCCACCACCGCCGCCGAAGAACACCTGGCCGCGGTGGTCATTGCGACTGGCCGATCAGGGCGTGGCTGGCGCGATCATCATCTTCTCGCTGGTCGCCATCGCCTGGCATTGGTGGCAGCACGAACATCGCAAGCAGCAGTTGGTCGATGTCGATCGCACACCGACCGTCATCGCGAAATTCCAAATCGACATCAACGCGGCCGATTGGCCCGAGTTTGCCCTGCTACCCAACATTGGCGAAGTGCTCGCCAAGCGGATCGTCGAAGACCGCGCTCAGCGCGGGCCTTTTAAGGATTGGAACGATCTCCGCCGCGTCCGCGGTGTGGGGCCCAAGACGTTCGACAACATCAAACCGTACCTGCTGCCAATGGCAGATTTGAATGCGACAGCAGGGCCTTAGATTGTCGTTGTTCGCTCTGCGAACGATGAACGCGGGTAAAACGACAGTTCGTTGCCGGAGCGAGCGGTACACCGCGCGGCTTCGGCTTTTTCGCGCGAAACGGTGGAACGGCGAACTGCTTGTTCCAACCAACATACAGAGTTCGGTGCTCGATTCACCGTTCGCGGAGCGAAACGGCGACGATCAGTTACTTCTTTTCATCGGTCAGCGGGCTCTTCATATCTTCCTTCGCCGGTTTTTCAGCGTGAGCAGCAGCACCTGGCTTGGTGGCAGGCGGATGTGGCGAAGGTGCGGTGAGCAGAATCGTCACGGCACCGAGAATCACCAGCAACATGCCGACAAAGAAGAACGGGCTGACTTGCCCCAGCGTTTTGTTCAGATACATGCCCGTCGCCACACTAATCACCGGAGCAACGCCAAACACCAGCGGCATCACTTGTACCGGCGTGCCATTGTTGAGCGCCATGATGAGTGCGAATGCCCCCAAAGCACCGACCGCACCACCGGCAAAGCTCCACACAATGCCGCTGAATGTCCAACCGTGCCAAATGCCAGCGCCACGCTCCACACCCACGACCTGAATCATCAAGGCTGGCGCTAACACCGCAATCACAAAGTAGGCGAGACCAACGCACAAGAACGGACGCATGCGGCCGAGCGGCCGCTTGAGTGTTGGATTGCTGGGATCAGCGGGCACGTAGGACTGCATGTAGGTCGAACCCTTGTGCAGGATGGGCCCGTAGGTTCCCCAAAACAGCGCGGTCACCAGCGCAAAGGTTCCCGCCAGAATGATGCTGCCAGAAGCTGCTGAGGGGGGCATGTTGTCGAATCTCCGAACGCGGATGAAAAGTTGGTAGGAAGGGAACATTTTAACCAGCAACCGGGAACTTGCGCAGGCGTCTTTATTTCGCCGAGCCCATTCGCCCTGCCGCTGACCGCGGTGGGTTGCTATGCTGTTGTTCACCGCAAAACATCCCGCCGCCTTTCCTTTCGCGTGCCATGTCTGCCGACGGATTCGAATCGCATTATTCCGCAACTGATTTTCAGAACCATTGCCAGGTTTTGCGGCAGCGGATCGAAGATCAGCTGACAACTTGCACGCAATATGGCGACGAAGTGCCGCCGCGGTTGGCAGCGGCCATTCGCCACAGCCTGTTTGCTCCGGCCAAGCGGTTGCGGCCGCTGCTGGTGTTAATGGCTTGCGAGGCCTGCGGTTATGAGATGGAGGCCGCATTGCCGGCAGCAGCGGCGGTGGAGTTCATTCACACCTATTCGCTGATTCACGACGATTTGCCAGCGATGGACGACGACGAACTGCGTCGCGGAAGGCCAACTTGCCATGTGGCCTTTGACGAAGCCACAGCGATCTTGGCTGGCGATGCGATGTTGGCTCAGGCGTTCGAGATCGTGGCGACAAATTGTCCAAGTTGGGCATTGCCAGGGTGCTTGGCCGAACTGGCTCGGGCAGCAGGACCGGGAAATTTAGTAGGTGGACAATACGACGACTTAAACCCTACGGTTTTGGAGCAGAGCCTTACGAGTTTGGAGCGAATTCATCGGCGTAAGACAGGAGCCTTGATCAAGGTTTCGCTGCGAATGGGAGGCCTGATCGGACGGGCATCGGCGGAGCAATTGGCAACCCTGGAGCGGTATGGCGATTGTTTGGGATTAGCCTTCCAAATTGTCGATGACCTCTTGGACTTGGGGGGCGACGAAACGAAGATGGGAAAGAAGACGCGCAAAGACTCGGAGGCGGGTAAAATGACCTACCCGGGTTTGCTCGGCGAAGAAGCCAGTTGGCAGCGGGCGGCGAGCCTGATCGCCGAAGCCCGGCAGGCGGCGGCGACGTTTGGTCCGCGGGGTGCGCACCTGGAAGCGCTGGCCCGGTATGTGTTAGAAAGGAATCACTAACAAGACTATGCATCAACTCCTTTCCAAAATCGAATCGGCGTCCGACCTGCAAAAAATGTCGGTCGGCGAGCTCACGACCCTGGCCGCGGAGATTCGCGACGTCCTGTGCAATCTGCTGAGCACGCGGACCGCGCATTTTGCGTCGAACCTTGGTGTCGTCGAACTCACGCTGGCGCTTCACAGCGTCTTCGATTTCCGCCGCGACCGGCTGATCTGGGACACCGGCCATCAGATTTATCCGCATAAGCTGGTCACCGGCCGCTATCACGAGTTCAGCACGATCCGCACCAAAGGCGGATTGATGGGTTATCCCAACCCGCACGAAAGTGAATATGACTTGTTCATGACAGGGCACGCGGGTTCCAGCGTTTCGACGGCGCTTGGTTTGAAAAGTGGCGACGATCTCCGCGGCGAACCCGAACGCCGTTCCGTGGCAGTGATTGGCGACGGCGCGTTCCCTTCCGGCATTGTCTTCGAAGCCTTGAACAACGCCGGCGGACTGAAGAGCGACACGCTGGTGATTTTGAACGACAACAAGATGTCGATCTGTCCCCGCGTCGGCGGTCTCGCCAGTTACATGGATCGGCTCCGAACCACTCCGTTCTATGCTGGGCTAAAAAGTGGCGTTGTCGAAGCCCTCAACAAAGTGCCGTTGCTCGGCGATCCGGTGGAACGCTTCCTCGCGCAGATGAAAGAAGCCGTGAAGGCCGGTCTGCACGGCGGCATGATGTTCGAGGATTTGGGCTTCCGCTACTTGGGACCGATCGACGGCCACAATCTGGTGGTGTTGAAAAAATACCTGCAGATGGTGAAGAACCTGAAGGGACCGATTCTGCTGCATGTCGTCACCGAAAAAGGTCATGGCTATCAGCCAGCCGCTGCCGACCCAGTTTTCTTTCACACGCCGCCAGCCTTTGAAGATGACAACGGCTGTGCCATTCCCAAGAAATCGGGCGGTTCGCCGGCGTATACGAATTTGATTAGCGATGCGATCGGCAACGCGATGCGGCGTGATTCGCGGGTGACCGTGCTCACCGCCGCGATGTGCCAAGGGAACAAGCTCGAAAAGGTGCGTGAAGAATTCCCGGAGCGGTTTTTCGACACGGGTATTTGCGAATCGCACGCGGTGGCTTTTGCGGGCGGCCAAGCCAAGACGGGGATGCGACCCATCGTCGATATTTACAGCACGTTTTTGCAACGAAGCTACGACCAAATCTTCCAGGAAGTGGCTCTGCAAAATTTGCCGGTGATGTTCACGATGGACCGCGCGGGGCTTACGGGGCCCGATGGGCCGACGCATCACGGCAGCTACGACATTGCCTACATGCGGGTCTTTCCGAATATGGTCTGCATGGCGCCGGGCGACACTTACGATGCCCAGCACATGATCGATTTCGCCCTCACGCTCGACGGGCCGAGTTCAATTCGCTATCCCAAAGCCAATGCCGAAACGCTGCCCGGCGAACGGCAGCCCATCGAACTGGGCCGCGGCGAAATCATTCGCTGGGGACGGGATGGCTTGATTCTGGCTTGTGGCACGTTGGTGACGGAATGCGTTCGCGCGGCCGATCGGATGCGGCAGGATGGTCTTGATATCGGCGTCGTGAATGCCCGGTTTATCAAGCCGATCGACAAAGATCTGCTGGAACGGGGGATGCGCGAATGCCCATTTATCGTCACTGTCGAAGAAGGCTGCTTGATGGGCGGCTTTGGTTCGGCGGTGCTTGAAGCAGGAGCCGATTTAGGGCTGGATTGCAGCCGAATCAAGCGATTGGGCATTCCTGATCGTTTTGTCGAGCATGGCGAACGAGCCGAATTGCTTGCGGATTTAGGCCTCGATCAACTCGGCCTGATGGCCACTTGCCGGCAGATGAATTCGCAATTTGCCTTTCGCAATTCGTAGTAGTTCGCAATGAACAGGTGCCAATTGCGAATTACCAATTACGAAATGGCTTTCTAAGCCACGCTTGCGGCCCGTTGGCGGGGAACAAATAATGCAAAGGCGTGGTTTTTCACGCCGAGTTGGAGCTCGGCGGCACTTGAAACGCCACCATTGATTCCCCAGTCAGCTTTTCATGGCACAACGTCGCGAGCAAATCGATTCGGTCATCCGCGTAGTTACGCCGGAAAATATCGCGTTCGAATATCGACTTGCGGGCCCCTTTCGTCGCTTGCCGGCGCTCCTCATCGATTGGGCCATTGTCGGCGCTGCGATCTTTATTATTAGCTTTGTAACGTTGCTCACCGTCGGTGTATTTGTGAGCGGCGGCATGGCCACTGCCATCATCGTGCTCGTCGGCTTTGCTTTGTACTGGTTCTATTGCGGGCTGTTCGAGACCTATATGAATGGTCAAACGCCTGGCAAACGCCTTACCGGCTTGCGGGTGCTGACAACCGAAGGTCAACCCATTAACGCGTTGCAGGCGATCATGCGCAACTTGCTTCGCGGCGCCGATCTGTTTCCCTACATGCCCTGCCTGGGCGTGATTGTGATGTCGCTCAACAGCCGGAGCCAACGGCTGGGCGATTTGGTTGCGGGAACGATGGTTGTCATTGAGCAGAACTCCTGGCTCACCGGCATCGCCCGCCTGGAAGATCCGCGGGCCATTCAGCTCGCCGGTTACTTGCCGCCGAACTTTGTGGTTTCACGCTCGCTCGCGCGTGCCCTTGCGACGTATGTCGAGCGGCGACGTTTTTTCTCACCGCTCCGCCGGCGCGAAGTGGCCAAGCACTTGGGCGCGCCGCTGCTCAGGCAATTTGGTCTGCCTGCAGACACGAGTTACGACTTGCTCCTTTGCGCATTGTATTACCGCACGTTCATTGCCGATCGGGGCGAAGATGAAAAGCGGCTCGCCGAAGCGCATGCAGCGGCCAAGATGCAAACTCCTTTTCAAGCTCCGTTTCAGCAGAATCCTTTTCAACAACCATTCGCTCAAATTCCAGCGCAGAAACCGCAACCGCTGCCTCAAGAACGAATCGTCACCATTCCTCAGGAATCGGGGCGGCCGTTTTAAGCAAGCGCTTGCCAAGTACTTCGTTTCCCAAAGTAACCAAGGCTAACTCCGATGAAAGTTGTCGAACTGCTCGAACGCCGCCGCCAGAACTGGCAGGAGTTGGAGCGGTACTGCGAACGGATCAGCCTGAGTTCGCTCAATACGGCGGAAATCTCTCGTTTTTCAGCGCTCTATCGCGCAGTCTGTGCCGACCTCGCTCTCTCGAATTCGTACCAACTGCCCGAAAATACCGTGCAGTATCTGCACAAGTTAGTCGGCCGAGCGCACAACCAGCTGTATCGGGCCAAGCGGTTTGATTTTCAGGCTTGGGCAAGAGTGCTGCTGGAGGACGTGCCGCAGCGGATTTTTAACGATCGCTGCGTACAGGTGATGTTTCTCTTCTTCTGGGGCTTCTTTATCCTCAGCGCCTGGTTGGCTTACTCCAAATCAGCTTGGCCCGATTTTGCCGAGGAAATGCTCACCGAAGATTTCATCAAGCAGCTTGAAGGGATGCACAACAAACCGCTCGATGGCCGTGACGGCGACACGGATATCGCGGCGGCCTCGTTTTATATTCAGCACAATACGAGCATTGGTCTGCAGTGCTTTGTGTGGGGATTGCTGGTGGTGCCCGGTTTGTATGTCACTGCCAAAAATGCGTTGGTTTTGGGCGCTGCCTTTGGTTACATGGCTCGGCCCGAGGTTTCGCAGGGCGAATACTTTTTCCAATTTGTTCGGGCTCACGGCCCCTTTGAATTGACGGCGATTGTCCTCTCGGCCGGAGCTGGCTTGCGCTTAGGCATGGCCTGGATCATGCCCGGCCAATTATCGCGTGGCGCGTCGTTGCAAAAGAACGGCGCCGAAATGATGCCTGTCATGTGCGCGGCGATGCTCCTCTTCTTCTTTGCGGCAATCATCGAAGGCTTCTTGTCGCCATCGGCAGCGCCGCTGTGGATCAAGTCGGCCGTTTGTTTGCTCTCGAGTGCATTGCTGGCGTTCTATTTTGTCGTGCTGGGCTTCCCACGGAGGTTGCTCAATGCAGCTCGATAACACGCGGATCGCCATCCGCGAACGCAATCTGCTCGAAACACTCGACCTGTCGTTTCGGCTGCTGTGCGAATTTTGGAAGCCATGGCTGGTCTGCTCGCTGCTGGCGATCATACCGCTGGCGATCATCAACGCTCTGCTGCTGAACTGGATGGCCGCTGACCTCGATTTCGCCGACTTCGACGAATGGCCGATTCGGTATTTCTGGACGATGGCGGTCTTCATTTATTTCGAAGCGCCCTTGGCATCGGTTTTTGTTGTGGCGTACTTGGGGCCCGCGGTCTTCATGGAAAACCCGCGCATACGGCAAACCGTGTGGGACACGCTCAAACAATGGCCGGCCATTTTTCTCTGCCAGTTTTTATTCCGGCTCGTACTGCCAATGTGGCTGCTCGCGCTAGCGTTTGATCGTTTAGAGCCGAACCTGTGGATTGAGTTCGCTCTCGTCTGCCTGCTGATGATTCCGTACGTCACGATCCTGCGTGCGTTTCGGCCATACATCAATGAAATCGTCGTGCTCGAAAAGAATCCGCTCCGTTCCAACAATCCACAAGTCATCACCATCGGCAAACGAAGTTCGCACCTGCACGGCCCTTACAGCAACGACCTTTTCGTGCGCTGGCTGGGAACGGTGCTGGCGACGTTTGCCTTGATCTGGATGGTCGGCGCGACTTCGTACTTCCTGCAGGCAGTGTTGTTTGGCAGCTACGAGCTCAATTGGGTGCTAGTTTATATCTGGTTTCCGGCCGTGTTATGGACCGTAGTCAGCCTGGTCTCGGTGGTGCGGTTTTTGGATTATCTCGACCTGCGGATTCGGCACGAAGGTTGGGAAGTAGAACTGCTGATGAAGGCCGAAGCTCTCCGTTTGAAGCCGACGCTGTTGTAATTGCTATGAAACCGCTCGTTCGCCATTTCGTGTTCGCCATGTTCGCCTTGGTGCTGCTGCGCGCGTTGGCGTGTGGGGCGTTGGCGATTGCTGACGATGAGCAGTCGTTGAAAGCTGCCCGCAATGCCTTGAATGGCCGAACGTCGTTTCCGTTTTACGACGCTCAAAAAGACGATGTGAAGCGGATGGATGTGCAGGTCGATACTTCGAAAGCGCCGCCACCCCAGGGGAATCAAAAGTGGACAAAGACCGGCACGACCACTGCCGTGCCGCGCGGGACGCGAGTACCCTCGACGAGCGGCCTGGGGATGTTGTTTCAAGTGGTCGGTTTGTCGCTGCTGACGTTGATTATTGGAGCGTTGATTGTCCTGCTGGTCCTGGCGTTTTTGAATGGCGAACAAACACAAACGACGGGCGCCAAATTCATCGATACTTCGAGTGACGTGGATCGCGTCGAGGACTTGCCCTTTCAGCTAAAGAAACCCACGGGCGATTTCCTTTCCGAAGCGCAGCGGTTGTACGACGCCGGCAATTACTCCGAGGCGATCGTCTACCTGTTCAGTTATCAACTCGTGGCACTCGACAAGCGGCATGTTATCCGTCTGGCGAAAGGGAAGACTAATCGGCAATACTTGCGCGAGACTCGCTCGCGTGAACCGATCAAGCAACTGCTGCAGCGAACGATGATTTCGTTCGAAGATGTTTTTTTTGGCCATCACGACTTGAGTCGTGAACGTTTTGAAGAAAGCTGGCGGCGGCTCGACGATTTTCATCAGCAATTGGAACGGGTGGAGGCCGCTGCCGCATGAACGCTGCCCCTGCTTATCATTCGACGACTGAAGCGGCTGCCGGCGGCAATAAATGGCTGCTGCCAGTTTCCCTGGGCTGCCTCGTGCTGGTGGTAATTCTGCTGATTTGGTGGTTTCGCGGCGGGCCGGAATTGCATACTGGTTACGGCCGGCGGACCGGCAACGAGCACCGCGACAGCGTGAACGGCACCATCGTGCTTTCGGAAATGTTTCGCCAAAGCGGCTGCAGCGTGACGTCGATTGAACGACTGTCGCCGAAGTTACAGAAGTACAAAACCATTGTTTGGTTTCCGAATGACTTCGATGTACCGACCGTCGAGCAACGGAAAGAACTTGAACAGTGGCTGTCCGATGGCAGGGCCAACAATGAACGACGAACCTTGATTTACGTTGGCAGGGATTACGATGCGGCAACGGCCTATTGGTCGAAGGTGCTCCCCGATGCACCGGAGAATCAAAAGGACGAAATCAAACACAAGCTGGCCGACGCGAAATCAAAGTATGCGGAAGCTCGCGAGCGGATGCCCAAGGATGCTTACGCCCGTTGGTTCGTCACGCGTGAAGCCAAACCGCGAAAAGTGACGAAGCTGGAAGGCGATTGGGCCGAAGGGATCGATGCGAAACAAGTGGATATTTCGCTCAATACTCGCCTGGCAGCACCCAGCGAGAAGGATCGGCCCAAAGGAAATGACGATGTCATTCCAGACTTGGAGCCGCTCCTCACCAGTGAGGGTGAGCCGATTGTGTTCGAGGTCACCGACGACGCCTGGTTTGGCGGGCGCGTGATTGTGGTGAGCAACGGCAGCATGTTTTTGAACTATCCGCTCATTAACAAAGAAAACCGCAAGCTCGCCGGCAAGTTGATTGCGGAGACCGAACCCGACGGTGCCGTCGCGTTTCTCGAAAGTGATCGAGGCGGGCCGCCGATCGAAAAAAAGAGCACCGAGAAACCGAATGCAGCGTGGCCATTTCCGATGAATGCGATCGTGTTTCACTTGGTGATGTTGTCGCTCGTTTACTGCCTGGCTCGGTCCGCCATTTTTGGCCGCGCTCGTGAGCTGCCGACCGATTCGCCGAGCGACTTCGGTAAGCACATCACAGCGCTCGGCAAACTGATGCAGCGGACCAAGGACCAGGCCTATGCCTATGCTCGTTTGCAACAGTATCGGCAACATGCCAAACGAGATTCAGGCAAGGCTCATAAAAAATAATTCCTTGAGCAAACGCGCAGGCATTGATTCCAACTACATTGCATTCCACCCATCACGAAACATTTTTGCGAATAGCTCCGCATGACTTCTACTCCTCTTGGTTCTGACCCAGCTGCCATCGAGTTTTCCTGCACGGGCTGCGGCCGCTCGTTAAAAGTACCGGCCTCGGCTGCAGGCCGCAAAGCAACCTGCCCGTCGTGCCAAAGCGTGATTCAAGTGCCGCAGCCTGCATCGGCCGCCGCACCCTTGAGTTTTGATGCTCCATCGCAGCCGACGGCGCCACAGCCATTTCAACAGCCGCCTCAGTCCTTCGCTCCGCAACCGTTCGCACAGCAACCGACTTATTCTGCACCGGGCAGCGGCGCGCCAGCCTACGCGCCTCATCAGCCCGTTCAGCCGCTAAACGCACCGCCGGTCGGCGTACACATGTCGCCGCGGGCAGAACCCGGCAGAGAAACGCCGACGAAACAATTGTTCGACCGCATCACCAAGGAAATCGCCAAGATCTATGTCGGGCAGGACGAACTGGTGCTCGGAGCACTCGTCGCATTATTTTCCAGCGGCCACGTGCTGATCGAAAGTGTGCCAGGGCTGGGCAAAACGCTGTTCGTCCGCACGCTGGGCAAAGTGCTGGGCTGCAACTTTGGCCGCATTCAATTCACGGCCGACTTGATGCCGTCGGATATCACCGGCGCACCGATCTTCGACATGAAGACGCAAGAATTCCGCTTTCGTCCCGGCCCGGTCTTCACGCAGTTCCTGCTGGCCGATGAAATCAACCGCGCACCGGCGAAGACGCACGCCGCGCTGCTCGAAATCATGCAGGAATATCGCGTGACGATCGATGGCGTGAGCCATGTCATCGAAAAGCCGTTCCTCGTGCTGGCCACGCAGAACCCGATTGAATCGGAAGGCACCTACAATTTGCCCGAAGCGCAGCTCGATCGTTTCATGTTCAAGCTGATGGTGAACTATCCGCAGGAACAGGAAGAAGCACAAATTCTGCAGATGCACAGCCAGCAGCTTGATCTGAACGATCGACTGAAGAATGAGATCGAAACGATCACGAATCAGGCGGAGATTCTCAAGACCGTGCAAGACAATGCACAAGTGCGGATCGACGTTCGGCTGATTGACTACGTCAACAAAATCGTCCGTCGCACGCGCGAATGGCCGCAGTTTCACATGGGCGCTTCGCCTCGCGCGGGGCTGGCACTCGTGCAGGCCGCACGCACGCTCGCGGCGTTTGCGGGTCGCGATTATGCGGTGCCCGATGATGTGGTGCAGATCGCCTTGCCCGCGCTGCGGCATCGCGTGGTTCTCACCGCGGAAGCCGAAGTGGAAGGGCAGAAGATTGATGATTTGCTCACCGAGATGATTCGCTCCGTGGAGGTTCCGCGCCTCTAAGCGCAACACACGCCATGGAACGCCTCAATCAATGGCTGAATCAAAACGCTGAGTTTCTCAATCAGTACGCGGTGCTGATTGTGTTACTCGCAGTGTTACCCATCGCGCTCCTGGCGTGGACGCGGCGGACGTTTCCGCATCTGGCTCAGATCGCTATTTTCTGCATTCCGGTTGCGCTCACGTTCGCGCTGCTGATCGACAAACGCTTGCTCGGCCTCATACTTGCCATCGACTTGGTCATTCCGCTGGTCGTACTGATCGATCTCTTTACAATTCCTCGGCAGAAATTCCTCACCATCGAACGGCAGGCGTTGAAGATCGCCTCGCTGCAAAAACCGCATCGCGTGACGCTGCAGATTTCTAATGTTAGTGGTTCGTCGTTCACCGCGTGGATTCGCGACGATGTGCCGCAGGAATTCACAGTTGAGCCGAAGGAATTTATTTTGCGGCTCGGAGCTCGCAGCCGATCGATCGTGCATTACGATCTCATCGCGAGTCGCCGCGGTGCTTATACTATGAGCTGCGTGCATGTCCGCGTCCGCAGCTTGCTCGGTTTTTGGAAGCGTTTCTATCGATATCCTGCGCCAACTCTGATTCACGTCTATCCGGATATGAAGCAGCTCTCGGAGTATGCGATACTCGCGCGAACGAATCGACTCAGTCTGATGGGGGTGCGGCGGACTCGCAAAGTCGGCACCGAGAATGATTTCGAACGGCTGCGCGATTACACGCTCGACGACAATCACAAGTTCATCGATTGGCGAGCCAGCGCGCGGCGGAACAAACTGACGGTTAAGGATTTTCAAACCAGTCAAAGCCAGCGGCTGATTTTCCTGGTCGACTGCGGCCGCTTGATGACCAACGAAGCGTCAGGCATCAGCCTGCTCGATCATTCGCTCAACGCCATGCTGATGCTCAGCTACGTCGCGTTGCGGCAGGGCGATTCGGTGGGGATGATCGCTTTTTCGGACAAGGTGATGTCGTTCGTGCCGCCCCGCGGTGGTATGAATCAGATGAACCAGCTGCTCCACGCATCGTTCGACCGCTTTCCGCAACTGGTCGAGTCGCGCTACGACGATGCCTTCCTGCATCTCCACACGCACTGCAAAAAACGCTCGCTCGTCGTGCTCATCACCAATGTCATCGACGAAGTGAACTCGCACCAGGTGCAAAGTTACCTGGGGAACGTCGTCGGCCAGCATTTGCCGCTGGGCGTTCTCTTGCGGGATCATCACTTGTTCGACGCAGCCGATCGTGATCCGCGCAGCGAAGAGGAACTCTATCGAGCGGCAGCGGCTGCGGAAATTCTTGCCTGGCGGCATCAGGTGCTGCGCGATCTGGAGCACACCGGTGTGCTCAGCCTGGATGTCTTCCCGGAAGATATGACGGCGCCGCTCGTCAATTCCTATTTGAACATCAAGGCGCGGCATCTCTTGTAGGCCCAGAGTTTTGTGGGTCCAGAGCGAATTGCTTCGACTGCGTACCTTCGCCGGACGAAGAACCGCGTCAATTTTTCGTAGCATTGCTTCCCGCGCAGCGGCCTGCGCACAATGACGCGAATCGATTTTCCGCGCGATGTCCGCGTGGCCTGCCGCTTTTTCTGTCAGGAGTCTGCGTCATGCGAAAGTTTGTCTCGTTCGCCAGTCTGCTTGTGGTCGCTTGCGTCGCAACCAGCCACGCTGCCAACAAATGGGGCCTGAAAGAAGGCTCGCCGGAATTGAAGTCAGCCGGTCATCTCGCCTTCGGTCCGGAAGGGATTTTGTTCATCGGCGATGCGAAGGGCGCGCAATTGGTCGCCATCGACACCGGCGACGCGAAGGGTGAACCAGCCAAAGCCAAGTTCGAAATCGCTGACTTGAATGCAGCCATCAGTGGCGCGATCGGCGGCTCAAAGGCGACGCTCAACGACATGGTTGTGAATCCCGCCAGCGGCAACCTGTTTCTCTCGATCGCCAAGGCTGACGGCCAACCCGGCTTGATCAAGATCGATAGCACGGGCAAGGCCAGCGAAGTTTCGCTGACGAAGACGCAATATCAAAAGCTCGCGCTGCCGAATCCTCCCGAAGATAAGGAAGTGGAACGGAACGGCCGCAAGCGGAACGCCCGCAATGAAGCCGTTACCGACCTGGCCTACGCTGATGGCAAGGTGCTGATCAGCGGCGTGACTGCCGATGCGGCCCCATCGAACATTCGCGAAATCTCGTTCCCGTTCGCCGAAGCGGATCAAGGAACGCAAGTCGAAATCTTCCACGGCGCGCACGGCAAGCTTGAAGACTACGCCGCCATCCGCGCGTTTGTTCCGTTCACCGTCGATGGTCAACCGTCGGTGCTCGCCGGTTTCACCTGCACGCCGCTGGTCCGGTTCTCGGTCAGCGATCTGGAAGCCAACAAAGGTAAGAAAGTTCGCGGCACCACGGTCGCCGAACTGGGCAACCGCAATCAGCCGCTCGACATCGTGCTCTATGAAAAGGGTGGCGATAAGTTCCTGCTCATCGCCAACACCACCCGCGGAGTGATGAAGGTCAGCACCAAGGACATCGGCCGCAAAGAAGGGATCAACGAACGGGTTGCGGATAAGGCCGGCCAGTCGTACGACACGATCAAGGAACTCGAAGGGACTGTGCAACTCGATAAGCTGAGCGACACGCAAGCCGTTGTCGTCATCAAAAATGGTGATGCGCTGGCTCTCAAGACCGTTGCGCTGCCATAACTAGCGTTTAGCCAGCCACGCAAAAGCGCGAACCACCACATTGGTGATGGTGGTTCGTAACCACTTTTCTCCACGCCGCGTCCATGAATGTTCGCGGCGTTTATCTCGCAGATTGAGATGAGTTGCGAAACTATTTGTTCGCTTCGCGAACTTGCAGCGTGCCCACTACCCACCAGCCGTTTTCTTCCGATTGCGCGAAGAGACCGGTCGGGCCGAGGTGCTTAGTGATCTTTTCGTACGGCGGCAACTTGCTGCCGTCGATCACGTTTTCTCGCACGCCATCATCGGGCGATTGATCGAGCATCGCATTCAGCAGGCGAGCGAACATCGTTTCGGCTTGTGGCAGCTTGTTCTGCCGCAGCATTTCGTACGTGGCGCGGTACGATTCTTCGGTCTTGGCAAAGTAGCGGAAGCTGTCTTCTCCTTGGCCGAGTTCCACCAATCGCTTATTAACTCGCTTGAAGTCTTCGAGTTCTTTCAGGTTTGGCGCGCCAATCTTCTTGGCGTTGGTGATCATGTCTTGCACGTAGTCGATGTGCGTTCCGATCACGAGGTGGCCGTCGAACACGGTGACTGCCATGTTCGGGAGCTTCTTTTCCTTCTCTTCTTCGTCTTCCTTCTTCACTTCGGTGGCGACGAAGTCAGTCCCTTCGATCGAAAGCATCGGGCCATCATCGGCAGCTGTCTGTTCGTTCTGGATCTCCCAGATTTCAATCCCCTCGAACACGCGGCGAGTTGCCGTTGGATCGTCCTTGAAGAACTTCGTAACGGTGGCCGCGACGGTCTTGGGGTCCTTTACCTCAATGGCGACCAGCATCCGCTCGCTACGTTCGTCAACCGGCTGCAGTACATCAGACAGGATCGTCGCTCGCTCACCCAAGTGATTGATCAGCCCCGCCCGGATGTCGATCTTCGGACCGTGGGCATCATCCTTCAGGCTGGCCCACATGTCGTCGAACACGCCCGGTTCACCGGCAATGGCGTCGACCAGCGAGCGCGAATAATTGAACGCATCCTGCATCTTCATGTTGAAAGAGAGATACGTACCGAGATCAGCCTTCGCCCAGACTTGAGGAGTCAACTCCTTGTTGTTGGGGAACTGCAGCATGCGAGCTGCCAGCGTGTACTTATCAGCCCCCTTGGCTTTCTTATCTTTGGGAGCATACACATAGGTCCGGTGCAGCACTTCGTCGCTCGGCGTATCGAGAAACACATACCCGCCGATGCCTTGAATGGCATTGAAGCCTTGAGCCTGCAGGATCTTCAACAGGTCAGCGCCTTTCTTCGGTTCGCGGCGATTGGCGGCCCGAGAGGCTTCCATATAACCAAAGGGCTCAACGAACCAGCGAACATGAAACTTCAGGTTGTCCTTGGCCCCGACTTCCGCATTGCGCTCCATCGAATACTTGAACGCTTCAACGCTCGCCAGGCTGCCGGCAATGTCCTTTGAACCGATCCGTTTGGCCATATCGACTGCCGTGGGATACCAATCGGTGGCGATCAGGAAGTTGTCTTTGAGGAAGTAATAGTCCTTCTCCACCCGCGGCGAACCGGCACGAGCTTTCTGCACGTACTCGACGCCGTTCAAGCCGTCAATGATCTTCACTTCGCGGCGCGCGGCCCCTTCGAGCTTTTGTTGCGCGTCGATCTTTTTCAGCAGGGTCTTGGCTTCTTCGACTTTGCCTGTCACGTCGACGAGCACGACCAGCGCGAACGAGTTCTTGTCCTTGGGATCGGGTTGAATGCGGGCGATAACGGCTTCGCCGCCGTACACACCTTCCATGTCCTCCCAGGAAATGCCCATGGCGTTACCAGCCGCGACCATTTTCTTGTTGATCTGTTTTTTCAGATCTTCGATGAAGGGAGCCATGAGTGGATCTTGGCTCAGTTCGCCGAGCTGCGTCGCCTGAAACTTGCGGCGAGTTTCATCCACATCGGGTGTGGAAATGAACAGCTTGGTGGTGGCAGGGAGAATGGTTTCGGCTGGTTGGGCGGCGGCTGCCAACCGTGGCAAAACGCAGATCGCGACCAGGGCGAGCAATCGAGGAAGCAGAACAAATCGCGCCACTAGAAAACTCCTTCGCAAGAATCCCTCAGGGTGGGGAGGGGGACCAGAAGCGGCATCATCAAAGGACGTGCCAGCGTTCCGGCAGGCTTGTTCATCATCGGCGGAACAAACCGGCAAAACGACGCGCAGCGTCCTTCCTCCTTTATTGCGAAGCAACGGTACAGTTTCGCAGCGGCGTTGCGCTGATCCGCAGTATGAAGCTGGTTCGCAACTGGCATTATAGCGAACCTTTACCGCCTGCAAAAGCTGGTGAAAGTTTGCGGGCGGTCGATTGGAGTGCAGAACAAAGCCACTCGGTGCGGGCGACACCGCAACGTTGGCTCAGCTTGACCGGTTCTTTGCTGGTATTGAAGTTGTACTAATCGAAGTAACTGCGCCTGTGATCGAACTGGCCACTCAACTTCGCTCAACCTAAAAACTCCCGATGTGCTGCACTACGCCATAGAGATTGAGGTTGGCGCAACGGTCTTCTTGACCGGCGACCGCGCACTTTCGCGGCGCACCGAAGTGGCGGTTGAAGTACTTCGATTACGCAGCGCGACGCAGTGGCGCTGCCTCAATGATCTGCATCTTCAGCACTTCGGCCGCAAGTTGCCGGTAATCATCCGCGCCGGGCGAATTGGGGGCGTATTGAAAAATCGATTGACCAAAGCTCGGCGCTTCGGCCAGGCGAATGTTGCGGCGGATCCGCGTTTCGAACGCTCGAGCATGCGCAGCAATGCCCAAGGCCTGTTCGCCTTGAAAAAAGGCCGTGACATCGCTGGTGACTTCCGCGGCCAAGCGTGTACCGCTGTCGTACATGCAGAACAGTACGCCGCTGAGCCGCAAGCCTTTGTTGAGACGCTTGCTGACAATCTCGATCGTCTTCAGCAGTTTGGACAAACCGTGCAGCGCTAAAAAGTGAGGCTGCAGCGGAAGAAAAACTTCGCGAACCATCGTCAGCGCGTTGATCGTCAGCACGCCGAGCGACGGCGGGCAATCGACGATCAGATAATCGAATTGCTGATCGTCCTGAGCGAGTTTGTCACGCAAAATCACTTCGCGGCCCACTTCGCTGGAGAGTTCCACTTCCGCCGCGGCGAGATCGAGGTGAGCCGGCAAGAGCCAGAGGTTTTTGTCGATTTGCTGCCGGACATCGGGAAACATCGCCTCGCCGGTCAGCACGTCATAAACCGAAGGCTGACCATCTTGCAGCGATACGCCCAGATGCAGCGAAGCATGGGCTTGCGGATCGAGATCGATTACGCACACCCGCTTGCCGGCGTCGGCGAGGGCCGCCGCCAGATTGACCGTCGACGTGGTTTTCCCCACGCCACCTTTTTGATTCATTACTGCAATCGAACGCATGGCAACTCTCTCCTGGAATCGAGATTCGCGGCGGAGTGTAGGGGGAGTTGCCGGTGATGGCCAGAGAGAAAAGGGCGGTGCTAGCGACTGGTGCACCGCGATGTTCGCGGTCGCCGGGGTGGCGGCAGGTTTCTAGCTTGTAAGACGGAGCACTGCTCCGTCTCAATGCGGCAGAATTGCAAAACAGGGCTGGTACCAACTGCTTGGGCTGTTATCGAGAATCCGTGACATCGCATTATTTCCCGAGAAAAACGATGATCGACCACCCGAACAGGTTGTTATCAGGCGCGTCGCTGACAATAGCTCACAGGCTTTTAGAGCGGGGTGACGCGGTTCTCCTGTCAGCTTTTTTCGGGGCGAAAATGCCGGTGATCACACTGTTATCAGGCAATCGACCAAATGTGGGATTATCGGGTTGTGTTTTTTTGGCTAATTTTTCCTTGGCCGGAGCGATTTGCGGAGGCCTCAGGAGGATTGCAAAGTCAGCTGATTCCAAGGAATTCTAAGCCGAGGCGGGGG